>CAMDKM010000103.1 GCA_945900965.1 Bordetella parapertussis | reverse complement strand
TTCCAATACTCTCAAAGCCTCTATCACAGGACAGGCGTCCTTCTATCCCAAAAGATAAAAGAACCGGGCGATAACCCATTACCTAACCCCGCGCAGCGCCCCAGTACCACAAAGCACCCACACGCATCGGTTGTCTATGTTTTTAAAGAACAGTGCCGAAATTTCCGGCGGCCGTTTCCGGCGAAGGGCGCATTATACGGATCGAGCTTTCGCGGTCAACACTTTCTTTTCAGGAATTTAGGGCGGGATCGGCAATCCGAATCGAGGATGGGGAAAATAGCCGGGATTACGCTCAGGACAGCATGACCCGGGCGAATTTGCGCTTACCCACTTGAAGCACATGCGGGCCGCCGGCGGACAGGGCCAATGCCTTATCGCTGACTTTTTCACCGTTGAGCCTGACCCCGCCTTGTTCGATCATTCGAAACGCTTCGGAGGTGCTGGCTGTCAGCCCGGCCTGCTTCAATATCTGGGCAAGCGGCATGGCTCCCCCCTCGGTGGAAAAGGCAACTTCGGATATATCGTCCGGTACCCCGCCCTGGCTGAATCGCGACTCAAAATCGGCCAGCGCCCGAACGGCCGACTGGCTGTCATGAAATCGGGTCACGATTTCCTGGGCAAATCCAACTTTGATATCGCGGGGATTGCGTCCATCGTTGACCTCTTGTTTCCATTTGCCGATGGTGGCCAGCGACTCAAACGACAACAACTCGATGTAACGCCACATCAACTCGTCGGACACCGACATGAGTTTGCCAAAAATCTGCTCCGGGCTTTCCGCGATCCCCACATAATTGCCCAATGACTTGGACATCTTGTCCCCGCCCCCGATGCCCTCCAGAAGAGGCATGGTGAGAATGCACTGCGGCGCCTGTCCGAAATGCTTCTGCAATTCCCTGCCCATCAATAAATTGAACTTCTGGTCCGTGCCCCCCAGTTCCAGATCGGCACGCATGGCCACCGAGTCGTAGCCCTGGACCAGCGGATAAAGGAATTCGTGAATGGCGATCGGCTGATTGCCTCGATACCGCTTGCCAAAATCATCACGCTCCAGCATCCGCGCCACGGTGTGGGTCGCCGCCAGTTTGATCATGTCGGCCGACCCCAGCTTGTCCATCCAGGTCGAATTGAAGCAAACCTCGGTGCGATCGCGGTCGAGAATCTTGAATACCTGCGTCTGATAGGTACGGGCATTTTCGGCGATCTGCTCGCGCGACAACGGTGGCCGAGTGGCGTTCTTGCCGGTGGGGTCGCCAATCATTCCGGTGAAATCGCCGATCAGAAACAGGACGTGATGCCCAATATCCTGCAGTTGCCGCATTTTATTGATCAATACGGTGTGTCCCAGATGCAAATCCGGCGCGGTAGGGTCGAAGCCTGCCTTGATACGCAGCGGTCTTGCCGATTTCAGCTTGTCGACCAGCTCCTGTTCAACCAGCAGTTCGTCGCAGCCGCGCTTGAAGATTTCGAGTTGTTCCTGAATGTTCATGGGTTACGGGGTATTGGGGGGGTGGATCGGTCGCGATTTCCGGGTATTCCGCCGTCCGGCACCCTGGAACACTAGTTGCAGGCCTCGTGTACCGTCTCGCGGCGGATTCTGTTAATCTCCGCGCCAATTCCAACACCAAAAAGACGCATGTTATTGATGAAAGAAGAGATTCTAGCTCAGAAGGCGGCACCGGAAGCAAAATCGGCACGCCATATATGGCCATTGGTACTCTGCTCCTTGCCTTTTTTTGGCGTAGTAGCGGCATTCGGCATCGCTCCGGATACCGTTCCCGAGCCCATCGAATTGAAGCACGTGGTCGAAGAAATTTCCCTTGCACTCCCGGCGGCGACCGATGCCGACACGCAGGCGCGATTCTGGCGCGAGGAGCGTATTCAGCGCGGCGATACCATCACATCGGTCATGACGCGCCTGAGCGTGAAGGACGGCGAAGCGCTTGCCTACCTGCTTCAGGCGAAAGACGTCCGCTCCTTATATCAGCTCATACCGGGCCGCAGCATTCGCGCGGTGACGTTTGGCAACGGGAAATTGGAGTCACTCAGTTACGTTAATGCGAATGGCCGCCGGCTGCAGATCGCGCGATCCGGCGCCGAGTTCTCGGCCTCGGAGGAAGTGCCCGCAACCGAAGTAGGGCAAATACAGGCCTCGGGCGAAATCGAAACTTCATTGTTTGCGGCCACGGATGCTGCGGGAATTCCCGAATCGGTGGCTATTCAATTAGCCGAGATGTTTTCCGGCGATATCGATTTTCATCGGGACTTGAGGGTGGGCGACCGTTTTTCGCTGGTTTTCGAAACGCTGGGGACCGACGGTGAAGCGATGGGATTTGGGCGCGTCCTGGCAGCCGAATTCGTCAATCAAGGCAAGACCTATCGCGCGGTTTTTTTCCGCGACAACAATGGGCGCAATGGCTATTACACGCCCGAGGGCCGCAATGTGCGTCGCGCATTTCTCCGCTCCCCGATCGAATTTTCCCGGGTCACCTCGGGGTTTACGCAATCCAGGTTTCATCCCATTCTGCAATCCTGGCGCGCACATAAGGGTGTCGACTATCGAGCGCCCACCGGTACACGGGTTCGTGTGACGGCAGACGGATGGGTAAACTTCACAGGGCAAAAAAACGGCTACGGAAATGTGGTGGCGGTACGCCACCCGAATGGCAATGAAACGCTGTATGCGCATTTGTCCGGATTCGCCTTGGGACTGAAAAAAGGCAAGCGCGTTGCGCAGGGGGAGATTATCGGTTTCGTCGGCAGCAGCGGGCTGGCCACAGGTCCGCACCTGCATTATGAATTTCGCATTCGCGGTGTTCATCAGGATCCGATGCGGCTGGCCATGCCGCCAGGCCCGCCGATCACCTCGAGCCTGCTGGGCACATTCCTCGAACATGCCCGCCCACTGTGGGCACGCCTGGAACTTCTCCGCCATACCGAGCTTGCACGACTCGACTGACGAAACACCCCTGCAACCGGGCTGGAACTTTTGACGGCCATGGCCAAGGTTGATCGTTTTATT
>CAMDKM010000102.1 GCA_945900965.1 Bordetella parapertussis | reverse complement strand
GACGCATCGAACCGCGCATGCGCAAACGACGGCCCAAACCTTACCCATGGCTGAAAGTCCCTCGCGCCGCAGCGCGACGGCTCATTCAACTCCACGGTCATCAATGATGGCTAAAGTAAGTGCCATTCGTATAGAGGATCAGGTAATCGCCAGAAAGATATTCACGCAGCGCATCTGCCGCGCCAGCCGGCAGCTGAGCAAGTACAGTCAGTGCTTCGGCTGATTGGGGTGGCTGCTCAAGGTAGCGCCGCCCCATACGGGGGAATCGACGCAGGTTGGGAATAACGACCGCGCGCAATTCGGCCAACAAGTCGTCGTAGGCGAAATGCGCGTCCGCGGCGGCTAGAAATTCCTCAATTGCATCGAGCCGTTCAAGGAAGCTGGCGGTCAGCTCGACCCGGTCGCGCCGGTCAGTCACGCTGCTTGGCTGATCGGGCGGCAGTCGCTGACTTGGCCTTGCGGCGTTGCTGTAGCTTCGCGATGGCTTTGTCGGCGTCATGCACCCGCCCCGCTTTGATGTCTTCCAGTCCCTTGCGTGCATCTTCGATCAGAAGCAGGTGAATTCGCTCGCGTTCCAGCAGATGGTAGTAGTCCAGTCTGCGGGCATCGATCAGGGCGACATAACTCTCGCCATTCTTGGTGATGATTTTTTCGGCGCCGGCCTTTGCTTGCTCGGCCAACATCGATAGTCAGACTGCTGGTTGGGTATGGGCAGGAACTGCTCAAGGCGCTTTCCGCACGCGTGACCGCGGAGTTCGGCCAGGGATTCTCAGTGAGCAACCTTCAGTTCATGCGGAAATTCTTCATCGAGTACAAATTTCGAATTCAACAGCAGGCTGCTGTTAAATTGACCGCTGCAAAAATTCAACAGCCGGATTCGCAAGCCCCGCTCCATGTAGTGCCAGTGCCTTGCCGGCGCGCTCGCGATTGGTGATAGTCATGCGCAACTCAGCCACGCGCACCAGCGCAAACATGAGTGCAGGATGGTGATGACAGTTTGTTGCCACGAAGATCAAGTGGGATCAACTCTCCAGTTCGTCCAGCAGTTCCGGATGTCGATCAAGAAGCCGAAATAGATTTGTCACGGCAGGTAGCGGACGGGCCTTGCCCCTTTCATAGCGTGAAAAGGCATTCGGACCGCCGCCAGTGATTCGAGCGGCCTCCAGTTGGGTGAGCTTCAACTTTTTGCGAATGCGCGCCAGTTCGGCAGCTTCCTGGATATCGATCTGCGCAGCAATGCGCTTTATTGTCTCGGCGAATCGCTTACCTTCGCCCGGGTCGAACTCTACTTCTCGGCAATGAGGACAATGCCAGCCTGCAACTTTGGATACTGCAGTTGTGTGACCCTTGTATTCATACGGCACATCCTTGACGGCATGCCGAAGAATTCCTTTTCCGCAGTTCAGGCATTCACGCGCCATTTCACTTCTCCTTAAACTGAATCACGATAGAATCGTCTACACGCAGCGTCACCTTGACGTAAGCTACCTTGCCATTCGGCGCGATAGGGTGATACACGTCCTGCCAGATTTGGCTTGATGCGTGGGTCGTCATACTCTTGAAAAAATCGGTCATCGTCATAGAACACACCACATTGACGGCCTGTACTGCGTCGAGGCCCATTGCTTGAGCGCCGATCAAAGCGGTGGCGGTAAAGGCATCCGCGCCACGCTTCTTTACTGCGATTTTCACGCCCGCCAGACCGTAGTGTGGCTTGCGCTTTTCCATGGCGACAATACTAACCTATAAGGTTAGTTGACGAAAGCGAGGTGAGCTTTGTTGCTATCTAGCGCGCGGTGATATCCGGCCCTCCCCCTGGCGTAAATCCCACCACGATGCGAACCGGCTTACTCGGGTCCACATCGAGGTAGGCATGCACCAGGATCTCCCATGCCCTCAACTCCTCGGATCAAAACGCGGAAACAATCGCCACGCGTTCTCGCACTCGATAGCCCGTACATCGGCGCCGCACAGCCCGCAGCCCGCCAGGTTGCGCGCATGTCCCTCGGCGCTGCCGTAGGGAAAATCGGTGCCAAAAAGAATCTGCGTGGTGCTCACGATGTGCCGCAATGCCGCGATGTTGGCGGGATAGGCGGATTGCGCCACGTCGTAATAGAAGCGCTCGAGTTCGGGCAGCACGCCGCGTGGCAGTTTGTCGGGTACGGGATGGCCGCGGATGTTCTGCAGGAATCGACCGGCCAGAAACGGCATGGTGCCGCCGCCGTGCGAAAACATGAACTGAATTTTCGGATAACGTGCCGCCGAGCCGCTGAATAAAAGCTTAGCGATCGCGCGCGTGGTGTCGGTGCCGTATTCGATCACGGAGTCGTTGAATTCGGCGAGGATGCCGCGGCAGCATTCCGGCGCCACCGGGTGTGTGTAGACCACCGTGCCGCGCCGGTTCATCTCCTCGAATACCGGCGCGTAGTGGGTGTCGCCCAGCCATTTGTCGCCGATGTTGGTCATCAGGCAAACGCCATCGGCGCCAAGCGTGTCGAGGGCGTATTCCAATTCGCGAAGACTGCCCTCGATGTCGAGTATGGGCAGCGCGGCGAACACGCCGAAGCGGCCGGGATGGTCGACTGCCATTTTCGCCATGTATTCGTTCCACTCACGCGCCAGTCGTCGTCCTTCCTGGATGTCGCCCGGCCAGATCTGCACCGAATGCGGCAGGGACAACATGGCGGTGGCAACAAGGCCGCGGTCCATGTCTTCCAGTGACTTGGCGAGAGTCCAGTTCAGTTGCGGCGGGTAGGCGCGATCCCGATCGGATCTTGAGCTGATATAGCTCGGGGGCGAGGGGTGATGATGCACATCGATACGGTAGGGACTCGTCATTTTTCTTCCTTTGCTACCCTGCCATGTGCGGTCGGCGCTATCATCATAGCTTGCCTGTTAAATTGATTTCGCTGCTGGAATTCAAGCGCGGTAATGCATCGGCAGAATCGAAGAGGAGAGTCGCCATGGCTGAAATAATCGGGATGGGGTTGAGCCACTATCCGGGCCCGATGGTCCCGGTGGAATACTGGCCGACCATGCTGCAACGCTGGGTCGAGATCGGGCGCATCAAGCCGGAAGTTTTTGCCGCGCGCGACAAGTGGCCGGAACCGATG
>CAMDKM010000101.1 GCA_945900965.1 Bordetella parapertussis | reverse complement strand
CAGCACATGGGCTGTATAGGCGCTGTCCTTGCCGCCACTTCCCGGAACCACCACGTCGTAACGGCCATCGTTGCGTTTGAAGCGGCACAGCAGTTCACGCAGACAATCTTCGCGCTCCTGCCAGTCGATATTGCCGTCCTTCTCGAAGGCGAAGGCACAGGCCGAACAAATCCCTTCCTTGAAAGCGATGGTGGATTTCTTGTCGTTCTTGTCGCTTCCGAACTCGATGGTGGAGCTTGGTCGCTGATTCGAGATAACGCAGTTTTTGCAGAACTCAACCTTGGGTGGCAGGCCGTAATAGGTCTCGGTACTCACAAAAAATCCCCTGGAGATTGCGTCATTTGTCATGGACCGCAGAGCAATTGGCCATCGCTCGACAAAGAGTGCCGCCAGCGTTGTGAATTTCGTCCACAGTATAACCGGCGGAAATCCGCAGGCTCAGCTCGGTCGTGTGCGATTCATTCTGCATACAACGAGAAGGAAGATGCCGTCAAGCAAGGAAATATAGGAATTCATGAAACAGCCAAAGGCCGACCCTGTAGCGCCACCTCGTAAAGCCGGTCCCAATGACTATTTCATATCTGCTACTGAACACTTTTAACTTTCGACGATCGGGAAATTCTTTTCGCCTCGCGATGCAGCTCTTCCACTTCGCGCTTCAAGCTCTCGTATTCATCGAGCTTGACCTTCAGGAACCGGACAGTGACTTTCGCCTTTTCCTTCATGCCTTTCGGGGTGAGGTAATACAGGTAGGCCCGCTTGCTTTCGTTATTCCGAAAGTTGTTTACCTTGACCAGGCCTTTCTCCATCAAGGCCTGCAGGCAGAAATTGACCCGCCCGAGACTGACACCCAGCTCACGCGCGATGTCGCGCTGGCTGGCAGTCGGGTTGGTTTCAAGAAGCTTGAGAATGCGGTATCGGTATTCGTCCGTCAGCATCGGCTCATGTTCAATGATTGAACAGCAAGCACATTAGACCGGCAAACGCCGACAATATCAAGTGGAGAATCGGCTTAGTGAGAATCGGCTTAGGGGCATCTCTAAAAGTCCCCCCCCGGGAGAGGGCTAGGGTGAGGGAAGTAACTCATTGATTGTCATTCCCTCGTCCCAACCTTCTCCCAGAGGGAGAAGGAGTATTTAGAATTTTTGGAGGGGGCCTTAGGCCGTTACCGGCAGGCGCTGAAGGAAGTCGAGATACGCGGCTCTGATGCCGGCCTCAAGTGGGGTTGCCGGACGCCAACCCAGGGAAAACAGCCTGCCAACGTCGAGAAGCTTGCGCGGGGTACCGTCGGGTTTGGACGTGTCGAATTTCAACGCGCCCTCAAAGCCGACTATTTTCGCTACCAATGTGGCCAATTCCTTTATGGTTACATCTTCGCCGCATCCGACATTGAGCAATGGTGGATATTGCGTTGCCTGGGTGTTAAAGAGTCCGTCGTCCAATTTCATTAGCTCCAAGCAAGCGTCCGCCATGTCGTCGCTATAAAGGAACTCTCTTCGCGGCTTGCCTGTTCCCCATACGATGACCTCCGGATTGCGGCGCTCTTTCGCCTCGTGCATCTTGCGAATGAGGGCGGGAAGAACGTGGGAGTTTTGCAGATCGTAGTTGTCCCCGGGCCCGTAGAGATTGGTAGGCATTGCCGCCAGAAAATGGGTCCCGTACTGGCGATTGTAGGACGAGCACATTTCAATCCCCGCGATCTTGGCAATGGCATAGGGGCGGTTGGTCGACTCCAGCGGACCGGTAAGGAGATATTCTTCCTTGATCGGTTGCGGGCAATCGCGTGGATAGATGCAGGACGATCCCAGGAACAGTAATCGCTTGACGCCAACGCGCCAGGCTTCATGAATAACGTTGGTCTGAATCGCCAGGTTTTCCCGGATAAATTCGGCCGGGAAGGTGTCATTGGCCAGGATGCCTCCGACCTTGGCCGCCGCTAGAAATACGTATTCGGGCCGTTGCTCGCCGAAGAAATCGGCCACGGCGCGCGCATCCGTCAAATCGAGTTCGGCATGCGTTCGGGTGATGATCCTGGTGTAACCCGCCGCTTGAAGGTGGCGCATGATCGCCGACCCGACCAGGCCACGGTGGCCCGCGACGTAAATTCGCGCGTCGAGCTTCATTTATCGACGCGCCAGTGAACGGCGAACGGTTAATGGTGAACGGGCAAACTGCCGCGTACGGTGATCGGTAAACGGTGAACAGTAAGCTGAAATCATAAAATCCTTAGCGGACACGGCGCGTCGACAGACCTGCATTCGGAGCAATTCAGGCATTCAGCGCCTCGATCTGCGACTTTGGGTGGGACGCCACAATTTTGAGCAGCACCCGCGCCGGACCGGATGGCCCTGTACCTTGGTGTTCCAAATTTTGCAGCGTGCGCAGGTTTACGCCAAGGAGCCTGGCGAACTGCGACTGGCTGATTTGTGCTGCCTTGTGAATCGCGCGAATGTTGGGCTCGGGCAATTCGGTCGTCTTTACGGTCGTCTTTACGCCAGGCACAACCTTGCCCGCCATATGCCGGCTCATCTGGCAGACTGCCTTCATCAGTTGATCGAAATGTTCCTTATCCATTATCGACGACTTCTGATATAGAGGCGGCACGTCACGCACGATTCAGCTCGCCACAATGACGGTAGCCCCGTACTGCGAGAGCATGCGATCGTCGGTCAGCAGAACGAGAGACTCAACCATACTCTGCACAACCAGCATTCGATCAAACGGATCTCGATGATGGTCCGGCAGTCGCATTACTGCTGACGCATGCCGGCCCGATATCGGCAGCTCTTCGAATCCCCCCGAGCGAAGTGCGACCAGCATTTCGCTCGGATCGGCCTCGATCTTTCCGAGCGCTGCCTTGATGGAAACTTCCCAGATGCTTGCTGCGCTGAAATATACTTGATTCGACGTGTCAGCCAAAAATGCCCGCACGCGCTTCGGGAGTCCGACACCGCCGGCCAACCACCAGAGCAGCAGATGGGTGTCCGCGAGCAGCCTCATCGGCTCGCTTCGCGACCTGAAAAGAGCGCTATTACCTCCTCTGGCAGCGGCGCGTTGAAGTCCGGGCCGATACGTATCCGCCCTTTGAGCGAGCCGGGTTTGCGCGCAGTACCTGCCGGGTCTGCCGCCACCAACCGTGCAACCGGCTTGCCAGCCTTCGCGATTACGACTTCTTCGCCAGCTTTTACGCGCTCAATCAGCCGCGAAAGCTGTGTCTTGGCTTCGTGAATGTTTACGGTTTCCATGGTGAGGCTGAGTTTAGCTAAGAAGGG
>CAMDKM010000100.1 GCA_945900965.1 Bordetella parapertussis | reverse complement strand
TGATGCGCTGCCATGCCGCGACCGGACGGTCCGCGGAAGGCATCGCGGTGTATCGGCGATTGCGACAGACGCTGTCGGTGGTGTTGGGGTTGAAGCCTTCGACCCGGACGGAACAGTTGGTGCAATTGTTGCGCGATGAAAGCGCCGGGCCGAGCTCCTGAGTCGCCTCGTCGGATTGAAATCGAATTCTCTTCAATGCACAAACACTCGAATACACTGGCCAAACTCACCCGACCGCGATTGCACGAGGCCGTGAATCGTGGACGACTGTTTGCGCGGCTCGATAATTTTCGCGCGCGCAAGCCGGCAATTTGCATCGTCGGTCCGCCGGGCGCCGGCAAGACCACTGTCGTGGCAACCTGGCTCGATGCCCGCGCCATGGAGGGTATCTGGTACCAGGTCGATCCAGGCGACGTCGATCTTGCCACCTTCTTCTATTACCTCGGCGAGGCGGCCAAACCCTTTAGCGGCAAGAAGCGGCATCTGCTTCCATTATTGACGCCGGAGTACCTGCACGACCTCGAAGGTTTTGCGCGCCGTTACTTTCGCGCGCTCTTCGGTCTCTTGCCTGCGGACTCGGTAGTCGTGCTGGACAATTATCAGGAAGTCGAGTCCGGCCAGTTGTTTCATGAACTGGTGGCGCAGGCGATCGCGGAAATACCTTCCGGTAGTGTAATGGTAGCCATCAGCCGACGCGATCCGCCCGAGAGTTATGCGCGACTGATCGCCAACGAAAACGTCGGATTCCTCGATTGGGACGACCTCAGGTTGGATATCGAGGAAACGCGCGCAATCATCGATAGTCGAGTCATCGGCATCGTGGAGGCGGAAGCGATTCGTTTGCAGGAAGAAAGCGATGGTTGGGCCGCGGGCCTGACGCTCATGCTCGACAACTACCGGGTTCGCGACGGCGCATCCGAGATGTTGCCGACCGAACGCGAATCGATCTTCAATTATTTTGCGACGCAGATTTTCGAACGCCTGCCGTTGCCGACACGCGAGTTCCTGGTCTCGACGGCTGTTTTGACACAGGTTCCGGTTTCTCTTGCCCTTGATCTCACCGGCAATTCGCGGGCGTCGGACATACTGGAAGACCTCTATAAACGCCACCTGTTCACCCACCGGCGTCCCGGAAACGAGCCGATTTACTGGTACCACGCACTATTTCGATCGTTTCTCCGCAACAAGGCGGACTCGATTGTTACCATCGAGGCGCTGCGGGAAACGGAGCGCAAGGCGGGCCGATTGCTCGAGGCGCGGGTTGATCTGGACGACGCATTTCAGTTGTTTCAGAACTCGGCCGACTGGGCGGCGGCGAAAAGGCTGATCGAGCGTCACGCGCAGACATTGCTTGCGCTGGGCCGTGGGCAAACTCTGCGCGACTGGGTGCTCGCCCTGCCCAATGAAATTCTGGAGGATGCGCCGTGGTTGCGCTACTGGCTCGGCACCTCGCTTATCCCTGTCGAGCAACGACAGGCGCGAAACCATCTCGAACGGGCATTCGGTCTGTTTGCCGCTTCCGGTGAGGCTATTGGACAGGCCCTTTCGGCTTCGGGCGTTATCGACAGTTACGTATTCGAGTGGTCGGACTTCCGGCCGATGCGCCGCTGGGTGGATACCCTCGATCTGCTGCTGGATCGGATGCAGTTCTCGGCCGACCCGGGTGCGGAGAGAAGAATCTACACGAGCGTACTGGTCGGCATGGTCTATGCGGCGCCGGATCACAAGCGGCTTCCCCGCGCGGTAGAACGAGTCACCGAAATGCTGGACGAGGAAATGGACGTCAACAGCAAGGTCTCGATGGCGATGATCCTGCTGAGTTACTGCAATATCGCCAGCGATATGGAACGGGGAAAAATCGCCGTGGTCTGCGCCGACCGGTTGATGGATCACCCGGAACTGACGCCGTTTAACAGCCTTTGGTGGCATCTGCGCAAGGGGTATTACCTTAACATCGTTGGCCAGTACGAGGCTGGACTCGATGCGTTCGATCATGCCGTGGCTCTGGGCGAGGCGCACGGCCTGCAGGGCATGCGTCGAACTTTTCTGCTGCTCGGAACCTACCGCATGTACTGCCTGGCGTATCTAGGAGACCTTCGCCAAGCCCGAAAGTGGCACGAAAGAATGGCTGGTCTGGCAGCCTCGGATCGCCCCATGGATGTGTTTTCCGTTGCGTACACGCGCGCAGATGTTGAGTGCCTCAACGGCAATTACGCAGCCGTCTTCGACCTTAGCCGCCGCGCGACCGAATTGGCCACGGCGGTGGGAATGCCTTACATCGAAATCATGAATGTCGAACGCGAAGCCACGGCCTTGGCGGTGCTCGGGAAATTGGATCTCCTTGATATCAGCTTGTCGCGATTGCGCCGCATGATCGCGGGCACTTGTTTCGATTTCATGGAGTGCCAGGCGCGATACCTCGAGGCCTATGCGGCCCTGATTCACGGTGATCCGGAGCGTGGCCGAAATCTGATCAAGGAAGCCATAACATTTGCTCGCAGCCGGGATTTCCACTACCCACAGATGACGCGTTATTCAGTCGTGGCTGGAACGATGCTCGCCGAAGCATTGCGGCTCGGCGTGGAGAAGGACTACGTCACCGACGTGATCCGGCGGCTGCGCATCCGACCGCCGTTAGACGCGCCGGAAATGTGGCCCTGGCCGGTTCGGATCCACGCTCTTGGGCGATTTGATATCGAATGCGATGGGCAGACATTGGAGTTTTCCGGCAAGGCGCCGCGGCGCGTGTTATCAGTGCTGAAAGCAATCGTGGCCGGCGGTGGCAAACCTGTGCCCAGTGCCAGGCTGGTCGATACGCTCTGGACGGACGACAAGGGCGATGCGGGCCGCAAAGCGTTAGAGGTGTGCCTGGTTCGACTGCGTAAACTCCTTGGGCAAACTGACGCGGTAATCGTGCGGGACGAACACATCAGCCTGAACCGCGAACTATGCTGGGTGGACGCTTGGGCGTTTGCCGATATGGTCGAGATGGTGGAGGCGGGTGGCGAGAGTCAAAAAGCGGCAGCCCGTCTGGGTCATCACGCGCTGGAGCTTTACAAGGGCGCCTTGCTTCCTGCGGACGAAGATGATCGAACGATCATTGTTGCGCGGCTGAAACTGCGTGACCAGTTGGCGCGCCTTGTGTCGGCCATGGGTCAGAAACTGGAGGAAAGTGGTACCTGGGATCTGGCACTGGCCTGTTATCGGCGTGGCATTGAAGCCGACGAACTGGCCGAGGAGTTCTATCAAGGCGTGATGCGCTGCCATGCCGCGACCGGACGGTCCGCGGAAGGCATCGCGGTGTATCGGCGATTGCGACAGACGCTGTCGGTGGTGTTGGGGTTGAAGCCTTC
>CAMDKM010000099.1 GCA_945900965.1 Bordetella parapertussis | reverse complement strand
TGTACCGCGGCTGGCCGAGAAGGCATCAATCTGCAATTTGCACGAATTCTGTTCAACTTCGACCTGCCGTGGAATCCGATGGACATAGAGCAGCGTATCGGCCGCATCCACCGCTATGGACAGAACCACACGGCGCAGGTCTATAACCTTGTGCTGTCAGACACCATCGAGGGGCGAATTTATCTTCTACTCGACGAGAAACTGACGGAGATCGCCAGAACCGTCGGCAAGGTCGATGATCAGGGAAATGTAGCGGAAGACCTTCGCGCACAAATCCTTGGGCAGTTGTCCGAGCGGCTCAACTACGACCGCCTGTATCAGGAAGCACTGTCCGACCCCGAACTGAAGCGCACACAGGTGGAGCTTGAGGCGGCCCTGTCCAATTCGCGCGAAGCGCGGCAGGTCGTGTTCGATCTGTTCCAGGACCTGAACGGCTTCAGCCTCGATGACTACAAGCCATTCTCGGACGTGTCGTCAGGCTTGCAACGACTGGTGCGCTTCCTGTCGGCAGCGGTTGCGGATCGACAGCAGCGGCTGGTAAAGGTTGATGATGAAACCTACGATCTTGTGACCGTTGACGGTGCTCGAAGAACTCGGTTCACGCTGAACCGTGACACTGCCACGGGTAGCGACGATTTGGAATTGATGGGGCTGGACCATCCCATGATGCAGGAAGAACTCGGCCGATGGCGCAGTGTGCCACCCGAAGAAATCGGCATTGCCGTCGCAGGTGATATGAAGGAACCCGTACTGCTGTCATTCTGGATGGTCGAGGTGTCAGTCGGTAAGGGCGAGCGCCGCGTTGTCGTGCAGCCAATTGCGGTCAAGCAGGATGGCACACGGGTGCCTACAGTGGAGCGCCAATGCGAGCTCTTCCTGCAATCGGCCACAACCGAGCCGAAGTTTTCGCCCGAACAGCGGCTTGACCTCTTCTCGCGTGCCGTAGAGCCAACGTTGCAGCGTGAGCTGAAGCAAAAGGGCGCTGCAAATGGAGATGGGAGCTATTCGTCTGAACTGATTGGATTTGTGGAAATTGTTACGTGAGCGAATCGGCTTTCTCCAATCGTCAACTGAGGGCCGCTGCGTGACCCCGTTGGCGGAACGACGCCAAGGAGATGGGCCTCGCCTCTCCCCAGAGAAAGTCGCCTACTGGTATTTCCGGCTGAACGGCTTTCTTCAGATCGAAAACTTTGTTGTCCATCCGAGAGGGCGCGGGGCCCAGCGGACCGATGCAGATCTGCTAGCCGTTCGCTTCCCGCACCGCGCCGAGTTCTTATTGGACCATCCGGATCAGCCGATGGTTGACGACATTGATGGACTTTCCCTTTCCTCAAACCTGATTGAAATCGCCATAGTCGAAGTTAAAACCAACCAGCCCTGCACCCTGAATGGCCCATGGACGCGTGAAGACTGCAGGAATGTACACCGCGTCCTCGCGGCAATTGGCTGCCTCCCCCAAGTAAATATCCACGCCGCGGCGACGGACATTTACCAGGCCGGACACCACCAGGCTGAGGGACTTCGCATCCGCTTGATCGCAGTCGGCCGGGATCGGGATGAACAACTTGCGAACGATCTTCCTTTGGTCGTGCAGCTGCCCTGGCTTCAAATTCTTCACTTCATCTGGCACCGTTTTCATCAATATCGACATCAGAAAAAGCAGGTCGATCAGTGGGACCCACACGGGCTGCGGCTAAAACGTCTGGCTGATAGTTGCCGGGACGTCGAATCTTTTGCAGGCCAAGCGTATGCAAGTTTGGGGTTGCAACGCGGTGAGTAGCCCATGAGTGTTTCTTCATTTGTTTGGGGGTATCTCGCCATTGCAGGAATAGCTGCGATATTGATTTATGTTCGATCCAGTCGTGATCCCCTGAGTCGGATTGCCAAATATTCTGAAAATTATTCTGAGAGCGCAGGAATCATCGGAGGATTACTGGCTGCCCTAGTCTGGCCGGTCGGCATTATTTTGGGTGTTAACGGAGCGCTGAAGCGTGTAGGTGATTACCTTCGATTCAGACGGGAAAAGCACCGGCAGCAACTTTTCAAACAAAAGATTGAAAAGTCGGTTGAGGAAAGCGCAGGAGACCTTGATAAAGAAGCGCGGCGCGCCCTAATTGACTACCTCGTTGAAGTTGCGGAGACGCCCGTTGAGGAAAGCCCGGCTGGTCCCTTCAACAGGTTTCCAGCAGAGTACGTTGCCAATCGCATAGACCGTCTTTGGCAAAGCCATGACACGGAAGAAGTTGAGATTAGCGGCGTTCGGCCAAGTGACGAACCGCCTGACGAGGTAGAGAACCCGAATAGCACCAGATTTAGTATTGCCGTGCCTGCGGCAGCCCGAGACGATTGGGGATTCCACATGACCAACAATTTTCGAAAATCGGTCAAGAATCTTGACAAGTCAATGAGAGGGAGGGTGTTAGACGCGATTACTGAAATTTGCAAGAGCCCGATGGAGGTAAGGGGCGATACCGTAAAGCCACTAACTGGAGAACTGTCTGGGTGTTGGCGATACCGTTTGGGTGATTATCGGCTTATCTACCAGCCCATCAAGGAAGTTCGCCGCATCGATCTAATTACCATCGGCGGTAGAGGCGGTGCTTACGTTCATTGACGAGGCTTGGCAGCGTCAAAAAAATCCCATTTCAATTCACCGCTGCCCTCAACCCCTCCCCCGCGCTGAACTTACCGCCGGCATTGCCCGCCTTCGAGGCGCGGAAACGCGGCACCCTGGCGGCGCGGATCAGGATGCTCGCCCCGGTGCGCGGGTTGCGCCAGCTGCGCGCGGATCGCCGGCCGACGTAAAAGCGGCCAAAGCCGTAGAAGCTAACGATGCCGCCTTTTCTCATGCTGGTGGTGATCGCCGCGGGCAACGCTGCGAGCGCGCGACCGGCTTCAGCCAGGCTGACTTGGGCGTCGGCGGCGATTTCATTGCGCAGCGTGGCGAACGACGCCCGAGAGCCAGCGCGCTGCTCAATGCGCGCTCGCGGCTATCGAGCCCGCGCAGGCGTAGCGACGGCGCGACGGTTGCGGGGTTTATCGCAAGCGGCGTGACGGAGCGGTCCGCGTGCAACAACATCCGATCATGATGGGGGTATTGTTGGGGGTATTTCCAAGAAATGGACCTAACAGAAAATGCTCAAAGTCCAGCACTGACGCGGCCTTGCGGGTCGCGGGTTCGACTCCCGCCACCTCCACCATTTAAAAAACACCAACCAAGTCTCCGGTTGGTATTTTTTGCCTACTGCCGCGTGTTCACGGGGGGCGGCGTGGGTTCCTGTGGACTTCGGATTTTGTGCCGCGCTGATGGAGGAAGAACCCGAGGTGCCGATGTTCGAGCGCATCATGGGCGGGGTCATGGACAAGCT
>CAMDKM010000098.1 GCA_945900965.1 Bordetella parapertussis | reverse complement strand
AGCCAACCAAATCGCTCTACCGCTTCGCCTAAGCCGGACAAAAACATTTCTCTGTCGGCATCGCTCAAGAAAATCGCGGCCTGCGCGTTGCCGCGAGCGGTGATGTGATATAGCGCACCGGGATATTCCAGACGCAGTGGGCGGGACATACGCGGAGATTAGTCGGGAAAAAACGTGATGTCAAGACCTGACCCTACTAACGGCGTTGGCGGGTGAGTATTCCGGTGCAGCACGATACTTTTTCCGATGATGAGCACGCCCAATCGCGTCAGCTTTGCCTCATACTTCGCGCATGAAACAGGTTGCTCAACTTCTCAATGGCATGCAGGCCGCAGGCGTAATCAAGAACTACGCGCTCTTCGGCGCCATGGCGCAGATGCGATACACCGAGGCGGTGGCGACGTTGGATGCCGATGTGCTGATCGCCGTCCCAGTGCCAGGCAAGTTGGACGTGCTGGCGGATATCTACGCTTACTGCGCCAAGCTGGGGTTTTCGGCGGAGGGAGACGCTATTCGTGTGGGTGCCTGGCCGGTTCAATTCATGCCAGTATTCAGCCCGCTGACCAACGAGGCCATGGAGCGAGCCGAAGTCGTCGATTTTGATGGCGTACCCTTGCGTGTAATTACGGCGGACTACCTCGCAGTAATTGCCTTGAGCGCGGGCCGGGGGAAAGACTTCGCCCGCATACTGGCCCTGCTGGAGTCGCCTCATGTCACGCGTGGTCAGATCGCCGCCCTGGCGTTGAAACATGGTTTGACAGAGGCTTGGAATCGATTCGAGGAAAGATTCATCGATGACTGATATGCAAGTGAACTTTCAAAACCAGGCGCTGTGGCAGCGTCGTAGAGCGGATTTGGCCTGGCCCGAAAAAATACGACAGGCCGAGATAATGCGAGAGGCTATCTTGCAACTTCGCACCGAGAGCCCGGCAACTGCTACGAAATTGTCGGATCCCGAAAGCTCCGCCGCAGGCAGTTAGAGGATCTCGTGAGCCCCGTTCGTCAATGGCTTGCAGGGCTTGGATTCGGGCAATTCGCGGACGCCTTCGAACAGAACCGTATTGATCTGGATATAGCCCGCGACTTGGCGGATCAGGATCTTCGGGACCTGGGCGTAACGGCTCTGGGTGACCGCAAGCTTCTCCTGCGCGCTAGTGCCTCGCTGAAAGAGACGACGCAGGAGATTCCGACTGATAAGTCAGCCACCCAAGCTGTGGCTCCAGTGCACGAGGGCGAACGCCGCCAGCTCACCGTGCTGTTCTGCGACATGGTGGGCTTCACCGAACTGGCCAACCGGGTCGATCCCGAAGTTCTGCAAGGCATCATCCGCAGCTACGAGGACGCCTGCGCGGTGTGCATCACCCGCTACGAGGGCTACGTCTTTCAAAGACTCGGCGATGGCATCGTCGCGTTCTTCGGCTATCCGCTCGCGCACGAAGGCGAAGCGGAGCGGGCTATCCGCGCTGGGCTCGAGATCATCGAAGCTTTGTCCACGCTCGACGTTTCTGATGCCGGGAAGCTGGCGGTGCGCATCGGCGTCGCCACCGGCTTGGTCGTGGTGTCTTCCGCTGAAAAAGGTGCGGTGGGCGAAACGATGAACCTGGCTTCTCGTCTTCAAGGCATCGCTCAGCCCGGCAGCATCGTGGTGAGCGAGCGGGTGCACCGACTGGCCGGCGGCAGCTTCACCTACGAGGATTTGGGCGAGCAGACGCTGAAGGGCATCGCCCAGCCCGCGCATGCGTATCGCATTGTGGGCGTGAGCGACGCGGCCAGCCGCTTCGAGGCGGCGACCCAGGAAGGACTGACGCCACTGGTCGGGCGTGAGCAGGAGATCGGGCTGCTCTTGGAGCGCTGGGCACTCGCGCAAGACGGCGAAGGCCAGGTCGTGTTGTTGTCCGGTGAGCAAAGCATACGCACACTACGAAACAAAGACAGCACGCGATAGGTTCATGGGCACACTTAATACGAGCCCCTAACTGTGTTTCCAACCGAACACCAGAGGTCAAACTGAACACGAGGGTTCAAGTCTTGTTTCTTGCATGGCCCGCGGTGCTGTGAGCGAGCAGCAAGAGGTCTTGCACGCGCACATACATGTGATTCCGAGATACAAGGGCGAAGTGCCCAACCGGCGCATCGGCGTGCGCGGCGTGATTCCGTTCAAGGCGAGCTACCAAGACGCAGGGCCGCGGCCCCTGCCGCCGACAAGTGTTAAAGTTCCCAACTTCGGACCTGCGCCGAGACTGAGTTTTCGCCCAGGGCCGCGCGTGAAATTTTGCGCGCGCATGCCAGCCATACGCTGAAAGGACCCGCCATGTCTGATTTGATCCTGCATCATTACCCCCTGTCGCCGTTTGCCGAAAAAATCCGCCTGGTCCTCGGCTACAAAAAACTGACATGGAAGTCGGTCATTATCCCGCGCATGATGCCCAAGCCCGATGTGGTGGCGCTGACGGGCGGCTACCGGCGCACTCCGGTGCTGCAAATCGGTGCGGACATTTATTGCGACACAGCGCTTATCTGCGACGTGCTGGAGCATCGCCAGCCGTCGCCCAGCCTCTATCCGCAAGGCAGCAACGGCGCGGTCAGAATCGTCGCGCAGTGGGCGGACTCCACATTGTTCTGGGCGGCGATGGGCTATAGCTTCAGTCCGGCTGGTGCCGCATTTATTTTCCAGAGCGACGCACCCGAAGTCGCCAAAGCATTCGGCGAGGACCGCGCCAAAATGCGCGCCGGTGCGAACCGCATGCACCCGGGCGATGCGACCTCAACCTATAAGTCGTATCTGCGCCGGATTGCGAGCATAGTAGATAATCAACCCTATGTGATGGGCCAGCAGCCCAGCCTGGCCGATTTTTCCTGCTACCACGCGCTCTGGTTTACCAAGCGCATCCCGCCGCTGGCCGGCATTTTCGATGCCACGCCCGGCCTCTCCGCCTGGATGGACCGCATGGCAGCCTTCGGGCAGGGCAGCATGGAGCAGTCCGACGCTCTGGCCGCAATCGCCGTGGCGGCGCAATCCAAGCCGGCCGGCGTTGAGAAAGAGGTATTCCAGGACGATCACGGCATCGCGCTCGGAAGCCGCGTCACTGTAACCGCTGAAAGCTTCGGCCTGGAGCCGACCGAAGGCGAACTGGTTGCTGCGACCCGCACGCGTTACAGCCTGCGTCGCAGCGACGCGCGCGCTGGAACAGTCCATGTGCACTTTCCGCGCGTCGGGTATCAACTGCGGGCTGTGAAACCGACATGCGTATAGGAAATTTAAACACCCTTTTTCGCGAATTGGCAACGTATCCCCCGCCCGCCAAAGGGTCAAGCCCGCGAAAATTCCGCCAGTCCCCGCTGTGTTGCGAAGTTGTGCGCACCCAAAGCGGGCGATTTGGGCCCTGTTGGCGTT
>CAMDKM010000097.1 GCA_945900965.1 Bordetella parapertussis | reverse complement strand
GCAAGACGGCCGTTCCGGTCGGCTCGGGAGATCCAAGCGACAATGCTGAAGGCGTCATGTTGATCGGGAGTGCGATCTTCCACCGCGAAATTACGACTCCAAAGGGCCGGATAGGCTTCGGCAATAGCTGAATGCCCGGCCGGAATGTCCCACCCGTCAAACGGCCAGAAGTGAACGCGCTTGCCAAGTTGGTCACGAATGTAGCGTAGCCAAGGGATGCCTGCGTGGGTGGATTTCGCGACCGAACCCTGCACATCAAAATGAAAAACCGACTTCGCACCACCCGAACGCTCCTCGGTCAGGCGACGCCAGCGAGAGTTCCCCATCCGGGCCGCGCCGTTTCCCCGTATCCCGTCACGAACGAAATCGACGTAAATGTCCTCGTCGGTTGGCCAGTGCCGTTGAAAATCATCAAGAAACTCGTGCCAATCAGGCGGCAGATGGTGAACCTCGAAATAGCGCAGCGGAAACGAGAATCCGTGGTCGATTCCGACAAGTGTGGCTGTGTCCTCTCCCAACCGCGCTACAAGCCATTCTGCAATCCCGCGCCGGGTCCAGTATTTGCGCGGCGATGGCGGCGGCAATACTTCAATCGGCGAGTGATTGCCCTCTGCCATGTAGACACGCAGGCCTTTTAGGCTGGCCATCGGGGTCTCGGCACCGGAATAGTCTATTCCGATATATCGGGCAAATGCGCTCATGTCAGGCTGCCGCCTTGAACCGTTCATAACGCTGCGCAAGCCGGTCCCGATCCGGGCGGTCCTTGGCGCGACCCGGCAAATGGATCATTTCACCGTTCAGCCGCTTCAGGGCTTCGAGCATCGGCCCGTCCTTCTGAACCAAAAGGCGGTCAGCGACGTGCAACTTGTAGTCCGGGTCTATGCCGATCAAGTGTGCATCGAACGCGGCATGATGAATTTTCGAGAGCGGGATGCCATTGGGCACCACCGGCTGGCCGAGCTTCTCGTCCTTGTCAGAAATGATGTGCGCGGCGTCGAGCAACAACGCTTCCGGCAAACCTGACAGCGCACATCGGCCGTTGTAGGCGGTGATAACGGCTTCGCGAAACGATGCCTGATGCAGGCGTTGCTTCACCGCTCGCAGCGCGTAACGGCGTTCGAGGGCGTTCTCCGGCGGCACGAGCACCTCCTGATCCGGCACGCCGAACGCCACGCGAGCCTTCAATGCCTTGGCGTCCCACCCGGAAATGAACGCCGGTAACATGGCTTGATAGCGGCCGGGGGCGATTCCGAGAAAGTAGATGATCGGAATCCGATTCTCATATGCTTCCCGGAGCCAGCGGTTGTCCGCTGCATCCGGGTTCTGCCCCATGAAGGCGTAGTCCACCATCTCGTCGCCCTCGAAAATCTGGCGATGAACCTTGCGCTGGTCGTCATACCAGATCTTGGCACCCGGTTTCGGAAATACGGTCTTGATCGAGAGCAGGAACCGCATTTGTTGCGGCTTGAAAATCCCGCGCTGCGGATTGATGAGCGGGATGCGTTGGCCTTGAAAAACAAAGCCGGGCTTCAACTCGCTCGCCGTCAGATGGTCGTGGATTTCCCCCAACTTTCGGACATGCTCGAAAGCCGCCAAGCGGATCAGGGAATCGGCATCCATGTCAAAGAATCCGCGCACCACGAAAGAAACCTATAAGCACCCTGTAGGCCGCAAGCACAATAATTCGGTCCATCTCAGAATGAGCTGACTTCTCGCCATGAAACAAGTTGCAGCGCACTCGGTAGATTGCCGCCAGCGTATGTGGCCAATCAAGCGGCACCGGCTCCCCGACTGCTTGATGGTCACTCCAGCATCCCGGCGCATATACACGAAGTCCTTCCCCGAAATAATGCTGAATGATTCCCGCCCTGCCAAGATTCGCAGGCACATGATGCCTGCCGCGACGAATATCTTGCGCCTTGAAGATCGGCCAGAGGGAATGGAAAGCATCAGCGGATTGCGAGAACCCAGTGTCCGTCGCAAGCAGGGTATCAAATCGATCTTGGAGGTCTTGGCATCGCTCCAACGCACGGATGTAATCGGCGTCGCGGTCCTTTCCCGTCACACAAGCCGCCCAACCATTCACGGCAAACCACGCAAAGATGAAAGCCTCGAAGCATTCGCCTTCATCTTCCCGCGCCTGATAAGCTCGCTCGAACCAACTTGTGACTAGACGCTGCCCTTCTTGGTGCAATGCGCGAAACCGATGTAAGTCGACCCTCGGGGCTGGCCCCGAGTACTCACGATACGGGCAGTCCACAGGCTTCGCTATTGGACTCACTCCACCGCCTCCATTTCCCGGACTTCAACTGGTTCCAGCGCCTCTGCGAGCAGCGCGTCAAGCAGGCGGCGGCGGGTGGCGGCGGTATCGGTCAGGCTGGTCTGCAGTTGATCGCAGAGGGCCATGAGTTCATCGACTTTAGCGACAATGCGGTGTTGTTCGGCGAGGGGTGGAAGCGGGATTGGTGTCTGCTCAATTAGACCTACGTTCAAGGTTGGTTGTGCAAGCGTCCTAGTCGTCACAGTGAAATATGACTGCACAGGTTCACCGCGCAAAACTATCAGCAAATACTCCCGCGAAATCTCTGCGATCGGCAGGATTCTCGCAACAGCACGAGCAATGTTAGCGCCCGCCCACGACTGCGGAACAACTCCGAGTTTGCCGATACTGCCAACTCCGCAAACAAGAATTTCCCCGCCGCGCAGCCTAGTCCGCGCGTATGCCTTTTCGATTTCTGGATCGATTGTCTTGTTTGGTCGAGCAGGATGACCAGACAGAGCCAAATCTTGTGCCCGAACAAACGGTATCCCTCCCGGTATTTCATTGCCAGGAACCAGCACCCCGTAGGAAATCGTATGCTCGGGATCGACGAGATTTCCAAGGCGTTCGAGAGTCCAGCTTGAAGGTAAGTTGGTGTCAGCTGCCAAATCGTCGAAGTCATCGATCTTTTTAGCTCGAACCTTCTTCGCCTTGACCAATGCGGCGCGGCGAGCCATTGCCTTGCGCAGTGGATTTATTATCGACTCATCCTTCCGATTCTGCGGCACCAGCTTTCCCCGCACTGCAAGGTTGAGAATGGTCTGGCGTATTTGCTTGATCTGGTCGGGGCGCGTGGTGAGGGCTAGCAGAGCGTTGAGCACGAAGCGGGCGTCGTCCTGAAAGGTTTCGGGATCGGGCGCGTTGAGGCGGGCGAGGCTGGATGCCGCCAGCCGGTCGCGGGTGGCCTCCCGTTCCGCTCTTGCTGCTTCCAGCCGGTCGCACAGGGCCATGAGTTCATCGACTTTGGCGACGATGCGGTGTTGCTCGGCTAGGGGTGGGAGGGGAAATGCCGTTCCCACAATCTTGACCTTCGAAATGTTTGGTTGTGCGCCGCCTTCGCTCGCCAAATGAAACTTCTCGCGTTGCGAAAGCAGGAATAGGGATAAAAACTGATTAAAAA
>CAMDKM010000096.1 GCA_945900965.1 Bordetella parapertussis | reverse complement strand
GGGGATTGAGTGATTAAGTAATTGGGTGATTGAGTGATTGAGTGATTGAGTGATTGGGAAGCCGCGCGCGCTGAAGTTCCGGTCCGCAGGCTTTTTTGCAGTCCTGCGATCAGTCGTGAAACCTCTTCCAACTTTCCAAAGATGGCATCTTCGCGGCCAAGGTAGCCAAGTTCGGCGGAAATCAACAATTGCGTCTCGAGCTCACTCAGCGACCCCTTGGCGACGCCCAGAAACTGCACAAACTCCTTCGCTCCATTTCTTGCTGCGCCCTCCGCAAGATTGCTGGGAATGGAAACAGCCGCCGTGCGCATCTGGCTCACGAGTCCGTAGAGCTCTTCTTTCGGAAACTCCCGAGTCAGGACATAGACATCCTTTACCAAAGCCATCGCCGCTTTCCACGCCTGCAGATTATAATGTGGCCTCACCGTCGCTATTTTCCCAATCACTCAATCACTCTTTACCCAATCACTTAATCACTCTTTACCCAATCACTCAATCACTCTTTACCCGATCACTCGTGGTAATCATACGGCCGATGGCCGTGGCGCTTGACGAGCTCGTCCCGTTCGGCAGCCTTCAAATCTTCGACGACCATTTCTTCGACTAGTTTTTCAAAGCTTACTTTGGCTGACCAGCCCAGCTTGGTTTTTGCCTTGGTCGGGTCGCCAAGCAGCGTTTCGACCTCGGCGGGACGGAAGTAGCGCGGATCGACCGCAACCACCGTTTTGCCAGAGGCATCGACGGCTTTTTCGTCAACGCCTTGGCCTGACCATTTCAGCGTCATGCCGAGCCTCGCCGCGGCCACGTTGACAAAATCGCGCACGCTGTGCTGCTCGCCGGTGGCGATGACAAAATCTTCCGGCTTTTCCTGTTGCAGCATCAGCCATTGCGCCTCGACATAATCCCTGGCATGGCCCCAGTCGCGCAGCGAATTCATGTTGCCGAGAAACAGGCAATCCTGCAGTCCGAGTTTGATGCGGGCCAGGGCGCGGGTGATCTTGCGCGTGACAAAAGTCTCGCCGCGAATCGGGGATTCGTGATTGAACAGGATGCCGTTACACGCAAACATGCCGTAGGCTTCGCGGTAGTTGACCGTGATCCAATAGGCGTAGAGCTTGGCCACGCCATAGGGCGAGCGCGGGTAGAAGGGGGTCGTTTCCTTCTGCGGGGTTTCCTGCACCAGGCCGTAGAGCTCCGAGGTCGAAGCCTGATAAAAACGCGTCTTGCGGGTCAGCCCGAGGATGCGAATGGCTTCCAGGATTCGCAACGCCCCGAGGGCATCGGAATTGGCGGTATATTCGGGCTCTTCGAAGGACACGGCCACGTGGCTTTGTGCCGCCAGATTGTAGATTTCATCCGGCTGGACCTTCTGGATGACATGAACCAGGCTGCTCGAATCGGTCATGTCCCCGTAGTGCAGAATGAATTTACGGGCACTGACGTGGGGATCCTGGTAGAGGTGATCTATGCGGTCGGTGTTGAACAAGGAGGTGCGCCGTTTGATCCCGTGCACTTCATAGCCCTTGCCGAGCAGAAACTCGGCCAGATAGGCGCCGTCCTGCCCGGTGATGCCGGTAATCAGAGCGACCTTATTCATCGAACCTGGAAACTCGGTTAGGTATACTCATCCAATCTTTCGTCGTGGGAATGTAAACGCAAGGATTCTATGCGATTTGTTACATATCGAAAAGCCACACTCAGCTAATTACAATTCGACCAGTCACCCATCGCAATAAAACCTCCAGGATCCCACATGATATATCCCGTTGTTCTGAGCGGCGGCGCCGGCAGCCGGCTTTGGCCTTTGTCCAGAACCCTGCTGCCCAAGCAGTTTTTGCCCCTGGTAAGCACCCGGACCATGCTCCAGGAAACCCTTCTGAGGCTCAATGGCCTACCGGCTCTGCAGCCGCCCGTCATCGTTTGCAGCAACGATCACCGCTTTCTGGCCGCCGAACAGTTGCGCGAAATTTCCGTCAGGCCGGCCGCCCAGATTCTCGAACCGGCCGCCCGCAACACCGCGCCCGCCGTGGCAGTGGCCGCGCTGTCGGTGGCCTCGCAAAATGCCGACGGGGTGATGATGGTGTTGCCCGCCGACCATTTGATTCGAAACCTCCCGCAGTTTCATGCGTCCATAACCAAGGCTGTCGCCGCGGCAGAAAAGGGCCATCTGGTCACTTTCGGCATTGTTGGCCATGAGCCCGAAACCGGTTATGGGTACATCGAGCGGGGAGTTGCCATGGACGGCCTGGCAGGCTGCTATCGGGTGGCGCGCTTCGTGGAAAAGCCCGATGCCGAACGCGCCAGGGAGTTTGTTTCCAGCGGACGCTTCTACTGGAACAGCGGCATGTTCGTGTTCAAGGCCAGTCGCTATTTGCAGGAACTCGAACAGTTCCGCCCGGACCTGCTGAAGGCAGCGCGTGCATCCTGGGACAAGAGCAGTCGCGATCTGGACTTCACCCGGCTCGACGAGACTTCGTTTCTGGCCTCACCCTCCGAATCGATCGATTACGCGGTGATGGAAAAGACCCGCGATGCGGTGGTGGTCGAAGCGGACATCGGCTGGAGCGACATCGGTTCGTGGACTTCCCTGTGGCAGGCGGGAAATCCGGATGCCGAAGGCAACGTCACCCTCGGCGACGTGCATGCCCACGATATGCGCGGCTGTTATGTGCGCGCGGACAGCCGGTTGGTGGCCGCGATCGGCGTCGAGAATCTCATCATCGTGGAAACCGCCGACGCGGTGCTGGTGGCACACAAGGACCGCTCTCAGGACGTCAAGAAGATTGTTGACGCGCTGAAGTCAAAAAACCGCGACGAGTATCTGGTCCACAAGCGGGTGTACCGTCCCTGGGGCTATTACGAAGGCCTCGACCAGGCCGAACGTTTTCAGGTCAAACGTATCATGGTCAAACCGGGCTCCAAACTTTCCCTGCAATTGCACCATCACCGGGCGGAGCACTGGATCGTGGTCTCGGGCACCGCCCGCGTAACGCGCGGCGAAGAGTCCTTTCTGGTATCCGAAAACGAATCGACCTACATCCCCCTGGGGACAAAACATCGGCTGGAAAACATCGGCAAGGTGCCCCTGCACATGATCGAAGTGCAGTCGGGCAGCTACCTCGGCGAAGACGATATCGTGCGGATCGAAGACGACTACAGGAGGGCGTGAACGGTGAACTAAGGGCGGTGATCGGTGAACAGTGAATGGTAATCGGTAAACGGTGAACAGTGATCGGTAAACAGTGAAAAGCGTGAGGGGTCAGAGGTCAAGAATGTAAAGCCCTGGAACCTTGCGCCTCTCGCCTCACCATTCACTGTTCACCGATCACTGTTCACCGTTCACCGTTCACCTGCAGTTCTTCCAGGCACAACGCCAGGCCCACTTTCCAGTCCGGCAGCGATAGCCCAAACTGTTCCCGGAATTTGCTGTTGTCCAGCACCGAGTTTTGGGGCCGCGCAGCAGGCGTTGGATAGGCACTGGTGGGAAT
>CAMDKM010000095.1 GCA_945900965.1 Bordetella parapertussis | reverse complement strand
TGGGAGGGGGAAGCCGCGAGGCTTGCCCCTATCCCGATTGCGAGAATTGCTCTGCCGTTATCGGCACGGAAGGACGATAGCCCGCCGTAAGCATAGCCGCGAAAGCTGTTTCCACATTGGCGGCGCTCAGTTGGATTACGAAATCCACGTCTTTCGTGAAACGCAAATAACCGTACGCATTGACCGCCAACCCGCCCGCGACGAGGTAACGCACCTTTGCCGAATCCAGCGCCTTGACCAGTGCCTCGAAGCTCGCAAGTCTCATGACCGGGGATTATCCATTAAGTCGACCTCTTAACCCAATCGATCGAGATGATCGCACCAGCGGGCACTCGGATGACAAGGTTCTGGTTCCCGGTGTCGTGTCGCACTGTGTCTGCCAGGTGGAGCACCCCGCGCTCGTCGCGGAGCGCATCGATCAGTTCGCCGGCAGCGTCGGGCGGGAGCGGGTCATTGCCGGCACGGTTTGCGGGTTTGCGACCTCACGCGGGCGATGAGCTTCACCCGGACGTTGCTTGGGCCAAGCCGATGAAAACAAGACTCACGAAAACGAGACTCACACAATTGCGGGATACCTAAGCCGGCAAAGCCGGAACCAAACAGGTTAAATTATCCGCGACGCGATCAAATATGCGGAGGCGACCATGACACAGTCCTTGACCGAGCGCTACCAAGACCGCCTTGCGGGTACGCTGTCTTGTTATGACCGCATTGTCATTACCGGTACGTTGCCTGGCGCATGCTACGCGGCGGGAATGACGAGCTTTCTGTATTCGCGAAAGATTCGTATTTTTGACTATGCGCGCTTTGCCGAGCCTTTGCGTGATCGAATTCGGGCGCGCGCCCAAGAAGTCTGCGCCGAGGCGGGCATTGCGATCGAGCACATCAACAAGCCCCACATTCGAAAGGAAGAGGTGGTGGCTAAGGTGCTCGCGCGCCGGGGTGATCAACCGGGGCTGGTGCACGTGATCTCGGCCATGGAATCGTGTACCAGCTATAAGCCTTGGCACGACAAGGCGAGCGGTAAAACCTTTCTCAAACCCGATTCGGGTAAATGCCTGCACTACTACTTTTACTTCATCGACGAGAAACTGGGGCTGTGCTACCTGCGAGTTCCCACTTGGTGCCCGTTCCGGCTTCAGTTCTACTGCAATGGGCACTCGTGGCTGGCGCGCAAGCTCGCCGCGGCCAATATTGAATTCACCTTGGCCGATAACGCGTTTGTGAAGATCGAAGATTGGGAGCGCGCACAGTCGCTGTCCGATACGATCAAACCGGAGCAATTGCACCGGCGGCTTGACTATTACGCCAAACGTTTCTGTCCGGTACTCGATGTGTTTGGACAGGATTACCACTGGAGCCTGATGCAGGTGGAATACTCCACCGACTTGGTGTTTCGTTCCGAAGCGATGCTCAAGCCCCTGTACGAGCAACTCTCGCGCGAGGCCGTGCTCTCGGTCAAGGCCGACCAGGTGGCAAGCTTTCTTGGCAAGAAGATCACTCCGCTTCTGGCACAAGAAGTGGGCAGCCAATTCGCCACCCGCATCGAGGGCACCTGCATCAAGCACCGCTTCGGCAAAACCGGGGTAAAGATGTACGACAAATTCGGTCGCATTCTGCGACTGGAGACCACCACCAACGATGTCTCGTTTTTTAAGCACCACCGCAAGGTGGAACACCGGGATGGGCAGCCAACCCGTGAACTGGCCGGGCTCAAAAAGTCCATCTACAGCCTGATCGATCTGCGCGAGATCCTTCTGGGCTGCAATCGGCGCTACCTGGAGTTTCTGTCTGCCATCCAGGATACCTCCAACGGCCAGCGTGATTTGGTCCGCCTCACCGAGCAACAACGCGAGGGGGATCGAACCATCAAGGGACTGAATTTCTTCGAGCGCACCGAGCAACGGCTGCTGCGCGCCTTGCAGCGCCCCGAGTTCAACATCCACGGCATGCGCAGAGCCGATCTGAAAAAGCACGTACCCGAGTTCAGCGATTCGCGCCTGTCGCGCCAGTTGCATCGCCTGCGATCCATCGGCCTGATTAAGCGCGTCGCCCATTCCTATCGCTATTACCTCACGCGCTTGGGGCGCGCTGCCATTGCCGCCGCCTGCTCGCTTACGCAATTTCAGATCATCCCCGCTCTGGCTAATGCAAAATGACAATATCTTCACCAAAATCGTCAACTCTTGAATGATAAGAGACTAATTGGCCCTCGCCAGCCAGACTTCCGCGAGCGCGATCGCCACGTCGGGCTTCAGCAGAGGCGAGATGATTGCATCGCGGGCCTGCAAAAGCGCTATTCGGTAGCCCTCCGGACTCGGTTCGCGATAAATCGTGGTGGACTCGCCCGCCACATCGAACAGCCACGCCTCCGGGATTCCGTGTCGAGCGTAAAGCGGGATCTTGATTTCGCGGTCGCGTGCAAGCGTCGTGTCGGCAACCTCGATCACGAGAAGCACGTCTTTGGCGCTCGGAACCGTGGCGCGGCCCCAGCACTCCGGGCGGAGCAACACGATGTCCGGTTGCGGCTCGCTATCGGGTGAAATGCCGATCGGATTCTGCACCGAAACCACGACCGATCGTCCCACCTTCATTGAGACAAGCTGGGCGAGAATATAGACCAAGGGCATATGCGGCCCACCAATCGGCGCCATGGTCACCAGGTCTCCGTGAATGAGTTCGAGCCGCTCCTCGGGGGCGAACAACCCTACCTCGCCCATCCGGTGGTAGTCCTCGACGCTAAGTGCGCGCCGCGGCAATGTGATTTCAGCGCCCATAATCCTCGATTGTAAGGGTTCTGCGCCGATATTACCTCGCTGCTTATCGTGTTGACAGGGCTCGGGCGTTGCCCTCAGGTACAACCCGCCAGTGGCTGGAGCAGCGCGGACTCCACC
This sequence comes from Bordetella parapertussis, assembly GCA_945900965.1. GTDB lineage: Bacteria > Pseudomonadota > Gammaproteobacteria > Burkholderiales > JACQAP01 > JACQAP01. The sequence continues at coordinate 1,043 of CAMDKM010000095.1, read as the reverse complement.
AGCACATCGACACCCGCGGCCGGCATAATCGCGCGCGCCGGAACGTCCTTGCCGGAACGCCACTCTGCCACAGCGCGGTGTTTCGCTTTGCCGTTGACCAGAAACAGGGCTTGCCGCGCACGGCCGAGGCGTGTCGCGCTCATGGACACACGCTGCGGCGGGGGCTTGGGCGCATCGAACACCGCCAGCGTGTCCGGCGACCCGGGGCCAGTCCCCCACTCTTGGCCGGGAAACAGGCTTGCCGTGTGGCCGTCCTCTCCCAGCCCGAGCAACACCAGATCGAAGTCACCGACCGTCCGCAGGATTTCGGCATACACGCCGGCGGCCTGCAAAGCCCCCAACTCTCCGGGTATCCAATGCACCTGAGAGGGCGGAATGGGCACGTAATCGAGCCAAACCTCCGCGGCCATGCGCGAGTTGCGATCTGCGTCGGTCGCCGGCAGGCAACGTTCGTCGCCGAAATAGATATGCCAAGCGGACCAGTCGGTTTGGGCTGCGCCTAAGGCGCGATAAATTCCGCGCGGCGTATTTCCGCCGGCGAGCACAAGTTGGAATTGGCCGCGTTCGTGGATGGCCTGTGCCGCGGCGGCATAGATGGCTTCAAACGCCGCTTGTCGCAAGGCGGACTCGTCGGCAACCGCATGCCAACGCCAAGGTCCCGAGGCAGTCGAATTTTTCAGGATGTTGGGGCTGATTGCCCGTTGCGGTTGATTGTGCCTTCTTCCTTGGTGCCGCGCACGCGCAGGTTCTTGCGCAGGTTATTGTGTACTAGTGACGTCGTTGGCGGGACAATTGGCGGAAAGCCCAAACCATGATCGACCTTGTGAGACCGCCGTCGCAAAAATCTCGCACCGGCTGTTGGAAGCAGCGCGGCAAGCCTTTGGCCGCGCGGTCGTATATCAGAAGGAGCGCAGATTCTCATGAAACGTGCCTATAACTTTTGCGCAGGGCCCGCAGCCATCCCCGAACCCGTTTTACGAACGGCCAAGGACGAATTGCTCAACTGGGGGGAAAGCGGCGCATCGATCATGGAGATGAGCCAC
>CAMDKM010000094.1 GCA_945900965.1 Bordetella parapertussis | reverse complement strand
GTGTATTTCGTCCAGATCTTGTCGAGCTGGGCGGTCACGCGCTTGCCTTCCTTCGGATCGTCCTCCGAGACCTCGCGCTTGACCGTGCATTTGATGCTCATCCAGTGGTACATGTTCGCCGGATTCACCAACAGCATGGACAACTTCGGGTTGGCACGGATCCATTCGATCTTCTTGCGGTGCGAAGCGACGTTGACCAGCACCGTCGAGCCCTCGTAATCGAACCACATCGGGGTGAGGTTCGGCCGCCCGTCGGAGCCCATCACCGCCAGCACCACCGGAATCGGTTCGTCGATCAGCCGCTTGTAAATCGGATCGAGGTCGTTGAAAGAATTGATTTTGTCCCGCGAGCCCACCGAAAACTGGTTGGCCTGCAAGCCATTGGCGACATCCAGAAATTTAGCTACTGCAATTGCCATGGTCCACCCCCTCTAATTATTTGAAATACGCCGGTGACTCTAGCACTGTCCGGGGGGCATTTGGAAGTGCGATTACCGTGGCAGAAGTTAGGTTGAAATTTCTTCAGACCCCAACTCTCACCGCGGAGGACGCGGAGGACGCCGAGGAAATTCGAAATCAAGGCAGAAGATAAGAAATTTCCATTGGTCAGACTCCGTAGAGATTTTATTACTTACCGAGTTTTGTCTTCCTCCGCGTCCTCTGCGGTGAGCGAGTTTTTAAGGTTTGTCTGCGAGATATTGCAGCGCGGTAATCTTGATCGTGCGCCCGATGTCAAATTCGTAGGGAGTTCGTAGGTCGGAAGGGTGCATCATTGCATTGGGAAGGGAGTGACTCGAATTTCCATGGCAAAGCGACCCAGCACACTGGCAAAGCTCACCCGTCCGCGATTGCACGGGGCTGCGGATCGGGATCGTTTATTTGCACGGCTGGACGAATGCCGGGAACACAAGTCTGCCATCTGCGTGGTCGGGCCGCCGGGCGCGGGCAAGACCACCCTTATCGCTACCTGGCTCGATGCCCGCCATGCCCCGGGGCTTTGGTATCAGGTCGATGCGGGCGATTCCGATGTCGCGACTTTTTTCTACTACCTGGTCGAGGCGGCCTTGCCGTTTGCGGAGAAGGCCCGTCAAACGCTTCCGCTGCTCACGCCCGAATACCAGCACGATATCGCCGGGTTCTCGCGCCGGTTCTTTCGGGCACTGTTTGCCTTGCTCCCGGAAGGCGCCGTGGTGGTGCTGGACAATTATCAGGAGGTGGAGTCCGGGCAGTTATTCCATGAACTGGTGGCCCAGGCGATTGCGGAAATTCCGTCCGGCAGCGTGCTGGTGGCGGTCAGTCGCCGTGATCCGCCGGACAGTTATGCACGGCTGATCGCTAACGAGAATGTCGGGTTTGTCGATTGGGACGATCTCAAACTGAGCCTCGAGGAGGCGAAGACCATCATCGGTGCGCGATTGCCGGGCATCGACGGCGCGGAATCGCAGCGCCTATTTAACGAAAGCGGCGGCTGGGCAGCGGGTCTCACGCTGATGCTGGACAGCTACCGGAAAGGCAACGGCGCGGCGGCAGGAATGCCAGCCGAACGCGAATCCATTTTCAGTTATTTTGCGACCCAAATTTTCGAACGTCTTCCGCAACCAACCCGTGAATTTCTGGTTGCCACGGCCATTCTTCCCCAGGTGCCGGTCTCGCTGGCGCGGGATCTAACGGGCAATGCGCAGGCTTCCGACATTCTCGACGATCTTTACAGACGTCATCTGTTTACACATCGGCGACCGGGCATCGAACCGACGTATTGGTATCACGCGCTATTTCGTGAATTCCTGAAGGGAAAAGCCGCTGCGGTGCTCGGCGCCGATGCCTTGCGCGAGACGGAGCGCAAAGCCGCGCGACTGCTCGAAGCGCGCCTGGACTTTGACGATGCGTACCAGTTGTTCCGCGACGCGCAGGATTGGCCGGGGGCCCGGCGACTGATCGAACGGCACGCCCAAGCGCTCCTTGCGCAGGGCCGGGGCCAGACGCTACGCGATTGGGTCCAGGCGCTCCCGAATGGCGTTCTCGAAGACGCGCCCTGGGTTCGCTACTGGCTTGGCGTCTCGCTTAACTCCCTCGATCAGTGCCAGGCACGAAGCCATCTTGAACGTGCCTTCGGGCAGTTCGCCGCCATCGGCGATGCCAAGGGGCAGGCGCTATCGGCAGCTGGCGTTATCGACAGTTATTTTTTCGAATGGTCCGACTTTGGTCCGATGCGGCGCTGGGTCGATACCCTGGACCCTTTGCTGGACCGGATGCAGTTTACGTCCGACCCCGGCACCGAAAGAAAAATCTATTCCAGCTTTCTGGTAGGCATGTTGTACGCCGTACCCGATCATCGTTTGCTTCCCCGCGCCGTAGAGCGCGTGACGGAAATGCTGGACGAAGAAATGGACGTCAACAGCAAGGTGTCGATGGCAATGATCCTGCTGAGTTATTGCAACATCGCCTGCGACATGGAGCGGGGCAGGGTCGCCGTAGCCTGCGCGGATCCGCTGATGAATCACCCGGAACTCACACCCTTCAACCAGTTGTGGTGGTTGCTGAGAAAAGGTTATTACCTGCCAGTCATCGGACAATATGAAGCGGGAATCGAGTCGCTTGATCGCTGCGTAGTATTGAGCGAGCAGCATGGATTGCAAGGTTTGCGCCGAACTATTCTTTTGATCACCAGTTACCAGATTTCCTGCTTCGCGATGCTTGGCGATATTCACAACGCGCGCAAGTGCTACGAGCGGACAGTTGCCATGGCAACACCTGATCGCCCCATGGACGTGTGGCATGTTACCCAGTCAAAGGTGCATCTGGACTGCGCCGCCGGCAATTACCAGGCCGTGGTTAACGGGAGCCATCAGGCCGTCCAACTGGCGGTGGCAGCCGGAATGCGTTACATCGAAATTCTGAGTGTCGAGCACGAAGTAGCCGGAATGGCGGTGACTGGTGCATTGGACAGATTGAATGAGACCTTGTCGCGCTTGCGGCGAATGATCGCGGGCACGTGTTTCGGTTTCTGGGAATGCCAGGCACAGCTTCTGGAGGCCTATACGGCATTGGTGCACGGCGACCCGGAACGCGGACGCAATCTGACCCGGGAAGCCATTGCCTATTGCCGAAGCCATGGCTTTCAATTTCCGCAGATGGCGCGCTATGCCATCGTGACAGGTAGCGTTTTTGCCGAAGCGCTGCGCATCGGCGTGGATCGGGATTATGTGACCGACGTGATCCGTCGTTTGCGCATTCGGCCGCCATTGGACGCGCCCGAATCGTGGCCGTGGCCGGTTCGAGTTCATGCGCTTGGACGATTTGAGATCGAATGCGATGGACGGACTCTGGAATTCTCGGGCAAGGCACCACGGCGCGTGTTATCGGTGCTGAAAGCCATCGTGGCGGGCGGGGGCAAGCCGGTGCCCAGTGCCCGGCTAGTCGATGCGCTCTGGACGGACGACGAGGGCGATGCGGGTCGCAAAGCGTTGGAGGTGTGCCTGGTTCGGCTGCGTAAACTCCTTGGGCAAACTGACGCGGTAATCGTGCGGGACGAACACATCAGCCTGAACCGCGAACTATGCTGGGTGGACGCTTGGGCGTTTGCCGATATGGTCGAGACGGTGGAGGCGGGTGGCGAGAGTCCGAAAGCTCTGGCTCGTCTGGGCCATCACGCGCTGGAGCTATACAAGGGCGCCTTGCTCCCCGCGGATGAAGATGATCGGACGATCATTGTTGCGCGGCTGAAACTGCGTGACCAGTTGGCGCGCCTGGTGTCGGCCATGGGCCAGAAACTGGAGGAACGTGGTACCTGGGATCTGGCACTGGCCTGTTACCGGCGTGGCATTGAAGCCGACGAACTGGCCGAGGAGTTCTATCAAGGCGTGATGCGCTGCCATGCCGCGACCGGACGGTCCGCGGAAGGCATCGCGGTGTATCGGCGATTGCGACAGACGCTGTCGGTGGTGTTGGGGTTGAAGCCTTC
>CAMDKM010000093.1 GCA_945900965.1 Bordetella parapertussis | reverse complement strand
AGCACTTGATAGTGGACGCGGCTGATCCAGTGTTTGCGCAGGCCGGTCTCTCCGTCGGGCAGCGCGCGCAGCCAGGGCGCCAGCGGCTTGCCGAACACGTCGAAGACTTCCTTCGCCGAGTCCAGGGGAATGCTGCCCACCAGCAGCAGGCGGTCGGTTTCCATCGAGGGTTCCTTGTAGAAGCCGGCGCGCAAGCACCGAGGGGTGGCAACACTGGGACGGCAAACGGTAGCATTATCTACATTCCAGCAGCCCCATCACCCGGCAGTCTCGGCGGATGGTAGGAACAAGAGAACGGTTAAAGAGCCACAACACAAGGAGACGTGTGATGAAGAAATAGTCTCGAGTGCTGGCTTTTGCTGCCCTTCTATGCGCCGCAGGTCCGACGATTGCGCAGCAGCCGTGGCCGGTGAAACCGGTCCGCCTGATATCGCAGGTCGCTGCCGGCACAGTCACGGACATTGTCGCGCGGCTGTACGCCGAGCAGATGGCCAGGACTCTCGGGCAACCGTGGATTGTGGAAAACCGCCCCGGCGGTGAAGGGATGATCTCGCTCGAGGCGGCGGCCCGATCGGCGCCTGACGGTTATACGTTCATGCTTGCGTCCCAGACGATCGTCATCAATCCGCTCATGCTGAAATCGATGTCGGTCGACCCGGCGCGCGATTTGACGCCCGCCGCGACCATCGTCGATACCGCGGCGTTCGCGCTCGTCGCCAATGCGGCGCTTCCGGCCAGGAACCTCGAGGGCGTGGTCGCGCTCGCAAAAGCGCAGCCCGGGAAAGTCAGCTACGGAGTAACGGTCCCGGTGTCCGGGATGTTCGGCAAGTGGCTGTCAAGACGTGCCGCCATCGAGCTTTTGGAAGTGCCTTACAAGACCACGCAGCAGCTTCTGCAGGACACCATGACAGGGGAAATCTCCATGAGCGTCACGTCGTTGCCGGGCATTGCCGAGCTCGTGCAGGCGGGAAAAGTGCGCGTGCTGGCGGTCAGTTCCCCGGTTCGCTTGAAGGGCTGGGAAGACGTACCCACCATCGCCGAAACGTTTTCGGATTTTTCGATGAATGCCTGGGTGGTGCTACTCGCGCCCAGCGGAACGCCGGCCGAGATCCTCCAGCGCGCCAATCGCGCGTCCGATCCGATCGTGAAGAATCCTGAATTCCAGAATCGCCTGGCGCAATGGGGCTGGTACAACATGCAGGGTGCGCGCACCGTCCAGGGCACGGAGGACTTCATCCGCGTCGAAGGCAAGCGCTGGGGAGATCTCATTCGCCGCATCGGCCTGCAGCCGCAGTGACAGCACCTCCATGAATTGGCGTAATTTAAAAGCTGATTTACCCAGTAAACCCGGGACCGGGCATCGGCAAACCCGAGTGTTGGACATAATCGGCATTGGACTAAACCGCTGACGCGGTAGTGGTGGGCTACCGGCCCGAATCGGTGGGTCGAATATACAGGAAGCTCCGATCAGAGAACGATGGAGTTGCTGCTTGCAGCACTTCACTCAATCTCGATAAGGAGCTTTGCCATGACCCCTCTACGCCAGCGGATGCTCGAAGACATGGGTATTCGCAATCTCGCTAAAAACACCCAATCGGCCTACGTGCTACATGTTGTTGCCTACGCAAAACACTTTAAGCGGTCGCCGGATTTGCTCGGCCCGGAGGAGGTTCGCGCCTATCAGGTCCATTTGACGCAGAACCGGAGGCTCTCGCCAAGCAGTATCAACGTCGCGACCGGCGCGCTGCGCTTTCTGTACAAGGTGACGCTCAAACGCGATTGGTCCATTGATGAGATTCCGATGTCCAAGAAACCGTTCAGGTTGCCGGTGATTCTCAGTCGCGAGGAAGTGATGCAGTTCCTGGACTCGGTTGAGAGCCTAAAGCAGCGAGCGATTCTGATGACGGCCTATGCGGCGGGCTTGCGCATCTCCGAGGCTACTCATCTGAAAGTGACCGACATCGATAGTCAGCGCATGACGCTGCGAGTCGATCAAGGCAAAGGGCGCAAGGATCGCTATGTGATGCTCTCGCCGCGCTTGCTCGATGTGTTACGCGCGTACTGGAAGGCCGTGCGCCCGAGGTTGTGGTTGTTTCCGGGGAACCTTGCCGGGCAACCGATTACCCGCGGCGCCGTGGGTTCAGCCTGCCAGAAAGCACGACGTGCCTCAGGTATTGCAAAGCCAATCACCGCGCACTCGCTGCGCCACGCGTTCGCAGCCCACCTGCTGGAGTCCGGCACCGATGTGCGCACCATTCAACTCCTGCTCGGTCACCGCAGCTTGGCCACGACCTCGCATTACCTGAAGGTCGCCACCAGTACCGTGTGCGCCACGACCAGTCCCTTGGACTTATTACCCAAGGTTGAATCTCCGGCACCGAACCCGCCGCCGCCCGCTCACTCCTGAGGCGGGTGTTGCGCCCATTGGGGCTCGAGGTGGCGGACATCTTTCGCCAGGCCGGGCCTGCCTACCGCGAACAACACGCCGATGCCCTCAGCCGTGGGCAGCGCTGCGTCATGAGCGCAATCGAGCGTTGCCGCACCGCTGCGCTGGGTGGACATGTCGAGCAGTGTGACACCTGCGCTCACCAGCGCATCGCCTTCAACAGTTGCCGCAATCGGCACTGTCCGAAGTGCCAGTCCCTCGCGCGCGCGCAATGGCTGGAAGATCGTCAGGCCGACCTCATTGGCGTTGATTATTTCCACGTGGTCTTCACGCTACCCGAGGCAATCGCCGCGATCGCCTACCAGAACAAGGCCGTGGTCTACGAGATCCTGTTTCACGCCACCGCCGAGACTTTGCGCACGATCGCTGCCGATCCCAAACACCTGGGTGCCCAGATCGGCTTCATCGCCATCCTTCATACCTGGAGCCAGAATCTGCAGCATCACCCGCATCTGCACTGTGTGGTCCCCGGCGGCGGTTTGAGCGCTGACGGCGAGCGCTGGATTTCCTGCCGGCCCGGATTCTTCCTGCCGGTGCGTGTTCTCTCGCGGTTGTTTCGCCGCCTGTTTCTGGCGCAATTGCAGGGCGCCTTCGAGGCCGGGTGTCTGCGTTTCTTTAACGCCCTTGAACCGCTTCAGGCGCCTGGCGCCTTCGCCAGGTATCTGGCTCCCGCACGCCAAGCCGAGTGGGTGGTCTACGCCAAGCCACCGTTGGGCGGACCCCAGCAGGTCCTGGAGTATCTCGGCCGCTACACGCATCGGGTAGCCATCTCCAACAATCGCCTGCTCGACTTCAGCGATGGCAAGGTGAGCTTTCGCTGGAAGGATTACCGCCACGAATCGCGCCAGAAGGTCATGCGCCTGGATGCGCAGGAGTTCATGCGCCGCTTCCTGCTGCATGTTCTTCCGGGCGGATTTCAACGGATTCGACATTACGGTTTGCTGGCCAACCGCCACCGCGCGCTCAAACTTGCCCGCTGTCGGCAGTTGCTCGCCCAACCCGCACCCGCCGTGAAACTCCACGATGCCCCTCTCGACTACCGCGATCACTACGAGCGACTCACCGGCAAATCCCTGCGTGCTTGCCCCAAGTGCGCTCATGGGCACATGGTTTGCATTGAAATCTTCCTGCCGGGCGCCCTGCCACGCGGGCCGCCGCGCGATCACTGATGACCTCGACCGCTCAAAACCTGCTCAACGCGTTGCGAACTTCCTCGCCAAACGCCGGACTTCCTTTCGTCAGCGCAGACACATCCCGAAGTAATGCGCTCTTGCCGTAACTCCTTTGCCCACCAAATCACGCCTCGCGCACCTCAGATATCCGATGCCCGTACAGGAACTGAATGCTCGTGCTTCGGCTGCACGTCTCTTGCTCACGTCAGCTTCGCGCTTTGACGACGCCGCTTTGATTCAATCCCCATAGCGTCACCGCCTGCGCGCCGGTTCAGTCCAACAGGGTCTTTAGCCTACCGGTCGCGGTGGCAGGCCACGCCGCTCATCGACTTTGGTGCGCCGCGCCCGCTAGGCTAAAAACCCTCTGCATTGTGCGCGA
>CAMDKM010000092.1 GCA_945900965.1 Bordetella parapertussis | reverse complement strand
CAAATGCGGCGGCTCATGCACACGATCATCGCTTTGCCGTCCATCGCTTCGATGCGCTTTTCGAAATGCGTCACCAGATCGGCGGCAATCAGCGCGATGCGTTTCGGGTCGCCCACCAGCGCTTCCAGCGCGGCCCACTTGGTTTTGAGCTTTTCCTTGCGGGTTTGCTCCTCGCCTTCGGTGATCTCATCAAACTCAGCGTCGATCTCGGGCAGGGCGGCGGCGTTCAGGCCGAGCTTGGCAATGCGGCTTTCGTAATAAATCGGCACCGTGGCCTTGTCCGCCACCGCGCGCTGAATGTCGTAAATCGAAATGTAATCGCCGAACACCGCGCGCGTGTTGGCATCGGTTTTCTCGATCGGCGTGCCGGTAAAACCGATAAATGACGCCTGCGGCAACGCATCGCGCATGTGGCGGGCAAGCCCGTCGATCACGTCATACTGGCTGCGGTGCGCCTCGTCGGCGATCACGATAATGTTCCGCCGCTCAGAAAGCGCCCGCCGATTACTCCCCTCACCCTCCGGGGAGAGCGTAGCGAGGGGGGCGGAGCCGGCTGGGGGTGAGGGAGGAGGTGAGGGAGGCAAAAACTTCTGAATAGTAGTAAACACCACTCCACCACTAGCCACTGCCAGCAGTTCACGCAGTTGCTCACGATTCTCAGCCTGCACCGGCATCTGTCCGAGGATGTCGTGGCAGCGCTGAAACTGCCCGAACAACTGATCGTCGAGATCGTTGCGGTCGGTCAGTACCACCAGCGTCGGGTTTTGCATCGCCGGCTCGCGGATCACGCGCGCGGCAAAAAACAGCATGGTGAAACTCTTGCCGCTGCCCTGTGTGTGCCACACCACGCCCGCGCGCCGGTCGCCGGCCTTGCCGCCGTGCATGCGGCCGGCCCAATAGGTGCCTCTTTCCTCGCGTGCGAGGTTGTGGTCATGCATCCCACTGGCACGCAGGGTTTCTTCCACCGCCGCATTCACCGCATGAAATTGGTGATAGCCCGCAATAATCTTGTGCAGCGCGCCGCTGTCGGCGTCTTCCTCAAACACAATGAAATGCTGCAATAAATCCAGCCAGCGCCGTTGCTCGAACACGCCGCGCACCATCACTGCGAGTTCCAGCGCGGTGTTCGGTGCGTCACTATCACCCTCGATAGTGCGCCAGACCTTGAACCACTCCTGATTCGCCGTAAGTGAACCGATGCGCGCCTGCAGGCCGTCGCTCACCAGCAATACCGCGTTGTAGTGCAGCAGCGACGGAATCTCGGCCTTGTAGGTTTGCAACTGCGCGTAGGCGCTCCAGATGGTTGCGTCCTCGTCCGCCGCGTTTTTCAGTTCAATCAAACCCAGCGGCAGCCCGTTCACAAACACCACAATATCCGGTCGCCGGGTGTGCTGGCCCTCGATTACCGTGTACTGGTTCACCACCAGCCAGTCGTTGGCGCTCGTGTCGGTAAAATCTAGCAGCCGCGCCTTGTCACCTTTGATCGAGCCATCGGGCCGTGGATACTCCACATCCACGCCATCGCGCAGCATGCGATGAAACGCGTGGTTGGTCTGTGCCAGCGACGGCGTGGCCACCTGCAGCACCTTGCGCAAGGCATCTTCGCGGGCCTCGTAAGGTATGGCTGGGTTCAAGCGGCGGATCGCCTCGCGCAGGCGGCCCACCAGCACCACGTCACTAAACGAATCGCGCTCCGCCTCAATCTCACTGGGGGCGAGGTGTGGGCCGTGGGCGACCGTGTAGCCCAGCGCCGCGAACCATTCTAAGACGGCGTCTTCGACGGTAGATTCGTTAAGTGCGGGCATTGGCTTGCGAAAAACAGTTTGTGTAAATCAGGATTAAACACGATGTTTACTTTATGTGTCGGTTCCAGTAGAGTAACGCATACGGACTGGGGATTCCCGGTCGGCAACTGGCTCCGGCGACTGCTGGGGCCTTTTGTTTTTTGGGATCACGGAAAACACTTCAGGCTCCACCCCTCAATCCTTCCGTTTCTACCAAGCCGCTTGTCCGAGCAACGGAGCCGGGGCTCGCCGGACGCAGTGTCCGGCAAATTGTCCGGCCAGGAAAATTTTTGTCCATTGAGAGAATTTTTTCCTCCCCGGACAAAATGTCCGGCAAATTGTCCGGCTAGGAATTCCGGGTTGCGTCATGAATTTTGTATTCGGTTGATGTGCTCGCCCCTGACTGACGCACGAGGCCTAATTATTCTTGGCGAGGAACCACAGGCATACCGGGATCTGCGTGCTGTAAAAAAGCTGGCTGGGCAGGGCGACCATGCAATCCACCAAGTCGGCTTCGATCAGGGCTTTGCGGATGTCGCCTTCGCCGGACTGGTTGGAGCTCATGCTGCCGTTGGCCAGCACAAAGCCCGACATGCCTTGCGCTGACAGGTGATGGATGAAGTGCTGCACCCACGCGAAGTTGGCGTTGCCTTTGGGCGGCACGCCGTATTGCCAGCGCACGTCATCATCCTTGCGAAACCAGTCAGAGTCATTGAACGGCGGGTTGGCGAGCACGTAGTCGGCACGCAGATCGGGGTGTAGGTCGCGGCGGAAGGTGTCGGCGTTTTCGGGGCCGAAGTCGGCTTCGATGCCGCGCAGTGCGAGGTTCATGATGGCGAGGCGGCGCGTGGTGGGATTGCTTTCCTGTCCGTAGATGCTGATGTCGCCGAGCTGGCCACCGTGGGCTTCGACGAATTTTTCGGATTGCACGAACATGCCGCCGGAGCCGCAGCAGGGGTCGTAGATGCGGCCTTTGTAGGGGGCGAGCATTTCCACCAGCAGGCGCACCACGCACGACGGCGTGTAGAACTGGCCGCCGTTTTTGCCCTCGGCGCTGGCGAACTGGGTGAGGAAGTATTCGAACACGCGGCCTAACAAGTCGACGCTGCGGCGCGATAATTCCACTTCTCCCTCACCCCCGGCCCCTCTCCCGGCGGGAGAGGGGAGCAAGTCGATGGAGCCGATGAGGTCAATCAGTTCGCCAAGGCGGTGTTTGTCGAGATCGGCGCGGCCATAGTTTTTGTTGAGCGCGCCTTTGAGGCGCGGGTTGTCGCGTTCGAGCGCGACCATGGCATCGTCCACGTCCTTGCCGATGCTGGGCAGCTTGGCTTTGGCCTGCAGTTGCGGCCAGCGCGCCTCTTTGGGCACCCAAAACACATTGGCGGCGAGGTATTCGTCTTTGTCTTCGGGGTTGGCGCCTTTGTAATCCCCTTTGCCTTCAACCAGTTTGGCGTGGTGCTCGTCGAAAGTTTCAGAAATGTATTTGAGAAAGATCAGACCGAGAACGACGTGCTTGTATTCCGCTGCGTCCATGTTGTTGCGCAGCTTATCGGCGGCGAGCCAGAGCTTGGCTTCAAAGCCGAGGTTGGCGGAGGTGTCGTTGGTTTTTGTTTTGGCCATGGGGACTTTTCGGTGATTGCCTGCGTGGAACGCAATCGCGATTGTGCCCTACACGCTGTGCGCGATGTGTAATGCGTGACCTTAGTGCCGGGGGCTGCGCGCGCCGGATAGAGTGGCCCCGGTGGTTTGTGATGGGTTGCGCTACGCTTCACCCATCCTACGGCAGGAGTGAATGTAAGTGTTGGTTTTTAAGAGCTATTTTAGTCTGCTCGAATGTTGGCTGCGCGCGCCACCACGCCCCATTTTTGTATTTCCGAGCGAATCAGCGCGGTGAATGCTTCGGGTGTGGCGGGCGCCGGCACGGTGCCGTTGGCGAGGAAGCGGTCCACCGCGTCTTTGGACTTCAGCCCTTCGTTGATTTCGCGATTAAGTTTTTGCACCACATCGGCGGACATTTTCGCAGGACCGACGATGCCGGCCCACGAATACGCCTCAAAGCCGGGCAGGCCGCCTTCGGCGATGGTGGGAAATTCCGGTTGCGACGGCAGGCGCGCAGCGTTGCCGATGCCGAGCGCGCGCATTTTGCCGGCGCGTATATGCCCGAGTGTCGGCGGTATGCTGGAGAACATCAATTGCACTTCGCCCGAGAGCAGCGCAATCGCGGTGGGGCCGCTGCCTTTGTAGGGCACGTGAATCACGTTTATCTTCGCCATCGATTTGAAGAGTTCCAGTGCGAGATGATCGGAGTTGCCGGCGCCGGAAGATGCCGCGGCGAGTTCGCCGGGGCGCGTTTTGGCGAGTGCGATCAGGTC
>CAMDKM010000091.1 GCA_945900965.1 Bordetella parapertussis | reverse complement strand
GATCGCGATTTCGCCCGCCTTGCGCGAAAGCTTCCGACCGAGCCATCGGTCGAATACATGGCCAAATAGCGAGGCAATACCCGCAATGCGCTTATCAATGAAGCGGTGCGCGCGGGTTGGGCATCGACATGGGAGGGCCGTTCGACTTTGGACGAAGCGGGCCGGGCGGCTGGCGGATATTGCTCGATTCCGGTGTAACGCCCTCGAACACCTCGGTGGGCGCCGCGCCCGACCCGCTGGTCGCGCGCGAGATGATCCGCAATCTCAACCCCGACGTGATTACGCTGGATGTCGAGATGCCGAAGATGGACGGCCTGGACTTCCTGGAAAAGCTGATGCGCCTGCGGCCGATGCCGGTGGTGATGGTGTCAACGCTCACCGAGCGGGGATCGGAGGTGACGATGCGCGCGCTGGAACTGGGCGCCATCGATTTCGTCTCCAAGCCCAAAATCGATATCGCCAGCGGCCTCAAGGATTACACCGCTGAAATCACCGACAAAATCCGCGTCGCGGCGAGCGCGCGCATCCGCCAGCATCCGCCCGCGGGAAGCGCCTCCAAATCAAGCGCCGAGACGGTATTGCCGGCGCTGGGCATCATCCTCACCGGCATGGGCAAGGATGGCGCCACCGGCATGCTGGAGATGAAACAGACCGGCTCGCACACCATCGCGCAGGATGAGGCGAGTTGCGTGGTATTCGGCATGCCCAAGGAGGCCATAGCGCGCGGCGGTGTCGACGAAGTGGTGACCTTGAACGATGTCGCCGCACGCGCCCTGGCCGGGGTGCGCTCGATGGGCGGTCAGGCGAACCGCGTTTGATGCTCCTGACGGCCTCGGATTGCCCGAAACGCCCGTCCCTATTGCCTCTGCGGCCGATTGGCCCGAGTCGAGCACCACCGGCAGCTTGGCGTGCCACCGCCTGGCACCCTCAACATGTGTATAATATATTTGACATACTAATCTCCCCAGACTCAAACCATGAACCTCCTCGACATTGGCAAGCACCTGCGCGAGCGCCGCATCGCGCTGGGTCTTTCGCAGATGCGCCTTGCGCGCCTCGCGGGGCTTTCGCGCGCCACCATCAACCAGCTCGAAAACGGCACTCTCAAGGATTTGTCATTTGGGCGTCTTGCTGCGGTGCTGGAGATCGTCGGGCTCGGCCTCGATGCGCGGGCTTACCCCGCGTCCGGCAATGGTCTTCGCATGGCCAGCCGCGGCGCGGGCGTCAGCTACCGGCGTGGCCTCGAAGCAGATGAATTGGCTGACGCTTTGGCAAGCGGCCATGCGCCGATCGCGCTGGAACCGCAGCTTGCCACGCTGCTTGACGAAGCGCCGCTGCCATTGCTGGTGCGAGCGGTCGATGAGGCGGCGCGACGCGCCAAGATATCGCCCGTGACGATCTGGCGACACATCGAACGCTGGGCAGCCGATTGGCGTTCGCCACGGCGCGCATTGGCTTGATTTCCCAATAAGTATCAGAGCGGTCTAATCGTGAATTCGACACAGCCCCGCCGCTTGCCACGTGGGCCATGGCGTGCCTTGTTCAATCTTGCGTTGACCTTGGTCGATGAAATCGCTCAACACGGCGGTCGCGAACCACTCTGGACTTTCGGAGGCGGCACCGTGCTTATGCTGCGCCACCGCCATCGCCGCAGCCGTGATATCGACATCTTCGTGCCCGATCCGCAGGTGCTCGGCCATGTTTCTCCACGCCTTTCGGATGTGGCTGGAAAAGTGTCAATGGATTACCTGGAAGGCGCCGGCCACGTCAAGCTGGTGCGCGCGGAAGGAGAGATCGACTTTATCGCCGCCCCAAATCTGACGGCACACCCATTCGACCTCTGGCGCATTGCCGGGCGAGAAGTGCGCGTCGAGACAGCCGCGGAGATAATGGCCAAGAAGCTGTGGCACCGTGGCGACTCGGTCACTGCCCGGGATGTTTTCGATTTCTCCCTGGTTATAGAGCGCGAACCACTTGCGCTTCGAAAAGCGGCACGGCTGCTTACCCGGCACCGCGCGGAATTTCTCGCGCAGCTCGCCAATCGAGTTCCGATTTTGGAATCCCAATTCAATGCCATTGACAAGCTCGACTATCGTCCTACGTTCAAGGAGGCATCTATGAGGGTTTCCGAATTCCTGCGGAAACTGCCCTGAGATACTTCCGGGCGCCCTCTGCTCGCGCAGATCGCCGCAGAGGGAGTGCGCGAGCTGCCATACATGGCCGACTCGGTGGTGGAGTTATGCGCCGCAGCGCAGAGGATGGATGGGAACCTCACCAAGGCGGTGCGAGCGGTTAAATCAACGCGTTACAACACCTGATTGAGCGCCTTGCCATTCGGCAGGCGGTATGCCGAAAAATCCTTGCGATCGATAGTAAGGATATCGAGCACGCTGTCGCCACGCTCGAACACAGCCATTACCAGACCTCTTGACCCGCAGGCGGAAAAGCGAGCACCGTGTGGAGCTATATGGCAACCATCGTGACCATGGGCTTGTTGATTACGGCCTTGCAGTCCGAACGTTTGAAAGTAGTGGCTGAGATGTTTCAAATCTATGGGGTCCCGCCGACCAGCGATGGGTTGGTTGATTACACCGCCTGGAGCACTCGCGTACTGCCCGGGCAACTGCGGCAGCAGGAAGAAATCTTGCAGGACACCATTCGTCGGCGCGCTCGCAGCGCCCACGAATTCCAGATTCGGCGCGACAACGAAAATGACTGCCGCGATATTCAGGCGGTAGAAACGGTCCGCGTGAATGAACAGGGGCAGGCCGAATGGATGGTCGGGACCAATCTCGATGTCACCGAGCACAAGCGCTTGGCGGATGCGCGTTCACTTCTGGCCACAATTATCGAGAGTTCCAACGACGCCATTTACAGCCGCACCCTGGATGGGAAAATATTGACCTGGAATGCCGGTGCAGAAAAAATGCTCGGCTATGGCGCGGCGGATATCATCGGCAAGCCGCACGCGCTCATCCTGCCGCTGGGGCATACCCCCCAAATGGCGGAAAACAACCGGCGGCTGAGTCTTGGCGAAGCATTCAAGAACGAATCGCAACGGGTCACGAAGGACGGGCGTCTGATCGAGGTCATCAGCAGTCATTCGGCCATCAAGGATGGGGCCGGCAGCATTGTTGGAGTTTCCATTATTTTGCAGGACATCACCGCACGCAAACACGCCGAAGCAGCGCGCGAATCGCTGCAAGCGCAACTGCGCGAATCGCAGAAGATGCAGGCCATAGGCGGCGTGCCCGGACGCGTCCAGATTCGACTGGATACGGCAGTGCCCGACGAGGTCAAGAACATCGAGCACCCCGCGTTGGACGCCCTGCGCGAAAAGTTTCCAGGAACCCTGGTACGCCTGACGGTGACGGACACAGGGCCGGGAATGGATCACGCACTGCAGGAGCGCATCTTTGAGCCCTTCTTCACCACCAAGCCGGTGGGCCAAGGGACCGGCCTGGGTTTATCGGTGGTACACGGGATCGTGCAGGCGCACGAAGGGGTAATTGTGGTTCAAAGCGATCCAGGCAAAGGCGCGAGCTTCACCATTTACCTGCCGGTCTGCGCCGCGAATACAATTGCGGCGCCCCCGGTTAGCAATAAGCCCGCCTCAACCCCGGGGCTGGATTTGAGCGGCGGGCAGCACGTTCTGTACCTTGATGACGATTCGTTTCTGGTGAGTCTGGTCAAGCGGCTTCTGGAGCGTCGCGGCCTGCGGGTAAGCGGCTATCTGGATCAAGATGAAGCACTGGCTGCATTGCGCGCGAATCCGGCGGATTTCGACCTTGTGGTGAGCGACTACAACATGCCTGGGCAGTCGGGGCTGGATGTGGCGCGCGCGGTGCGCGCGATTCGCGCAGACCTGCCGGTGGTGTTGATATCGGGATTTGTCGATGAGGAATTGCAAGAGTCGGCCAAAGAGGCAGGGGTAAGGGAGGTCATCTTCAAAGCAGAAGCGATGAATAACTTCTGCGAAGTCATACTGAAATTGCTCAGCGAAGAGTAGTGGCGTTGCCATCGCCCACACCCAGGCAAGGAAGCGAAGCGCCGCCGGGAAAAGCTTGAATCAATGGGCAACCGAAATCTTGCGGCGCGAGGTCGAAGCGGGAGGGTAGTTCACCTACGCGAATTCGATGCGACCGGCAGTGCTCACGTCGTGCCCAGCGGCGCAGAACTCCTCCAACGAGTTGGCTTTGAAAATCAGTTCGCGCACACCGGCGGCGGCGGCCTCTCGCTGCAAGGTCTCATCTCGTGTGGGCAGGCAGATACAGCGTGAAGGTGGTCCCCTTGCCGGGTTGACTCAGAACAACAATCGCGCCCTCGTGGCCATACACAATGCCATGCACCACCGACAGGCCAAGGCCGGTGCCCTCGTTGACTGCCTTGGTGGTGAAGAAC
>CAMDKM010000090.1 GCA_945900965.1 Bordetella parapertussis | reverse complement strand
CCTCGCCCCTCGCCCCTCGCCCCCCGCCCCTGCGTTTCATGAAAATCCGCTTCACCAAAATGCACGGCGCCGGCAACGATTTTGCAGTCATTGATGCAACTCGCGAGCCATTGCGCATCGACGAAAAAATCATCCGCCGTCTGGCGGATCGCCATCGTGGCATCGGCTTTGACCAGTTGCTGGTGGTCGAGCCGGCGCGCAACAAGGAAACGGATTTTTACTACCGGATATTCAATGCCGATGGCGGGGAAGTCAGCCAATGCGGCAACGGCGCGCGCTGCTTCGTGCGCTTCGCGCACGCCAAGGGGCTTTCGGAGAAGCGCAGCCTGCGCGTGGAAACTCGAGCCGGTATTATCGAGCCTCGACTTGAGGCAGACGGACGGGTCAGCGTCAACATGGGGGAGCCGCAATTTGACCCGGTCGCGATCCCGTTTCAAGCGGCGGCGATGGCGCAAGTCTATCCTCTTGAAGTGCAGGGCAGGGTAGTGGAAATTGGCGCAGTGTCGATGGGAAATCCGCACGCCGTGCAAATCGTGGAAAATATCGAAACGGCACCGGTGTTAACCGAAGGGCCACGGATCGAGAATCATCCGCGTTTTCCGCAGCGGGTTAACGCCGGTTACATGCAGATCGTCGATCGGCATCACATCAAGTTGCGCGTGTACGAGCGTGGCGCGGGCGAAACCCTTGCCTGCGGCACCGGTGCCTGCGCCGCAGTGGTGGTGGGAATACGACGTGGCAAACTGGATTCGCCGGTCAAGGTCGATACGCGTGGCGGCCTGTTGGATATTGGGTGGGGCGGTGCCGGCAATCCGGTCATCATGACCGGACCGGCGGAAACGGTATTTGAAGGCGAACTGGAAATCTAAAGACCCTATGAGACCCGAAGACGTTGCTCGTTATCTGAAACAGAATCCGCAGTTTTTTGAGGACTATGCCGAGATGCTGGCGGAAATTCACATTCCGCATCCGCACGGCGGCCGCGCCATTCCCTTGAGTGAGCGTCAGATCGTCAGCCTGCGCGAAAAAAATCGCCTGCTTGAATCCCGACTACGGGAACTGGTGGACTTCGGCGAGGAAAACGATGCCATCGGTGATCGGGTTCACCGCGCCGCGATCCGACTCTACCAGCCTCAGGGACTCGAAAGCTTGTTGCAGACCCTGCAGCAATGTCTGCGCGACGATTTTCAGGTTCCTGCCGTTGCCATTCGCATGTGGGGCGATGAGCAGCATTCGCAAATACCGGAATTTGCTCCGGTCAGCACGGAAGTCAGGGGCTTTGCGGAAAGCCTGACGCAGCCTTACTGCTGCGCTCAGCCGATGTTCGAATCCGCGGAGTGGCTGGGCAGCGCGCAGCAGGGGCTGGCCTCATTTGCCTATGTGCCTTTAAGCGCCGAACAGACCTTTGGGCTCGTGACCTTAGCCAGCGAGGATGCGCGGCGTTTCTACCCGGAAATGGGCACGCTTTACCTCAAGCGCCTTGGTGAGCTGGCAAGCGCTGCCGTGTCCCGTCTGTTATAGAAGGCTGCCATCGCCGATACCTCTTCAGCGCAAGTCGCGCAAGGAACTGGCCCAAGCCTGCTGACCGGATTTCTGTCCTCGCTTGCGGAACAGCGCCGACTGTCATCGCACACAGTGGCCGCCTATCGTCACGACGTGCGCCTGCTGCTCGAACTTGCCGGGCAGACGCCACTCGAGACATTGCAGAATCACCAAATCCGGCGCTTCATCGCCCAGTTACACGCACGCGGACTGGGCGGAAAGTCCCTGGCAAGGATTCTATCCGCCTGGCGTGGGTTCTTCAGCCATCTGGCGCGCGATCACGGCTACATGCGCAATCCATGCATCGGCGTGCGTGCGCCTAAATCGCCCAGACCGTTGCCCAAGGCCTTGTCGCCCGATGAGGCGGCCCAGTTGCTGAATATTTCAGCCGAAGATCCCCTCGCAGTGCGCGACCGCGCCATGTTCGAGTTGTTTTACTCTTCGGGACTGCGGCTCTCGGAGTTGGCCTCGCTAAGACTTGAGGACCTCAATCGGGACGATGCCACCGTCAGAGTATTGGGCAAGGGCAACAAAACCCGTGTGGTGCCCGTCGGGAGTCGGGCGATCGAGGCCTTGCAAGTTTGGGAGTCGGTTCGGGCCCTGCTCGCCGCCCCGGAACAGACGGCACTTTTCCTCGATCTGCGCGGCGCGCCTGTGGCGGTTCGCAACATTCAGTTGCGGCTCAAAGCGCTGGCCATTCGCCAGGGTTTACCGACCCATGTCCATCCGCACATGTTGCGCCATTCCTTTGCTTCTCACGTACTGCAATCGAGCGGCGATCTGCGCGCCGTGCAGGAGATGCTCGGTCATGCCAGCATCTCCACCACCCAGATCTATACCCACCTGGACTTCCAGTATCTGGCCAAAATTTACGATCAGGCGCACCCGCGGGCGAAGCGCAAAAGCCGTGAGGGGTGAGGCATGAGGGCTACGGGGTCGGCCGAACCGGCTCGCGTGTTTCTCAAGGCGGGGCGGGAGAAATCGCTGCTGCGCCGGCATCCCTGGATCTTTTCCGGGGCAGTGGAAAGAGTCGAAGGTTCGCCGCAGTCCGGCCAGACAGTGCGCATCGTCACCCGCGACGGCGGGTTTCTCGCCCTGGCGGCCTGGAATCCGGTATCGAATATTCGGGCGCGGGTCTGGGATTGGAAGGAAGACACCCCGATCGACGCGGAATTTTTCCGCTCGCGACTGGATGCAGCGCTACAGACCCGAAAACTGTTTGGTCCAAAAACGCCGGACGCCGGCGTGCGTCTGGTTCATGGCGAATCCGATGGTTTGCCAGGGCTGATCGTTGATCGTTATGCGGACGT
The DNA here is from genome assembly GCA_945900965.1 of Bordetella parapertussis. Classification (GTDB taxonomy): domain Bacteria; phylum Pseudomonadota; class Gammaproteobacteria; order Burkholderiales; family JACQAP01; genus JACQAP01. The sequence goes on along the minus strand of CAMDKM010000090.1, from coordinate 2,102 downwards.
CGTTGTCGTGCAGTTTTCCAGCGCCGGGTGCATGGCCTGGCGCGACACCATTGTAGACATGCTGCAAGAATTAACGGCGGCCCGCGCGATTTACGAAAGATCGGATTCCGACATTCTGGAGCTGGAAGGATTAACACCCTGTACAGGACTGCTGCGCGGAACCCTAGCGCCGCCGATAGTCGAAATCGCCGAGGCGGATGTGAAGTTCCAGGTCGATGTGGCACGCGGTCACAAGACCGGTTTTTATCTCGACCAATCCGAAAATCGCGTCGCGATCGGCAGACTTTGCGGGGACCGCGACGTCCTCAATTGTTTCAGCTACTCCGGCGGCTTTACCCTGCACGCGCTGGCCGGCGGCGCGCGCTCTGTGATGTCGGTGGATTCGTCAGGGGACGCGCTGGAAGCAGCCAGAAAACAGGTCCGACACAACGGCTTTGCCGAAGAGCGCTGCGAATGGGTCGATGCCGATGTTTTTCCTTTTCTGCGCAAATTACGCGATCAGGGAAGACAATTCGATTTGATCATTCTCGATCCGCCGAAATTCGCCCCCACTGCCGCCACCGCCGAACGCGCGGCACGCGGCTACAAGGATATCAACCTGTTGGGTTTCAAACTGCTGCGTCCGGGCGGCCTGCTCGCGAGCTTTTCCTGCTCGGGCGGCATATCCGCCGACCTGTTCAGGAAAATTGTCGCCGGCGCGGCGCTCGATGCGGGCGTCAATGCGCAGGTTCTGCGGCAATTTCATGCGACACCGGATCACCCGGTATCACTCGCCTTTCCCGAAGGGGAATACCTCAAGGGCTTGTTGTGCCGAGTATCGTGACCGCTTAAACCCGGATATTCCACTAGCGCTCACAATCAATGGAAGATCCAAGTTCAAATGAAACGCAAAACTCTTCAACACGAAGGGCACGAAGGTTCACGAAGGAAGTCTGTATCAGGAAAACGCGGGCAGGATTCACTTGTATTTGGTTTCCTTCGTGTCCTTTGTGAAAACCTAAAAGGGTACTCCACGCTTACGCGAGGGTATTCGTGCGCCTTCGTGTTAAGCGTGTTTTTTCATTAATTGAAAATGCGGGTTAAATGAAAAATCCCATCACTGAAATCATGCTGGTGCGCCACGGCGAAACCGCCTGGAACGCGGAAGGCCGAATCCAGGGTCATCTCGACATCCCGCTGAATTCAACCGGCCTCGCCCAGGCCGAGGCCGTGGGTCAACGTCTGGCGGCGGAAGAATTTCACGTCATTTATTCCAGCGACCTGAATCGCGCCTATCGTACCGCCCTCCCGATCGGGCTAAATCGCCCAGTCGAACGCCGTGCGGAACTGCGCGAACAGCATCTTGGCGTACTGCAAGGCTTGACACACGCCGAAGCGAAAATTCGCCACCGCGAGGCTTGGGAATCGTTTACCACTCGATCAACCTTGCAGCCGATAGAGGGCGGCGAAGGCCTCGCCGTTTTTGCCACTCGGGTGATGGATTTTATTGACGAGTGTGTCCGAAAACATTCCGGCGAGCGCTTGCTGCTGGTCACCCACGGCGGCGTACTGGACGTTCTTTACCGCCACGCCCACGGCAAGCCTCTGAGCTCGCCTCGCGATTTTCCCATCTACAACGCTTCGATCAATGTCCTTCGCCATTGCGAAGGCTCCTGGTTGGCGGTTTCCTGGGGCGACATCGATCATTTGGCGCAGGAGCGCGCATTGGATGACTTGTAAGATTGCGACACGTGACAAGGGACAAGATGCGAGAAACACAGTTTCCTGCATTCTTCGATACGGACCTTCACTTGTCACTCGTCTCCTGTCACACCTCACCTGCCCATGGTCACTCGTCTACGCCTTTGGCGCAGCCTGTCGGAAGTAAATAGAAATGTCCGGTTTTGTAGCAAATGAATTGTCCGCTTTTTACGCTGGGCGGTTTTCTGCCCCGCGCGGCTGCTCTGGCGGATTTCCTCAGGCAGCCGGTTTGAACTTCTATTCGATCAATGCGCCCAGCGTGTCATAGACCGCGAGGCGACGCGGGCCGTGAAACAACGCCATCGTCTCATCCACGTAGCGATGAACGCGTACACAGGTTTTTACATAGTGGGCCCGATCCC
>CAMDKM010000089.1 GCA_945900965.1 Bordetella parapertussis | reverse complement strand
CACTTCGCGGTTTCAGTTAACCCAAATTTCATGGAAAAAGGCGGCACCCAATTCAACTCTTGGCAAATCGCGCTGCTGTCGACGGTCAGTGAATACAGCAATCGATCCATCGCCCTCTGCTTGTTGAGCACAATTCCAGCCAGCTTCAGGAGATTACGCGGCATGTGAAACAGTTTTGTGCGTTTTCCCAAGGCTTCCGACAATCTTTCGATCAGGCCCATCGTCGAAACATCTTCGGCGTCCGCGAGCAGATACATTTTGTTTGCCGCTTCAGGTTGCGTGAGGCAGGTGGCGATCGCATCGACCAGGTTACCTATATAGATCAGGCTGCGACAATTGTTCATCCCGCCCAACGGCAAAGGCAGGCCAAGGTCTATTAACTGCATCAACCGCAAAAAGTTCGCGCCGACACCGGGCCCGTAGACCAGCGGCGGACGAAGGACGACCAGCTCCATTCCGGTCTCTGTGGCGATGGCTCGCAACCCCTTCTCGGCCTCCCACTTTGACATGGCATATGCGTCCTCAGGGCAAGGTTCGTCGGCCTCGCTATAAGGGGTCTCTTTGCCTTCGCCATTGACCTTGACGGTGCTCACGAAAACAAATCGTCGCACCCCTGCTTGCGCGGACTGCCGTGCGAGATTCAAAGTACCCGCGGTATTGATGTCGCTAAAGGTGTCGAGCGAGGCATTCGTCGTTTCGTCTGTGACATGTGCGCGTGCCGCCAGATGCACAACCTGCGTCGCCTCGGCCAGCGCGCCATGCCAGTCGGTTTGCCCGTTCAATTCTCCTACGACCATGTATTTGCAACACGGGAGCATTTCGTGAGGACGACGCAACGCGCCGCAAACCTCCAGCGTCCGCGCAACCAGTTCGGCCACGAGGGCGCGGCCGACCAATCCATTGGCACCGGTTACCAGTATCACGCTGGCAAGCCCCGACGTTGGCACACGGCGGGCGTGGTCACTCCCGCCCCAAGGAATACAGTAACTCGCAAGCCTCAGACAACGAAGTAATCATCCGGTCCGGCGCCGATTCTTCAACTCTCGCCCCCAACAGTATTGTCAAACCAATGCTTGCGGCCTTTGCCGCAGCGATATCAGACCCTTTGTCCCCGATCAGGATCGAACGAGATAAATCCAGCCCCAGTTCATCACGGGCACGCAATATCATTCCCGGATTCGGCTTGCGATCGAATGATTCTTTCTGGTACGCGCCGACCCCGTGCACAGGGTGATAGGGGCAATAATATACAGCAGCAATTGGCGCTCGCTCCTGCTCAAATCGATTCCGCATCCAGTCGGTCAACGCCTGAAACTGCGCTTCTGAAAAATAACCGCGTCCAATCCCCGCCTGATTGGTGGCAACCACGATGGGCATACTACTTTTTGCAGCGGCACGGCAAAGATCGAATATGCAATCGACAAACTCGAAATCTTCGATGCGATGTACGTAGTTCTTCTCTACATTGATTACCCCATCCCGGTCAAGGAAGAGTGCCGCTCGTAATAGAGAAGGCGTAGACTCCATCAGTAGAATAATGCCTCCACCTTGTCACGATTCGGCTGATGCACAACGCCTTTTTCAGTAATCAACCCGGTAACCAAATCGGCTGGCGTGACATCGAAAGCCGGGTTACGCACCCTGACCCCTTGAGCCGCCCACTGACAGTCGCGGAAGCCGGTCACTTCCTCCGCAGCACGTTCCTCGATCGGGATCGCGCTACCATCGGGAATACTTAGGTCAATCGTCGACAGCGGGCAGGCAACATAAAAAGGAATGTTGTGGCGTCGCGCCAGCACTGCGACCATATATGTGCCGATCTTGTTGGCGACGTCGCCATTGGCCGCCACGCGGTCGGTACCCACCACCACGGCATCGATCTCGCCCTTGCTCATCATGAAGCCGGCCATGCTGTCGGTGATCAGGGTGACGGGAATCTTCTCCTGCACCATTTCCCAGGCTGTCAGGCGCGCGCCTTGCAGAAAGGGTCGCGTTTCATCGGCAATCACGGAAATCTTCTTGCCGGCCTCGACGGCGGAACGGATCACGCCCAGCGCCGTGCCGTGGCCGGCGGTCGCCAGCGCCCCGGCGTTGCAGTGGGTCAGCACGCGCGCACCGTCGGACAACAGTTCAGCGCCGAATGCGCCCATGGCGCGGTTGATACGGATATCTTCGGCCGTCACTTCGTGCGCCTCGGCCAGCAGTCGCTCTACAATCGCGCCAACGGGTTGTTCCTTGACGGCATCCCAGACTGTGCGCATGCGCTTCAAGGCCCAGAACAGATTGACCGCCGTCGGTCGGCTAGCCGCCAGCACGTCAAATGCCTTGTTCATTCCTGCCGCAAAGTCTGCGGGTGAAGCGGTACGCAGGCACAGGGCTTCGAGCGCCACGCCATAGGCAGCCGCACAGCCGATGGCTGGCGCACCGCGCACCACCATGGAACGGATACCTTCTGCTGTTTCGGCCGCCGAGGTGTAGGCAAGGTATTCGAACCTAGCCGGCAGCACGCGCTGGTCGATCATCTCCAACTTGCCGTCCCGCCAGCGCAGAGTTTCTACAGATTGATTCTGGGCAGACATCGTCAGTCGCCTTCAAATTCGCAGAGGGCAAAGACCTTCTGGCCGAGTTTTTCGAGGCGTGCTCGCCCGCCGATGTCCGGCAGGTCGATGGCGAAGCAGCATTCGATGATCTCGCCCCCCATCTTCTCGATCAGTTTGACCGCAGCTTCGGCGGTACCGCCGGTGGCGATCAGATCATCGACCAGCAACACCTTGTCACCCTTGCTTACGCCATCCGTGTGTATTTCGATGCGGTCAGTACCATATTCGAGTTCGTAGTCGTGCCCGATGGTTTCGGCCGGTAGCTTGCCTTTCTTGCGGATCGGCACGAAACCGACACCGAGCAGATAGGCCAACGGCGCACCGAGGATGAATCCGCGCGATTCGATGCCGACGATCTTGTCGATCTTCATCCCGGTGTATCGGTTGGCCAATTCATGGATGGTGATGCGGAAACCGACAGGGTCTTTTAAAAGCGTGGTGATGTCCCGAAACATGACTCCCTGCTTTGGGTAATGAGGAACGGTGCGAATGCGTGACTTGATGGGCATGGTGCTTAGTCCGGATAGGTTAGCGGGAATTCAACAGACGGCCGGCAACGGCATCGAGATGCTTGATCATCTCGGGGTCGCGTGCTTCCGGCGCCGTAATCAGGGCATGCTCAAGCGCAGACCGGCAGCCACAGGCGGCAGCCTTACCATCTCCATGCAGGCGCGGCGCAACCTTCTTGACCAGGCTGCGGGCGTTGTCCGCATTGGCCAACAGCACCTTGATGATGGCATCAACGGTTACGTCGTCGTGATTCGGATGCCAGCAATCGTAATCGGTGACCATCGCCACCGTGGCATAACAAAGCTCTGCCTCTCGGGCCAACTTGGCCTCGGGCATGTTGGTCATGCCGATCACATCACAGTTCCAACTGCGATAAAGCTCGGATTCGGCCAGACTGGAAAACTGCGGCCCCTCCATCACCAGATAGGTACCGCCACGCGCCACCTCGATGCCGGCCTCTCGGGCTGCCGCTTCAAGGTGATCGCCCAGCCGGTTGCACACGGGATGCGCCATTGACACATGCGCAACGCAGCCGGTGCCAAAAAAACTCTTAACGCGAGCAAAAGTGCGGTCGATGAACTGATCGACGATCACAAACATCCCCGGCCGCAGATTTTCACGCAACGATCCCACCGCGCTAACCGAAATCACGTCGGTCACCCCGGCGCGCTTGAGGGCGTCAATATTGGCGCGAAAGTTGATCTCGGAAGGAGGAATCTTGTGACCACGACCATGGCGGGGCAAAAACACCATCTGTTGCCCGTTCAGTTCGCCGAGCAGCAATTCATCCGATGCCTCGCCGAAGGGTGAATTAACACGCTCCCAGCGCTTGTTGGCCAGCCCCTCGATATCATAAACACCACTGCCACCGATAATGCCGAGAACTGTCGGCCGGTTGTCGCTTCCCATAATGAACCACCTCCCCAAAAATATTCAGAACACCCAAGCCTGACCTGGATCAAATAACCCGGTCATTGCCACCATCAACGGGAACTTGCGCGCCCGTGGTCTTGGCGAACAACGCGCCGCACATTTCCGCCGCCAGTTCCGCCACGTCACGACTGGTCACTTCGGTCTTGAGCACATTATTCTTCTTGTAGGCATCGACCGTAAGGCCGTAATGCTTCGCCCGCGAGGCCAGCACCTCTTCTGTCCAGATGCCGGTATCAAAGACCGCGTTCGGATGCAGCGAGTTGATGCGAATATTGTCACCACCCCACTCAAGTGCCGCAACGCGGGCCAACTGGTTCAGCGCGGCCTTCGATGCCGAGTAGGCCGCCGCACCCGGTCCGGGTGCAGGCACGTTCTTCGATCCGATGATCACCACGCGGCCACCACGCGGAGCCAACTTCAGGAAGGTATGTGCTTCACGCATCAGCACAAAATTGGCATCCAGATTGATCTGCATCACCTTGCGCCACTCCTCCGTCGGCAGCGCATCGATGCGGCAGCCGCCGGGGAATATCCCCGCGTTCAGCACCAGCATATCGAGCCCGCCAAAGGCATCCGCCGTGCGCATAAGCGCAGCCTTCAACTGCTCGTCGGATGCGACATCGCATTCGAGGCCAAGAAAATCCGGCCGCTCGTAAAGGGATGTTATCGCCGGGTTCAGATCGATACCCACCACTGCGGCTCCCCGCGCCAGCAAGGCATCAACACAGGCCTTGCCGATACCGGATGCCGCACCAGTCACCAGCGCAACCTCGCCGGCGAACGCAGCAGGCTTACTGCCCTTCTTCAGCTTGGCCTGCTCCAGGTCCCAATACTCGACATCGAAAATGTCTCGCGCCGGCAGCGCCCGATAGCCGCCAAGCGCCGTCGCACGAACAATGATTTCCATCGTGTGAGCGTAGATTTCCGCCACGATGGCGGCATCCTTCGCCGACCGAC
>CAMDKM010000088.1 GCA_945900965.1 Bordetella parapertussis | reverse complement strand
ATTGGAATCAGGTTGGGAATAAAATGTGCGGAGCGACTCAATATACTCGGAAGGTAATTCATGCTCCGTGGCCCCAGCAATGACAAGTGACTTGTACCAGTCGTAGGGGCACAAAGCGGGATCCTTTCTTGTTGCGACGTACGTAATGGCTTGGCATGACTCTCCATTTGGCGCGACCACCTGAACTTGCTCTTCTCTGTAACCTTTTCCAAGCCCTTCGGCCTTATCGAGACTAAATTTTTCGGTCGAAGATATCTCGAAAAGAACTCCATGCACGCGGTCTGCTGAATTATTTGTGGTCTCAATATCGCATTTTCCTGAACCGTCACTGCTTACCTTGTCGAAGGTGAGTTTACGATTTGGGACGTAACCAACCCCAATTGGAACTGCCGACGGCGCGCGGTCGGTCGCTGTCAGGCGGCGCGTAAGCATGTTTGAACCGTATGCAAAATAAATGAACTTTTCGCTCGCATTAGACATGAATTCTACTTTGGCGCTAGTGAGCGGGTACGTCAGAAACGGTGAAAAACCTGAATCAAGACAGACAAAGCCGTGGTGCCTGCACCCAGAGCAAAAAACCAAAGTTGTCCGCGAAACAAGCGCCAAGTGCATTTGCCGAGAGACTGCGCTTTCTCTCGTGCTGCGGAAAGATTCGAATCCCCAGTTTCTCGGAGACGGGCGATCTGAGCGGTAACGCGGAAATCGCTGAGGCGATTGATGGCGCACCAGAGCGCCAAGGCTACCGAGAAGGCGAGAAGGAAGAGGGCCAAAACGCCAAGTCCGAACGACCATGGTTGTGTGAGCTTACCCTCAAGAAGAAGAGCGGCCTGGAATGCAAGAAAACCTGTGGCCAGCCCTAGAACCATATTCATCGTTGAGCCGAGTTGCTCCAGACTGATGGATTGCCAGCGTACAAAACTATCAGAGCCGTTAGTTGCCATGCTGTCTCTCGGAAGTTATTGGGTTAAGACCTTTGTCGTCGCTTTCATTCGAATGCCTTTCCGCCTTTTTCGTTCAACGCACATCACGTTTTCCGGGAAGCGTACAAAGCACGGTTCAAATCCTCGATCAGGTCTTCCGCATTTTCCAAGCCGATGGACAGTCGGACCGTGCCTTCGGTGATGCCGGCGGCGCGGAGTGCGGCATCGTCCATCCGGTAGTGGGTGGTCGAGGCGGGGTGGATGACCAGCGACTTGGCGTCGCCGACATTGGCCAGATGCGAAAACACTTTGAGTGTTTCGATCAGCCGCTTGCCGGCGGGGCGGCCACCCTTGAGGCTGAAACTGAACACCGCGCCGCAACCCTTCGGCAGAATGCGCGCGGCCAGCGCGTGATCGGGGTGCGAAGGCAACTCGGGGTAGGACACGGATTCGACGGCATCGTGTTGGTCGAGATAGGCGACAACCTTGCGCGCGTTGTCGATATGTTTCTGCATTCTGAGCGACAGGGTTTCGATGCCTTGCAGAATCTGGAAGGCGTTCATCGGACTCATGCAGGCGCCGAAATCGCGCAGGCCCTCACGCCGCGCCCGCAGCAGAAAGGCGCCGGTGGTGGATTCCTCGCTGAACACCATGCCGTGAAATCCGGAATAGGGCTCGGTCAGCGTGGGAAATTTGCCGGATTTCTCCCAGTCGAATTTGCCGCTGTCCACCACCAGGCCGCCGATCGCCACGCCGTGGCCGCCGAGAAATTTGGTGGCGGAGTGGAACAGCAGGTCCGCGCCCAGGTCGAAAGGCCGCATCAGATAAGGCGTGGTGAAGGTCGAGTCCACCATCAACGGCAGACCCGCCTCGTGGGCGATGGCGGAGACTTTTTCAACATCGAGCACGTCGAGCCCCGGGTTGCCCAGGGTCTCGCCGAAAATCAGCCGGGTGTTGGGACGGATCGCCTTGCGGAAGGCATCCACGTCGCGCGGATTGACAAACGTAGTGTCGATGCCAAAGCGCGGCAGGGTGTATTCGAGGAGGTTATGCGAGCCGCCATACAGCGAACGCGACGCGACGATGTGCGAGCCCGCACCCATCAGGGTGGAGATCGCCAGATGCATCGCCGCTTGCCCGCTGGCCGTGGCGATTGCGCCAACGCCGCCTTCCAGTGCCGCGATGCGTTCTTCGAGCACGGCATTGGTGGGATTCGAAATGCGCGAATACACGTGGCCCGCCCGCTCCATGTTGAACAGCGAGGCGGCCTGCTCGGTGTCCTTGAAAACGTAAGAGGTGGTGAAATACAGCGGCTGGGCTCGCGCCCCGTACTGCGGGTCCGGCTGCTGACCGGCGTGCAGGGAAAGGGTGTCGAACTGGTAGGTCTTCGGTGCAGCCATTGGTTCTCCGTCAAACAAGATATGAACCACGGAGGACACGGAGAACACGGAGGAGAAGCAAACCTCAAGTGAAATGGAATCGGGTTGAAAGGGGGGGTGTTCGCAGAGCAATTGCCATCAGTTCTAGCTGCAGAGGATGGTTGTGTGCTGAAGCCCCTCATTTCAATATTCTTGCTCCTGTCTTGCCTCCGTGTTCTCCGTGTCCTCCGTGGTTCAATTGCTTTGCATTCAATAAAAAGCCCCGCGGGCGGTGATGGGCCACACGGATTCAACCCGATTGCCGCGCACGCCGATAATCCAGTCGTAGAGGTTCACGGTGGGATCGCAATGTCCGGGGATGAGGCGAATCTTGTCGCCGAGCGCGACCTGGGTGCCGGCCGGCAGGCGCAGCACACCATGTTCGTCGGAGGCTTTCAGATATTCGACGCCTTGCAAGTCCGCCACCAGAGGCATGCCGGAATCCACCGACAGGGCTTTCAGGCCGGCGTCCACCACTGCGCGCGAGGCTATCGGGTGGCTCATGACGGTGCTCCAGACAAAAAGGCTTTGCTGGAATACTTTCACCGGCTTGCCGTCTTCGCCGAGATTGCGTCCGTAGTCGGCATCCATGAAGATGTACGAACCCGGTTGGATCTCGTTGTATACCCCGCTTGCCGCCTCAAGCAGGTAAGTGCCAGTGCCCGCCCCCGTGACGACCTCTACATGCAAGCCTTGTTCATGCAGGAGGTCGATCGACAATTTGACCTGGCGTACCGCCTCTTCAATCGCCGCGCGACGCTCCGCCGGGGTACGCACGTGTTGTGCCGCGCCCTGATAGGCGTGGATGCCGGAAAAACGCAAATTTCTTGCTGCGGCAATACGAGTGGCGAGTTCCACCACCGGTCGACCGGGCAGTACGCCGCAGCGATGGGCGCCGACGTCGATTTCCACCAGAACGTCGATCTTCACCCCGGCCGAGCGGGCGGCCGTTTCGAGGTCGGCAACATTCTGCGCGTTGTCCACACAAACGCTGACGCGCGAGTGGCCAGCCAGTGTCGCCAGTCGGGAAATTTTCTGGGCGCCGATCACTTCATTGGCGATCAGTACATTCATCACCCCGCCCTCGACCATGGCTTCAGCCTCGGATACTTTCTGGCAACACACCCCTACCGCGCCGCGCGCCATCTGCCGCAAGGCGATTTCCGGGCATTTGTGGGATTTCGAGTGCGGGCGAACCCGGACCTTATGGCCGGCCAGCGTCGAGGAAAGTGTATCCAGGTTGCTTTCGAAAGCATCCAGATCCAGCAGCAAGGCGGGCGTATCCACTTCCGACAGAGGCATGCCGATGCGGGCAGGGGCGGGCAAATGCGCCATCTATCTCCCTTTCAGACAATCGCTGCGCATGACGTTGCCGGCACTTTCGACCGACCAGTTGCGCCCGTAGGACCCGAACACCAGGTCAACAATAATCAGAAAGTTTTTCTTTTCGACCGGATCGCCGTAGGAGCGCTTGTCTAATTCCGCGAGCGCATCGTCCCGGGTTTTGCCCGCAACCCGCCAACCCTGCGCCTCGGAAGCAAACTTTCCGATGTCGTCGCAAGTCATCGTCCCCAGGGGGTAGTTACCCGCCACGGCGGTCATCGGCAGCAAAAACAGGGCAACAATGGTCAAGATTCTCATTGCGGGGTCCGGGCAGGTGAATCGAAGCGTAGAATTTCGCGCATGGGCGATAAAGTCATTCTAGCAGGGGGACCGACATGACAGGGCTGGATTCGGCTGGGTGGTTCAGGTCGGTCATACCAGGCATTGCGCTGGCGGCTGCCTTGCTCTCGGTTTCGCCATGCAGTTTTGCGAAACTATCGGCCGACGAGACTCGCGAGCTTGCCCGCGGGCAAATACAGGACTCGAACGCGGGTTTGCGCGCCGCAGCCTGTCGCATGCTGGCGGAGGCCGGCACGGACGAAGACCTCCCGCGTCTGATGGGTGCGCTTTTCGACCGTGATGTAGAGGTTCGCATCGCGGCCGAGGCCGCCATCTGGCGGATTTGGGGCCGCTCGGGCGACGCCGAAGCGGACCGGCTTTTTAATCTTGGCGTGGAACAAATGAGCCGCCGGGATTTTGCCGCAGCGATCCGCACCTTTACGCAGGTGATCGACATGCGACCGGCATTCACTGAGGGCTGGAACAAGCGGGCGACGGTCTATTTTCTTATGGGCGAAGATGATGCATCCCTTAAGGATTGTCACGAAGTGCTCAAGCGCAATCCCCATCACTTCGGCGTGTTGGCGGGTTTCGGCCAGATTCACGTTCGCCGGGGAGAATTGGAAACCGCGCTGGACTATTTCGAGCGGGCCCTGGCGGTAAATCCCAACATGGACGGGGTGCAATTGGCGATCAATGCGATCCAGCGCGCATTGGCTCGACGCGACGGGCGTTTGATCTGATGGGCGCCAATCTTCTGAGCGGGTTGCGGCTGGCGTTATTTCTGGATGCGCCGGCCGGGCGCTTTCTGGTCAGCGCCGGTCAGCTCTGCGCTCTGGCGATGTTGGGTCTGTTGCTGAATTTTTTCGGGTCGATGCTGCTGGTCGGGTCGGAGGGATTCTTCAATTTCCAGGCGCTGCCTTCGGCCTTGTTCGGGGTGCTTGCGCTGTTATTTGCCGGCCTGCTCATGGCCCGCTGCTTGAAGGACAATCGCTATACCCTGCTGATTCCGGTTGCCATGGCCTCGATCGGCATCACCATCGGCGTGGCGGCCTATCTGTTTTATTTTGCTCTGGCGCAGAAATGGTTTCAGATGCCGGCCGACCTTGAGCCGTATTTTTCGTACTACGTCGTATTCGGTTGGTGGACCCTGGCGAGCTTATTGACAGTGGCTCGACTCGTTCCGTGGGTACCAGGAGTGGGTTTGCTGCCGGTGTTCATTTTCGTCTTGACTGTGCTTGTGCCGGAGTCGT
>CAMDKM010000087.1 GCA_945900965.1 Bordetella parapertussis | reverse complement strand
GCCGCTTGGAATAGATCAACTCGCCGTGCCGGGGCACGCGGCGGGGCGCGGGCAGGCAGGCCCAGATGGGTGAGGATGCGCACGATCACCGGGGGATCTTCGATGGCAGCGATAATCTTCAAGCGTCCGCCACACTGCGGGCAGTGTTCTATGTCAATGTCGAAGACGCGCTTCGAGCAAGCGCGCCCAACTCATACGCACTGATGCGCCATGCGCGTACTGGGCTTCGTGCTCGTTGGTATTGTCTGGCGCACCGCAAAAAGTAGACGGCCCGTCATGGCCGAACAGTTGCCATGTCTGCGAAGTCGAGATCGATCCCGAGACCGGTGTCACGCAGATCGTGCGCTACACCACCATGGATGATGTGGGCCGCGTGATCAATCCACTGATCGTCGCCGGCCAGGTGCACGGCGGCATTGCGCAGGCGGTTGGCCAGGCGCTGCTAGAAAACACGCATTACGATCCTGAGACCGGTCAACTCATCACCGGCTCTCTGCAGGATTACTGCCTGCCGCGCGCGGACGATCTGCCGAACTTCAACACGTTCACCGACGAAACCACGCCGTGCAAGATCAATCCGCTCGGGGCAAAGGGCGTCGGCGAACTCGGCACGGTCGGCGGCACACCGACGGTCATGAATGCAGTCATCGACGCATTGCGCCCGCTAGGCGTCAAACAGATCGAGATGCCTGCCACGTCCGAAAAAGTCTGGCGGGCGATCCGTCATTCAAAAGCAGCTTAACGGCTGAAAGAGCAAACTTTCGACGCAAAGGCGCGAAGACGCAAAGAAGTTCGAAGAAACGGACGTGATAGTTATTGCAGTGATACGTGCTGAGGTAAGTCCTTCCTCGTTGTGAGTCACTGGTTCCGTTAGCTGAGTAGCCGCTTACCTTCTCGTTTTCTGCCTTGTTATGTGGCGAAGTTTTACTAATCAGCACGCGCGCCGGAAGCTTTTACCACTTTGCCCAGCTTTTCGATTTCGGCGCGAGTGAACTTGGCGAACTCCTCAGGCGTACTGGACTTGGGCACCACACCTTCGCTTTGCAAGCGCTCCCTGATATCCGGGAGAGCAAGAATACGCGCGACCTCGTTGGACAGTTGGTTGAGGACCGCTTTGGGTGTGTTGGCGGGCGCCCACAGTCCGCCCCAGCCGTTGAACTCGAAGCCCGCAAGGGCCGCCTCCGCCACCGTAGGTACGTCCGGTAGCACCGGGGAGCGTTGCGCCGTGGTCACCGCCAAAGCCAGCAACCTCCCGTCTTTGATGAACGGTAGCGCTGGCTCTATGGGCGATACGACGTACTGAACGCGCCCGGCTATGGTGTCGATGAGCGCTTCCGGCGTGCCCTTGTATGGCACATGAACGACGCTGATGTTAGCGGCGAGCCTGAATTGCTCTCCGCTCAGGTGGGTGGCGCCGCCGATACCAGCCGAGCCAAAGTTGAGCTGTCCCGGTTTCCGCTTAGCGAGCGCGATGAGATCATTGACCGACTTAACCCCAAGCGAAGGCCCAACTACCAGCACAAACGGAGTGCTGGCGATCTGGGTGACAGCTGCGAAGTCCTTAAGCGGATCGTAGGGGAGCTTCGAATAGAGTGTCGCGCTCACTGCAAAGCCCGATCCATGGCACAGAAGCGTATACCCGTCAGGCGCGGCGCGGGCGACGATGCTTCCGGCCACGATGCCGCCCCCGCCAGGGCGATTGATCACCACCACTTGCTGGCCCCAGTGTTCTGACATCTTCTTGCCGACCATGCGCGCCAGTATGTCGGTCTGGCTTCCTGCCGAGAACGGCACAATCATCTGGATTGGCTTGTTCGGAAAACTGTCTTGCGCGGTTGCCATAAAGGACAGCGTGGTGACCAGCGCGAACGCAAGACCCGTTGCGACAAGTGTCTTCCTGGTTCTCAAGGTTGTCTCCTCTTTTTCCGTGTGAATCGGTCTCGATTGCTTTTTTAGCAGGCAGGTCTATGAGTTGTCGTGAACCGGCCATTTCGGTTGGTGCTTAGAGGATTGCGCGGGTCCGACCTCGATCGGGATCGCTGGCGCGCGCCAAATCCCTGACATTCTGCACAGCGTCGAGCGCGGCGAGTTGCTCGTAGAGAGAACTCGCATCAATTTGGTTTACGCCCGCAACGCAGTCGAAGAACTTGGCCTTCAGTTCCTTCTCGCGCAGCGGCAGCTTCATGTTACCGCGGGCAAAACGGATCTCCCCACTGTCGACCACTCGGCCGTCTCTGAGCAGAATCCGCACACGGTCGCTGAAGGCGAACGCCGGCTCGATCGGGCAAGTTGTTGCGACGGTAGAGATCTCGACTTTCTTCATCGCCTCGCGTACCTCCCGGCGATTGACGAACCCGTCGCTCAGTTGTGCCAGCCCCACTGCCCGCGCGACCAGCGCCGAGGCTACGGCGAACTCGAGGCTGAACTTGGCCTCGAGTGCTGTCACGGGGGCGTGGTTGCGTAACATCGACGCCTGCGTGACGCCAATGGTTGCACGAACCGATTCCACATCGTCCGGCCGGAGATTCTCCTTGCTGGCGAGGTCGATGACAGCATCGATAACCCGATGGGTAGCGTAGCAGATCGGGTACTTCTTGACGCTTAACCCCGACTCGAGAATTCGCGGTGAATGGCCGAGACCGTCCGCGGGGCGATCGAGATCCACATTGCCCTTTGGGGAGATCGCCTTTAGAAATCCCGCGGGGTGCTCGAGCGCGTCGGGTGATGCGGCCATTCCGCCCATGGCCAGGCGCACGGCCTGGACACCAGAACCTGCAGCACGCCCCGCATGGAAAGGCTTGGTCATCGTGCCGAAATTAGCCACCAGCCCTCCAGCCATGCTCGCTGAAAGCGCGATGGCATTACCGCAGATCTCGCGGGGGAGCCTGCGTAGACAGGCGATCGCAGCAGCGGCTGCCACTGGTCCGAACACCGCGGTCGGATGCCATCCTTTGGTGTGATGCGAGTCGGCATCACGACTGATGAGTTCTGCCCATACTTCATAGCCGACCAGGTATGCGCGCAGCAGACCCGCGCCGGAGGCGCCCACCACTTCGCCTTCCGCCAGCAAAGCCGGCACGAGTACAGTACTGGGATGCCCGGCGAGTGCGACGTCGTCATAGTCGAGGGCATGCGCCGCGGTTGCGTTGATCAGCGCAGCGTAGTGCGCGGGAGCGCGCTCCGCGCCCAGCAGCACACTGCATTCCCGGCTGTTCGATTGGTCAGACTCGACGTACTGCCGAACGATTTGCACGACCGGCTCATTGCGCCCCGCGATCATGGTCGCGACAGTATCGACAAAGCCACTCCGAATGATCCGCGCGGCGGCTTCGGGTGCCTCGGAGAAGGGCGGCGCACTGGCAAAGCGGGCAAGAATCTGCGTTAAGCTGATCACGGAAATCCCCGAAGAAGACTCACAGGCGAGGACGAGAAGCACGGGATTCGACGATCTTATACTTTGTTCCCGTTTTTTGTTAGGGAAGCCTACCCCTCCGCCGTTTGCGGGGTAGGGCCCGGCCGACACGGCGTTCGCTTTTTTCAGTCCAGACTGCGGTTTTTCGCGTTCCAGTGGCCCTCGAGGTTGGAGATCAGCGCTGGGCTGAAATGGCAGTAGGCCTGTTCCAGCGCGTAAGTGGCGAAGTAGCGGCGGAACAGATCCAGCGGTTCCTGCGTCACACGAAACGCGCGCCGGTTCGAGGCAGCGCTGACAATGCCGGAACCGGTGAAGTTGTCGACGACGCGTTCGATCGCGCCGTCCATGTCTGCCGGTTCGACAATCTCGTCGCAAATCAGGCGCCCTTCGGGGCTGTCGCAGTCCAGCCGGCGCTCATACATGATTGCCTGCCGCGCAATGCGCTCGCCGGTGAAGCGCGGCAGGCGCATGTTGGCCGCTCCGGGAATGATGCCTTCCTTGCGCGCGCGTATAGCGAATTCCGATGTGGTCACAATGGCGTCCTTTGCCGTGCCGGTAAATGTCACCACACGATGATTCGAGTTGAACGCTGCCAGACTGATCTGTCCGCCTGCCCACAAAGACGCATCCAGGGACGCCGGAAGAGCGTCCAGCGTTCCAAACGCATCCAGCCCTTCGAGGGTGTAGCCGGTGGAAATATATCGCCACAGGTACTCGACGGACTCGCTGATAGGGGACAAGGGCACACTTGAAGCGAAGCAGAGGGGGGGCAGCGTGAGATCGCGCGGCCATTTCACCCATTTCTCCCTGCCAAATGTTCTCGTGTCCCGTCAAGGGAGAGAGTATTGCGCCACATAGATTCTTAAAGTTAGTGGCAGTGGGCAGGCCGTGATTTTTGGCTGGGCACGGAAGACCCCACAAGTCTTTCCGCTGCGCCGACATTCGTATCTGATTGAAGATCACAAGATAAGTCGTTGAAATCCGGCCAAGCCTTACCTCGAACATTGTGCGCCAGCGTTTTCAGTTCGATTGTTCCGTCCTTCCAAGCGCTTGGCCCGCCTGCATGGTAAAAATTGGCGAAGCTCGAATTTGTCGGCGTTTGCCATGGCTATGGCGATCCGACAAGCCTAATATGAATCGAATGCACTGTATCGTCTCAACCAGCGAATCGGCTGTAATTCTTGGCAAAAACGGCGCGCTGGCCGGTGATGGGCTCCATGAGATTGTTCCGGCTCATGGAGGGCAATGCACGGAACATCCAGACTAATTGAGGAGGGTTTGCGATGAAACGACTATTAAAAATCACGGGAATTGTTGGTGCGGTGGCGGCAATGGTATTCGGGAGTGGTGGAGTTCAGGCGCAGATCGCCAAGAATGCCGCGGCGAAAAGTCCATGGGGTCCGGGTGACGAAATCGGCACCCTCAACATGATGACCGATTCGTCGAGGCTTGAAGTTCTCAAACAAGTCGCGGGAGGCAAAATCTACGATCTGGGCGTCGACCTGTTTGTGGGGATGCCGACCTGTTGTGCCCCATTCGGGGATCCCACATTCCAGATCTGGATGACACATACGCCCGCGCGGGGTACGGGCAAGGAAGTGCTGTCCTACTCCGGTGACGGTGTGTCGATGTACACGCATACCGGCACCCACATCGATACGCTCAATCACTTCGGGCTGCATGGAAAGATCTGGAATCAAGTCAGTGCCGACGACGCGCTAGGGGTGCGGGGATGGAGCAAGTCCGGGGCGGACAAGTACCCTCCGATCGTGGCCCGCGGGGTGCTGATCGATGTGGCGAAATCCAAGAATGTGGCGCACCTCCCGGCGTCGTATTCCATCACGGTGGCGGACTTGCAGGAGGTGTTGAAAAAGCAGCGTACGACGCTGCGTCCAGGCGATGTGGCCTTGACGCGGACCGGGCTCATGACTTTGTGGCCCGACGAAGCCAAATACCGACTCGCGGATCAGGCCGGCCTGAGTCTGGAGGCCGCGCAGTGGCTGGTGGAAAGTCAGAAGGCGATGGTGCTGGGGGCGGATAATTTTGGCGTCGAGAGCTTTCCGTCGAAGGACCCCGTGAATTTTGTACCCGTGCATACGTATTTGCAGGCCGAGCAGGGGGTCTCGCTGCTGGAAGCTTTGTGGCTGGAAGAATTGTCAAAGGATCAGGTGTACGAATTCTTGTTCATCGCCTCGCCTCTGAAAATGCGGGGTGCGACGGCGTCCCCAATCCGACCGTTGGCGATCGCCATTCAACGCAAGTAATGCGTATAGGAAATTTAAACACCCTTTTTCGCGAATTGGTAACGTATCCCCCGCCCGCCAAAGGGTCAAGCCCGCGAAAATTCCGCGCGAAAATTCCACCAGTCCCCGCTGTGTTGCGAAGTTGTGCGCACCCAAAGCGGGCGATTTGGGCCCTGTTGGCGTTGATACGCGGGCATAAGGCCGAGCGGATTCACCGGCCTTGACCAAAACCACTGCGGGTTAAGGATCAAGCCGCTTGGAATAGATCAACTCGCCGTGCCGGGGCACGCGGCGGGGCGCGGGCAGGCAGGCCCAGATGGGTGAGGATGCGCACGATCACCGGGGGATCTTCGATGGCA
>CAMDKM010000086.1 GCA_945900965.1 Bordetella parapertussis | reverse complement strand
GCCGACAAATATTACAGCCATGCTCGGAACGCACGGGTAGATCGAGGCCAGGTACGCCCGTAGAGGTAGACAGTGTGGCAAAAGACAAGGCCTGACCCCGCACCCTTGACCCCGCGCCCTGGTTGGGCTTGGCATGGGTCGGTCACCCTCTCATTTCTCGTTGTCCTCCAGACGGTCGCGGGCTGGAAGAGCATCACGAAAGACTTCGAAGGTTTTCCAGACGGGAACTGGTGGAGTGTAATCCGGCCATGGGGCATACGCCGAGTATTCGACAAGCTGCAATTTGTGGATGTAGCGAGGGCAGTTCGGAAAAATTCGTGTCGCGGTGAGACGAATGATGAACACCGAACCCGGATACTCGCTGCGCAAAGGGTCGTCCTTACTGATCTGCGCGGTGCCGTTGACCCGTATTCGCTTTGAGTTTTCGAAGTCCAGGAAAAGCAGCCCAACATGAGGGTTAACCAAAACGTTTCCCCAGGATCGGTACATTCCATTACCGTCGTAATCGGGAAAGGCGAGAGTACGGTCGCCAAGAACGCGCACGAATCCGGGTAGGCCACGCTTATAAGAGCAAACTGGATGGCCATGGGCATCAGCGGTCGCAGGGGTGTCGCCGGACCTCAGGTCTTGTTCTTCCAGTGCGGCGGATAAGTCTTCTCGTAGTAAGGTAACGCCTCGAAGCGCTTCATCCATGGCTCTATTTTCGAACCGAAGGCGCTGCCTATATTCAGGTCTGGTTTCTTTTTCTCCATGCGCAGGCAAAGCGCGATCATTGGATAGAGTGTGAAATCCGCCACGGAAAGTTCACCGGCAAGCCAGTCGTCTCGCAGGATCCCGTCGAAGAAATTCAGTTCCTTGAGGAAAGCATCGCGGCCGGCCGATATCTGCGCCGGGTTCCATAGCTCCTGTTTGGTGAACAGAATCTGATCGACAAGCTGTTCCAGCGCGTGCGCGGCGTATTCGTCGGCCTCTCGCACCAGTCGGCGAACGACGGCGCGCTGCCTCACCCCGCCGGGAAATAGCTTGTTACCCTTCGGATATTGCTCGTCCAGATACTCGACAATTGCGGCGGATTCATAGAGAGAAAAATCGCCGTCGGTCAATGCGGGTACCTTGTGCCGCGGGTTGATCGCCAGGTACTCGGGCTTGGTGAGATCGCCGGCGGAAAAGGAAACCACCTTTTGTTCATAGGCAATCGCCTTGTGCTCGAGTGCGAGCCAGACACGCCACGCGTAAGGCGATCCTGAGCCGTAGTAGAAAGTTAGAGCCATGCGATCCTCCTGATTAGTGCCTGCTGGTCGGTGAAGAGTGAAGTGTAAGGGGTGAAAACATTGCTTGGGCAACGCATCCAATTTTGCATGGGTACCAGATTATCGCTAAGGTAGTGACGCTCCTTCGGAAAGGTTCCAAGAAGAATTTGAAGTGGTGCCAAGAGCATTGATAGATCAGCCATGTTCGTCCTCAAACTCCTAACTAGTGTAGTGCTTCATTCTGTTTGGAACTTAAGTGGCGATTTGCGCGGATGACCTTGGCGAGGATGTCGTTGGCTTTGGCGGTCCATACGAAAGGCTTGGGATTCTTGTTATGCAGGGCGATGTATTCCTTGATAGCGGCGATCAGTTGGGGGACGCTGCGAAACACCCCGTTGCGCAGGCGCTTGGTCGTGATGTCGCGAAAGAAGCGCTCGACCATGTTAAGCCAGGACGCCGAGGTCGGGGTGAAATGCAGATGATCCGCGGATGCTTGGCGATCCACTCCTGGACTTTCGGATGCTTATGGGTGGCATAGTTGTCGCAGATCAGATGAAGGTCCATGTGTTGTGGCGTTTCACGGTTGACCTGGCGCAGGAAATCGAGCCACTCGATATGACGATGATGCTGCGCACAACGCGAGATGATCGTACCGTCGAGCATGCTCATCGCGGCAAACAGAGTGGTGGTTCCGTTGCGCTTGTAGTCATGCGTCAGGGTGGCAGCGCGACCGGGTTTCATCGGCAGACCGGGCTGAGTGCGATCAAGGGCCTGTACCTGACTCTTCTCGTCGCAGCACAGCACCAGCGCGTGCTCGGGCGGGGACATGTACAGCCCGACAATGTCTTCGAGCTTCTCAATGAACTTGGGGGCCCGCGAGACCTTGAAGCGCTTGACCCGGTGTGGCTTCAAGCCGCGCGCCTTCCAGATACGCTGGATTGTGGTGTCGCTCACCCCAGCTACTGGCGCCAGTGTGCGTGTGCTCCACTGCGTGGCGGCTTGTGGTTTGGTCTGCGTGGTCAGGCGTACGATCTCGGCCGGGTCAACCTTGGGCGTCCGTCCACCGCGCGGCAAATCCTGTTCGATGGCCTTGAACCCGCCCTTGGCATAGCGATCTCGCCAGCGACCCACTTGCACCCGGCCCACCCCGAGCATCTCACCAATTTCATGGTTATCAAACCCATCGGCGGCCAGCAGCACAATACCCACCCGTCGCGCAAGTCGCACTTCCGTGGTATTCGAATGAGCCAGTTTCACCAGCTTCTCCCGCTGCGTCTCGTCCAGTTCAATCGGCTTCGCTCTCCGCATCACCGCCTCCAAAGTGCATCGAATGGCTATAGGAGTCGGAATGCGACAATAAGTTCCATTAAATACGAAGCACTACACTAGATGTAGGCACCTGCCGGGCGCCGAAAAAAGCACCGGGCAGGTGTCTAAAAAGTCGAGGGGCTATACAGATTCTTGATTTCATAATGTTCTCTCGTACAGCAGGAAGAGGGCGAGCCCATTACGCGTCCTCCCAAGCCATTACTTCGGCTGAGGGATGATGCGCAGGTAGGGCGTCGGCGCTTTCCAGCCGTTGGGGTATTTCTTTTTCGCGTCTTCGTCGGACACCGAAGGGACGATGATGACGTCCTGGCCTGGCTTCCAGTTCACCGGGGTGGCGACCTGGTGTTTGGCGGTGAGCTGGATGGAATCGAGTACGCGTAAAACTTCGTCGAAGTTGCGGCCGGTGCTCATCGGGTAAATGAGCATGAGCTTGATCTTCTTGTCCGGGCCGACCACAAAAACGGTGCGGACGGTGGCATTGTTCGCGGCGGTGCGGCCTTCGGAAGTTGTGCCGGCGTCAGAGGGCAGCATGTCGTAGAGCTTGGCGACCTTAAGTTCGGGATCCCCGATCATCGGGTAGTTGACCTTGTGGCCCTGGGTTTCTTCGATGTCCTTGGCCCATTTGCCATGGTTGGTGACCGGATCGACGCTCAGGCCGATGATTTTGCAATTGCGTTTGGTGAATTCGGCTTGCAGGCCGGCCATGTAACCCAGCTCCGTGGTGCACACCGGGGTGAAATCCTTGGGGTGGGAAAACAGGATTGCCCAGCCATTGCCGAGCCATTCGTGGAAATTGATCGTCCCCTGAGTGGTTTCGGCGGTGAAATTGGGGGCTTCGTCGTTGATGCGTAATGACATGATGGGTCTCCTCTTAAAGGGCTGTTGATACGGGAATCGGGTTCGCCGTTGGGAAAATTGTAGTCTTATTTCTTTGAGGGCGTGGACGGTTCAGGGTGAACGGTGACGGGTGACGGTTGACAAAAGAGTGAATGAGTGAATGTGTGAAGGTGTGAATGAGTGTAGGGCTGCGGGCCTCGACCCCCGATCCCCGATCCCCGATCCTTGATTCTTAATCCGTGAGGGGTGAGGAGTAAGGAGTGAGGAGGATTTTTCTAGCCCCAATCCTCAATCCTCGATCCCCGACCCTCGCACTTCGCCCCTCTACCTATACTTCGCCGCAGTTATGAATTGCGAAAAAGTTTCGCACCAGACGATAACTGTGTTGAATTGCCCGGGGTCAATTGATTCCGGCACCGGGACGATGAAATTCTCGAAGGTTTTGACGTCGCCGATTCGAACCATTCTTCCCTTCAGTCGAGAGAAGTCGGCTTCAGTCTCCACAAACTCAGGCGATAGATACAACTTGTAGTCGGGTCCCGGCGATACGTGCCCCATGAGGGTGATATTTGTGCGCCCGATCGAAACGGTTCCCTCGCCCCAATGCAGGAGGTCACTGTCTTTCAAATCACGGCGAAATTGGCCGGTAAATTGGGCCTGACTGGCTTGCGAAACGATTTGCGTCGCGCTGGGCGCCTCGGGCGCCGTCAGGATTGGCAGTGCGTAGATACCCAAAGCGAATCCCAGGCCGATGGCCAAGGCGTGGGAAACGGCAAGAATAAGAATTTTCTTAATGTTAGTACCTCAATTAACAGGACCATTAAGGGCCATAAAAGCGTGAGGGGTGAGGAGTAAGGGGTGAGGAGGATTTTTCTAGCCCCTAGTCCCCAGCCCCTGCTTTTTCCCCTCGCTTCCGCTGCAGCAGTCATTGGCCGCTTGTATCGGCGGGCACTTGACCGTGCCATACGAACAAAATACGCAGCAGTCTCCTGTCTTTGGCTTCAACAGCCTGCCACAGCCGTGGCATTCATAGAAAACCAAACAAGCATCGGTCGGCATTTCCTCCTCCCGGGAAACCCGACAGTCGGCGCAGATGATAACGGAGCGGGTGACGATTGCCATCGTGTTCATTGCCTACGCTATTTTTGCACCTCGCTCCGCCAACAACGCGCGTAGCGCGGAACGATGGCAGCGAGATACGTCTTCGCAGTAACAACCGACGGAGAAGTTCGCCGTATGGGATAGCGCGGCCAGCAGATCCAGCGTGCGGGAGTTGTCCGGAGTTGCCATTTCGGCGCGATACTTTTTGATGAATGCTCGCAGTTGCGCAGGCGTTTGGGCATCCAACGCGGCCTTGACGGTCTCTGGCGTGGGCGCGAGGTTCGGAAACCACACGTCATACCAATTCTCCGAGGCGAACTTAGCCTTCGGAACCCCCCGCGGCGGGCGGCGCACCGTGCCGATCCGAAGGCCTTCGTCTTCGATTCGTGCGCTACCCAGTCTGACGATTCTTATGGTCATGAAGGTCTCCTGACCCCACCAATTCTAGGCGCATTTTCCCGAGCAGGCGCCTCCCGGATGCCGACGGTAGTCGGTCACCAAGCCATTTGCTATTTCCACCTTGCAGCATTCCAGCAATCTATCGCGGAGCATGGCCCGGGCGCGCGAGGTCCGGCTCTTGATGGCGGAAACGCTGACATTATGTTTGCCCGCCAAGGAATTCAGTTCTTCGCCTTGAAAATCGGCCGCAATCAGCGCGTCGCGATAGATCGGCGGCAGTTGTTCGGTCAAGGGTCTCAGGCAGGCGGCGAGTTCCTGATGCGCACGCTCATCGTTCGCCTCCACGTCGGGCAGTTGGTCGCTCAACGTTTCGTCGGCGGGCCGCCAGGAGCGGTAGTGATCGATGACGGTTGTTCTGGCTACGGCGTACAGCCACCCGGTGAGATTCGCGGGTGGGCGCCGGGAGCGCAGCGCGGTGAGCGCCTTGAGGAATATCTCCTGCAGTAGGTCTTCAGCCACTGCCGAATCGCGTACCCGCCTGCGTAAATAGGCACGAAGAGCCTCGCGCAAACGCGCGAAGCTCGCGCCGAGGTCCTCGCTGACCGCACGCGAAGTGGTTTCACTCATGCGCAACACCGCGCTGCCGGATCGTTCGAGGACTCAGTCGGGATACAGCAGGCGTCGCTGTCAGCGGCTACCCTGCCAGCCTCTGATCGAACGGGGATACAGCAGGCCGCATCCTGAGTTGCGGTTTCCTGACCAAATGTCGCGGCGTCCGCCATGGTATGGAAGTGCTCCCATGCCAGTCCTTGCGGATCGATTGTCCAGTGTTTCTCGCTGCGGGCATAACAACAGGACGTCTCGCCCTGATTTAACACTTCGCCACCCGAAGCGGCATCGGCCCGCTGCTTCAAGGTGGCCAGTTCCTCGGCGGATTCGGCCTGAAAGCCGAAATGATTCACACCCGCCGGTCGGCCCCTGGAGGATATGGCGAAATTCACCGCAGGGTCTTCAAGCATCCATTTGGCGTAATCGGATCGCCGCTTCGCGGGTGCCTGGTTAAAAAGCTTGCTGTAAAACCCGATGCTTGCGTCGAGGTCGGTGACCGAGACATGCACGTGAAAGCGCTTCATGGGTAATCTCCGTCAAATGATTTTAAACGTATCGCAGTGGATGCATTGGTATAGACGAAGGACCGGACAAAAGGACGCAAGTGCCAACGCCACGGCGCGCAAG
>CAMDKM010000085.1 GCA_945900965.1 Bordetella parapertussis | reverse complement strand
TCTCGATGGGAACCGTCGAGTTACAAGCGGACGGCACCGGCAGCGGGCGCGCTCAGAAGACGGCGCGCGGATGCCGGGCTCTCTACTGTCTACTTTCGGGGCAAAATGGATAGGGTAGTACATCACCCGTCGCCTTTGCGTCGATCCTGCGCCATCCTGGTGAGCCGTTTTTTCGCAACGACGGCACTTTTCCGTCAAAACCACCGGATTACATCCTGATGACGCCTGATCCTACCCGATCCGCGCAGGCGCGCATGGTTGAGGCCAAGCGCCAATTCACGCGAGCGGCCGAGGCGGCAATGCGCGGCGATCCGGGTGCTGTTGCGCTGGTCGATAGCGCGCTGACCGAAGTCGAAGCGGCGCGCCTTTCGCTGTCCAAGCTGGACGAATCCGCGGAGTTTCCGATCAGCGCTGTCCGTCCGATCAACTAAGTTTCCGCACAGCCTGTCCGTCTGTACATCCTGATCGTCCGATCATCCTGATTATCTGTTCACCTGATCGCCTTGGCGGGTTGGAAAACGCAGTCGCACGGCGCGACCACGTTGCAAGACATGGATGTTTCCAAGAGCGACTCCTCCATGGGGATCAAGCGCGGGAATCCTCAATTGTCGCATCATCCGACAATTGCTCCCAGACTGCTTGATCTGGCAATTACCAGGGACCAAATCAAGATCGAGGCGCTGGGCAGCAACCAATATGCGAAAAAAGAGGATCGGTCCCCCATGGTTACCGATGCTCCAACGCTCGCCGATCTGGGCCTCTTGAACAGCGAATTGAAACGACCCTGCGGGTCGTCTCAATCCTTATGGGTTAGCCTTCACTCTAACAACCTCGCGATATCGACAACTAGCCCTATCGCTACAGCCAACCCCGCGACCAACCACAACGCCTGTAGGAGTCGGCGCACAAAGGGGTTTCGATTTGTCCTTTGATGCGCAAGGAAGTGCTTGACATGTCTCACAGTCAAAATCGCAATGCCGAACACTAGGGAGAAGAGCGCTACGCCGAAATGTACAGTCCAGAAAGCCGTCACAGGAGTTGCTGTTGATCTAATCGTTTGGTAGGACCATAGAATGCCGATGAGCACCAAGACAGCACCCACGATCCATCTTGCCCAATTCGATCCGGCGTAGAGCTGTCCGCAAGTGAGAATCAGTAGCAGGGCAATCAGGCCTAGCAAGGTCGTTAACTCTTGCATCTTGGCACTGGCGTAGTACATCAGCAGCATGGCGACCAGAGTCGCCCCGATTGCGCCGATCGTTATCACCTTTCCAGTTCTATGCAATTGATCCATTGATCCTCATCTGCCACGAGCTACTGAACGGCTAACATGTAATAGACGGAACAGTTCCGCCTATTATGACGCCCCGGGTTATTCCGTGTTCTGATTCAATAGCGGTAAGGCGGAGTAGGTGGTAACAGTGGTGGTAAGGGCATCTTAGAACCTGATTCTAGACTACTACGCCCCGATAAGAGAGCCGGTTCGATTCCGACCCCCGCCTCCATGTATTTTCAAGATTCCGTTCGCATTGCACTCAATGCGCCTGCGTTTGCTCGATGAGTGATAATGGAAGAGGCTACTAATCGACTATCCACCGCGTCTGCTATAATTTTTTGGGTTCAACACAATCAACAGATTTTCGAATACTCATGCGGGGAAGGCATCGCAGTTGGACAGACGTGGATTAAATCGCTTCCGTCGCCGAATCAACGAGCATGGCGCAAGTGCTGCGTCGATTGGGATTGCGAGCTGCCGGCGGGAATTACGATCAAATCAGGGCGATTATCAAGTCGCTCAAGCTCGATACGCAGCACTGGACCGGACAGGCACACCTGCGCGGCAAAACCAACCCGCACGCGCCGCGCCGATCCTTGGAAAGCATTCTGCGCAGCGGCGCCTTCTACCAGAGCAACAAGCTGAGGAAAAGGTTGCTTCGCGATGGGGTACTTCAGCCGATCTGCTCGAGTTGTGGCGGCAATGAGTGGCTGGGCAGCCCAATGCCACTGGAACTGGATCACGTTGACGGCGACAAGACGAATAATCAGCTCGACAACTTGCGCCTGATTTGCCCGAATTGCCATGCCCTCACGCCAACCTATCGTGGGAAAAATACAAAATACACGCACATCCTCCCTGTGGACGAGGTGAGGGTCGGGATCAAGCGCTGCGGTAGCATGGCGGCTTACGCCAGAGAGAAGAATATTTCGACGTATACCGTCAGAAGCTGGCTGCTGAAATCTAGGAGGAATTAGTACCGCGGGCGAGTGGTGGAATTGGTATACACAAGGCACTTAAAATGCCTCGGCGCAAGCCATGCCGGTTCGAGTCCGGTCTCGCCCACCATCCAGTCTAAAGGGCAATTCATACTCCAAGCTTACCCATGGAAAAAATAGAGTCGCGCAAACATGCGCAATGGCAGCGCGCGCGATCACTGCTGCGCTCGGCGCGCGATCGGCGCGAGGCAAACCAGATGGTGATCGAAGGCAGCAAACTGATTCGAACTTACGGTCAATCGCAGGGGCTGCATGACGCGACGGTTCTGGTCAGCGAGTCGGGGTTATTGCGGGAAGAGGTGCGGCGGGTTCTCGATTCGTTTGTTGTTCCGCGCGTCTATTCGGTGGCTCAGCAGGCATTCATGGATCTGACTGAGCTCGAGCAACCCGAAGGTATTCTGGCGATGTTGGAAATCCCTCAGGTATCGGTAGTGCTGCCCGATGAATTTCGTCTACTTCTCGATGGCATTCAGGATCCCGGTAACCTTGGAACGCTGCTGCGCAGTGCGGCAGCGGCAGGCGCCACTTCAGTGCGACTGTCGAAAGGTTGCGCGGATGTTTGGTCGCCCAAATGCTTGCGAGGCGGAATGGGCGCGCAATTTAGCCTGCCGATTTTTCAGGGACAGAGTGCCGAGGAGATGTTGGCCGAATTTGATGGGATGGTGCTTGGGACCAGCGCTGAAGCCAGCAGCCTGTTGTATGAGCTGGACTTGACCGGTCCCGTGGCTATGGTCTTCGGGAGCGAAGGCGGGGGTATCGGGAAGGAGTTCCAGTCGTTGGCAACACACTGGGCACGGGTTCCGCTGGCGCCAGCAGTCGAGTCGCTCAACGTCGGGGCCGCAGCGACACTGTTCATGTTTGAGCGGGTGCGGCAGGTCGGAGGTCTGGGTGGCTGAGATGGAGCGAGTGTGGTCAGAATGGATACTTTATAAATTTAACATAATATACATTATGCGGTAGCCGGCCTTTCAAACAAGCTGAAGAAGTTCTTGCTGGTTTGTTCAGCGACTGCCTCAATCGAAATGTCCCGCAATCGCGCAATTTCCTCCGCCACCCAGCGCACATACCCGGGCCGATTGGTCTTGCCCCGGTATGGCACCGGTGCCAGATAGGGAGAATCCGTTTCGATGAGCATTCTTTCCATGGGAATACGGCGCGCCACTTGCTTGAGCGCTTCGGCATTCTTGAATGTCACGATTCCCGAGAAAGAAATATAAAAATCCATTTCCATGGCCGCCTCCGCCACTTCCAGGGACTCGGTAAAACAATGCATGACACCCCCGGCTTCCGCGGCAGCCATCTCGCGCATGATGGCCAAAGTGTCCGCCGCCGCGTCCCGGGTGTGAACGATCAAAGGCTTCGCGACGACTTTTGCCGCCTGAATATGGCGGCGGAAACGCTCTTGCTGGACGGCAGGCGAACCGGAGAGTCGAAAATAATCCAGTCCGGTTTCCCCGATGGCGACCACTTTGGGATGCGCTGCTAAGCGGACCAAATCCGCCACTTCCGGCTCCTGACCCGATTCCTCATTGGGATGCACGCCAACCGAAGCAAAAACATGCTTGAAACGCTCGGATACCTTGAGCACGGCGGGCAGCGACTCAAGATTGACCGATACACACAGCGCGTGGGTAACCCGATTAGCCGCCATTTCCGCCATGACCCCATCCAGGTCGTTCGCCAGTTCCGGAAAGTTGATATGGCAGTGCGAATCGATAAACATCGTCAATCGCCTTGGGAAGCACGGGAAGATCTCCCGGCTCGCGGCAGAACAGGATAAGCCGTAAACAGGCTTTCCAGCGCCAGGCGTTTATTCAAGGGATGTTGACTTGATCGTCCGAACTGAAGCAAACGCCGATGCCACGCGAACCACAGTGCTCCCGAAGTGCCTTGCGCCAATCTGCCCAAGTCGTTTTTATGGTCGAAGTTGTAGCGGACATCCAGGCCGCTGGCTACGGATACCAGGTCGTACACCCACTGCGACAGCAGTCGGAAGACTTCCGTGGGGTCCGCCTGCTCCACTGCATCGGCGGCTTTAAGCGGATCGAATTGAGAGTCCGCGAGGCGCATGAATAAATGCCGACGCCTGACCCAAAAGGTTTCGTCCCTGGCCAGCTTCATGGCTTCCAACGGCGCTTGATCTGCCAATGCCAACGCCAGCTCGGGATCTTGACCGCCCATGCGCGCCAGCCAATCCGTGACCTTTGCGATGGCGGGCGTCGGGATCTTGAGCTGGAAGCATCGGCTGCGCAGCGTCGCATTGAGTCGGTCGGGTTGATGACTGACCAGAAGGAAATAAGTGCCAGGCGGCGGTTCTTCCAATATTTTCAGGACGGCATTGGCAGCGCTCGGGTGCATGTCCTCCGCGGTATAAATCACGATCGCCTTGCCACGACCCCGATGCGCGGACATGCCGGCAAAATCCGCCAGGCTACGGATCTTATCCACCGAAATGATCCGGCGACCGGCTTTCGGCGCGACGGCTTTGTCTTCTGCCTCTGGTTCATCAGCATCCGCAGCCTCCGACTCGATTTCCAGCAGGCGAAAATCGGGATGGTTGCCTGCCGCGAACAAGTGACAGGAAACACAGGTTGCGCAGGCTATTTGCCGGGTTCCCGGCGCCTCACAGAGCATCCCCTTCACCAGATGCATCGCAACGCTGCGTTTGCCAAGCCCAGGCCGGCCTGCCAGCAGTAATGCCTGCGGCAAATTGTCCCGATGCACCGGCAGTGAAGTCAGCAGTTCCTCAAGCCAAGGCAGCTCTAGTATTTGCATAAGGAATCGATTTGTGCACCGATTTCTTCCTGTATCTGCCGGACGGTCCTGGTCGCATCGATAATCACAATGCGCCCGGGCTCGGCATGGGCCCGCTTCAAGTAGGCTTGGCGTACCCGGGCGAAAAAATCCGCATTCTCGCGCTCGAACCGATCCGGTGACTTGCCAAGCGCAACCCGCTCGCGTCCGAGATCCGGTTGCAAATCGAATAGCAACGTGAGGTCGGGGCGCAGATTGGCACACACCAGGTTTTCCAACTGCCGAAGCGTCTCCTCCTTCACTCCCCTGCCCCCGCCCTGGTAGGCAAAACTGGCGTCGGCAAAACGATCGGACAATACCCATTTCCCCGAGGCCAGGGTCGGGCGTATGACTTCTTCAATGTGCTGACGACGCGCGGCAAACATCAACAAGGCTTCGGTTTCGGGATGTATCGGACTATTCGCTTCCAGCAAAAGGGAGCGCAGGTTTTCGCCCAGCGCAGTCCCGCCCGGCTCCCGCGTCAGCACGCAGGTGCGCTGTTTCGACTTCAGGTGCTCTGCCGCCAGGGCAATCTGGGTGCTCTTGCCTGCCCCATCGATGCCTTCGAAACTGACAAAAAACCCATGCATTTCAGCGCTTGTTTCGCTGATACTTGTCGACGGCTCGATTGTGCTCAACAAGACTTGCGGAAAATTGATGCCCACCATCGCCCCGGGCCACAAAATACAGTGCGTTGCCACTCGCCGGATTCAGAGTGGCCTTTATGGAAGCTTCCCCGGGCATTGCAATGGGGGTGGGCGGCAGCCCACCGCGCATATAGGTGTTGTAGCGGTTGTCGGTCTGCAAGTCCACCCGGCGCAGGTTACCGTCGAAACTGGAACCGAGGCCGTAGATCCCAGTTGGGTCGGTCTGCAGGCGCATGCCACGTTTAAGCCGATTGATGAATACCGAGGCCACCAATTCACGCTCATCCTTGCGGCCGGTTTCTTTTTCCACAATAGAGGCGAGGATCAGTGCGTCGTAAGGCGTTGCAAGCGGCAAGCCTGGCCGGCGTTTTTCCCATGCACCGGCCAACAGGGCTGTCATTTTCTGATGTGCCTGCCGGAGAATGGTCAGATCGCTGGTGCCCGCCGCAAATCGATAGGTGTCGGGAAACATCCAGCCTTCCACGGAAGGCTCGGCAATCTGCAATTGCTCGAGGATTTTTTCCACGGGCATATTCCTGGCCTCGTGCCGCACCGCCGGGTGCTGGTCAAGTGTTTCGCGAATTTGCTTGAACGTCCAGCCCTCGATGAACTGCACACTTGCCAGGGTGAATTCGCCGCGAACGATTTTTTTCAATAACTGGCGTGGAGTGATGCGCTCACCGACGGCGTAACTGCCCGCCTTCAGATCGTCGCTGGCGCTGGATAAGCGAGCCAGAATCTGAAATCCCCAGGAATTCGAAACCAGTCCGGAGCGGGCCAACTGCTCGGAGACTACCCGCAGGGACTTGCGTGGC
>CAMDKM010000084.1 GCA_945900965.1 Bordetella parapertussis | reverse complement strand
CATCATTTGCCACTCCCGCAGCGGCCAGAGCCAACCGAGGTGCAAGGTCTGTGTTCGGTTCCCAGGCTTGGCAACGGGTAGCTTTGACTGCGAAAGGCGTTTGACAATATATGCCACTGAGTGGCATAGTTAGAAAATCATGCGAGTGTTCAAGACACGGTTTTTCAGCCGTTGGATGCGAAAGACGGATCTGACCGACAGTGCCTTATGTCATGCGGTGGCCGAGATGGCGCGAGGTCTGATCGATGCCGACCTGGGTGGCAGTGTCGTCAA
The DNA here is from genome assembly GCA_945900965.1 of Bordetella parapertussis. Classification (GTDB taxonomy): domain Bacteria; phylum Pseudomonadota; class Gammaproteobacteria; order Burkholderiales; family JACQAP01; genus JACQAP01. The sequence continues at coordinate 6,432 of CAMDKM010000084.1, read as the reverse complement.
AAAGCGTATCGGGCTTGCCGGCCGCGGCAAGCGAGGTGGCGCCAGAACGCTCGTTGCCACAAACCGGGGGAACCGATGGTTCTACCTCTACGGGTTCGAGAAAAACGATCGGGCCAACATCACCGACGATGAGCTGGAAGCGTTGAAGGAAGTCGCGGAGCAGTTGCTGGCCCGAGCAGGCAGGCAGCTCGACGAAGCGGTACGGGATGGTTCGTTACAGGAGATTTGCGATGAAAACAAAATCCAGGGCTAAGAGCCGAATTTTTGAAGCTGTCCACGAGACAGCGAGCGATCTGCATCGTCTGGGTTTTATCGACAAACGCAAGATGCGCAAGTTCGATGCCCTGTGCCTTGACCCCATTCCACAGTACGACGGCGTAAAAATTCGCGCGTTGCGTGATCACCTGCAGGTGAGCCAGGCCGTGCTCGCTGCCGTGTTGAATACCAGCCTCTCGACGGTGCGCAAATGGGAGGTTGGCGACAAGCATCCGAGCGGCCCGTCACTGAAGCTGCTCAACCTGCTCGATCGCAAAGGATTGGAAGCGGTGATCTGATTTCAGCGTTTCGCACGCCCGGATTTGGCGCGCGGCGCGGCTATTCCCGCCACATGTTCGGCCCACCGATCCAGCCACTTGCGCATCTCGTCGGCGTAGGCATAGACGTTGTAGACGCCGGCCACACCGGGCAGCCGGTGGCCCAGGATGGATTCGCCGATCTCGAACGGGCAGCCCAGGCGCGCCAGGCCGGTGCGGGTGGTGCGGCGCAGGTCGTGCGATGTCCAGTGATCTATCGGGCAGGCGTCGCCGGCCTGCCGTGAAGCGAATAAGGCCACGCTCAATGCCTTCTGATTGACCGGGCGGCCACGCACAGGAAAGACGTACTCCTCGCCAAGGCGCTTGCGCAGGATCTCGACGGCGGGCGCGGACAAGGGCGTCACGCTCACGTCGCCGGTCTTCCCTTGGGTGTGGGTCCAGGTTTTCGCATCGATGTCCACGTCGCGCGAGCGCATGGCACAGACTTCGCCGCTGCGAGCGCCGGTGTAGAGCGTGAGGCGCAGTACATCGACAATCGTGCGGGACACTGCGCCGGAGTCCAGCCAGCGCAGCAACAAGCTGATCTCGGGATCGCTCAGCGCCCGGCTGCGTTTGCCCTGCGGGATGGTCGGTATGCCAGCGGTCGGGTCGGCAACGTCGAGGTCCAGCCGATTCATGCTGCGCGCGTGTCGGATCACACCGCGCAGCGCGGAAATGCCCATGGCCGCCACGCGCGGCGCCCTCTTGCGCATGGGCACGACCGCCGCCATGACTTGCGAGGGCTTGAGGTCGGCCAGCAACACGCTGCCGATTTCGGGCAGGATCTCGCGCTCCAGAATGCGCCACTGCTCGTCGCCCCGTGCGAGCTTGGACAGGTGCTCCTTCTGATAGCTCTCCGCGGCACGAGTCAGCGTATAGCCCTTGCCGCGTATCGCCGCCACCTTGGCAGCCTCTTGTCGCCGGCGCACCTCGTCGCGCGGATCGCCATGCTTGTCGCGGGTGGCGCGGTGATTTCGCCACTCGCTGCGCGCGTCGGCGAGGGATAATGCGGGGAATGACCCGATCAGCAGTTGGGCCATCTTCCCTGCAGAGTCACGGAAACGGTAGACCCACACCTTGGCGCCGGACGGGCGCGCCATGATGCGCAGGCCGGGATGGGTGGGGTCGCCGAGGGAACCGCGTTTCAGCCGCTCACAGGCCAGCGTGGTAAGGGTTGAAACGTTTCGCAGGACGTTTCGCATTTATGCCGGATTCCAGAGAACATTGTCGGATGTCGATAAACGCTAATGTACTATGAAATCAGAGGGAAAACAGGCTTTTTTTGATGGCTGACATTGCGCAACATACGCCGATGATGCAGCAGTACCTGCGCATCAAGGCCGAACATCCGGACAATCTATTGTTCTATCGGATGGGCGATTTCTACGAGCTGTTTTTCGACGACGCGGTGCGCGCGGCGAAATTGCTGGACATCACGCTGACTCAGCGCGGCGCTTCGGCAGGCGAGCCGATCAAGATGTCGGGCGTGCCATTTCATGCCGCCGAGCAATATCTTGCCAAGCTGGTCAAACTCGGCGAGTCGGTGGCCATCTGCGAACAAATTGGCGATCCCGCGGCCTCGAAAGGTCCGGTGGAGCGCAGGGTCATCCGGGTGGTCACACCCGGTACCCTTACCGATTCGGCACTGCTGGACGCCAGGCGCGACAACTTGCTGGTCGCCCTGAGTCCGCGCGCAAATCATCTTGGACTCGCATGGCTGTCACTGGCCAGCGGCCGCTTCGTTGTCACCGACACTCGCATCGAGGATCTCGCTTCGGAGTTGCAGAGGCTGCAAGCGGCCGAAATTCTGGTGCCAGAGGGATTCACGCATGCGGCGCTGGAGACCAACGGTGTTCCGGTCAAGAAAATAGCTGCCTGGCACTTTGACCGCGATGCGGGAATCCGCGCACTGGCCCGCCATTTCGAGACCCGCGATTTATCCGGCTTTGGCGCGCAGGATGCCGCCGATTCGCTGGGTGCAGCCGGTGCGCTGCTGGAGTACGTGCGTGCGACTCAGGGCACTGCCATCTCCCATGTGCGATCGCTGTCGGTCGAGCGCCACGACGAATACGTACGCATGGACGCCAGCACCCGCCGCAATCTGGAAATCTCGGAAACCCTGCGTGGAGAACCCGCTCCCACGCTGCTCTCGATGCTGGACAGTTGCGTGAGCACCATGGGGTCTCGCTGGCTGCGGCACGCCTTGCATCATCCGCTTCGCGATCGAAGTATCCCGAAATCAAGGTTGGACGCCTTGGCCTGCCTGACCGGCGCGGGTGCGGATGCGGCCTTCCGAGCATTGCGCAATGCGCTGAAACCCGTCGCCGACGTCGAGCGCATCACTGCGCGAATTGCTTTAAAAACCGCCCGGCCACGCGACCTGGCCGCTTTGCGCGAAACACTTGCCCTGCTGCCCGCGCTTGGCGCGCTGTTGCAGCCATTGAGCAGTCCGCGCCTGATTGAGTTGGCAGACGATCTTGCGCCGCAGCCGGAAACGGCCGACCTGCTTGTCCGCGCCATCCTTGCCGAGCCGGCTGCGGTATTGCGCGAAGGCGGGGTCATCAACGACGGTTTCGATGCCGAGCTGGATGAGCTGCGCGGCATCCAGAATCATTGCGGAGAATTTCTGCTCGACCTGGAACAGCGCGAACGCACGCGCACCGGCATTGCCAACCTGAAAGTGGAATACAACCGGGTGCACGGCTTTTACATCGAAGTCACCCACGCCCATGTCGAAAAAATTCCGGAGGATTACCGCCGCCGGCAGACCCTGAAGAATGCCGAACGCTACATCACCCCGGAACTCAAGACTTTCGAAGATAAGGCACTCTCCGCGCAGGATAGGGCACTGGCGCGCGAAAAATTTCTTTACGAAAAGTTGCTGGAGGATCTGGCGCCGCAAATCGCGCCGTTTCAGGTACTCGCCGCGGCATTGGCCGAACTCGACGCCTTGTGTGCGCTCGCCGAACGGGCCCTGGCGCTGGATTTCTGCGCGCCGGCATTCACTGACGAGGAAAAGATCGAAATCGACGCCGGACGGCACGTTGTAGTAGAGGCGCAGGTCGATAACTTCGTCGCCAACGACACCCGCCTGTCGCCGCTACGCAGGCTGCTGCTCATCACCGGCCCGAACATGGGCGGCAAGTCGACCTATATGCGCCAGATTGCCTTGATTGTGCTGCTCGCCCAGATCGGCTCCTTTGTGCCGGCCAAGCGTGCGCTCATCGGCCCGGTGGATCAGATTTTCACCCGTATCGGCGCCTCGGATGACCTGGCGGGTGGGCGCTCCACCTTCATGGTGGAGATGACCGAGTCGGCCAATATCCTGCACAACGCCACCCGACATTCGCTGGTATTGATGGACGAAGTAGGGCGCGGCACCTCCACCTTCGATGGCATGGCGCTCGCCAACGCCATTGCCCGGCATCTGGTCGAAACCAATGCGAGTTATTCGCTGTTTGCCACCCACTACTTCGAATTGACGCGGCTTGCTTCGGAATACCGGCAGGTGGCCAATGTGCATCTGGACGCGGTGGAACACCGGGACAGAATCGTTTTTCTGCACGCGGTGGAAGAAGGTCCGGCCTCGCAAAGTTATGGCATTCAGGTCGCGCAACTGGCGGGGGTTCCCGGCGCGGTGGTGCGCAGCGCCAAAAAATACTTGGCCAAACTGGAAGAAGAGGCGGCGAGCCGTGTGCCACAAGGTGACTTGTTTGCCCCGGCGCCAATGAAGCCCACGGAAATAGAACATCCTGCGTTGGCCGCATTGCGCGAGGCCGATCCCGATGCCCTCAGCCCCCGCTCGGCACTGGAACTGATTTACAAGTTGAAGAAACTGGCCGAGGACGGCAACTGATTCAACCTGGAAAAAGCTGTTGAACCACAATGAGGCACTGCAGCTTCGGCCGTAAGTGCTGCGCCTTAAGAACACGGAGAAAAAGCAACTTGTTGCATCTATCCGCACGCTCATCAAAAACGTGAACACGCCTAGTAGTACAACTAATTGTATTGCGTATTTCTCCGTGCCTCTGTGTCTCTGTGGTGGGACTTTTAGGATTACTGCGTCGCCACCGAACCCGCTTGCAACGGCGGCAGTCCGGCTTTCTCGCGGGCGATGGCCTGGGCCAACTGGAATACCGCCATCGCATAATTGCGGCTGCGGTTGTAGCGGGTAATGACATAGAGGTTGTTCAGGGCCAGCCAGTACTCCGGGCCGCGCCCCGAATCAAGCGCAAACAATCCCGCCTGAGTTTCCGGGCCGATGTTCTCCATCGGCTCGACCCCTTTCGCCTGCATCTGCTCCACCGTCCAGTTGGGCTTGAAGCCGGCGTCGAGGACTTCCTGCACGTTGGCGTCATTCACGCGCGCCAGCGTGGTAATCGTCTGGCCACTCACCCAACCGAAATGATTGAGGAAGTTGGCCACGCTGCCGATCGCGTCGGTGTTGCTGTTCCACAAATCGATTTTGCCGTCGCCATCGAAATCCACCGCATAGCGGCGATAACTGCTCGGGATAAATTGCGGAACGCCCAGGGCGCCCGCGAAGGATCCTTTCACTTCCAGCGGATCGAACCCGTTCTCTCGCGTGAGCAACAAATACTGCTCCATTTCACTGCGAAAGAACTCCGCGCGCTCGGTCATTTCGAAGGCCAGCGTATAGATCGCTTCGATGACTCGGAATCCGCCGGTGCGGCGACCATAAATCGTCTCCACTCCTATGATCGAAACAATCACCTCTTCGGGAATACCGTAGATATCGCGCGCGCGCTTCAGGGCATCCGCATTCTCCGTCCAGAAACTGACCCCGCCGGTGGTGCGGGTTGGCGTGACAAAAGTTTTGCGGAATTCGTGCCATGGCTTCGCGGTGGAGGGCGCGCCGATTGCCTTGACCACACCCTCGTGGCTACGCAACTGGGAGAATATCCCTCGCAAATAGTCTTCCCGAAAGCGGTGCTGAACGACCATTTTCGTGACAAAAGCTTCCACCTCGGGCTTGAGCTGGATGGAATCGGGCGCCTGGGCCCGCGAGGTGAAGGTCATCCCCATGCCCAGAACCCAGCAAGCCAGCAGCGCACGCAGCAGCATCAGTTCGGCTTCCGACCAACCAGCACCAATTCGCTGGCGCCCGTTATCACCCGCGCCCACCCGGAACATTTTATTTTTGGTGCCATTGCCATTGAATCATCCAGTTTGAACCCAAAAGCCGCCATGCGGATCAAGTAAAAAGATTGCTCAAGCGTCACTTTAACGGAAAGCGGGCGATTCAGGCAGACGGTGCGGCGGCCCGGGCTGTCATGCTGACGGCGACGGGACTTTTGAAAGATGTGGCCAAGCGGGCCTGCTCCATGGCAGCGGCGAAAAAGATCCTCACTCCTTCCGACTCTGCCCATCCAGCAAGGCACGAACCCTGACCTGATCCTCGGGACTCATTTCGGAGTGGGAGATTTTGCGCCGGCGACGTCGCATGTAAAAGGCCAGTCCCCCGCCACCGGCGAGCAGCAGAATAAACGGCCCTCCCCATAACAGCCAGGTCACGGGCTTAACCGGCGGGGAATACAGCACGAAATCGCCATAACGCGCGACCATGTAGGCGCGAATCTCGGCGTCGCTTTTACCCGCCTTCATTTGCTCCCGAACCTGATCCTTGAGGTCAAGCGCCAGTCCTGCGTGGGAATCCGCCAGCGACTGGTTTTGGCAAACCAGACACCGCAATTCCGCCGCCAGTTTCATCACCCTCACCTCGATGACCGGATCCTCCGCCACCGGCGGGGCTTCCCCTGCTAGAGAGGGCATGGCCCCTGTGAGCAGAACAACTAAAGATAAAAAACGTACGCTCTCACCGCGGAGGACGCAGAGGACG
>CAMDKM010000083.1 GCA_945900965.1 Bordetella parapertussis | reverse complement strand
ATTCGAACCTTCGAAGGCAGAGCCGTCAGATTTACAGTCTGATCCCTTTGACCGCTCGGGAACCCCTCCAAACGAAACGGCGGATTATCTTGAATTGGCTTGACTATGTCAAACCCGACGCAATCCAACGATCAACTCGACCTCCACCGCCGCGTTGCGCGGCAGCTCGGCCACTCCGACCGCGCTCCGGGCGTGGCGCCCGGAATCCCCGAACACCTCGACCAGCAATTCCGAAGCGGCGTCGATCACCCTGGGCTGCTGGTTAAATCCCGGGCCGGAGGCCACGAAACCGGTCAATTTCAGGATTTTTTCGATACCGTCGAGCGAACCCAGCGCCTGTTTCAGGCAGGCCAGCCCTTGGAGTATGCAAAGACGGGCCGCCTCCCTCCCGTGTTCAAGCGTTACATCGGCACCCACTTTGCCGACGATCAACCGCTCGCCATCACGGGGCAATTGCCCGCTGACAAAGGCCAGGCGCTCAAAAACTGTCACGGGCACGTACTGGAAGGCCGGACTGGGGGCCACCGGAAGGATAATGCCGAGTTTAAGAAGTTGTTGTTCGATCATGGTCGTCTCTGGAGAGAAGTGATTGAGTGAGTGATTGAGTGATTGAGTGATTGAGTGATTGAGTGAATGCGTGACCGGTGACGAGCGATCGGTGATCGGTGACGGGTGAAAATAATCGCGCCGCCCCAGCGGCGCTCCACCCCTCGATCCTCAATCCTGCCTTGCCGCCACTCAATCCTCGATCCCCGATCCTCGATCCCGCCTTTCAGGGTACGTATTTGACCAGAATCCGCGCAGCCCGGCCTTTATCGGCCTGCCAATGCAGAAGGGTTTGACAGACTTCCTTGCCATCCAGGGTCGTGCGCTCGGTAAAATTTTCCACAAAACGTATGCCTTCGGACTCCTGGCCCACTTGTAGACGCGCTTCCGCCCAGGCCTGCTGCGAATCTTCCGCCCGGGAAAATAACTGCACCTCGGACACCATCGCAGCCAACGGAATGCTGACACACAGCGAGGTTCGGAGTGCATTACCTTCGGTGCAAATTGCTGGCGTCTTCGAAGGACCTGATTGAACGGCCCGGCACGGCGCCAGATTCACCACGGCCGCCACGCCATCGGCACCAAACTTGCGGCTGGCCGCGGCCAATGCGTCGGAATTCACGCCATCACGTTCCGAGCCTGCGCGCTCCAAGCGGCTTGCCGCGGCGCTGAGCTCGACAATGCGGGCATTCATTTCATTGCGAACACGTTCACTTTCGCGCTTTCCCTCGAACGCCCGATATTCCGAATACGCATAGCCACCCAACGCCGACACCACCATTAGCGCCAATATCGACAGCCAGGAAACTTTGGATGGTTTGCTGACCGGTTTTCCGGATGCTTTTTCGGCCGCCTGTTTTTTCCCTGCGACGCGCAGTTGCACCAGCGCCGTGACAACAGTGGCCGTAGCCCCAATGATGGCGGCAATAACGGGTTCGGTGAAATTCATGGAAACGCGATGCTACCGGCTTGGCGCCGTTTGCGGAAGCCTCCGTCATGGATTTCCACGTGCGGGAACGGTGTTATCCTGAAATCCACACCACAGAGGCACGGAGGCACAGAGAAGTACGATATTTCAATCAGTTGTCCTGGCAGCCGTGCTCACCTTTCTGGTGAGTACGCGGATAGATGCAACAAATTATTTTTTCTCTGTGTTCTCGGTGCCTCTGTGGTTCAACTGCTTTTTTTGGGGTTATAGTTTGTTCAGCTTTTGTCATCGGTCTAGACACATGCGATTGGATTTGAATTACGGTCGGGGCGGACTCCCGCTTGATCTTCCCGACGACTGGAACGTCACCGTGATCCGCAAGCCGCCCATGCCGGTGAAGGTGGACCCTGTCGGCGCGGTTCGCGAGGCGCTTGCCCGTCCGGTCGCGGCCCGCCCCCTCGGCGAGGAAGCCAGAGGAAAGCGCTCGGCCTGTATTCTGATTTGCGACATCACCCGGCCCGTACCCAACGGACTGCTGCTTCCGGAAATTGTCCGCCAACTGCTGGATGCCGGCATGCCGCCCGCCGACATCCGGATTCTGGTGGCCACAGGCTTGCATCGCCCAAACGAAGGCGCTGAACTCGAGGAACTGGTCGGTGACCCCTGGGTGTTGAAGACCGTCCAGGTTGACAACCACTTTGCCCGCGACGATGCGGCACATGTCGATCTTGGGCGCACCCCGCGCGGCACCCCGGTCAAACTCGATCGCCGTTTTGTCGATGCCGATCTCAAAATCGCCACTGGATTGGTGGAGCCCCATTTCATGGCCGGTTTCTCCGGGGGACGTAAAGTGATTGCGCCGGGCGTGGCACACCGGGACACCATCACCACCTTTCACAGCGCCCGCTTCATGGCCCATCCGAAAGCCGATAACTGCATCCTGGAAGGCAATCCGCTGCATGAAGAACAGCTTGAAATCGTGCGCATGCTGGGCAAGGTACTGGCCGTGAATACCGTAATCGACGAACACCGTCGGTTGTCCTTTGTGAATTACGGCGAAATTGTCGCCAGCCACATGGACGCGGTGGCTTTCACCGAACGTTACTCGCGAGTGCCCGTGCCGCGCCGCTTTGCAACCGTGGTCACCAGTGCGGCGGGTTACCCTCTGGATAAAACCTACTATCAGACGGTCAAGGGCATGGTCGGGCCGGTGGATATTCTGGAACCCGGGGGCAATCTGGTGATCGCCTCCGAATGCTCCGAGGGGCTGGGTTCGCCCGAATATGCCGATGCCCAGCGGAGGCTGATCGAACTGGGGGCCGAGAGTTTTTTCGCCGACATCCAGAGCAAAGCTTTCGCCGACATCGATGAATGGCAGACACAGATGCAATTAAAACCAATGAAGGCCGGTACCGTGCATCTTTACAGTGGCGGACTACCGCAGTCCGACCGCGCCCTGACCGGCGTGAACCTGATAAACTCGATTGAAGAAACGGTTCGCCGCTGCGTGCAAAAAAGTGGAGACCGGTCAATAGCCGTTATTCCCGAAGGGCCCTACGTCGTCCCGGTGTACCAACCCGCGTGAGGAGACAATCATGATTGGCGATCGTATCGAAGTAAACATTGCAGGGGGCCTGGATGTGCCCTTCCCGCGCATGGTCAACGTCAACCAGAAATTCGACTCCACCCATCTGGGCGATATCCCGGGCACCATCACCAGGGAATTTCAGCGGCCCGAAGTGCGTGCCCGCATCAAGCCGGGTCAGGTGGTGGCGGTCGGCTGCGGCAGCCGCGGCGTGGCCAACATCGGCCTCATCGCAAGACTCGTCATCAAGGAATTGCAGGCGTTGGGCGCGAAGCCCTTCATATTTCCATCCATGGGCAGCCACGGGGCCGCCACGGCGGAAGGGCAGAAAAAAGTCCTCGAAGGCTACGGCATCACCGAAGCGGCCACGGGTGTGCCGGTTAAGGCCACCATGGAGACAACGGTTGTGGGGCATCTTGCCGACGGCACTCCAGTCCATATGGACCGGTACGCCGCAGAGGCCGACGCCATTGTAGTAATCAACCGCATCAAACCCCATACCGCATTCCGCGGCGCTACAGAAAGCGGACTGACCAAGATGCTCGCCATCGGCATAGGCAAGATTATTGGCGCCGCCACCTATCACACCCAGGGCATGGACACTTTTCCCGATCTGCTGCCCAAGGTTCGGGACGTAAATCTCGCCAAGCGCAACGTGGCGCTGGGAATCGGCATTGTCGAAAACGCCCATGACCAGACTGCCCTGATTGAAGCCATTCCCGGCGACCGCATCGCCGCCCGCGAGCCGGCCTTGCAGGAAATGGCCAAACGCCTCATGCCGCAACTGTATTTCAACGACATCGACGTGCTGATCATCGACGAAATGGGCAAGAACATCAGCGGCGCCGGGTTCGATCCCAACATCACCGGCCGCAACCGGCGCGCAATCAACTGGAACTTCGGGCCGAAGGTAAAGAAAATCGCGGTGCTCGGCCTGACGCCCGAGACCCACGGCAATGCCACGGGATTGGGCGGCGCGGACGTCATTACCATGCGCCTGTTCCGAGAGATCGATATTCCCTCGACCTACGCCAACATCATCACTTCGATGAATCTCGACGGTGGTGCCATCCCAATTGTCATGAACACGGAACATGACGCCATCGCCCTGGCCGTCAAGACCGTGGTGCGGGTCAAACCGGCAAATTGCCGCATCGTGCGTATCAAAAACACCCTCGAACTGGCGCACATCCAGGTGTCCGAACCACTGCTCGCGGAAGTACGCGCGCGGTCTGACCGTTTCCAGATAACCTCCCCGCCCTCGGCATTCGTCTTCGATGCCGAGGGACGGCTTCCCGCGCTCGCCTCGATCCATGACAGGGCAACGCCCGCCGTGGCGGCGAGTTAGCTCGACTGTTTTCCGTCCGGTCAGCGCTGATTTTATAACCATGAAAAGAGGTAACCAAAACATGCAAAGAGCCATAGTTCTGATCACTCTCGCATTATTCGCCTTGCCCGCGCTCAGCGCCGGGCAGCAAGACAAAATGAAAACCTGCAACGCCGAGGCATCAAAACAGGAATTAAAAGGCAATACGCGCAAGGCGTTCATGAAACAGTGCCTCTCAGCCGATGCGGAGACCAAACCCGAATCCTCGGCCACCGCCCAGCCGGAAGCAAAGTCCGAAGCGACCGAAGAAAAGGTGTTAACCCCACAGCAGCAAAAAATGAAATCGTGCAACGCGCAGGCCAAGGCAAAACTGCTCAGAGGCAATGAACGCAAGACCTTTATGGGCGAGTGCCTGAAGTCATAAGTGGGCGTGCAAGCCTGGTTTAGTGCTTCCGAATTGCCGGAACATTACCTACCCTGCACAGCGGGGAGGGCCCGGCCGACACGGCGTTCGCGTAGCGATCCGGGGCGGGAGGCCGGGCTAAGACGCGCTTCCCGCAAGCGGCCGATTTCATCGGTAACGTGTCCGCGCGTCAGGGTGGGGGCGGACTTTACTACTGCGTGCAAGGCATGCCCCCCCATAACAACCATAAGGGAGTATGCACTTGGCCGAGTCCATGGGAGAGTTCGACTACATCATTGTCGGCGCCGGTTCCGCCGGCTGCCTGCTGGCCAACCGCCTGAGCGCGGATCCGAACGTCAGCGTTCTGCTGCTCGAAGCCGGCGGTGAAGACGATTACTTCTGGATCAATATCCCGGTCGGTTATCTCTACACCATCAACAACCCCCGCACCGACTGGTGTTACCAAACCGAGTCCGATCCCGGGCTGAACGATCGTTCGATCGGTTATGCGCGCGGCCGGGTAATCGGCGGCAGCTCGTCGATCAACGCCATGATCTACATGCGCGGGCAGAAAAGCGACTACGACCATTGGGCCGAACAGGGCAACAAGGGCTGGTCCTGGGACGAAGTGCTGCCCTATTTCAAGCGCACCGAGGATTACGTGCATGGCGCCGATGCGCTGCACGGCAGTGGCGGCGAGTTGCGGGTTGAAGAGCGGCGTGTGAACTGGGAAATTCTCGACGCCTGGCGCGAGGCCGCCGCCGAGTGCGGCATACCCAAGATCCCGGAATTCAACCGCGGCGACAATTTTGGCAACGCCTACTTCCAGATGAACCAGAAACGTGGTGTGCGCTGGAGCAATGCCAAGGCCTTCCTGCATCCAATCAGAAAACGCCCCAACCTGACGGTGCTGACACGGGCGCAGGTCAACAAAGTACGCATCGGCTACCGATACGTCATTCAATACGCTTCGGGCGTGGAGTTCCGTCTGGGGTATCGCAACAACCAGTTCGCGGCGGCACGCCGGGAAGTCATTCTTTCCGCGGGCGCGATCGGCTCGCCGCAGATCCTGCAACTCTCCGGCATCGGCCCGGCCTCATTAATTCAACAGTGCGACATTCCACTCGTTCATGAACTGCCGGGCGTGGGCGAGAATCTTCACGACCATCTGCAACTGCGCATGGTCTACAAGGTGCGCAACGTCAAGACCCTCAACGAGCGCGCCAACAGTATTTTTGGCAAGATGGCGATGGGCCTGGAATATTTTCTATTTCGCACCGGCCCCATGACCATGCCGCCGAGCCAGTTGGGTGCCTTTGCCAAGAGTGATCCTTCGCAGCCCTCGGCGAATATCGAATGGCATGTGCAGCCGCTGTCGCTGGACAAATTCGGCGAGCCCCTGCATCCGTTTCCTGCCATCACGCCATCGGTGTGCAATCTTCGGCCCACCAGCCGCGGACAGGTGCGCATCAAGAGCGCCGACCCGCTGGCCCATCCGAGCATCCGGCTCAATTACCTTTCCACCGAGGAAGACCAGCAGGTGGCGGTCAATGCCATCCATTACACCCGTCGCATCATGAAGGCCAAGGCGTTGGCGAGATATCAACCCGAGGAATACAAACCGGGGCTGGACTACAAGACCGACATTTCCCTGCGCTCCGCCGCCAGCGACATCGGCTCGACCATCTTCCACCCGGTGGGCACATGCAAGATGGGCCAGGACGACATGGCCGTGGTCGATGAGCGCCTGCGGCTGCGCGGCATCGAACGCCTGCGGGTCATCGACGCCTCGGTGATGCCACGCATCACCTCCGGCAATACCAACGCCCCCACCACGATGATCGCCGAAAAAGGCGCCGAAATGATCATCGAGGACTGGAAGAACAAATCCTGACGTTCAAATCACAAGGAGCCCAAGCGATGCCTGCTTATTTGATCTCCCAAATCGACGTCCACGACCCGGTTGGCTACGAAGAGTATCGGAAGCTGGTCGGCGCTTCGCTGGCGAAGTACGGTGGCAAGTTCATCGCCCGCGGCGGCAAGATCGACGTACTGGAAGGCGACTGGTCGCCCCAGCGCGTGGTGATCTGCGAATTCGAAAGCCTGGTCCGTGCCCGTCAGTGGTACGAGTCGCCCGAATACAAACCGGCGATGGATATTCGCCAGAAAACTTCGAAGGCGAATATCATCGTCGTGGATGGTGTTTAGAGCTATATAGTGCAGCTCGGATACAGCCAAATAATCACAACTCCCGACTCAAATTCCGAACCCTTCTAACTAATGCGAGTTTTGGTCAAAGTTATTGAAAATTAACGACCGACAATATGGCAGAAGATTTTTATTTGCCGGCCGCATGGACTTTCGTTTATGGTGCTCGCGCCTCGACGTGTCGGAAGTAAATAGAAATGTCCGGTTTTGTAGCAAATGAATTGTCCGCTTTTTACGCTGGGCGGTTTTCTGCCCCGCGCGGCTGCTCTGGCGGATTTCCTCAGGCAGCCGGTTTGAACTTCTATTCGATCAATGCGCCCAGCGTG
>CAMDKM010000082.1 GCA_945900965.1 Bordetella parapertussis | reverse complement strand
GTGGGCCGCAATCGGGAAGAAGAATGCGGCAAAGGGAGGTCTCATTTTGCTCACTCGCCCTGCCCCAAGGGGGTAGAGAAGATCAGAAGATCATCAGATGTTCCAAAGCTCGACTGTTGAGCAACTTCGTGGTTTCTGCTGGCCTCATGCCGTTCTGCCTGGATAACCTCATCTATCCCTAAACTCCTGATGAGTCCCCCCATGTTCTCGAACCCCAGAAACAGAGAACTGATGGCGAATATGGTGCCGTTGCGCTCTCGGGAAAAACGGTTCCATATGGAGTCGTGAGTGGTATCTAGCGCTTCCCGCATTTCTATACCGGGGAAGGGGTGCCGTCCCGACAAGATGGCAAAGTACGCTTTCGATGAATGCGGCACTGAGACGTAACTCTTGCTGACAAAGCCCTCGGCAGCCATTCTCGATAAATTCGGAAACGCACTGTTCTGCTTCGGATTCTCAAGACCGAAGTCGCGCCACCGCACGGATTCGTAGACAACCACCACGACGTTCTTGAAACTTGGCACATTGGCGAAAACGGTTCTCTTTAGCTTGAGTTGATCCGACAATGGTCTGGTAGGCTGCTCAAAAACATTCTGACTTGAATCGTTGGAACGGTCTCTTGTCGTATAAGCGGACCTTATCGCATTGAAGGCGGCAGCGACGACCGGATTCTCATTTGTCCGATAAATATATCTGGTGGGAAATACGGCAACAATCGCTGCTGCGCCGGCGCAAATCAAGAGAGGCAGTATGGTCCGCCAGAGTGCCGGGGGTGGGGAGAAGCGGGTTGTCGGTCTAAGTGCGACCCAGGCAATCAGGCCCCAGATTGCAAAATGGGACAGGCCTACCAGGAAAAGCAATCTTCGAAAGGTGAGGCTATAGACCGCACGGTTATTGAAGAACAGCTCATAACCACTTGTAAGATGTGAGGCATTGTCAAACACATATCGCAACAGTGCGAGATCTGTTGGCTTGAGCCAAAGTTGTCGTACCCGCATGTCAAGCATGAGTACCAACAAGACGCTGCCGATAAGAATCATGCCCATGAAAATACGCGTCGGGTTCGCTTTCCTGATAAGCAGGAAAGCCATCATGCTGGCAACACCGGCGACCAGCACATCCTGGGCAATTGCGCCAGGCAAGCTACCCAGCGCTATGCCGCCCCAAAGCTTTTCATTGACGAACTCGACTAAAACGAGTTTCGGAACCAGGAGCAGGAGGGCGTTCAAAAGCACACAAATCCATAAGAGGATTCGCCCTGAATTACTGCTTCTGTGGCCCGTCCTATTCAATGAAATGTATACGTCTGCCCGCCCCACTTCGACATTGTGGTCCAAATTGGTGGGCGCAATGCGCCAGTTCCGGCGGGGCATTGAATCGGGACAGTTGCGCACTCGCATCCATGCGCAAATTCTATCGGCGAGGGACGAAAAATCCAAGTACCCGCGCGAGCTGACCGATGTTCTCCTGCGTTTCCTTTACACTCGACCGTGCGCTCTCGCGCTTCGCCGACGGAGTCACACAATACTTCGGTCGCCGCGTCCAGCGGTTGCGTCTTCCACTGGGCGATGTGACTGCTATGCACATTGAACTTCTCAGCCAGCTCCGCCGGCGTCTTGTCATCCCTCAGCGCCGCGACCGCCCTTTCGCCTTGAACGACGCACTATGGTTTCTTCTGGGCCTTCTCATTACTGCTCCTTTATCGGGCGGTGTGTTCGCCCGTCAGAGCTGGTTCTTTACCTCCGCGAGTCCTAAATCCCCGGGGCCACTTCTTACGTCGGGGCCGGTTACCAGATGTTAGCCTGATTGATCTGGACGTCGTCGAAGTAGACAGTCATTGGAGAGGGCGAGACTGTCATCCCACTCGCATCGAGGGAAAAGAAGGTCTCGGCCCCGCTGTAGGTCGTCTGCCGGTTACTGACATTCAATACCTGGACGCCGTCCTGCCAGACCGTTACCGCTCCATTTGTTATGCCACGCGTGAACTTGACAACAAACTTGACCCATTGGTTGGCCGGAACAGTGCCGCTAAAATCAATGGTGTGATTCGCATTTGAACCAAAGCCGGCGAACTGCATTTGCAGCTTGTTTGAGACTCCCGGCTTCAGGAAAAATCCAGGCGTCGTATGCCATAACCCTTGAGAACCATTCCACGCAATGAACTCCCACAGCCGCAAATAGCCCTGGTGCGTGCCATCCCACGGATACACGGTGTAGGTGTCCGGCAGATACATGTAGAAATGCACGTAATAGGTCGTCAGTGCATTCAGCGCGGAGATGCGGTAGACGGATAATTGAGCACGCCTACTCGTGAAATCGTCAGATCTTCTCGACAGTCTGACAACTTGGCTCCCCTGCGGAGCGGCCGGGGAGTTGACGACGGTCACATTGACGCTCGCGCTATTGGGTGGAACGGGAGTTACGCTATATGGGTCTTCAGTCTTCTGCTCGGAAAATTCGCCGCCCGGACACCCGCCACCGACAGCAACGCAGTTCGCACCCAGTGATTCAGACTCGAAATATGCTTGAAAAACATTCGGCGGCAAATCCACTGCGGCTCCTCCGCCCCCACAGCTGGAGAGCCCGAGAGCCGCGAACTGCCCCACGAGAAAAACTCTCAAGAGGACTCGTAATTCGACCATCATGCGGTTCGACATAATGTTGCCTGAGGATCGGTGAATTTGGCCCGGTTGTTCCGCGCACATGAGGCCGAGGGCCTCAGCGCACGGCGGGTCATTGAGTTTATACCGGGAGAAGACGCGATTTAACTCGATCCATGCTTCCGACGAGCTTTGCCTAACATAGCAATCGGCGTGCCAAAGAATAAACCCCCCTAGTTAATAGATAGTTAATATTCGTAAATCACCCCGATTCCATCTTTGGCGTCGCTACGTGGGGACAGTATTATTGTAATGCAGAGGTCAAGCGCGTGGACCGGATGCGTTTCGTCCTGGCTACGCGTGACGGGAGGTGTCGCGCTGATGATTGTGCTTGCGATTATGTGGCCGATTGTCGAAACGAGCGGGGTTTCACCCAGACGCCCTTGCGGGTGAGCACCGCACGCCTTCCGTGGTGGAAATCCAGATGCCAGAGAGCGCCCACGTGCTCCACCTCGAAGCTTCTGACCTCCAAAGTGCACCTCCAGCCTGGAAACCGGATGGCGCCAGGTCTTCGCGGCAAGCAGCCACTGCGCCTGATGCAACTGACGCGGCGGCGGCGAGCAACAGGCCGATGATCGCGAAGCGCAGCCGCGCCAAAGGCGCGTTCAAAATTCCTATCCCCTTAGAGTCTCGTCGAGAGTCGCAAAGCAAGCGTCAGCCATACGAGCATAGGTGTCAACGGAGAAATACTCGATATGTATTGCAATGTGCCCAAGCGCGGCCAGAAGATACGACATGGCATCCGCTACCTCGCATTGGAGCAAATGACAATGCCTGCCAACCTCCGTCCGCAGTCCCGTCTTGTTCAATTGCAGGGACTGGGAAATTCGTATCAAGTCAAAAATCGCATAGCCATGTATCTCTGACCCAGCCCAATCGATTATTGCGAGTTGATCAACCCATAGGCGCTTTTCACCCGTACCGCCCCCGGGACGAACGAGAATATTGCCTTTCCAAAGGTCTGCGTGCATGAGCACATACTTTGGGCGCCACTCACCGGAGACCAGGCGCCCTGCAGCCCACTCCGCAGCCGTCCGTACACGGCCACTGAGCGCTTTAAGTGACGCAACCTTTCGAAGCGGCGCGGCGAAGTCGCCCTCGACGTGAGGCAGTTCAACGTTACACACGGTGCATTCGGTCACGCGCCACAACCATTCCAAAACAGCCGTACGAAGGCGTGCGCGCTGCATCCACCACAGCGGTCGGAACTTACTCAGGCTATTGCAGTAGGGCAATACGGCGAAGCTAAGCCCGTGCTCGCCTCCCTCCATCAACGGTTCGAGTATGGGCGCCCCCAGGCAGGGACCGAGGCTCATCTTTGCCTGGCGGGCCTTGTACATTGCTCGCTTGACCATGTCAGGCGCAACTGGCGCTGCGCAGAGAACGACGGCGCGCGATTTACCCGCCCCATCGCAAACCCGTAATACCGTTGTTCCGTCCGCCACGTCGTTGGTCTGCGACAGGAACGAGATACTCAGTTTGCCAAACTTGTCGCCTAACGAAGCCTCAATGCGGTCACTAAGCCAAAGTTTCCAATCCGAGAGAGTAGGTCGATCCAAAATAAACTCCGATAATTCAAGTTCGAATAAGCCACGCCGACATAGTTCAAGGATATGTCAATTGCAGACTGCGTCAAGTACCCAAAAATATGGTCAACTTTCAACAATGTCTGTCGGCGACGGCTGAATTTTGACCAGGCGCCTTAGCCGCTTCTCCAGCGGCTGTGGATCAGTGTAGCGGATTGTCTGCTTTTGCGATTCTCCCCGATGGTGCTTTCGGCCTGCGCCTCGACAGCGTGAGCAAGGTTGGCATTCGAGGCAATGTCTACATCGGCTACGGGGCGATCATCCTGCCAGGTGTCACCATCGGCCCAAACGCTATCGTCTCGGCCGGCTCGGTTGTCCGCTCTGATGTCGCGGAGGGCGATGTGGTGGCCGGCGTGCCGGCCAGGCGCGTTGGCCGCCTGCAGATGTCGGTGGCGATGCTCAAAGCGAAGAACCAGATGTTCCCCTGGCGCGACCTCATCGAGCGGCGCGCGCGCGAATTCGATCCGGAATTGGAGCCTGAATTGGAGCCCGAACTCGTGCGCATGCGGGTGAAGTACTTCTACGGATCGGATAAAGCAAAGAAAGACAGCACCCCGGGGAGCCACGGCAACAGCACTTTCCCGACCGAAACCGAGTAGCCTTCAGGAGTGTCGTAGCTGGCGGCGGGACTACTATGCTCATAGACTAGGCATCGCACTGGGATCAAGTCAGCCGGTATCTCCCGCCTTCATGCCCTCGCCGTTCTACGCTTACCATTTACTATTTCCCATTCACTATTCTTTTTTCACCCTTCCCTCTTGCCTTATCATTCCGTTTACCATTCACCGTTTACCGTTCACGGTTCACCGAATTTCATGGATCCATTTATCCTTGCCGGAAAAACCTACGCGTCGCGCCTGCTGGTCGGCACCGGAAAATACCGCGACTTCGCGCAGACCCGCGAAGCCATCGACGCCAGCGGCGCGCAGATCGTCACGGTGGCGATTCGCCGCACCAACATCGGCCAGGACCCCAAGGAACCCAGCCTGCTGGAGGTGCTGCCGCCGAGTCGCTTCACCATTCTGCCGAACACGGCGGGCTGTTACACCGCGCAGGATGCGGTGCGCACGCTACGTCTTGCCCGCGAACTGCTGGACGGTCACGATCTGGTCAAGCTGGAGGTGTTGGGCGATCCGGCCACTCTGTTTCCGAACGTGATGGAGACCCTGGCCGCGGCGCAGACCCTGGTCAAGGAAGGGTTCAAGGTGATGGTCTATACCTCGGACGATCCGATCATTGCGAAGCAACTTGAAGAGATTGGTTGCGTGGCGGTGATGCCGCTGGCTTCCCTGATCGGCTCGGGCATGGGCATTCTGAATCCGTGGAATTTGCGCATCATCATCGACAATGCCAAGGTGCCGGTGCTGGTGGACGCCGGGGTCGGAACGGCCTCCGATGCCTCCATCGCAATGGAACTGGGGTGCGACGGCGTGCTGATGAACACCGCGATCGCCGCCGCTAAAGATCCGGTTTTGATGGCATCGGCGATGAAAAAAGCCGTCGAGGCCGGCAGGGAAGCCTGGCTTGCGGGCCGCATGGCGCAAAAGCCCTATGTGGCGAGTGCTTCGTCTCCCGTTTCGGGAATGATTGGCGAAGCCAAGAGCGGGAAGGCATACTGAGAAGTGAATGCGTGAAGGGTGAAGGGTAAAAGAACAAACGCGCCGCCGTGCGGCGCCCCGTGAATATTACCGCCCGACCGATACGCAGTTTCGTGCTGCGCCAGGGGCGCGTCTCAATTGCGCAACGCCGCGCGATCGATGAATTGTGGCCGGCCTACGGCCTGGAATTTTCCGCAGCATGGCTTGACTGGAACACGGTATTCGGGCGCCAGGCACCACGGATATTGGAAATCGGCTTCGGCATGGGCGAAACCACGGCGCAGATCGCCGAGGCGCTCCCGGAACAAGATTTTCTGGCGATTGACGTTCATACGCCCGGCATCGGCAGCCTGCTGAAGCAGATAGACGCTCAGCATCTGAAGAATCTTCGCGTCATGCGCCATGACGCCGTGGAAGTGGTCAAGCACATGATTGCGCCTGACAGTCTGAACGGGCTGCATGTTTTTTTCCCCGACCCCTGGCCGAAGAAGCGCCACCACAAGCGCAGATTATTGCAGCCCGAATTTGTAAGCCTCGCAGCCAGCCGCCTCGTACCGGGCGCTTACATCCATGTCGCAACCGATTGGGAAGACTACGCCCGGCAGATTCTTGCCGTGTTAGCGGCCGAGCCGCTGCTCGCCAACACCGTCGCCGACTTTGCGCTGCGCCCGGCGCATCGGCCGCTGACCAAATTCGAACAACGCGGACTGAAGCTCGGGCATCAGGTATGGGATGTCGTGTTTACTCGCAGGTAGTGTTTCAACGCTAGAAACACGGTTGAATCACGGAGAACACGGTGAGCACGGTGCAGGTCCAGGGATCTATCCTGCCCGGGCCGCGAACCCCGCGCGTAAGTAAACAACGAGAAATATCGTGGTGTTTTTCTCCGTGCTCACCGTGCCCTCCGTGATTCGACTGAATTAATCACGTTCATTCGAGAAATATCTGCAACAGATCGTTCAGGAAACGCTGGCCCTTGAGCGTGGGCCGCAGACGAAGGTGATCGCGCTCCAGCAGACCTTTGTCCTCCGCTGACGCAAGTTGTTTTTGCACGCTCAAAAAGGTCAGCGATGTGCGCTCCTCGAACAAGCTGAGCTCGACGCCGTCGATCAGCCGCAGGGCGTTCATCATGAACTCAAAGGGCAACGCCGAGACCTCCACCGGATTTTCTTCCTGCACCCAGTTCCCGGTTTTGGCTGCTTCCAGATACTGGCGCGGATGTTTTCGGCGCATTTGCCGCAGCACGCGATCCGGGAAGGAAAGCTTGCCATGGGCGCCGGCACCGATGCCGAGGTAATCGCCGAAGCGCCAGTAGTTGAGATTGTGGCGCGCTTCCTGTCCAGGGCGGGCAAAGGCGGAGGTTTCGTAGTGCCGAAAGCCGGCCGCCGCCAGCTTGGCCTCGATGGCTTGTTGCATGTCCGCCGCCAGGTCATCGGCGGGAAGCTGCGGCGGAGTTCGATAAAAAGCGGTGTTCGGCTCGATGGTCAGATGGTAGGCGGACACATGGCTGGGCGAATAGGCCAGCGCCGATTCGATGTCGGCCAGCGCCTGCTCGATCGTCTGACCAGGCAAACCGTACATGAGATCCAGATTGAAGTTATCGAAATTGGCGCGGGCAATGTCGATCGCCGCGCGCGCCTGTGCATCGTCATGAATGCGGCCCAGCGCGCGAAGGTGGGGCGCATGGAAACTCTGGATGCCAATCGACAGGCGATTCACGCCAGCCGCGCGAAAGCCCGCGAATTTTTCGGCCTCGAAGGTGCCCGGGTTGGCTTCCAGCGTAATTTCGGCATCGGTCGCCAGGGGCAATCGCGCGCGTACGGCGGCCAGCAGTTCATCGATGGCGCCCGCTGAAAAGAGCGACGGTGTTCCGCCGCCGATGAATACCGTCCTGACCGGCCGCCCCCATACCATCGGCAATGCCGACTCCAGATCGGCAATTAGCGCAGTTAAGTACTCGCGTTCCGGCACCGCTCCCGTGGCCTCGTGCGAATTAAAATCGCAATATGGACACTTGCGCACGCACCAGGGTATGTGCACGTAAAGCGACAGCGGCGGCAGCGTCTTGAAGGCAACGCTGTCGGTGACCAAGGGCAAGACAAGGGGCATGGTTCGTTGAACTTGGAATATTCGAGTGACTTGGCCTTACTATAGGCGTTTTCATTCCTGAAGCGTGCCAGACGTGAGACCTGCTCCCCAACCTGCGCTGGATCTGCGCGCCGATTCCGAACACCCCATCGGGTTATTCGATTCCGGCGTTGGCGGCCTGACCATTCTGCGCGCTGTGGCGGCGGCACTGCCCCATGAAAATCTGTTGTACGTGGCCGACACCGCTCATCTGCCCTATGGGCAGAAATCCCCGGAAGAAATTCGACGCCGCGCGCAGGCAATCACTCGCTTTCTGGTTGCGCAGCAGGTCAAGGCCATTGTGGTTGCCTGCAATACCGCCACGGCCATGGCAATCGACGCCTTGCGCGGCGAATTCGATCTGCCGTTTATCGGCGTGGAGCCGGCGGTCAAGCCGGCTTTTGCGGCCACCCGCAGCGGCGTGGTCGGAGTACTGGCAACCCCTGCAACACTGGGCAGCGAAAGATTCATGGCTCTTGTCGGCCGCTACGGCAGCGGCATACGTGTCGCCACTCAGGCCTGCGCAGGACTGGCCGAACATATCGAGCGCGGGGATTTGGATGGCGCGCAGACCGAAAGTCTGCTGCGCGGGTTTGTCGATCCTCTGCTGGCCGCCGGGGCGGACGCCATCGTTTTGGGTTGCACCCACTATCCGCTGGTATTGGATTCGGTTCGCCGAATTGCCGGGCCTCACGTCGCGGTCATGGAAAATGGCAGCGCGGTGGCGCGTGAGCTATCGCGACAATTGGATGAGCGCGGATTACGGAAAACGCAGGGAACAGGCTGGCGGCGCTTTCACGCCAGCGGCTCCGCCGCGGACCTGCGACAGATTCTGGCTGGGCTGGGCGAAACAAATATTTCCGTCGAGCCGTTGGTTGAAAACAGGGACTAGGGGCTTGGGACTGGGGGCTAGGGGTGGGGGGGCGAGGGGTGGAGCGCCGCGAAACGGCGCACCGTTTACTGTTCACCGATCACCGTTTACCGTTCCCTGTTTATGGTCGAAGACCGGTTATGGTCAGCGACCGGTATCCCTTGGGAATCCCCTTGTGGGACATCCTCCACTCATTCACTCCTCAGGTGAGTTCCGGCTTGTGCGGCTTAGAGTAGTTCCTATGGTTTTTGGCAAGTCTTTTTTCCTATTTTGTCGGGATTGAATGGCCTACCTGTGGTCCAGATAGCGAAGGCGATGCGCAATAGCTTTCGTGCGATGATCAGGATTGCCTCGGTAGTTGCAAAGCCCTTTGCCAGCAAT
>CAMDKM010000081.1 GCA_945900965.1 Bordetella parapertussis | reverse complement strand
CCGCCACTCAGCGCGATGGTGTAGGTGCCCAGATCGTCGGCATCGTCCTCTTCCTTGATCGTCGCCGACTGCGTCGGCGTGTCGTTGCCTATGACTTCCGAGGCCACCGTGATCGCAAAGCTCACCGCTTCGTCAATGTCGGTGATGGTCAAGGTCGCGTCGTCATAGTACGCATCGACCGAGGCCTTGGTGCCCGAGCCATTCAGCATCGGCGCGCTCAGCGCCAGCGTCAGCGTCTCCGGGCTGTCCGGGAACGCATCGTTCACCGCCTCAAGATCGACGTTGAATGAAGTCTCATCGCCGTAGCGCCAGGTTAGCGTGATAATAGTTCCGTCGCCGTTGATCGTGGATTCCACTCCCGCTCCCGTCGCCGCCCCCGTGATCGCCAAGGCCACCGCCGCAGTGAAGTCCGGGGTAACGATACCGTTCTCGGTGTCGCCCCCAATCGTCACCTTCACCGAGGCCGTGTCGTGAGACTCCAGCGGATCGCCCGCGAGCGCAATTCGGAACCGGCCCTCATTGGTGGTCAAGGTCTCTTCCGTGATCGAGGCCGCCGCGCCCAGCGCGCCGAACATGTTTTCAGTGCCGTTCTCAGCGGCGACCTTCACCGAAAATTCCGCATCCTCGTCGCCGTGACCGCCGTGATCGGTGAAGCTGGTCTCCGCGCTCTGACCCGTCGCGCCGCCGCTCGCAGTCAGCAGAAACGTTGCGTCGAGGGAGTCATCGGGATCGACGAACCACGTGGTGACGATGGTGCCGTTTGCAATGCCGTCTAGGTCTCCATCGACGCCGTCGGTGAGGAACCAGGGCTCGTGGCCCGCGCCCGTGTTGACGCCGATGACGTCATCCAGAGTGCCGAAGATGTTATCGACGCCCGGATCCGCCACGTGGAGCACCTGGAATTGCAGCGTGCTCCCGGCGATGAAATTGGAAGCCGTGATGGTCGCCGTGGTGCCCGGTGCGTAATCGAGGAGATCGGTCGTTATCGTCGGCGCGGTGTTTGCAACCCCTATGAAGTCGGCCGAACTGTAATGACGGCCCGAGGTGTTCGCCAGCGTGAAGCCCAGGTCCGCGCCGTTGACGCCGTCGGTATCGGCGTACACGGATGTGTTGACGCCGTCGTTGGAATACCAGACCCCGAACGGTGTGTCGGGCGTGGTGCCCGACCAGACCAGATTGGGGAAAGCGCTCAGATCGATCTTGTCGGCGCGCCGGGCAAAACCGAAGATGTAATCTCTCTCGCCTCCCGACGCCGGGGAATCGGAACTCTGCGTGTATACGAACACGTCGTTGCCGCTGCCGCCGGTGAGCAGATCGGCGCCCGCCGCACCCCGAATCGTGTCGTTGCCTGCGCCGCCACTCAGGGAGTTGTTTGCGCTATTGCCGGTCAGCACATTGTTCAGTTCATTGCCGGTGCCATCGATCGCCGTGCTACCGGTGAGCGTGAGGTTCTCGAAGTTGGCGCCCAGCGTAAACAAGATCGAGGACTGCACCAGGTCGGCGCCCTCGTTGAGATTCTCGGTGACCGCGTCGCCCAGAGCATCCACCACGTAGGTGTCGTTGCCCGTACCGCCGGCGAGTGTATCGTTGCCGGCGCCGCCGTTCAGCGTGTCGTCGCCGGCGCCGCCGCTCAGCACGTTGTCCGCGCTATTACCGGTCAGCACATTGTTCAGGGTATTGCCTGTGCCGCTGATCGCCGCGCTACCGGTCAGCACGAGGTTTTCGACGTTGGCGGCCAGCGTATAGGCGATAGAAGACTGCACCAGGTCGGTACCCTCGTTGAGATTCTCGGTGACCAGGTCCCCCGCGAGGTCCACCACGTAGGTATCATTGCCCGCGCCACCGATCAGCGTGTCGTTACCGGTGCCGCCGTTCAGCACGTTGTTTCCACTGTTACCGGTGAGCACGTTGTTCACCGAGTTGCCCGTGCCATCGATCGACGTGCTCCCGGTAAGAGTGAGGTTCTCGAGGTTGGCGCCCAGCACATACGCGATCGACGATTGCACCAGGTCGGTGCCCGCCGAGACCGCCTCGGTCACCACATCGCCCGCGGCATCCACCACGTAGGTATCGTTGCCCGCGCCGCCAATGAGCGTGTCGTTGCCGGCGCCGCCGTCCAGAATGTCGTTGCCGTTGCCGCCGCTCAGCGTGTCGTTGCCGACGCCGCCGCTCAGCGTGTTGCTGCCAGTATTGCCGGTCAGCACGTTGTTCAGTGCGTTCCCCGTGCCGTCGATCGCGCCGCCCCCCGTGAGCGTGAGGTTCTCGACGTTGGCGCTTAAGACATGCGTGACCGAGGACTGCACCAGGTCGGTGCCCTCATTGGCAATTTCGGTGACCACGTCGCCCGCGGCGTCCACCACGTAGGTGTCGTTGCCGGCGCCGCCGTTCAGCGTGTCGTTGCCGGCGCCCCCGTTCAGCGTGTCGTTGCCGGCGCCCCCGTTCAGCACGTTGTTTCCGCTGTTGCCAGTGAGCACGTTGTTCAAGGTATTGCCCGTGCCGTTGACCGCCGCGCTTCCGGTCAGGGTGAGGTTCTCGACGTTGGCGCCCAGCACATACGCGATGGAGGACTGCACCAGGTCCGTGCCCTCATTGGCATTCTCGGTGACGATATCTCCCGCGGCGTCCACCACATAGGTGTCGTTGCCCGCGCCGCCAATGAGCGTGTCGTTGCCGGCGCCGCCGTTCAGCACGTTGTTAAGACCATTGCCGGTCAACACGTTGTTCAGTGCGTTGCCCGTGCCGTTGATCGCCGCGCTCCCGGTGAGCGTGAGGTTCTCGACGTTGTCGCCCAGCACATAGGCGATCGACGAGCGCACCAGATCGGTACCCTCGTTGAGATTTTCGGTGACCACGTCCCCCGCGGCGTTCACCACATAGGTGTCGTCACCCGTGCCGCCGCTGAGCGTGTCGTTGCCGGCGCCGCCATCCAGGAAGTCGTTGCCGCCACCGCCCGAAAGGACATCGTTCAGGCTGCTGCCGGTGAGCGTGTCCGCGAAATTGGTGCCGATGACACCTTCCATGTTCCGGTACGCATCGGTACCCAGGTTGCCGAGAAAACCCGTGGACCAGAAACCGCCATTGTTGCTGCCCTGCCTGAGCGTGAAGACGATCCCGGCGCTTGCATCCGAGAAGTCGAGAAGGTCGATGCCGCTGCCGCCGTCAATGGTGTCGTCCCCGGCGCCGCCCTGCAGAATATCGTTGAGATTGCCGCCGGTGATGATGTCGTTACCGCCGCCGGCCAGAATGATCCATACGATGGCGCTATTGGTCTTGTCGATGATGTCGTCGTTGTTGGTGCCGGACTCAGTCGCCATGATGTTTCCTTCTCATCAGATGTTCTTCGCTATGGGTAAATACGGCCGGCATTTTCAGCGCGCGGCTGTCAGCCGAAACGCCGGAGACGCCGCCTGAACTTTTGGTTGCGTCGTCTTGACGCAAAGCCTGAATTCGAATTGGGAACCAACGAAACCGCTTGAAGGGAACGTGGCTGTACTGTGACGCAGGCAGGCGAACGACAGGGACGGCGTGGCGCCGTCCAACGACTGTTGGCCGTACATCATTTCGATCGCCTCCCCTGCCAAAAGTTGTTACACGATTCAATCGCCTCTTCACAAAGCGCGATGCCGGCGCGTTGTTGAAAGTTCAAGAGCAGTGCTCTTGAACCTGGATCCGCGCTTCTTGTTATGAAAACATTTGCTGTCCTGCCCAGTCGATATCCGACCAAGGCCGGATGCCAGGACAACATTGAATAAGTGTCTCAGTTGCCTTCGAAAATCTGGCTTCCCGTTTCCACGGGAATGACATGTGGCAGCTTATTCAGTGTGTCCCTGATTTGTTCGCACCTTTATATGGTGACCTCTGGTCTTATGAGCGGAAGGTTAAAGGCATCATTCAAAACAAGTTGCCGGGATACTCTGATCTTGCGGTCAGGGTGCGCTGATAATTGAGTAGGGAAACGACGCTGATGGACGGCGGGTTCCCGACATCCTCAAACACGCGCAATCGGTCGCCGAAAATCTTCCGAGCGAAAAATCGAATTGTTGGCTGGGCCACGTTGTCCTGCATGGTTTTCTCATCGTTCGTCCCTGTGCCGACACTGGGAAGACCTTAACTCAGGGCGGCGCATTTTCATCTACAGTGTTTGCCGTAGTTGCTCAGCAGGAAACCAAGTAAAACTCAGGATGCCCGAAGCATATGGCCTTGAAAAAAGCATAGGCTTCCGTGGCATGAAGTCAAGCGGAAGTACGAATTCGATCCTCCAAATCGGGTGGACCTGGATCGTGCGCCGACTATGGATGAGGTAATTCCAGTCCACTCAATCGGGTCGGCTCTAATTCACATGAGGGACATGCGTTTTACGCGGTAACTCCATGGTTTGTTTTTAAGACTGCCCCTATTTCTCACGCGCAGGTTATTTCCTTCCACCGCGATATGTTGGGGTTCGCATTTGCCCCCTAACCGCCCGCAGGGCTGGTATTTGGACCGGCGAACGGCCAGAATGACTTTAAGCGCGAAGCAATGACCTAAGTACATGGTGGATTAGCGCAGCCGTTGCGGCATGATCTGGGAGAGGTAATACGTTTATGCGCGAATTTCTTGTCCGGTTCCGGACTTACTTCATTTACGCGGCCCTCTTCAGCCTGGTGATCAACCTTCTGATGCTGGTGCCCGCTTTGTTCATGCTCCAGGTGTTTGATCGGGTGGTCAGCAGCCGCAGCCTGGAAACACTGGTGATGCTCTCGGTGCTGGCGGCTGGCGCGTTGCTCTTCATGGCCTATCTGGATGTGATCCGATCGCGGCTGCTTTCCGGCGCGGGTGTCGCACTGGAAAAACTGGTGGGCCCGCCAGTGCTCGCCGAAATGGTCCGCCGCGGCATTTTGCCCGGCGGCCGCGGCGCAACGCACGGTCTGCGCGATGTCGGCGCGATTCGCGCCTTTCTGACCGGACCGGGCATCGTGGCATTGTTCGATGCGCCCTGGGTACCCCTCTTCGTGCTGGTTATCTGGCTTTTCCACCCGCTGCTGGGCGGCATTGCACTCGCGGGGGCATTGCTGCTGCTCGGCATCGCCTGGCTGAACGAGAGGCTATCGCGCAAGCCGCTGGAGCAGATGCAACTCGAGTCGCGCAAGGCCGGACGCTACGCCGATCAGATGGTCAGCCATGCCGAGGTGGCCGGCGCCTTGGGCATGGTGGAGAATCTCGCCCGCGGCTGGCAAGGGCTCAGCCATAAGGTGCTGAGTCATCAGCTCGACGCCAATCGCGCCTCGTCGCTGGCCTCGAGCGCATCACGCTTCATGCGCCAATTCCTCCAGGTGGCGATGCTCGCCGCTGGCGCCTGGCTGGTGATCAACCAGTTTGCCACCGCAGGCGTCATGATCGCCGCCACGATTCTGCTTGGCCGGGCACTGGCGCCGGTGGAGTCCGCCATTGCGGGATGGAAGAGTCTGGTCGATGCGCGCAGCGCCTATTTGCGGCTGGACCAGGATCTGAGTACCGTCAAGAATGTGGTCGCGGTAACCGAACTGCCGCCGCCGCTAGGCGCCCTCAGCGTGGAAAATCTGCTGTTTGGGTTTCCTGGCCAAGACGGGCCGGTCATCAAACGGGTGTCGTTCAATCTGCGGCCCGGCCAAGCGCTGGCGATCATTGGTCCGAGCGCGGCCGGCAAGTCAACGTTGGCGAAACTGATGGTCGGCATCTGGCGCCCCGCATCCGGCGCGGTTCGACTCGATGGCGCGGATATCGGCGCCTGGCCACGCGCGCGTCTCGGCCCTTACGTCGGTTACCTGCCGCAGGGCGTCGAATTATTTTCCGGCACGGTCAGCGAAAACATTGCACGAATGGGTGAAGTGGATTCTGCCGCGGTTATCGAAGCCGCCCAGCGTGCCAACGCCCATGACATGATTCTGCGGCTGCCGCAGGGTTACGACACGCCAATTGGCGACAGCGGCGCGTTTCTTTCCGCGGGGCAGCGCCAGCGCGTGGCGCTGGCGCGGGCGTTATACGGCACCCCGCGGCTATTGGTGCTCGATGAGCCGAACTCCAACCTCGATAGCGAAGGCGAAACCGCACTCATCGCCGCGTTACGTAACCTCAAGCTCGCCGGGGTAACGGTGGTGGTGGTTACCCATCGCACGCCGCTGCTCGCGGTAATGGACAAGGTCATGCTCCTGCGCGAGGGTCAGGTCGAAAAACTCGGCGCGGTGACAGAAGTACTCAAACCGATGCGCCCGCTCCCCGCCGAATCCGGCAATCAGGTTGTCGCAGAGCACTCTGTAACGGTGAGCGGATAATTCATCATGGCGAATTCCGTATTGGATCTGGTGCTGCCTTCGCTGGATGTCGCGCAGGCGGACAATCCGCGCAGACTGGTCCGGGCAGGATTAGTCGCCATCGTGTTGCTGGTTCTCAGTATCACGGCGTGGACTGCCTTGGCGCCGGTCAGCGGCGCCGCCATTGCGCCGGGCGTGGTAAAAGTCGACATGAACCGCAAGACCGTTCAACACCAGGAGGGCGGGCTGGTGGGCGAGATTCTGGTGCGCGACGGCGACAAGGTAAAAACCGGGCAGACGTTGATCGTGCTGCGGGATATTCGCGTCGATGCCGGCAACGAGCTGGCGACGACGCAGCTCGATGCCGATCTGGCAAAAGCCGCGCGACTGGCTGCGGAACAGGCGTGGAGTGCCAAGCTCATATTTCCGGACGAGCTTGTCTCTCGCCAGCACGATCCGCGCGTGGTGGAGCTGTTGCAGCAAGAAACCGCGTTGTTCAATGCACGGCGCGGCGCCTACGATAGCCAGGTGGCGCTGATCCGTGCGCAGATTCGCGAGACCGAGGGCGAAATCAAGGGGCGCAAACAGCAGCTTCAAGCCGATCTCGAGGCGATGCGATTGTTGCAGGAAGAGCTGTCCGCCAACGAGTCGCTGGTGGGCGAGGGATTCGTCTCCAAGGTCCGCATCATGACTTTGCAGCGCAGCCGGGCCGAGATGGAATCGCGACGCGGTGAAAACGAATCGGAACTTTCGCGTGCGCGGCAGAAGGTTTCCGATCTGCAGTTGCGCGCCGAAACGCTGCGCAGCACCATCATGCAGGAAGCTTCCGGGGAACTCAGTCAGACTACGGCAAAGATTTTCGATCTGCGCGAACGCCTGCGCCCAGCCCAGGACGCGGAGCAGCGCCAGCGCATTAGCGCGCCGATCGACGGCGAAGTGGTGGACTTGAGGATCACCTCCGTCGGCGGGGTGATCGGGCCTCGCGAGCCGATACTGGACATCGTGCCGGAGAACCCGGATCTGATTGTGGAAGCGCGCGTGCGTCCGGAGGACATCACCGTGGTTCGCACCGGGGCCGAGGCGGACGTGCGGTTGACTTCGTTCCGTCAACGACTCACGCCGACCGTCACAGGTACCGTCGTTTATGTCTCGGCGGATCGGCTCGAAGACAAGGCCGACAAGTCTGTGTACTACCTTGCGCGGGTACGGGTGACACCAGAAGTCCTTAGGCAGGCGGGCAATCTGTCGCTGCAGGCGGGCATGCCCGCCGAGGTGTTCATCAAAAGCGAGGCGCGCACCGCCTTCGAATACCTCCTCGATCCGGTTACCGGATTCCTGCAGCGGTCGATGCGCGAACACTAGCCCGCCGAATTTCAGGTTAGCGCTACGCAGCAGCCAATCGGCGCTGGGGGCGTACTTCAGACGCCTATGCTCGCGCATGGACAAATCCAAGGCCGTGACCGCCGCGGCCCACAAACTCGCGCGGCTGATCTACACGATGCTCACCAAGGGCGAGGAATACACCGACAAAGGTCAGGACTATTACGAGGAGCGATATCGCCAACGCGTCGTGCACCAGTTGTCCCGGCGTGTCGAAAAGCTCGGACTGAAACTCGTGCCGACTGAAGGGCGGTGGGGTCAGGCCTTGTTTTTTGCCTCCCCAGGGTTCATCATGTCCCCATGGCCCGCCCCCTGCGCATCGAATTCCCCGGCGCGATCTATCACGTGACCTCGCGTGGCGATCGGCGCGAAACTATCTTCGAGGATGACGAGGATCGGCGCAGTTTTCTCACCATGGTCGGCCAGGCGATGGATCGCTTCGATGCCGCCGTGCTGGCTTATTGCCTGATGGACAACCACTATCACCTCGTCGCCCATACACGGCAGGCCAACCTCTCGCGGCTGATGCAGCGCCTCAACGGCGTCTACACCCAAGCCTATAACCGCCGCCACAACAAGGTCGGCCACCTTTTTCAGGGGCGGTTCAAGGGTATTCTGGTCGACAAGAACGCCTATCTGCTCGAAGTCTGCCGCTACGTTGATCTGAATCCCCTGCGCGCCCGCATGGTGCGCGACCCAGCCAATTGGCCTTGGAGCAGCTACCGCGCCCACACCGGGAAGGCGGAAGCGGCAGCATGGCTCGACACCCCGGCCGTCCACGGTTTTCTTCTTGGCCGGGAAGCCACCAGTGCCTCCGACCGGCGCAGGGCCGGCGCACAATACGCAGGACTGGTGGCCGCCGGCAAGGGCGTGAAGCTTTGGGACGAAGCGTTGTCAGGGCAAATTTTCCTGGGTGGCGAGGATTTCGTCCAACGCATGCAGGCGCGGGTTGGCGCAGACCAGGGGCACTCCGCGGACATTCCTCGTGCGCAGCGCCGCAAAACCTCGAAGTCGGTCGAGCAGTACCTGGCGCACCGGCTGGGCCGCGATCAGGGAATTTGCCTCGCGGCAACGGAAGGCCAGCATAGTCTCACGGCTATTTCGAAGCAGGCGGGTCTGTCGGTATCGCGGGTGAGTAGAATCGTGAAACAGTACGAGGACGAGGCAAAAAGCAAGGCCTGACCCCTATGGCGGGCTGGGTTTTGCCCGGCTGGTCTCCGTTAACAATTGGCTATTGCTAGTTGCTGGTTCGCCGACGCGCTAAAAAACCCATCAAGCCAAGGCCAGCGAGCATCATGGCGTAGATCTCTGAATCTGGTTTCAGCGATACGGCCGTCGTGCCGTAACCTGCTCCTCTGCCCTCGCTATTCGCATATCCAGCGCCGACGTGTGCGCCAAACGGATCGCTCAGAAATCTGCCCGTGCCCGCGGTTACCTGGAATGAAAAACGATAGGGGCCGCCCGAAGCAACGTCGAATCCCCCCTTGTGTCTGACCTCGACGCACGCGAACCCTGCGCTATTACCGCGGCAGCCGGTGTTACTGACCGAGCCGCCGGAGATCGAGCCCTCCGTGCCGGTCCAGGCACCGATACCGTTGGGCGCTTCGATGAGTACAAAGCTTATATCAGTGCCGTCCCAAGCCTTGATATTCACCGAGTCCAGGTATCCATTCGAGTGGCGGTCATAGCCTGTGGTATCGAGTGTCAAATCGAATT
>CAMDKM010000080.1 GCA_945900965.1 Bordetella parapertussis | reverse complement strand
TCACCGTTCACCTGCAGTTCTTCCAGGCACAACGCCAGGCCCACTTTCCAGTCCGGCAGCGATAGCCCAAACTGTTCCCGGAATTTGCTGTTGTCCAGCACCGAGTTTTGGGGCCGCGCAGCAGGCGTTGGATAGGCACTGGTGGGAATGGGTTTGACCCTTGCCGCACCGGCCACATCACGCAGAATTTCGCTGGCAAACTCAAACCAGCTTGCGCGTCCTTCCGCCGACAGGTGGTAGATGCCCTGCCGATCGGAGAGCGCTGCGGCATCCACGCTCGGGGTAGGAAAGATTCTTGCCAGCGCCATGGCCGTTGCCTCCGCCACCAGTCGGGCAGGGGTAGGTGCGCCGAATTGATCGTTGACGATGGTCAGCTCTTTTCTTTCCCTTGCCAGCTTGAGAATGGTGAGCAGAAAATTTCGCCCGCGCGAAGCATAAATCCAACTGGTGCGAAAAATCAGGTGTGCCGCGCCGGAAAATTCCACGCCTGCTTCTCCTGCCAGCTTGGTTCGGCCATACACATTAAGCGGCGCCGGCGGATCCTCCTCGCGGTACGGTTTGGCGCCGCGTCCGTCGAAGACGTAATCGGTGGAATATTGAATCAAGCCCCCGCCCAACCTCAATGCTTCTTCCGCCAGAATTCGAGGCGCTTCTCCGTTGATTCTCATTGCCAGATCCGGCTCGGACTCTGCCCTGTCCACTGCCGTATAGGCAGCAGCATTAACGATCAGTTGCGGGCGGTGCGCTCGTACCGTGGCAATGATCGAATCCGCGGAACCCAAGTCCAGGATGTCCCGCCCGGGGGCATAAATCTCGCCCAAAACCGCCAGGCAGCGTCGCAATTCGAAACCCAACTGGCCGTTCCCGCCCGTCAGCAGAATACGCATCAGGGATAGACCTCGGCCTGCTCAAGCGGCAATCCTTTCGCGTCCTTTTCCGACACCAGCGGGGTTCCGTCTAGCGGCCAGGCCACCGCAATTTTCGCGTCGTGCCACCGGATACAGCGCTCATGCTCCGGCGCGTAATAATCGGTGGCCTTGTACAACATCTCGGCGGAGTCGGAGAGCGCCAGAAACCCATGGGCAAACCCGGGCGGTATCCACATCATTCGCCGATTCTCCGCGGAAAGTCTCGCGCCCGTCCAGCGTCCGAAGCGGGGCGAGGACTGGCGCAGATCCACCGCCACATCGAAGACTTCACCGGCCACCACCCTGACCAGTTTTCCCTGGGGTTGGCGAATTTGATAATGCAGGCCACGCAGCACATTTTTCGCGGAGCGAGAATGATTGTCCTGCACGAATTCGATATCGACGCCGGTTGCTTCCGCGAATTGCCTGCGGTGGTAACTTTCCAGGAAAAATCCCCGCGGATCGCCAAATACCCTTGGCTCGAT
Source organism: Bordetella parapertussis (assembly GCA_945900965.1). Taxonomy (GTDB): domain Bacteria; phylum Pseudomonadota; class Gammaproteobacteria; order Burkholderiales; family JACQAP01; genus JACQAP01. Next base: position 8,238 of record CAMDKM010000080.1, on the reverse strand, counting down.
CAGCAGCACTTCCGGCAATTCGGTAGGCAAAACCCGCATCAAAAAACCCGATCTTCCAGTACGCTGAGCAAATAACGTCCGTAGGTGCTTTTGCCCAGCGGTTGCGCCAGTTTTCTCAAGGCCTCGGCGTCGATATAACCCTGCCGGAAGGCAATCTCTTCGGGGCAGGCAATCTTGAGCCCCTGTCTGCGCTCCATGGTTTCAATGAACTGCGCCGCCTCGAGCAGGCTTTCGTGGGTGCCGGTATCCAGCCAGGCGTGACCGCGCCCCATCACCACCACATCGAGTTTGCCGCGCTCCAGATATTGGCGATTGACATCGGTGATCTCCAGCTCGCCGCGAGCGGACGGTTTCAAGGCGGCAGCAATATCGAGCACATCGTTATCGTAAAAATACAGGCCGGTCACCGCATATCTCGACTTGGGGCGCTGGGGCTTTTCCTCGATGCTGATGGCGCGACCCGAAGCGTCGAACTCCACCACGCCATAGCGCTCGGCATCCTTCACCGGATAGGCGAAAACCGTCGCCCCGACCGTTATGCCCGCGGCGCGCTTCAGGCTGGCGGACAAATCGTGTCCATAAAAAATATTGTCCCCGAGCACCAGGGCACAGGGGTCGGCACCGACAAAACGACGCCCGATCACAAACGCTTGTGCCAGCCCGTCGGGAGAAGGTTGCACGGCATAGGACAGATTCATGCCCCACTGCGATCCGTCCCCCAGCAATTGTTCGAAGCGTGGCGTGTCCTGAGGCGTCGATATCAACAGAACCTCGCGGATGCCGGCCAGCATCAGCGTGGACAACGGGTAATAAACCAGCGGCTTGTCATAGACCGGCAAGAGCTGTTTCGACACGACCTGGGTAACCGGATACAGCCGGGTTCCGGAGCCGCCGGCCAGCAGAATGCCCTTCATGAATCCCCTCGCAATTCGTAGTTTTTATGCATCCAGTTCTTGTACTCGCCGCTGACTACGCCGCGAATCCAATCGGGATGGTCCATGTACCAGCGCACGGTTTTTTCCAAGCCCGACTCGAAGGTTTCGGATGCCTTCCAGCCCAATTCGTTCTCGATTTTCGAGGCGTTAATGGCGTACCGTCGGTCATGCCCGGGGCGGTCCCTGACAAAGTGAATCAGGGATTCATGCGGTTGTCCGTCGGCCGCGGGTGCCGCATCGTCGAGTATCCGGCAAATGGCACGCACCACGTCGATGTTGGATCTTTCGTTGCCGCCGCCGATGTTGTACGTCCCGCCCGCACGCCCGGCGCGCAGCACCCGCCGGATGCCCGCGCAATGGTCACCTACGTACAACCAGTCCCGCACATTCAGCCCGTCGCCATAAACAGGCAGGGGTTTGCCCCCCAGAGCATTCAGAATGACGAGCGGAATGAGTTTCTCCGGGAACTGGTAGGGCCCGTAGTTGTTCGAACAATTCGTCGTTACGACGGGCAAACCGTAAGTATGGTGATAGGCGCGCACCAGATGATCGGACCCCGCCTTGGTCGCCGAATACGGGCTGTTCGGTGCATAAGGGGTGTCTTCGCGAAACGCCGGCTCGTCTGGGCCAAGCGAGCCATACACTTCGTCGGTCGAGACATGCAGAAACCGGAAGCTTGTCCTTTCCTTCTCATTCAGGTCCACCCAATATTGGCGCGTCGCCTCCAGCAGCCGGAAGCTGCCCAGCAGATTGGTCTGGACAAAATCCTCCGGGCCGTGAATCGAGCGATCCACATGGCTTTCGGCGGCAAAATTCACGATGGCCGTCGGGCGGCATTCCGACAGCAGCCGGGCGACCCGCTCAAAATCGCCAATGTCGCCACGAACGAAGCGGTACCTGGGATGCGCCTGCACCGCCGCCAGACTGGCGGAATTGCCCGCATAAGTCAGTTTGTCCAGATTGACGACTGCCGGGACTTCCTCGTCGAGCCATTGATGGACGAAGTTGGCGCCAATGAACCCGGCGCCGCCGGTGACCAATATGCAATCCTGGGTCATGCCACGTTTATGAATGGGGAATTGAATGGCGCGAGCATCCACGCCTGTCTAATCCTCCTCATTCTAGGGATAATCGCGCATTTCGTCGAACCTAGGCCTTGCCATCGCAGTGCGTATTCTGCTGATCAAAACGTCCTCCATGGGAGACGTAGTCCACAATCTTCCAGTGGTCGCGGACCTCTGCCGGGCATTTCCCGGCGCAAACATCGACTGGGTCGTGGAAGAGGCCTTTGCTCCCATTCCCCGATTGCACCCAAAGGTCGGGCGCGTCATTCCGGTCGCACTGCGGCGCTGGCGCAGAAAACCGTTTGAATCCTCGACTCGGAAAGCATTCGCGGAACTGCGGCAGTTACTGTGCAACGTGCAATACGATGCGGTACTCGACACCCAGGGCCTGTTAAAAAGTGCCTTGCTTGCCCGGATGGCCAACGGTGTCCGGCATGGGCTGAACTGGCGCAGCTCGCGTGAACCCTTGCGGCTATTTTATGACCGTGTGCACGAGATTCCCTGGATCCTGCATGCCGTGGAGCGAAATCGCCTGCTGGCCGCCAAGGCTCTGGGTTTCGACCTGGCCGGCCCCCCCGTTTTTGGTCTGGCGACGAGTCCGCCAAACAACACCACTCCGCAATTGGCATTGGAACAGAAAAACATTGCCGGACCCTACGCCGTCTTTTTGCATGCCACCAGCGCCGCCAGAAAAGAATGGCCGGAATCACACTGGGTCACATTGGGAAAGCAACTGAAAAGCCGTGGAGTAAGCTGCGTTCTACCGTTTGGCACGTCCTTCGAGCAGGCTCGAAGCCAACGCCTTGCCACGCAAATCCCCGGATCCTGCGTTCCTCGGGCACTGGGACTTGATGCCTTGAGCAGCATGCTCTCGCGTGCGAAATTTGTCGTTGGGGTGGATACCGGACTGTCGCATTTGTCGGCCGCTCTAATGATGCCCACGGTCGGCATTTATTGTGCGACCGATCCTGCCGCCACCGGTCTGTACGGCAGCGCGCTCGCGCTGAATATTGGCGGCATCGGCAGCACGCCCGGCGTTGCCGAGGCGCTCGCCGCCATCGAGCAGGTTACCGGAGCTTTAAAACCTAGAAACGGCGATTGAATCACGGAGGGCACGGTGTACACGGAGAAAATCCAACAACTTATATTGCTCTGGCCTCTCACCCAGACGGTGAACGTACAAGAAACACTATCTCATTGTTCTACCCCGTAATCTCCGTAATCTCCGTGATCTCCGTGATCTCCGTGATCTCCGTGTTCTCCGTGATTCAACTGCTTTTTTTAGGATAATGCGCCTGCTCTATTCGATTGCGACCTGCCTGCTGCTTCCCTGGGCCCTGCTGCATCTGCTGTGGCGCTCGCGCCGCCAGCCCGAGTATTTGCGGCACATCGGCGAGCGCCTGGGTTTTTATCAAGAGCTTGATCCAAACCCGCTGATTTGGCTGCACGCGGTTTCCGTCGGCGAAACCCGCGCGGCCGAACCCTTGATTCAACTTTTGCGCGCTCATTATCCCGGGCACCGGATACTGCTCACCCACGCCACTCCCACCGGGCGTCAGACTGGAAAAGATCTGTTCGGCGACACGCTGCTGCAAACTTACCTGCCTTACGATTTTCCCTGGGCGGTGCATCGATTCCTGCGCCATTTTCGTCCCGTTGTCGGCATTCTCATGGAAACCGAGTTGTGGCCAAACCTTGTGCAGGCGTGCAAGAAATATCGGGTACCCGTCTATCTGATCAATGCCCGTCTGTCGGCAAAATCCGCGCGCGGTTATCGCTGGCTCGCGCCGCTGACCCGCGCCACACTTCGCGGCTTGGCAGGGTTTGCCGCCCAGACCGAAGACGATGCCAGGCGGTTCAAGGCGCTGGGCGCGGAAAAAGTGAGCGTCACCGGCAACCTCAAATTCGACCGCCTGGTGCCAGAGGATATGCTGGCGCTGGGAAAACAACTCCGAGCCCAATTTGGAAGGGATCGCCCGGTCTTTCTCGCCGCCAGCACGCGCGAGGGGGAAGAAACGTTGATTCTCGACGCCCTGGCGCGCCATCCGGTTTCTGGCCTGCTCATCGTTATCGTGCCGCGCCATCCGCAACGCTTTGAAGACGTCGCCAAACTAATCTCCCGGCGCGGACTGCGATATCAATGCCGCAGTCACAATCGCGTCGTCGAGGCGGACTGCCAGGTGCTGCTGGGAGATTCGATGGGGGAATTGTTCGCTTACTTCGCGGCCTGCGACCTGGCCTTTGTCGGAGGCAGCCTGTTGCCACTCGGTGGCCAGAATCTGCTGGAGGCCTGTGCAGTCGGCACCCCGGTTCTCATCGGGCCGCACACCTTCAATTTCGCTGAAATCACCCGCCAGGCGGAGACGGCTGGCGCAGCGCTGAGAATAGCCGGCGCCGAGGCACTTGCCGAGGCTGTCGCCGCGCTGCTCGCCGATCGAGCACGGCGTCAGGCCATGGCCGCCGCAGGCAAACAATTCGCCACTGCCCATCGCGGCGCCACCCAGCGCACTTTGCAGATCCTCAAATGGTAAACCTGGCTACCGGCGAAACAGCTCTTCTTCGGTAAGCACGACATCCACCGCCAAATCGTGCGGCCCAGTCGGCAAGCTGCCCCGCAACTGGACCGTGTAGCCGGCCGCTACCCGAATTACCCCAGAACCCATTTCCACCAACAATCGGTCGTAATAACCGCCACCGTATCCAAGGCGCTCGCCGCGTGCAGTCATCGCTACAGCGGGAACCAGTACGAAGTTAGCCACAGAAGGCTGCGCCAGGGGGCAATGTTGCGCCGGTTCTCGGATGCCCCACACGCCGGGTTGCAGATCGATCTTCATGTCGGCCACTTCGCGCAACACGAGTCTTTTCGGTACTCGTTCGACGCGGGGCAGCAAGAGGCGTTTGTTCGAAGCAAGGATGTCGGTCAGAAACGCAGTGGTATCGAATTCGCTTCCAAACGAAGCGTACGCAGCCACGACGCTTGCCGCGCGATATTCCGGCAAATTTAAAAGTTGCTGCGTGATGGCCTGGGAATGGCGCTGGCGGGTTGGCAAATCCAGCGCATCCCGCCTCGCCAGGACCTGCGCGCGCAGCAGCCGTTTTGCATCCGGCAGAGACTGGTCCGGCGCGGCCCGCTGATCAGGTGCCAACACGCCTCATCGCCCTAGCAGCCTGTCGGACTTGGAATGATTCGGCTGCAACGGTGGGGGAGCGGTCCATAACATATTCCGGATATGCGCGTCGAAATCGTCAAAATCTGTCCTCGCTCTCCCACCGTTTCGCTTTCGAACATCCAAGTCCGACAGGCTGCTAGAAAACGAATCGACCCGGGTGAGTGGCGTTACGCAGCGGCGCGATGCAGGTTTCGAACAATGTGCTTGAACTGAAGCCGTCTTCCGAAACTCGCGTGATCAAGGTGGCCGTCATGACTGGCCGCTCGCCGATCACCGTCAACAGGCGGCCGCCGACAGCCAACTGATCGCGGATCACGTCGGGCAAGATGGGCAGGGAACCGGTGAACAGCATCACGTCATAGGGCGCGGCGGCGGGCCAACCCAATGCCGCATCGCCGATTTCCAGACGCACATTGGAGATGCCGTGGCCGGCGAGTTTGCGGGCGGCAGCATGACTTAGATCTTCCAGGATTTCCACACTGACGACCTGCCCGCCCAGGCGCGACAACAATGCCGTGACATACCCGCTGCCGGTGCCGACTTCGAGAACCTTATCGGTCCGGGTAATACCCAGCTCCTGCAGCATGCGCGCCTCCAGCTTGGGCGTCAGCATGACTTCGCCGTGGCCCAGCGGAATTTCCAGATCCGCATACGCCAGGGCGCGGTGGCGCTGGGGGACAAATTCTTCGCGCTTGATCTCGTTGAGCAGATCCAGCACCACCTGGTCGAGCACTTCCCAGGTGCGAACCTGACTTTCCACCATGTTGAGGCGGGCTTGTTCCGAATTCATGGCAACAGTAGCGGCGCAGGGCGTGAATTTTTAAGGGTTGCAATTATCACACAGTTCAATTAGCTTCCTGATCGCGTTAGGGGTCCTGGGCGTGGCGAAATCGCTGCGGCCGGGTGAGAAAAACCCTTGGAGAGCGCCAGCCATTCGGCGCCTCTTGCGCCCTGTACGGATAATGCCGACGCAGGGAAGCGCTCGAAGTGCCTTTGCACCCGCGCTCCCGTTTTTCCCTTTCAGTTTCCAGGAGCGCGCCATGAACGCCAATCCAATATTCCTCAGCTCCGCGGCACAGGTGGACGCCGCCGCGGTGCAACCGCTGCCCAATTCCCGGAAAATCCATATCACCGGCTCGCGCCCCGACCTGCGCGTGCCGATGCGGGAAATTTCGCAAAGCGATACGCCGGCCAGTATGGGCGCGGAATCCAATCCGCCGATATGTGTTTACGATACCTCGGGGCCGTACACAGATCCGTCGGTCATGATCGATATCCGCAACGGCCTGGCGCCGCTGCGCGCGGCCTGGATCGAGGACCGCGGCGATACCGGGGCGCTGCGCGCGCCGAGCTCCGAATACGGGCGCGTGCGCCTCGCGGACAGCAAGCTTGCCGCGATGCGCTTCAATCTGAAGTACACCCCGCGCCGCGCCAGGCCCGGCGCCAATGTCACCCAAATGCATTATGCGCGGCGCGGCCTGATCACCCCGGAGATGGAATTCATCGCCATCCGCGAAAATCAGCAACGCGGGCAACTTTCGGAAGCGCTGACAAGGCAGCATCCCGGGCAATCCTTCGGCGCCGCCCTGCCCAAAGCCATTACGCCTGAATTCGTGCGCGAGGAAGTGGCGCGCGGCCGGGCCATTATTCCCGCCAACATCAATCACCCGGAATCCGAGCCGATGATCATCGGCCGCAATTTCCTGGTAAAAATCAATGCCAACATCGGCAATTCCGCGCTGGGCTCCAGCATCCAGGAAGAAGTCGAAAAGATGACCTGGGCCATTCGCTGGGGCGGCGACACGGTCATGGACCTGTCTACCGGCAAAAATATCCACGAAACCCGCGAATGGATCATCCGCAACTCGCCGGTGCCTATTGGCACCGTGCCGATTTATCAGGCCCTGGAAAAAGTCGACGGCCGTGCCGAAGAGCTTACCTGGGAGATTTTCCGCGATACCCTGATCGAACAAGCCGAACAAGGCGTGGATTATTTCACCATTCACGCCGGCGTCCGGCTGGCCTATATCCCGCTGACCGCAAAGCGTATGACCGGTATCGTGTCGCGCGGCGGGTCCATCATGGCCAAGTGGTGTCTCGCCCACCACCGGGAAAGTTTCCTCTACACCCGTTTCGAGGAAATTTGCGAAATCATGAAAGCCTATGACGTGTCGTACTCATTGGGGGATGGCCTGCGCCCGGGCTCGATACAGGATGCCAACGACGAGGCCCAACTCGCGGAACTGGCCACCCTTGGCGAACTGACCCAGGTGGCGTGGAAACACGATGTGCAGGTGATGATCGAGGGCCCCGGCCACGTGCCCATGCACCTGATCAGGGAAAACATGGATCTGCAACTGAAGCTCTGTCACGAGGCGCCTTTTTATACCTTGGGGCCGCTCACCACCGATATTGCCCCGGGCTACGATCACATTACCTCAGCCATCGGTGCCGCGATGATTGGCTGGTATGGCACAGCAATGCTGTGTTACGTCACCCCCAAGGAACATCTTGGCCTGCCGGATAAAAACGACGTCAAGGACGGTATCATCGCTTACAAAATTGCCGCCCACGCGGCCGATCTGGCAAAAGGTCATCCCGGCGCCCAGATCCGCGACAACGCACTTTCCAAGGCCCGTTTCGAGTTCCGCTGGCAGGATCAGTTCAATCTCGGTCTCGACCCGGACAAGGCCAAGCAATTTCACGACGAAACCCTCCCCCAGGAAGGCGCCAAGCTGGCGCACTTCTGTTCCATGTGCGGCCCGCATTTCTGTTCGATGAAAATCACCCAGGACGTACGCGACTACGCTGCGCGTCAGGGTCTCGCCGAGGAGGAAGCGTTAGCCAAGGGCATGGCGGCCAAAGCGGAGGAATTTGTCGCCACCGGCGGCGAGGTCTACCAAAAAGCCTGACGGCCAGGGTAGTCAAGCCGCGGCGGGTCGGGTTTAAAGGGTGAAGGGTGAAGGGTGAAGGGTGATGGGTGAAGGGTGAAGGGTGAAGGGTGAAGGGTGAAGGGTGAGGTGTTGACGCAGCGGGAAGAGCCAATACGTGAATTGCTGTTGTTAATGA
>CAMDKM010000079.1 GCA_945900965.1 Bordetella parapertussis | reverse complement strand
TGATGCGCTGCCATGCCGCGACCGGACGGTCCGCGGAAGGCATCGCGGTGTATCGGCGATTGCGACAGACGCTGTCGGTGGTGTTGGGGTTGAAGCCTTCGACCCGGACGGAACAGTTGGTGCAATTGTTGCGCGATGAAAGCGCCGGGGCGGGGGCGTGATTTGCCCGGCGAAGTTCGGGTTAGTTCGTAGATGTGTGGAGCCCCGCAATACCCATCGATCGAAGGTGCCGCGAAACCGACCGTGCGGCGCAATACGCTTCGCTATTGCGCCCTACGGTGGCTTGGCGCCAATTTCGCGGTGTAAGGTGCCGCGGTACTTATCGACGCCTGAGTAATGCGCGGCGTAGTTGTCCGTACTGCAACCGCCCCCTGTTGCCACCGGGCAATTTGGCTTGTCTATCGGAGAAATTTCGATCCCTGCTGAAAACTTTGCCCATCTGAATTCTTTGTGATCTGTAAGCCGTTCGTAGGCTCGCCCGAACCATCGGTAGGGCAGTTGTAGGGTCCCGAAGCATACATTCTTCCTCGCGCACAGCGCGGTCTTGTCCGGCGTTTCGGGCTCGGTCTTTAATTAATTTTTCTCAAGGAGGAATTTCATCATGTACAGAACCGGTAAGAACGGCCTTATTGCGGGGCCGGTGATTCTTGCAGTCTTGCTCACCATGCCCATGGCGGCGTCGGCGGAGAAGGGCCGATTCCAGGGGCACTGCGTACTGGAGGCAACCAAATTTCACGAGGTCAAAACGCAGGATGGCCATCCGATGAAATCGGCAATGGCCGGGGAACTCGATGGCCTGGTTTTCCACAATGGCAGCAACTCCGCGCTGGACAAGTTGCTCGACAAGGCCCATTACCATGTGGCGTGGGTGGGCGACGGTGCGGGTGGCGGTTATTGCATGAAGACCTTTACGGCCAAGGACGGCAGCAAACTCTTCGCGCGTTGCGATTCCAAGGCCACGCCGACGGGCAGCGCCGGAACGATTACGCTTTTGGGCGGTACCGGAGCGTTCAACGGCATCAAGGGCAAAGGCAAGTTCAATTTTGTCGGTGTGACGGACCGGGTTTTTTGGGATGACATCGAGTGGGATTGGGAGACGCCCTGAGAAGCAGTGAACGGTAAACGGTGATCAGCAAACGGCCAGACCCGCCAACTACCAGTATTCGCAATTTTGGATTCGCGACTTTAGCGATTACCGATCGCGGATCACTGTTCACCGATCACTGATTTGTTCGCCGTTCCCCGATGTATCGACCGTTCACTGTTCACCGTTTACCGTTCGCTGATCTTAAATGGCCACCGAAACGTACGTCGTAAGTGTCTACCGCCGCAGCAGCGAGCCCGGCAAGGAAATCGCCGGGCTCGCCGAGCGGCCGGGCAGCGGGGAGCGCAAAGCCTTTGCGAATAGCCAGGAGCTTTGGGCGTTTTTGTGCGGGGGATCCAGTTCTGCGGCAGCCCAGCCGAAACGAAGACGAGTTACCCCGAAATAAAGCAATTGAATCACGGAGAACACGGAGATCACGGGGTAGAACAATGAAATAGTTTTCACTGTCCGTTCACCGTCTGGGTGAGAGGCCAGAGCAATATAAGCTCTAGTATTTTCTGCGTATACGACGTGTCCTCCGTGATTCAATCGCCATGCAAAATCAGGAGGTCTACACAAGCTGGCGCAGAAGGACATGGGCCGGGCAGACCCGGATACCCTCCGCGCTCACATAGTCCTTCTTGCCGCCCGCACTTATTTGCCAAGCCGGCACGCCGGGAAAGCGTGCGACGAGATATCGGAGTCCATCGGTAACCGGCGCGTCGCCTGATTTGCATTCGACGAATCCGACAGGCTTGCCTTTATCGGTAAGCACGAAATCGACTTCTCGCCCGTCAATATCGCGGAAATAACGAAGCTCACACTGACGTCCTTGCGTATCGGCCTGATAGTCGACCCACTTCAGAAGATGCGCGGCAACCAGATTTTCGAATCGGGCGCCCGCTTCCGTGATCAGTGTCCAGTCAAAGTGATAATGCTTGCGCTCCTTCTTGACGGCGCGCAACAGCGGCGAGCCAAATGGCGCTACTCTGAAAATCGCATACAGCCGGTCGAGGATATCGAGCCAGCGCGACAACGTCGCGTGACTAACTTGAAGATCTTCCCGCAGGCTGTTGATCGATAGCGGGCTGCCGACTCGATCCGGCAGCGCCAGCGTGAGAAGTTCAAGTTTGCCCAAGTCGCTGACGGTTTCCAGTGCGGTGACCTCCTCGCGCACCAGGCGTTCGCGATAGGTCAGGGACCAGCGCCTCGCCTCGCTTTCGCTACCGGAGAAGAACGGTTCCGGGAAACCGGAGAGTGTCAGAAGATCCGATAAATCCGCCGTCGATGTGCCGCCCAGCTCTGCAAACGAGAGGGGATGCAGCCGCAGGTAATAATACCGACCCTGAAGTGAATCACCGCCGAATCGGTACAAGTCCAGCCGGGCACTGCCGGTCACCAAAATGCGCTGCTTCGGCCAGAATTGGTCGTAGAGGCCCTTCAGATAGTTGCGCCAACCGCGAAACTTGTGGATTTCGTCGAAGAGCCAGGCGCTGGTGGGCGGGAGATCCTGCTTCAGGATGGCGGCGCGATGAGCCGCGATGTCGTAATTGAGATAGGCGCGCTCGTCCTCGATCAGCGCTTTTCCAAGCCAGGTCTTGCCGACCTGGCGGGGGCCGCCGATGAAGACCATCTTGCGTGCCAGGTCAGACTCGACCTGCGAATGAAGGTAGCGGCGAAGCGTGTCTTGGGCCACAGGGGATAAACCGGGTAAATTCACCCCATCTTAAAATTACTCGCGAGTTATTTCAACCCTGGGTCAAAATACCCGGAATGTTGCGTATCCGGAGCGCATAGGAAAAAGGCAATACTCGGCACCCGCAGAGCCTTGAATGCCTTGAAGGCGGTAGCAAACTTGCTGCTGTTCGGCGCAACCAAGTTAAGCCTCTGATCGAGGCGCAGGGATTCCTGTTATATCATTCGACCATTTGCCGGGAAATTACCCCGCTGGCAGGGTAATTTATTTTTGGCCGAATCTTTCTTCTTCGTGCAGCATCCATGTCCTCCTTGCACTTGACTCCCGAACTCCTCAACCGCATGTTGCCGGCGGACTATGTGGCACGAGGGAAGAAATACGCCGAAGAGGACTGCGTCAGTAATCTGGAATATTTTCCCTACGAGCATCGCTACACGGCCAAGGTCCAGGGGACCGCTCCCTCGCCCTACCGCGTGGAGGCGCGGTTGATGAGCCGGCCAGGCGGAGCCGTGGTGTATGGCCTGTGTACTTGTCCGGTGCGCGTCAATTGCAAACATGTAGCCGCGATACTTTGGGAAGCCATGGAAACGCCGGCGAGGAAAATGACTTCCGCGGCGGTCCCCAAAGTAGAGGCCGCAGGGTGGCAAATACCCCCCGCGCCGACATCGAGGTGGACATCGCCTGTCCCAAAACCCAAAACCGGATCTCCACTCAGTGTGCGAAATTCCGCCCCGAGGGATTTGCCGTTCGAACTAAGTGCCTGGCTTGAAAGTGCGCAGCGTGTCAAACAGGCGGGCGGCACGCGCACAAAAGCCATCGCCGATTCTCCGCAAACTTTTCTCTATATGCTAAATCAAGGTTCGGGGTCGATGTCGTCGGGCCCGGTCTTGTCGTTTTCGGTCGCGCGCAAGCTCAAGAGTGGTGTTTACGGCAGGCCCGCCGCCTGGAAAAATGTCCGAGCGGCGATTTCGGCGCCGCCACGTTTTGTTTCGGATGAAGACCAGCGAATTTTTCGGATGTTGATGCTGGATTCCCGAGAATCGATGGGCGGGGAGTTCATTTTGCAGGGGGAGGCCGGCACAAATGTCTTGCGTGCCGTGCTGGCTACTGGGCGCTGTCATTTGGGCGGCACGCCATCACTGCCGCTCACCGAAGGGCCGCCGCGTATTGGCAAGGTGGTCTGGACAATTACCGAATCGGGTGCGCAACGGGTAGTCTTTGAAACAGATCCCACCGCTGACTTGATTCTACCCTTGACTCCGCCCTGGTATGTGGACACCAAAGAGAGTCATTGTGGCGTGCTGGAAACCGGAATATCCGCCGCTCTCGTGGAATTGCTGGTCAAGGCGCCAGAAGTGGCCCCGGAACATGCCGCGATAACGCGCGATGCGATCGCGGCAGTGCCCGATGCTGCGGACATTCCGCTTCCAGTGGTACCGGAATTTGTCGATCGGCGCGATGTGGTGCCGGTTCCGCACCTGCGTTTGCGGACCCTGGAAATGTTCGAGGGCTTCTACGGGCGCAATCGCTGGAGCAGCGAGTTTCTCGATGTTGCCATGCTCGAATTCGAGTACGACGGCGCACGTGCCGGGCGCGATAGTCCGGGCCTGTTGACCAGCTTCAAGGATGGCAAGGTTGTGCGCATCAAACGCGACCATGCGGTGGAAAAAAAGGCGCATGCAGCGCTGGCCGGTTCAGGGTTCGTCAAAGTCTCCAGTGCATCGCCCTTTTATCCGGACCCGCACAAACACGATTACACCCTCCCGGACGAGCAGTCCTGGCTCGATTTCATGGTTAATGGAAGTTCTTCGCTGCGCGGTCAGGGATGGCAGATCGATTGCGACGAGAGTTTCCGCTTTGCCACGGTGGACGCCGGCGACTGGCGTGCCGAGGTCAATGAGTCGGGGAAGGATTGGTTCGATCTGAGCCTGCAAGTGGACGTTGAAGGCAAACGCGTCGACCTGATTCCCCTGCTGCTGACGGTGATTCGCGAGCGGCCGGAATTATTGAATCATAAATTACCCGGGGTGCCCGCCGGACACTTGTTCATCCGCCTCGATGACGGGCGACTGTTGCCAGTGCCTTTTGCGCGTTTGCAGCCGCTGGTTGCAGTGCTGCACGACTTGCTCGATACCGCGCCATCCGGAAAACTTCGGCTGCCACGGATCGATGCGCTACGGCTGGCCGATCTCGACGAAACAAAAGCCCTGATATGGAAAGGGGGCGAGTCGCTGCGCGCCCTCGGCCACAAGCTGGCCGAGTTCAAGTCCATCGTGCCGATCGCCCCCCCCGCGGATTTCAATGCTGAATTGCGGCCATATCAGGCGCAGGGACTGGCCTGGTTGCAATTTCTGCGCGAGTACGGCCTGGGTGGCATCCTCGCGGACGACATGGGCCTGGGCAAAACGGTGCAAACGCTGGCGCATATCCTGATCGAAAAACAAGCAGGTCGGCTCACGCAGCCGGTGCTGGTGGTGGCGCCCACCAGCGTGGTGCCGAACTGGAAGGCCGAGGCCGCGCGATTCACGCCCCAATTGCGCGTGCATGTTTCCCACGGGCTGAAGCGCAAGGAGGCGTTTGGCGCGATCGCCGCTTCGGACATCGTGCTGACAACCTATTCGCTTTTGCCACGCGACGAAGAGACTTTGCTCGCCCAGGAATTCCATCTGGTCATTCTCGATGAAGCGCAGCAGATCAAGAATGCCCAGACCCAAGCCGCGCGCGTGGTCGGGAAACTGCGTGCCAATCATCGCCTCTGCCTGACGGGAACGCCCCTGGAAAATCATCTGGGCGAGCTGTGGTCGCTGTTTCACTTTCTCATGCCGGGACTGCTTGGCGACGCTGCAACGTTTCGTCGCGCCTACCGCACGCCCATCGAGAAACGCTCCGACAATGCGCGCCGCGAACAACTGGTGCGTCGCATCCGGCCATTTCTGCTGCGGCGGACCAAGGATCAGGTGGCCAAGGAACTGCCACCGAAATCGGAAATTCTGCGACCGGTGGAACTGGCGGGCGCGCAGCGCGATCTTTACGAAACCGTGCGCGCCTCCATGCATGAGCGGGTGCGGGCGGAAATCGCGGCACGCGGCCTGGCGCAGAGTCACATCATAGTGCTCGACGCGCTGCTCAAGCTGCGCCAGATCTGCTGCGACCCGCGGCTGCTGAAAATCGACGCGGCCAAACACGTGAAGGATTCGGCCAAGCTGCAATTGCTGGTGGAGATGTTGCAGGAGCTGCTGCCCGAAGGCCGACGGGTGCTGATATTTTCGCAGTTCACCAGCATGCTCGAACTGATCGAGCCGGAATTGACCAAGATGGGCGCCGATTTCGTCAAGCTCACTGGACAGACTCGCGATCGGGAAAAACCGGTCAAAGCGTTTCAAGCGGGCAAAGTGCCCTTGTTCCTGATCAGTCTTAAAGCGGGCGGCACGGGGCTCAATCTCACCGCGGCCGACACTGTGATCCACTACGACCCGTGGTGGAACCCGGCGGTGGAGAATCAGGCCACCGGCCGGGCGCATCGTATCGGGCAGGACAAACCGGTGTTCGTCTACAAGCTCATTGTCTCCGGTAGCGTGGAAGAAAAAATTGCGGCCTTGCAAGCATCCAAAGCAGCGCTGGCGCGTGGCGTACTGGAAAACGACGCCGGTGCGTCATTGCCGCTCACGGCGGAGGATATTCAGGCTTTGTTCGAGCCACTTCGTTGAGTTCCAAAAAAACGCTCTCGCCGCGGAGGACGCAGAGTAATGCAACGCCAAATTGATATCCAATGCGGTTTCGCTAATGTCGTCTCGATGGTGGGTTGGACTAATCCTTCGCCTTCTATTTTTTTGTTTTCCTCCGCGTCCTCCGCGGTGAGAGAGTTTCTTGTGTTCTGATGAAAATCAGTGCTCCTTACGGTAGTGCGCGCTGAGTGCATCCACGCCGAAATCGGCGACCGGGTCGCGCCAGACGGAATGCACATGATTTGAATCGCGGGTGGTGTTGTCGTATTCCACCAGCAGGCGCGGGCCCTGGATGCGGTAATAATGCGGGCGTCCCGGTGCGTGGCTGCCCGCCCAGGCCAGATGAAGCTCATCGAAAATACCAGAGATTCTCGTCATTTCCGCGTCGGCGACAGCTTCCGGCATGCGCTTGACGTAAGTCTCCAGCAGTGCCCGCAGGGTTTCTTTTTGCGGCTTGCTCATGGCCGAGGCGACCAGTCCTTTCGGCTTGGTGGAATAGCGCATTGCGTCCACTTGCGCGGGCGTAAGGCCGATCTTGACCTCTTCCTTGTCCTGCATTTTTTCGAAGAATTCGTACATCTCTCCGGTAAATTCCGTGCGCCAGATCTGGTTGAGCCGGGGCGGTCCGTCGCCGTCTTTGAGCGCGATCCGGTTTCCGCCCACCAAATCCACCGGTGCCACCGGTGATAACACGGCGACGGATTTTTGTTCGGCACTCAACGAGCCGAGCAACTCGAAAGCGTAATCGGCACTGGCGGCCAGCGGTCGCAGGGTGTGCGGCCCGAGCATGGAAGATACCGCTGGATCGGCGCCGAAAAAACACGGCGTAAAGGCGCGCAATTCCCCGCCCACAATGGTGTGATGTACCGAGATATGATGCCCGCCGAAACGCCACGACCAGGTATCGGAACCGGGTTCGCCGAAGATTCTCAGGTAATAACGAGCCGGATCGCGCCCGCGTTCGTGGCCGTAAGATACCTTCCAGCCTTCCAGTTCATCGAGGACATTTTCGAGGCCCATGATGGTCGATGCGGTCACGTAACCCGCACGGCTTAATCCGCTCGACAGCAATTTCATCGCCAATCTTTGCTGGGCCTGTGTCATTTGCGCAACGGTAATGCCACCATGATCGGTGGGTGTGTAGAACCAGCGCTTGCGTTCTTCATCGGAGGGGAAGGGCCAATGAGCAACCTTGAGCTGCTCCGCCGTCAGTTTGGCCAGCAATTCGTGGGCGACGACGCCCATTCGGTCGGCAATTTCCTGATTCTTGTTCATTCTTCTATTCCTCTTTTACCGAGATCAACTCGATTCCCGATGATATTGGACACCACCTCAGGGACTTCGGCAATCGCCCCTTGTTGCCGAGACGTCCAAGGTCCGACGGACCTCCGAACCGCCACTATAATGCATACGATCGGAATCCACGTATGGCGCGGCGCTCAAGAAAGGGCAGGCTATTTTGCGGGAAGAACATGAATCGAGTTGAGAAGCGTCGTGTGGTTCTTGTACATGGACTCTGGATGCATTCTCTCGTCATGCTCCCGCTGGCCTGGCGGCTGCGACGATGCGGATTTGATGTAGCTTGTTTTTCCTATCGTTCGGTAAGCAGGGGCATCGACGCCAATGCCGCGCGACTTGCTATTTTCTGCGCGCAATGGCCCGATACGGAACTCTGCCTGGTTGGGCACAGTCTGGGTGGAATCATGATCCTTTCCGCCCTGACTGCGCATCCGGAAATCAAAGTGCGGCGCGTGGTGTTGTTGGGGGTGCCTTATTCCTCCAGGATATTTTCGGCGATCAGAATGTCCAGATACCGAATGGGTCGTGCGATGATCGGCCAGTCCATCCGGGATTGGCTGGGAAGATCGTTACCGCCACTCCCGGCCGGGCTTGAAGTGGGGGTTGTGGCAGGAGATATCTCAATGGGATTGGGACGAATATTAGGCCCGCTGCCAGGCGTGAGTGATGGCGTGGTGTGTGAAAGCGAAACTCGAATTCCCGGTGCGTGCGATGCCGTTACCCTGCATGTCAGTCATTCCGGAATGCTGATATCGCCGGCGGTGGCCGATGCGACCGGCCGGTTTCTGAAGGAGGGCCACTTTGCGCGTCGGTAGCATTGTTGCCCTCCTTGCCGGGTTATTCTTAACAGCAGGCTGCACCAGCGTGGGTTATTACTACCAGGCAATGAGCGGCCAAATGCAGATCTGGCATCGCAGCCACCCGATTTCGCGGCTGATCGACGAATCGGGCACCGATGCCGCACTACGCGAGCGCTTGAGGACCGTGCAACGGATCCGGGATTTTGCCAGTCGGGAACTGGCGCTGCCGGACAATTCCAGCTACCGGAAATACGCCGACCTGGAGCGTCAATTCGTGGTCTGGAATGTCTTTGCCACCGAAGAATTCTCCATCGACCCGGCGCAGTGGTGTTTTCCGATCGCCGGGTGTGTTGCCTATCGCGGCTACTTCAAGGAGGCTGCCGCAATCAGGTTCGCCGCTGGATTGCGCGAGAAGAACCTCGATGTATGGGTGGGCGGGGTCGCCGCCTATTCCACCCTGGGGTGGTTCGATGATCCCGTGCTCAATACCTTCATCAACGACCAGGATATGGACATCGCGCGCTTGTTGTTCCATGAACTTGCCCATCAGGTCGTCTATGTCCAGGACGACAGCAGCTTCAATGAATCGTTTGCCACGGCCGTTGAACTGGAGGGCACCGGCCGCTGGCTCGACAAAAACGGCACGCCCGAGCAGCGCGCAGAATTCGAGGCGCGGCAGGCCCGCCGGCGGGAGTTTGTCGATTTAATCGGCCGTTACCGGGATCGCTTGCGAACGCAATATGCAAAGGAGGGGGCGCCGGAGCAAAAGCGGCTGGATAAGACCCGGACCTTTGCTGAATTAAAAGACGAGTACGAAAATTTGAAGGCTGGCTGGGGCGGATACGCTGGATACGACGGATTTTTTCGCGAGCCCCTGAACAATGCGCGTCTGGTGCCGGTTGCCACCTACTCGGAATGGGTGCCCGCTTTTCGGAGACTGTTGGCCGAGCAAGGGGGCGATTTGGGGCGCTTTTACGTAGTCGCGCGCGAGATCGCCAAATTGCCGATAAAAGAACGCGAACAACGTCTTGTCGGCAAGGCAAACAGTAGTGCAATGTTACACTTGCACCGATAATTTCATCGACAATTGAGGCTATGAGCGATAACACCGACATCAACACATTACGGCGAATTCTGCGCCAGTACAAGACCCTTGCGGTGGTGGGCCTGTCGGCAAACTGGTACCGGCCAAGTTTTTTCGCCGCCAAATACATGCAGGAACACGGCTACAGGGTGATTCCGGTCAATCCCTCCTATGCGGGCCAAAGCATCATTGGCGAGAAGGTCCATGCCAGCCTGCGGGACATCCTTGAAAAAGTGGATATCGTCGATTGTTTCCGCAAGAGTGCGGACATCGACCCGATCGTCGACGAGGCGATTGCCATCGGCGCGAAAGTATTGTGGATGCAACTTGGCGTCATGAACGAAAAAGCCGCTGCACGGGCACGTCAGGCCGGTCTGGAAGTGGTGCAGGATCGCTGCGTCAAGATCGAACACGGCCGGCTGTTCGGCGGGCTGAACTGGGTGGGCGTCAACACCAAGGTGATTTCCGCCAAGCGGCCGACGTGGTTGCCGTATTGAGGCGGTGACGAGTGACAGGTGACGAGTGACAAGTGACAAGAACTCCCTTGGAATTAAAATTTTTTACTAGCCCCTAGCCCCTAGCCCCTAGCCCCTAGCCCCTAGCCCCTAGCCCCTAGCCCCTAGCCCCTAGCCCCTAGCCCCTAGCC
>CAMDKM010000078.1 GCA_945900965.1 Bordetella parapertussis | reverse complement strand
GCTATGAGAGCGGCAAGACCAAACCTCCTCTGGCGTTGGTAAAACTGTTTAAGGTGCTGGACAAGCATCCCGACTTGTTCAAAGAGGTCGTCGACATGGACACCGGCACGGGAATTTCCCCTGGACGCCGCGAAGATGGCATCACGTCGTGCAAGCCGCGCGCGAATGGGGCGGGGCGAAAGCGTGCGCCGTCCCGGTTTGTCGACGCTTGAGGGGGCGTTTATTCTTTCCCCCTTTCCCGATCATCGATCACTGTTGCGTTGGGCAGATACTGGAGGCCAAATGAGGTCGATAGGTATGCCGCCTGCCCACTCTGTCGCGATCGGCGCGCCGCCGAAGCGCCCGGTGCCAGGACCCGAACGCGAAGGGAGTCTCAAAGGCCATTCCCAATGGGAAGACTGGCGGTTTCGCCTATAATTCGGCGCCATGGAAATCCTGCACGCGACGGCCTTCTGGGCACCGTTTGTCGCCTTCGCCGTCGCGGTGTCGGGTACCGCGCTGTTGCGCAGCCGCTGGGTGGCAGGACTGGCGCTGGACCATCCCAATGAACGCTCGCTGCATTCCCGTCCTGTTCCACGCACCGGTGGCATGGCGATCATCGCGGGCGTCACTGGGGCCGCGTCGTTGCTTTGCGCCAGCCCCAGCCTGATAGTGCCGGCCGTCGCGCTGGCCCTTCTTTCCTACCTTGATGATCGGCATGCGCTTCCCGCAGCGGTGAGATTGTTGATGCATCTGGCGGCTGCTGGCGCCTTTCTATGGCTGGTTTCAGGGCTCGCCCCGGCGGCCTTGTTAGTCTTTCTGCTGCTCGCCATCGCCTGGATCACGAACCTCTTTAACTTCATGGACGGTTCCGATGGCCTGGCAGGCGGCATGGCCGTTTTTGGTTTTGGCGCATACGGGATGGCGTCATGGCTGGCAGGCAACAGCGAGTTTGGGTTGCTGGCCTGGTCGATCGCGGCGGCAGCGGCGGGATTTCTTGCGTTCAATTTTCCTCCGGCAAAGATTTTCATGGGTGACGTCGGCTCGATTCCGTTGGGCTTTCTAGCCGGGGCATTTGGCGTGGCTGGCTGGCAGGCGGGGGTATGGCCGTTGTGGTTTCCACCCGTCGTCTTTGCGCCATTCATTGTCGATGCGAGCGTTACACTGGTGCGCCGCCTGCTGCGCGGAGACAGGGTATGGGAGGCGCACCGTGAGCACTATTACCAACGTTTGATTCTGTCCGGGTGGAGTCATCGACGTACCGCATTGTGGGAGTATGCGTTGATGCTCCTGTGCGGGGCGACTGCGGTTATCGGACTACCGCGGACTCCGGCAGTACAGATCGCATTGTTCTTGACGCTCGCGCTGTGCATCGCCGCCCTGATGTGGGCGGTAGATCGGCGCTGGAAGCGGTACCGAACGAAAGCCCATGCATAGAATTTCCGGCCTGAACCCGCGATCGGCCCTCGCCTACTCTCACGATATTGTGGCGGCCGGGTTGACCTGGTTTGCCGCATTTAGTTTGCGCTTCAATTTCGAAACCCCGGTTGAATTCGAACCGGTAATGTGGAAAACCGTGGCCGGAATCACCTCGCTGTATGCGTTGTGCTTCTGGGTGTTCGGGCTATATCGGGGCTTATGGCGTTATGCGAGCCTCCACGACCTGCGCCTGATCGTGACCGCAGTCGGTGTCGCGGCATTGGCTTTTCCTGCGATTATGACGCTTGTCCAGCCAGGCTTTCTTGTACCACGGTCCGTTTACGTACTGCATCCGATGTTGCTGCTGCTGATGATGGGCGGCAATCGCCTGTTGTATCGGGCATGGAAGGAACGCAACGTCGGAAAACTGGGTGCGCTTAACGGAAAGCCAGTGGTGATTTTGGGCGCAGGGGATGCTGCCGTATCCTTACTCAAGGATCTCGTCAACAGTTCCGAATGGCGCGTGATCGGGATATTGGACGACGACGAAACCAAGCATCGCCGTCAAATTCTCGGCGCCACGGTGCTGGGGCGCATCGCCGATCTGCCGTCATTTGCCGTGCGATTCGGCGTCGAGCATGCGATCATCGCCATGCCGTCCGCGGCCCATGAAGTCAGGAGGCGGGTCGTTGGAGTATGCCAGGGCGCCGGCCTCAAGATGCTCACCGTGCCGTCATTCGAAGATTTGATGAGCGGCAAGGTGACAATTTCCCAGATTCGCAAGGTCGAGCTCGACGATTTGCTTGGGAGGGATCCGGTCACACTCGATAGCGCCGGACTCGCGGATCTGCTCGAGGGGAAGACCATCATGGTAACCGGGGCGGGCGGGTCGATCGGCGCCGAGCTGTGTCGGCAGATTGCGCGATACAAGCCTTCGCGCCTGGTGTTGTATGAAATGTCGGAATTTGCCTTGTATCAAGTCGAACAGGAATTCCACGAGGCTTTCCGGCGGGTCCCGATGACCTACGTGATTGGCGACGCGAAGAATCCGCAACGGGTCGCGCAGGTAATGGAAAAATACCGGCCGCAGGTCGTATTTCACGCGGCGGCCTACAAACACGTGCCGCTCATGGAAGAGGCGAACGCCTGGGAAGCGGTGCGCAACAACGTTTACGGTACTTACGTCGTGGCATCCGAAGCAGTGCGGCATAACGTCGACAGATTTATTCTGATTTCCACGGATAAAGCGGTCAATCCCGCCAATGTCATGGGGGCCACCAAGCGACTGGCGGAAATGGTGTGCCAGTCTTTGCAAGGGCCGCAAGGCACGCGCTTCGTGATGGTGCGCTTTGGCAACGTGCTCGGCAGCGCCGGTAGTGTAGTTCCGAAGTTTCGCGAGCAGATTGCCGCGGGCGGTCCGGTGACGGTCACACATCCGGAAATCACGCGCTTTTTCATGTCCATTCCCGAAGCCGCGCAACTTGTGCTCCAGGCGGGATCAATGGGGCGAGGTGGGGAAATGTTTGTTCTCGACATGGGTGAATCGGTGCGAATAGTAGACTTGGCGCGCGATATGATCCGTCTTTCCGGGTTGAGCGAGGGGGATATCAAGATAGTGTTCACGGGACTGCGCCCTGGCGAAAAACTGTTTGAGGAAGTCCTTGCCTCTGGGGAACATTCCTTGCCCACACCTCATCCGAAGTTGCGCATTGCCCGGGCTCGAACGGTCGAGCCGAAATGGCTTGAAGATCTTTTGCAATGGATGTCGCAATCGCCGCGCGAAGATCGACAGGTACGCTCCGAGCTCAAAGCCTGGGTACCGGAGTACCTGAACTCTCATGCATCGAGTGGCGTTAACGAGGAGTCTGTTCCCCATACGGCGCCGGGCATGCCTGAAAAATTACATCCGGAAATGCTGTGAGCAGAGTGCCGCTTCACAAGCGCGTTAATCCATGAGCCAAACCTGGTTGGTCTTGTCGCATGGTTTCAATATGGATGGCAGGGCCGCGAGCCAAACGATTACAGACAAGATTCCCCATTTGCTTGCGCGTGGCATCAAGCCGATTGTCTTAAGTGCGGTTACCGGTCGGCGCGACGAAGTCGTGGAGCATTATCAATTGCTACCGGTATCGCCCGCCGGTCTGCGCTTCGATCTTCGCTTTATCCTGCGGCGGCATATTGCCAGCAAACCGATGTACAAACTGGCGGTGGGGTTGATGACGCTGCTGCTGCTGCCGTTTTATGTGCTTGAGAAATTGTTTCTTCGACTGGAGCCGCAATGGTCGTGGTTTGCCACGGCCTACATGGCGGGGGGGCGCCTCATCCGCAGCCGCAAACCCGAGGTCATCTATTCCACGGGAGGGGCCAACTCCGCACATCTGGCTGGTTATCTGCTTGCCCGACGTTACGGTCTGCCTTGGGTGGCAGAGATCCACGACCCGATGATTTATGAGGGTTGGGAGCGCCGACGCATGGCCTACCGGTTTGCCGCCTGGCTTGAGGGCAAAATTTGCGAACGCGCGGACGTTGCCATCTGGTTTGTCGACACAGCGCTTGAGCGTGCGCGAATACGTCATCCGGTACTGGGAGATCGAGGAAAAGTGATGATTCCGGGCGCCGACCAGCCAGCGTTTGGAAAGATTGCCTACCGTAGCGGCAACGAACTGGTGATCGGCCACTTTGGTTCACTCTCTGCTACGCGCAATCTGGTTAATTTTATCGATGCGTTGACAGCCGTTTTACAGAAGCGGCCCGACCTCAGTGCGGTCATTCGGCTGGAAATCTACGGTAGCACACTTGACGCGGAGTCCCAGCGCGCCTTTGACGCCTTTGTCTATCCTCAAGTTCTACGCCGGTTTGGGCGCCTCGATCGAGATCCGGTCACCGGCGATAGCGGACGCGACCGGGTGCTAAAACGAATGCAAACTGCCGATGCCTTGCTGCTGCTGCACGGAATGGAGAACTTCTGCGAGGAATATATCCCGTCGAAACTTTACGAGTATTTGTGGACGCAGCGACCGATCATAGGTTTGACCTGGCGCAATCCCCACCTTGACCGAATACTTCGCGAAAACGGGCATTGGGCTGTGCGGGCGGACGACCGATCAGGAATTGCGACCGCGATCGAGGATCTGGTGGAGCGATGGGAAGGTCATCGACTGGAGGATTCCGGCAAACCGTCGCCATACACCTCCGCCGCCGCCGTGGAGAAACTTTGCGCCTGGACTCAGGCAGTGGTGGAGCGCCGGACTGCAAAGCACTAGCCACCAAAACTTCCGACCCCGACATTCATGTCACCAAGTTTGCCGCCTTTGCTGATGACCTCCAGTGCGATCGCCATGGATCGCACCGTCGCTCTGATAGACACCGGATACAGAGTGCATTTCACTCTGGAATCGATCGGGAAATGGATCGGCCTTTGCCCCGATCTGCGCATCGTGCTCTGCGATGGATCAGGTTACGACTTCTCTGGAATTGTCCGAAAGAAATTCCCCGGCAGCCAGATCGAATGCCTGTTATTCGAAAACGACAAGGAGCGGGTGGCGTTCCACGGAAAAGGTTATGGAGAGGGAGAAATCATCAAGTACGCCCTCGCGCATTCCGCGTTCCTGCGGGAGGCCGACTGGTTCGCCAAGTGCACTGCCAAATTATGGGTGGACAATTTCGATTCGTGCCTCCAGGAATGGAACGGCTATTTTCTATGCAAGGCGTTTTTTGCCAACGTATTCGGCTTCAAAAGGACCCATTTCGAATACGTCGATACACGATTTTATATGGTCACCAAGGAATTCTATGCAAGGTATTTTGCCGAAACCCATCTTATGGTGGGCGGCCACCATGGCACAAGCATTGAACACAATTTCAAGGCAATTGTCCTGAATAACAATCTGAAAAAAATCATGTTTAAGTCCCCCCCGGTCATCCGCGGCGTTGGCGGCGGCTCAGGAAAGTACTACAGAAACAACCGAATTCGCAGGCTTAAGGAATCCTTGCGATCAAGAATAGTCCAGTCCAATCCATTATTTCGAGATTTGTTCAATCGGGCCGATTGAATTCAAATCGAGCGTTTCGCGGCGGGGTTGTTCCCTGCTGGCGATAAATCCGGACAGTAAGGCGATCGTAAATATCTGCATTTCCAGCATTTGATCCCTTTGTGTCGAATCGAAAAATGCCCTTACGATCCAGATGGAGGACATCGTAAAAAGCGCAACGGAGTAGGGTCTATTGACCGCATCCAGCCGCATCGATCGATAACCTGATTTTGCAAAATTAAGCAACACCAGAAAATACAGCATCGCCCCCGGGATGCCAATTGCCAGGGCAGTGTCGAGCCAGCCGTTGTGCGCCGGCGAAATTCGAATCACGGGGTTGCAAACCTGCGACAAGGCGATCTCATACGCCTGCTTCGATTGGTTTATCCCCCAAGGATTCGCGCC
The DNA here is from genome assembly GCA_945900965.1 of Bordetella parapertussis. Classification (GTDB taxonomy): domain Bacteria; phylum Pseudomonadota; class Gammaproteobacteria; order Burkholderiales; family JACQAP01; genus JACQAP01. The sequence goes on along the minus strand of CAMDKM010000078.1, from coordinate 4,544 downwards.
GGCTAGCGCCAAGGCGGCCCGCGCAGTGACTACCCGTCCGCCATCGCCATTCTGAATGCTATCCAGCAATCTCAAAATTTCCGGTGCAATAACGACTCCGGCGTCCTCCAACTGCTTTTTAACAACGCCGGTGCCTTTGCAGGTAATCTGAATGGGGTCTCCCATCAATCCCATTTGCAGGCGGGAAAGGGCGCCCTTCCATCTAACAGGATCAACTTCCGTCCCAATTTTTATCACCAAGCTTGATACTACCAATATCGCAACGAGTCCAATAATCTGCTTTTTTAGAGTGAGTTCGTGTTGGAATTTAAAAGCCAAATCGATCAAGGCAACGACCATCAATATTATCAATACAAAAATCGTTCCCCCACGGCTGCTCGCAAGAAGGGGTGAAGCCAGGCAGGTCAACAGCAAACACAGCGCAGTTGCTTTTTCTTTGAACTCCTTTGCTTGAAACAGGAGGAACATACTGAGAAAGATGGTGCCATGGATGGCCGTGTAGCCAAGGTCTCCATGCATCTCATTGATCCCCCAGTAGCCCCAGGGGATGGACATTCTTTTCAGCCCTTCATAAAGCGACGCACCCAGGTGAATTAACAAGGGAACGGTAAATGCTATGCCCAGAAACAAGAGCATTCTCTTCGGGCCATCCCTGGCGAGTAGCAGGCCTGTCCCGGCGCCAAGAATGGAAAACACGATTAGGATCATCCATTCCGAGAGAAAATTGTTCAGAGCTGCGGGGAAATCGGTCGTAAAAAAAATCAGGTGAACGACCAGGTAACAGAATAACCCCAATAAAATCTTGTTCCCTCGGAAAAACAGTCTCCAGTCCAGGCCGGAGAAAAATAAGATGATGAGCAAAAAGAAGGCGAAGAAGTACCGAACTGCGATCGTGTGCGGTATATTCCAAAGTGGCGCCATCACAAATAGGCACGTCAGATACAGAGTGCGGCTATGTTGTTTGATAATGGAGATCATTATTTTCAGAGGCGCCGAACGGAGGCAAGTGATGGGGTGAGGGTATTGGGCCAATCCCTAATTGTTTGGTTGAACGAGAGAGCCAATCAACGGGAGGTGTGCGAGACGGCAAGTTTTGTATCTGACCATTAGTTCCGAAGCTTTGAATTGTGCGTTTGCAGAAAAAGCGCGGTGTCTCCATATATGCCGGGAAAGCGGGACCATCGTTCTTCGAGTTGCTGCAATTCCGCAGGCAACGGTTTCCTGCCTAATATGTTGTCCGTCGGTGTCGCGGACAGTATGTCGAATATCGCGGGGGGTTTGCGGTCAAGGAAGAAATAATTGCCTGCCAACGTTCCTCTTTCGCCTGCCCCGGTAAATTGAAACGCGAAGGCCACGCGCGTCGAATCGAATCTGGGATCGAGTAAATCCCGGCCCAGGGTTGTATTCCGGTAGCCAATCCCGACCAAGGAGGCGAGCGTGGGTAACACATCTACCTGCTGGGCCCAGAAGTCGAAGCGCCTTGGAGCAATGTGTCCCGGAGCATAAATCAGCAGCGGCGTATGCCCCTGGGTGATCGCCAGCTCCTTCCAGGCTTTCGGCAAGTGCGGGCCGGTAGTGCCAATAATGCCGTGATCGCCCATGAAGGCAAATACCGTATTGGCAAAGTATTTCTCCTTCCTTGCTCGTTCGATAAATTGTCCGATACTCCAATCCAGGTAAGCGAAGCTGCGAAATTCCTCTATCGAGCTGAATCCCTGCGCCTGCAATTCCTGCTGCGAAGGATTGGCCGGCCGGAAGGCATCTAAATCCTCCTGCGGAATGGTATAGGGCCTGTGGTTGCCGGCCGTTTGTATCATGGCAAAGAACGGTTTCGATTGCTCCCGCAAAATTTCGTTGGCCTCCAGAAGGAGATTTTTGTCGGAGACTCCCCAGACATCTTCCGATCTGGCTTTCAGGCGGCCTTCTTCATAGATTTCGATGCCTTCTATGTTGGTGGCCAGCAAACCGCGTATGTTGGCCCAGGAAGTGCTGCCCCCGATGAAATAGTATTTCGCGTAGTGCTTGAACTCGTTGATGATGGTGTGCTGGTTGGCCGCCAGAGGGTTGCGCGAGGCGGTCGAATGCATCGATACATCCGGGATGCCGGTTACTGAGGCGAACACCCCTCTTGCGGTATGGGCGTGGGCGCTCATCATTCGCGTGAACAACAGGCCATCGCGGGCCAGCGCATCGAATGACGGAGTTGCGCCCAAGGGATTTCCCAGAGCCCCGACCTTGTGTCCGGCAAAAGATTCGAGCAACACCAACACGACGTTCAGAGGCGCAGAGGGCGCCTGAGGTTTTGCCGGAACACTGCGCTGAAAGGAAATAGCCTCGCCGGATTTCAGCGGAGGCAGGCCCACAAATGCTCGGATAACGTCGGCATTGGGTCGCAGCGTCGCTTCGTCAATAGTTTGTACATGGAATTCCCACGTATCGTAAAGGTTATGTAACGGGTTGAGTGCCAGTTGCTGGGCGAAAGCATTCGTCAGCGTCGCGGAGTCACTCCAGCGAAGAGGGTATTGGGAGATCTTTCCGTGTACGAGGAAAAGGCCGAGCAGAAATACGGCTGACTCAGTCGCGATCATCGGCCAATGACGTTTCCCTGCCTCCTGGTTTTTCAACTTGGGGGTGGTAGCCCGGACCCAGAGCCGCGAGAAAAGCCAGTGACATAACACGAGCCAGGCCGCAAAGCCTGACGCAATCCATAACACCGGATAGGATTGCCATATCATGCCCGTGGCCTCGGCGGGGTCGCCTGCCAACGCAATCAGTGTCGCCGAAAGGCGTTTGGACAAGTAGCTATAGTGCCCCGCGTCCATGATTGCCCCGACCGCCCAGACGATACAGGCGATCATCCAGTACCCCCACCAGAACCTTCGCAGAGCGGGAGGGCGCAAGAACCTGCCTAGCCTCCAGATACTCGCGAGCAGCCACGCGAGTGTTACCGACAAGATCGCCACACGCAGGTCATACCGCGCGCCCAGCAACAGGGCTCCGGACAAATCGTTCCAGGATATTCCTGAGTTGGCTGGCAGAAACCAAATCATGAAAATCATGCGAGCCAGACTGCCGGTAACGAACAGTACGGCGGCCATTTCCAGGGCAAGGCGCAAGTGCGGTCGAATGGGCAATCTGCTCATGAAGTGGTGAAGCGGTAAAGGCACAGCTTCGACGATCTCAAAGGTCGAAGTTTACCGTTGTAATTGCGACTCCGGGCTTTTCACGCGGAGGCGCGGAGAGCGTGGAGGAGACGGGCTAATGATCTTGGGCTCTGGAGGCTATGGGGTGTCCCGTAATCAACCAAATGATAATCGAGCGACATTCTTGGCTTCTTTTCTCTCCGCGTTTTCGCTTTCGAACATTTGAGTCCGAAAGACTCTCAGGATTGACGGCTCATGGCTTGAACGATAAAGTCCGCGCCAACCTAAAAACGATTTGAATTTCCCATTCCCACAACGCTAAGAGACTTGGCTACCCCTCGCAGGGAATCGCTGCCACCGCCCGACCCGTCTGGCACGGCATTCACGTCGAGACTTCCCTTGATATTGGGTTTGGGTGCCTTGGTCTGGACATTGGCCGCCTGGTTTTCGCGTGGCAATCTTGACGTCGCAGGCGATATGGTGGAGAACTATGCTTGGGGCATCGAATGGCAGGCAGGGTATTCGAAGCACCCGCCGCTGTTCGCCTGGATTACGGCGGCCTGGTTCAGGATGCTACCGCGCACCGACCTGGCTTACTTTGCCCTGTCGGCGCTGAATGCCGGGGTGGGTCTGCTGGGCGTGGCGGCTCTGGCGCGACGCTTCTTGTCCGCCGAAGGCGCGGTCTTTGCAGCGCTCGCGCTGGCGGTGTCGCCGCTCTACACCAGTCTGGCGATCAAATTCAATGCTAATGCGGTGCAGCTCTCTGTATGGCCGTGGACGGCATATTTCTTCGTTGTCTACATGCAGACGGGTCGACTGCGGCAAGCCGCCGCCTGCGGCGCACTCGCCGCTCTGGCGCTGTTGGGCAAGTATTTTTCGGCGGTACTGGTGCTGGCGCTGGTTTTGGTGGCATGCGCAGTACCGTCCTGGCGCCAAAGATTGCGCGGTATGGGGCCTTGGTTGGCATTGGCGGCGGGGGTGGCGGTGATTTCGCCGCATGTACTGTGGATGTTCGACCATCAGTTCTCGACGCTTCAATTCGCGTCGCAGCGCATGGAGGGCGAGCGCGTTACGGCGCTCTTGCGCCTTTTGAATTACATGGTCGCGCAAGTGGCCTATTTGCTGCCAAGCGCCGTATTTCTGATTTGGTCCTTGCCGCCGCAACGGCGGCGCGAAGGCACTTCGCTCATTCTGCGCACCTGTGTGCGACCGTCCCTGCATCGCGAATTGTGGTGGTTGGCCTTTGCGCCAATGATCGTCATCGCCAGCTTGGCGGCCATAAAGCGTGTACCCATGGCCTCGGTGTGGGGTATGGCGCAGTGGTTTGCGATTACCACCTTGTGGCTTGCCGTTCTTGGGCGGCATGACATCGTGCCGAGGACTCAGTGGTTACGCCGCGCC
>CAMDKM010000077.1 GCA_945900965.1 Bordetella parapertussis | reverse complement strand
TTTTTCACGGCACTGATCGACTTCTCCGAGCCGGGCGAACTTGGCGTCTTCGTCGATGAGGGGGTGCTTGCCAATCTGGAAAAGAAAATGGCAGCCCGGGGTTATCTGGAGGGCTCCGAGATGGCTGGCACCTTCAACATGTTGCGCGCCAATGACCTGATCTGGTCCTTCGTGGTAAACAACTACCTGCTGGGCAAGGAACCCTTTCCCTTCGACCTACTCTACTGGAATTCGGACGCCACCCGCATGCCAGCCCGGATGCACGCCTTTTACCTGCGCAACATGTACATCGGCAACAAGCTGCGCGAACCGGAGGGTATTTCTCTGGCTGGGGTACCGATCGATGTCTCGCAGATCAAGGTACCCGCCTACTTCATCTCCACCATCGAAGACCATATCGCGCCCTGGAAAACCACTTACCTCGGCGCCCAATTGCTCAAGGGCCCGGTGCGCTTCGTGCTGGGCGGATCGGGACATATCGCCGGCATCGTCAATCCGCCTGCCGCCAACAAATACGGCTACTGGACGAATGAGAATCTGCGGGAGTCGGCCGATGACTGGCTGGTAAGCGCGCAAAAACACGAGGGTTCGTGGTGGACCGACTGGTCCGCGTGGATTGCCGGATTTGGCGGCGGAAAAGTACCGGCGCGCATACCCGGCAATGGCAAATTAAAGGTAATCGAGGACGCGCCCGGTGCCTACGCAAGTTTCCGGCTCGACGCCCGGACCGCCTCGGTGTCTGGAACCTAAAAGGAAACAAAGTGAATCCCATGTTGCGCCTCGTCACCTTCTTGTGTGGCCTTCTGTTGTTCTCCTCGCTGCCGCATGCACTTTTCGCGGGGGCCGGCGATTCCCAGGCGCCCGAGGAGCAGGACACGCCCCTTCCCGGTTCAAGCCCGGTGATTACCCGGGAAATGGCCGAGGAAAAAATGGGCAAACCCATCGACGTCTCGACCTTCAAGGACCCCGAAGGCCGGGTAATCGAGGACTGGGTGTATTCCACCGGCGAGTGGCTGCGCTTCGTCGACGGCAAACTCAAAAGCATCGGCAGCACGGATTGGTCGCCGAATCTTCCAAAAACTGACGCCTTCGCAATGTAGATTTCCGTCGTCCCCCGCATTGGGGCCGTCCTGGCGGTCGGTGTCGGCGGTCGGTTTGCTGATTTCTGAATACTGTATACAATGCTCAGAATCATCCGCCAGACCTTCTCTCGCCCATGGGTTCCATCCGCCGTATCGAATTCGCTCCCGACCTCACCGAGCAGGTCTATCAAAGCCTCCTGGAGGCCATTTGTAATGGCGATATTGCGCCCGGCGCCCGACTGACCCAGGAGGAACTGGCTGCATCGCTTAATGTTTCGCGCCAGCCGGTGCTGCAAGCCCTGCGCACACTGAAAAAGGAAGGTTTCGTCAGCGATGCGGGCCGCCGCGGTCTGATGGTCATGCCGGTCAGCGCCCAAGCGATCGCGCAGGTTTATCAGGTGCGCTCGGCGTTGGATGCGCTGGCCGCGCGCCTCGCCGCCCTGGCCAAAGTCAAACTCGACCCTCGAGTCATCGCCGAGGGCCGCAAGGCCATCAGCGGGGCCCGTATCGGAGCCATGGTGGATGCCGATCTGAAGTTTCACAATCTTATCTACGCCGCCTCGGGCAATGTGCTGATTTCGGAAACGGCCAACCATCATTGGCGGCATATCCGCCGCGCGGCGGGCAGCGTCTTGCAGGAGGCCGGATTACGCCAGACGGTGTGGGACGAACACGAAGCCATCCTCAAGGCGATCAACAAAGGCGATGCCGAGCGCGCGGAGCGCTTGGCTCGCCAACACGGCGAAGATGCCGGCCAGCATTTTGCCGGAGAACTGGACCGTCTGGCGCGCGCGGCGTCCTGAATTTCTTTCCATTCCAAATTCGACAGGAGCAATCATGAAACTCACCGCCCAGCAACACGAGCAGTTCGATCGCGAGGGATATTTGTTCTTTCCCGGCCTGTTCAGCCAGCAGGAAATCAAGGTGCTGAACGGCGAGGTGCCGGCGATTTATGCCCAGCACCGCCCGGAGAACGTTCGCGAAAAAGGCAGCGACGCGGTGCGCACCAACTTCGCCGCGCATCTGTACAACAAACAGTTCGCCAAGCTGGCACGGCATCCGCGCATGGTCGATCCGGTGATGGATCTTTTCGGCGAAGCGCTCTACATGCACCAGTTCAAGATCAACGGCAAGATGGCCTTCGACGGCGATATCTGGCAGTGGCATCAGGATTACGGCACCTGGAAAAACGATGACCAGATGCCCACGCCACGGGCGATGAACGTTGCAATTTTTCTGGGCGAAGTGAACGAATTCAACGGCCCGCTGATGTTCATCCCCGGTAGCCACAAGCTCGGCGTGGTCGATGCCAAACACGACCTGACCACCACCAGTTATCCCTTGTGGACCATCGATCACGACACCATCCGTAAACTGGTCGCCCAGGGCGGCATGGTGGCCCCCAAAGGACCCGCTGGCTCGATGATCTTGTTCCATTCCTGTCTGGTTCACGCCTCCAGCTCGAATCTCTCGCCCTGGGATCGGGTCAACGTGTACCTGAGCCTGTGCGCCGTATCGAACCACATCCGCCGCTTCAAGCGCCCGGAATACATCGCGCACCGCGATTTCACACCGATCCAGTGCCTGCCCGACGATTGTTTGCTGAAGGACTACGACGTGCCGCTGCCTTGGAAGGATGGCACGCCCGAAGAGGCGCTAAAGTCGCTGGCCGCGTAACTGGGACATCCCATGAATCTATACGCCAAACTCCGCGAGCGCGAAGCCAACGGACGGCCCCTGCGCGTAGGCCTGATCGGCGCCGGGAAATTCGGCGCCATGTATCTGGCGCAGGTGCCGAAGACGCCGGGGCTGCATCTGGCCGGCATCGCCGATCTGTCCCCGGCCAACGCACAAACCAATCTGCAACGCGTCGGCTGGAAGCCCGAAAGCTATGCCGCGCCCTCGCTTGATGCCGCGTTTTCCTCAGGCCTGACTCATGTGGGGGACAACTGGCAGAAACTGGTGGCCGATCCGCGCATCGACATCATCGTCGAAGCCACTGGCCACCCGATTGCAGCCGTTGAGCATGCCCTCGCCGCGTTTCAGCATGGCAAACACGTCGTGATGGTTACCGTGGAAGCGGATGCCATGTGCGGCCCGCTGCTCGCGCGCCGCGCCAAGGAAGCCGGCGTGGTTTACAGTCTGGCCTATGGCGACCAACCGGCACTGATCTGCGATCTGGTCGATTGGGCGCGCGCCTCGGGCTTCAACGTCGTGGCTGCCGGACGCGGCCACAAGTGGCTGCCGCATTTTGCGCAGTCCACCCCGGAAACTGTGTGGGGCTACTACGGACTGACGCCCGAGCAGGCGAAAACCGGCGGGCTGAATCCCAAGATGTTCAATTCTTTTCTCGATGGCTCCAAGCCCGCCATCGAAAGCACGGCGGTATGTAATGCCACCGGGCTCACGCCCTCGCCGCACGGCCTGCTGTTTCCGCCCGCCAGCGTGGACGATATTCCGAATGTAATGAGGCCTATTTCCGAAGGGGGACATCTGCACCACAAGGGCCAGGTCGAGGTGATTTCATCGCTGGAAAAAGACGGCCGCGTCATTCCCTACGACATCCGCTTTGGGGTGTTCGTGGTGTTCGAGGGCGAAACCGAATATATCCGCAACTGCTTCAAGGAATATATGGTGCGCACCGATTCCTCCGGGCGTTACGCCTGCCTGTACAAACGCTGGCATCTGATCGGCCTGGAAGTCGGGATTTCCGTTGCTTCCGTAGGCTTGCGCGGGGAATCCACTGGCAGCCCCACCGGATTCCGCGCCGACGTGGTGGCTACCGCCAAACGCGATCTCAAGGCGGGTGAAATTCTCGACGGCGAAGGTGGCTATACCGTGTACGGAAAGCTTTTGCCCGCCGAAACTTCGCTCAAGATCGGTGCCCTGTCGCTGGGCCTCGCGCATGACGTCAAGCTGCTCAAACCGATCGCGGCAGGCCAAACGGTGCGTTGGACCGACGTACAGGTGGACGAGACGAGCTACGCGGTGAAAATCCGTCGCGAAATGGAAAAGTTGTTCGCACCAAAAGTAGAATCCGAACTGGTTCACTGACGGGAGAAGCCATGGGGGCGAGAAAATTCGGCGTATTGAGCGCGGCGGGACTGGCCATTTTTGTTGCCGGCCTCTGGGCCGGTGGGAAGTTTGGGTCGGATGGGATTGCCGCCGAGCCGAATGCCAAATTCATGAACGTGGTGCGGCTCTACACCGGCACCGATGGTCAGTCCCATTTCGAGGACATGCGGGTCCCGATGACGGACAAAGGCAAGATCGGCTTCTTGTCCGAAAAGGTCAGGGCAACCGGCTTGGTGTTCCGCGAAACCGGCTGCGATTACGACTATGACTTTCACACCGCACCGCGGCGTCAGTACGTCGTGAATCTCGAAGGGGAGGTGGAGATCGAGGTGGGCGACGGAACCAAACGCGTCCTGCGTAGCGGCGACATTCTTCTCGCCGAAGACACTACCGGGCAAGGTCACATCAGCCGCGCGGTCGCCGGAAAACCGCGCAAGTCGCTGTTTATTACTCTCGACTAGAGAAAATTTCGACGCAAAGGGCGCAAAGAAAACCTTGATGGCTTCTTGCCGGCTGCGCTGGTCACGAGCGCAGTTGCGCAAGATAATTCATTCCCACAAGGGCCCGGCTCCCGTACCACGAGGTCATTTCACCATCGATTAGGGACACGGTGATCGGTGAACGGTGATCGGTGAACGGTAAAAGCAACCGCCCCATTTCCTTGACGTGTTTCTCCCGAAACGAATAAGGCTCAGAAGAAAGCAAAATCCGGTTAACTCCTGAAAGCAGATCTCCCGTCAGCGCTATTCTCGGATATCGGTCCGGGCTATTGACCTCCACGGTATCCCAACCCACTGTCGCGAGCGTCTGGGAAATGTAGGTGTCGCGCGACACGGTCATCCACGGGTCTTTCCAGATCAAGTACAACACTCGCTCACGCGTCAATTTCGTGCAGGCGGAAACGGCCTGGTCGTGCGCCGCCTGAAATTCGGCGCATAACTTCTCGGCACGCTCACTGCTACCAAAGATTCCGCCGATCAGACGATAGAGCTTAAGATTGTCGAGAGGAGCCAGCGGGTGGGTAACGATTACGTTCGGGACAGACTGGGACAAAAACTCGACCGCGGGTTTTTCGTTTTCGTCGATATTGACGATCAAATGAGTTGGGGCGAGCTCGCGAATTTTTCCGCTGTTCACATCCTTGGTTCCGCCGACCTTCGGAACCGTTTTTACTTTCTCCCGCGGGTGAATGCAGAACCCTGTGCGGCCCACCACCTGATCATCCAGACCAAGATCGAAGAGCAATTCCGTGATGCTCGGAACCAGACAGACGATGCGTGCGCAGGGATCGGCCAGCCCATGAATTTTCCCCGCCGCATCCTTGAACTGCTCACGGGACTCCGACTGATTCAACGCTTTGCCACCCGTTTCTTTTTCGGTTCGCTTCCCGATTTCACCGGTTTTGCCACCGCCGGCAGCGGCACCAGGCTTTGCTTCAAGGTGCGCAGCACGAAGCTCGATTTGCTGTGACGGATACCGGGGATCTTGTACAGGCGGTCGCGCAGCAGACGTTCGTAGTCCCGGGTGTCGCGCACCGCAATGCGGATCGTGTAGTCATAGTCCCCGGACACCAGAAAAGCCTCCAGCACCTCGGGAATCTGTTCCAGTTCCTTGCCGAAGTCGAACAAGGTCTGGTCGGTATGACTGTCCAGCGTGAGCTGAACAATCACCGACTCCATGAAACCGATGGCAGCGGGATCGATGCGCACGGTGTAGCCTTGAATCACCCCTTCGGCTTCCATTTTCTTGATGCGGTTCCAGCAGGGCGTGGTGGACAATCCGACCCGTTGGCTGATGTCCTGCAGGCTGGCGCGGGCGTCGTCGCGCAGGACAGTCAGGATGGCAATATCCAAATTATCGATATTCATTCTGTTGTACGTAATGGAATAGGAATATTTCCCCTATTTTAGGGCTTTCAGGCAGAAAATAAGAAGCCTTTTCTCTGGCAATCCCTTTAGCATGGCGACATGAACGATTCAGGCTTATCCACTCTGCTGGCCAAACGGCAATCCGCCGCAATGCCCGTGTCCCGCAACGGCGCACAGGCGTTGATCGACGCCCTGGTGGAAGCCGGGGTCGAGGTGGTTTTTGGCTATCCCGGCGGCGCAGTACTGCCGCTGTATGACGCGCTGTACGGGGAAAAACGCCTGCGACATGTACTGGTTCGCCACGAACAGGCGGCGGTCCACGCGGCTGAGGGTTACGCCCGCACCACAGGCAAACCAGGCGTGGTGCTGGTCACCTCGGGCCCCGGCATGAGCAACACCACCACTGGCCTGCTCGATGCCTTGTGCGATTCGGTGCCCGTGGTCTGCATCAGCGGCCAGGTGGCGTCGGCGTTGATCGGCACCAGTGCCTTTCAGGAATGCGATGCGCTCGGGATTTCACGTCCCGTGACAAAATGGAATGTGCAGATCCGTTCCGCGGATCAGGTCGCGGACTTGGTGCGCAAGGCCTTTGCGGTGGCAACCGAGGGCCGGCCGGGACCGGTGCTGATCGATTTCCCGAAAGATTTTCAGACTGCCGAAGTGAAAAATACGGCCTCGCCAGCAAAAGCCTCGCCGCCGAACCTTGATACGACTCCACACAAAGCGATACTTGAAGCCGCTGCGCTGATCCGTTCGGCCCGGCGGCCGATTTTCTACGGCGGCGGTGGACTGATCAATTCCGGCCCGGAGGCCTGTGCCGCGTTCACGCGGATGGTGCGCAGTACCGGCGCACCTTGCACCTTGACGCTGATGGGATTGGGTGCATTTCCGGCTTCCGATCCCCAGTTTGTGGGGATGCTCGGCATGCACGGCACTTTAGAGGCCAATCTGGCCATGCACCATGCCGATCTGGTGGTGTGCGTGGGCGCGCGCTTCGATGACCGCGTGACCGGCAAACTCAGCGACTTCTGCCCTGGGGCGAAAAAAATCCACATCGACATCGACGCCTCCTCGATCAATAAAGTGGTCCAGGTGGACGTTGCACTCATCGGCGACTGCGCCGACGTGCTGGGTGCGCTGGAAAAAGAACTGGCACCCGACGGGATTGATCCGGCTCGGCTGGGCGAATGGTGGTCGCGTATCGCACACTGGCAGGCTCAGGATTCTCTTGGCTTTGTTGCCCGGCAGGACTGCATTCTGCCCCAGCAGTTAATGTGCTCCCTGCAGGAGGCACTGGCCGGGCGCGACGCCATCGTCAGCACCGACGTTGGCCAGCACCAGATGTGGGCCGCGCAGTACCTCAAGTTCGACAAGCCTCAGCGCTGGCTCACCTCTGGCGGCGCCGGAACTATGGGCTACGGCCTGCCGGCGGCGATCGGCGCCCAGATCGCGCATTCGGACAAGACCGTGGTCTGCGTCAGCGGCGACGCCTCGGTATTGATGAATATCCAGGAATTGTCCACCGCGGTTCAACACCAAACCCCGGTGAAGGTCGTGCTCTCCAACAACGGCTACATGGGCATGGTGCGGCAATGGCAGGAATTGGGCTTCGAAGGCCGTTATAGCCACAGCTATACCGAGGCGCTGCCCGATTTTGTCGCGGTGGCTCGCGGCTTTGGCTGGCGCGCCCGGCGCGTAAGCGATCCAAAGGAACTCGACGCGGCCATCGCCGAATGCCTCGAAAGCCCAGGGCCGTTTTTTCTCGATGTCGCAGTGGCGCCGCAGGCCAATTGTTTCCCAATGATGCAAGCCGGCAGCGGGCACCACGAAATCATGCTGGACGAAAACACCATTTACACAGAGTAAGCGTTCCGCCACCCGCTCAAGGATCTACAAGTCCGCGGGCGCCCACCACGAGCACCGACCCCACCCGGGAGGCCAACTCTTGAAGGAGCAGTTCATGCAACAGGTCACACTGGAAGACAAATATCTCAGCGACCAAGGCCGCATTTATCTCACCGGCATTCAGGCTCTGGTGCGCCTGGCGCTGGTTCAGCGGCGGCGCGATGTGGCGGCGGGGCTCAACACGGCAGGATTCATTTCCGGTTACCGCGGCTCGCCGCTGGGCGGGCTGGACGAGGCGCTGTGGAAGGCAAAAAAACACCTGCAAGATCACCATGTGGTCTTTCAGCCCGGCGTAAACGAAGAACTGGCCGCCACCGCCGTGTGGGGCACGCAACAAGTACGGCTGATAGGCGAGTCCAAATACGACGGGGTGTTTTCCCTGTGGTACGGCAAGGGCCCGGGGGTGGATCGTTGCGGCGATGTATTCAAGCACATGAACTTCGCCGGTACCGCCCGACATGGCGGCGTGCTCCTGGTGGCGGGCGACGATCACGGCGCTTATTCATCGACACTCCCGCACCAGAGCGATCATTTGTTTTCCGCCTCCATGATTCCCGTGCTCTACCCCTGCAACGTCAACGAATACATGGAACTGGGGCTGCACGGCTGGGCGATGTCGCGCTTCTCCGGTTGTGCGGTCGGATTCAAGGCCCTGGCCGACACGGTGGAGTCCTCGGCATCGATCAACGCCGATCCTTTCAGGGTGCAGACCCTGATGCCGCTCGATTTCACGATGCCCGAAGGCGGACTGAACTGCCGGCTGTCCAACGATCTGCTTGGCGTGCAGGCGCGCAAGCAGGAAGCCCTGATGCAGGATTACAAGATTTACGCCGCGATGGCCTATGCGCGTCTGAACCGCATCAACCACACCACCATCGATTCGCCCAACGCAAGACTGGGCATCATCGCCTCGGGCAAATCCTACATGGACGTGCTCGAAGCCCTGGAAGAACTCGGCATCAACGAAGCCAACGCGGCGCAGATCGGCATTCGCCTGTTCAAGGTGTCCATGCCCTGGCCGCTGGAACCGGACGGCGTGCGCGAATTCGCCCGCGGGCTGGAAGAAATTCTGGTGGTGGAGGAGAAACGCCAGATGGTCGAATATCAATTGAAGGAACAGCTCTACAACTGGCAGCCCGACGTGCGCCCTCGGGTAATCGGCAAATTCGACGACCAGGGCGAGTGGGTGCATCCGCGCGGCGAATGGTTGCTGCCGGCCAGGGCCGATTTTTCCATCGCGCAAATTGCGCGCGTAATCGCCGGGCGCATCGCGCGCTTTCATCAAAGCGATTTGATCAAGGCGCGCCTGAGTTTCCTGGAAGCCAAGGAAGCCGTGCTGAAAAAAGCGGTGGATACGCCGCCGCGCCCAGCCTGGTACTGCTCGGGTTGCCCGCACAACACCTCGACCAAGGTGCCCGAGGGCAGTTTGGCACTGGCCGGCATCGGTTGCCATGTCATGGCCACGGCGATTTACCCGGAAGATAACAAGACGCTTTGCCAGATGGGCGGCGAAGGCGCGCCCTGGATCGGTCAGGCACCGTTTTCCAAACGCAATCATGTCTTCGCCAATCTCGGCGACGGCACTTATTTTCATTCCGGCTCGCTGGCGATTCGCGCGGCACTGGCCGCCAAGCTCAACATCACCTACAAGATTCTCTATAACGACGCGGTAGCCATGACCGGCGGCCAGCCGGTGGACGGGCAAATTTCGGTGGCCATGATAGCGCAGCAAATGGTCGCGGAAGGCGTGCAACGCATCGCGCTCGTGACCGAAGACCTGTCGCGTTATGCCGACCGCTCGCAATTGCCGCAAGGCGCAACCCTGCACGATCGTCGCGACCTCGACTCGGTGCAGAAGGAACTGCGGGATGTCCCCGGCGTGTCGGTGCTGATCTACGACCAGACCTGTGCCGCGGAAAAGCGCCGCCGCCGCAAAAAAGGCGAGATGCCCAAGCCCACGCAGCGCCTGTTCATTAACGAAGCGGTGTGCGAGGGCTGCGGGGATTGTGGCGTGCAGTCCAACTGCACCTCGATCCTGCCAGTGGAAACTGAACTCGGCCGCAAACGTGAGATCGACCAGTCGTCCTGCAACCAGGACTATTCGTGCGTCAAGGGCTTCTGCCCCAGTTTCGTCACCGTCGAAGGTGGCACACCGCGCAAGACGCGCGCGGCAACCCAGCAGGCCAGTACGCCCTTTGCGCACTTGCCCGACCCGGTGTACCCGAGCCTGGGCGATGCGCCCTACAACATCCTCATCACCGGCATCGGCGGCACGGGCGTCATCACCATCGGTGCCCTGCTCGGCATGGCCGCTCATCTGGAAGGCAAAGGCACTTCCGCGCTTGACATGACCGGCATGTCGCAGAAAAACGGCGCTGTCACCTCCCATGTGCGCATCGCCCGCACGCCGCGGGATATCCACGCCCAGCGCATCGCCACCGGCGAGGCGGATGTCATTCTGGGTTGCGACATGCTCACCGCCGGCGCGCCAGATGCCATTTCAAAGACCCGGCCAGGACGCACCGTCGCGGTGATCAATACCCATGAACAACCGTCGGGGCCCTTCGCGCAAAATGCCGACTGGCAGTTCCCGTCCGTGAAAATTCGTGCCTTGATCGACGAATCGGTCGGTGGCCGCTCGCACTTCGTCGATGCCACCCGGCTCGCCACTGCGCTGCTGGGCGACACCATCG
>CAMDKM010000076.1 GCA_945900965.1 Bordetella parapertussis | reverse complement strand
TCGCGGCGTCCAGGGGAAATTCCCGTGCCGGTGTCCATGTCGACGACCTCTTTGAACAAGTCGGGATGCTTGTCCAGCACCTTAAACAGTTTTACCAACGCCAGAGGAGGTTTGGTCTTGCCGCTCTCATAGCGACTGAACGCGTTTGCGCCTCCGCCAAAAGTGAACGGTGAACGGTGAACGGGGATTGGCGAGCAGATCGATTGGTGTCAACTCGCGGTTGATCTGTCTATTGAATTCCAGCATTTCCTTTGACATACGCGCAGATGCGTCGATGTCCGCAACCACATCACGGCACTTCGGGTTATTGCAAAATTTCCCTTTTATCGCTCGCACTCCCCCGCGAGCGCCGCAGGCGCGAGTCGGGTGCAGGAGCAAGTTATGCAGCTTCGACTTCCACAACCTCGCTAGTCGAAGCAGGAATGGGGATTGGCTGCCCCTCCTGCTTGAGGTCTTCAAGATGAAACTCAATTGCCTCCCGAATAAGCGAAAGAACCTCTTCCTTCGTTTCCCCGGCGGCGATGCAACCGGGAAGGTCTGGAACGTGGGCTCCGTAGGAGGATGGGCCTTTCTCAACAACTACGAGGTATCGCATGGAAATCACTCCTGCTTCTTTAGACCGGCTTGCTTAAGCACGCTATTCAAAGTTCCGGGCGGTATGTCAACGCTTGGTTTCCCCGATACCGTGACGGTCCCTGCCTTTGTCGGGTGATGAAACTGCCTATGACTGCCTTTCATTCGAACTAGAAACCACCCGTCGCCTTCGATTAGGGAGATAAGTTCTCGGACTTTCATTCGCGCAGTTTACTCCCCATGAACTAAGGAAACACTGAATAAGTGTCTTCCCCGCGAAGGCGGGGAACCAGATGTCTTTAAAAAACCTGGATTCCCGTTTTCACGGGAATGACATTTTGGGACTTATTCAGTGTTTCCCCGATAGCCGGATAACGACTTGATTACCGTCAGCTTCCCTTTGTGGCTATACGATACGTCACGGAGTGAACGGGAATCGGTAAACGGTAAACGGGGAGGTTCATGGAAAGGGGGCATCATGACACTGCTCGCCCCCATCGGCACCATCCATGAAGTTGTAAAGGTTGATAAGCCAGGCCATTGCCAAAACTAGCGCGATCAGGGTCCCCGTCGAAAATGGACCGCTTAACCAGAGAAAACTCCCGGCCGCGATCAAGTGCAGCGTCAATCGGCCGGAAACAGGCAGCGCATGGAAATCGTCGATGAATGACGCCATCGCAAGCAAGGCGGCCGGCAAGATCATGACAAGGTCGGACTTCAGTACCGCGGCGGCGACCAATACACCCGCAACCACGGCAATACCGCCTGCGCGGGGCAACGGTGTTGCGTGCAACGAACGGTCATTGGGCTTGTCCAGAGGCAGACGTCTCGTCCGGCAAAAAAACAGGGTCAACAGCAGGGAGACGAATCCGGCCAGGATGGGCGCCAGCAAGATTGCCGTATAGCCGGTTTGCATCGGCGCGATTATATAAGAACGAAGCTTAATTTCCCCATCCGAGCCCCTTCGAACGATATAGGAGGCTGAATGACGGGTTTTGGATCGATCGATCTACCCATGGTGATCAATATGAACGAATCAAAGCTCGAGTCGATCGAGCAAGTCGGGGAATTCTTGCCAGGCACGTGACCAGACACTAAAGATCTGGAGTCTGCCTACAAACCATCGGGCATGGGATCGAATCCGCCCTCCTGCCGCGCTTCGCCAGCTTCCCATAAATGTGGCGATATTACAAAATGAAAACAACACTGGAGTTCCCCGATCCGCTTTTCCGCAAAGCGAAGGCTACCGCGGCCGAGCGTGGTCAATCGCTTAAGGAATTCGTCACGGAGGCATTGCGCGACAAGCTGGCGCTGGGCGCCGCAGGTACCCAAGCAAGCGAGCCAGAATGGATGAAAGGATTTGGCAAGCTCAAGCGATTGCATACGGAAACCCTCCGCGTGCAATCCATAATCGACCAAGAGTTCGAGGTCATCGAGCCTGAGGATCGACGTTGATCCTCGATACGAACGCGCTATCGGCGTTTGTCGATAGCGCACCCGAGGTCGGAGCGATTGTGGGCCGGCAGCATCAGGCTGCAATTCCCGTGATCGTGCTCGGTGAATTTCGATTTGGCATCATGGGTTCGAGACATCGGAAAACCTACGAGGAATGGCTCGATATCCATCTTCGCCATTTCGATCTTCTGGCGATTACCGCTGAAACAACCTTGCCTTACGCGTCGCTGCGTGCCACGCTCAAACATTTGGGTCGACCGATACCTGCGAATGACGCTTGGATCGCAGCCCTTGCGATGCAACACGGATTACCAATACTGAGTCGCGACGAGCACTTTGATGCGCTACCGGATGTCCGACGAACCGGGTGGTAGTGGGCTGGGAATCGATGTCTGAATGAGTTTGCGTCAGCGGCGCGGGGCCCGATACCAGGACGCGGTCTGTTCCAGACCCTGCTGCAACGAGAACGGCGGTCGCCAGTCGAGCGCTGTCTTGATCGCCGATATATCGACCTGCAGTGATTCAGTCAGCCGAGCGATCTGCTCTATCCGTCCTGTGAGCACCCCGGCGCCACGCAGCAGCAATGGTGGAAACGGAAATAGCAGCGGCTTCTTGCCCCAGGCGGTGCCGATTTCTCGGACGAGTTGCGGCGTCGAAACATCGCTGTCATCGCTGACAAAAAACGTCCCATTCGCCGCCGCCGGATGGTGCAGGCAAGTTTCGATGGCATTCACCAGGTTTCCCACGAATATGAGGCTGCGTCGATTCTTTATCGACGCAAACGGCAGTGGCAGCCCGGCATGCACCGCCCGGAGCAGATTCAGGAAATTGGCCTTGACCCCAGGCCCGTACACCAACGGAGGCCTCAGGATCACCACTTCCATCCCGGTCTCGGCAGCGATCGCCCGCAATCTTTCTTCCGCTTCAGCCTTGGACTTTCCATAGGCGTCCACGGGAGCCATCGGGTCCCGTTCGGTAAGCGCGCGGTCTATCGAGTATTCGCCATTGACCTTGACCGAACTGAGGAACACGAAACGCCGGACGCCGGCGCGCGCCGCCTGCCGCGCAAGGATCTCGCTGCCTTCCACGTTGACACGATGAAAGTCGCCCGCGGCACGATCGGCCTGTCGGCTGGTCACATGGACATGCGCAGCCAGGTGCACGACCGCATCGCATCCCGCGAGCGCATCACGCCAATTCGTGTCCGGGCCGATGTTGCCGATCACAAACGCCGGGCTCTGCGCCCGCTCGGGCAATTTCCTGAAAGCACGGCGCACCTGGTGCCCCTGCCCCTCAAGCGCATCGCATAACGCCTGACCAACGAAGCCCGATGCGCCAGTGACCAGAATGCCAGTCAAATCGCCGCCTTTGCTTGAACGAAATATCGTGACGGACTCTTAGACGCCATCGGGAGCTTGTGGCAAACTGAGTTCATGCTGCCTGAATCTGTGAACAGTAACTGTGTCTTGTCTTATTGTAAGCTCTCGGCCTGCGCCGAGCGATTGTTGCTTTTTAATCCGCCGGGGCAATCTGTTTGACTCAGGAATACGTCCCAACCGCGGAAGGTTTCAAGCAAGTGACAGTATCCATCGTCAGCCATGGCCATGGCGCCATGGTTACGTCTCTGCTTACGGGCCTGGCCACACATTGCGGATCGAGCGTAAATGTGATTCTCACTCTCAACATACCGGAGTCCCTGTTGATTGGCGCAAGCACTTATCCGTTTCAGATCAGCGTCATCAGAAATGAGGCACCCAAGGGATTCGGTGCCAATCACAATGCCGCCTTCAAGCAGTGCCGTAGTGCCTATTTCTGCGTTCTTAATCCCGACATCCATTTCGACGAGAATCCGTTTCCGCGGCTCATCAATGAACTTCGAAATCCGAAAGTCGGCCTGGTCGCCCCTCGCATACTCAACATTAATGGAAACATCGAAGATAGCGCACGTCGCTTTCCGACTCCTTTGATCATTTTGCGCAAGCTATTCGGTCTGAATTCGGAGCTTGACTACATGATCGAAAAGGAGACGCTGTCACCCGACTGGGTAGCCGGCATGTTCATGTTATTCCGCAAAGACGTTTATGCCGAATTAACCGGCTTCGACGAACGCTATTTCCTGTATTACGAAGATGTCGACCTGTGCCGCCGACTGCGCAAACGTGGCTACGATGCACGACTGCTGCCCTGCGTCAGTGCGGTGCACGACGCCCGTCGCGAAAGTCGCCGGAGCTTGCGGCACCTACGTTGGCATCTGGCCAGCATGCTTAGATTCATGGCAACCGGCTAACACCGCGGCCACGGCAAACCTGCTGACAGCACCGCCCAGATTCGCCGAACCGAGGCCCGACGCCGCCGCTGAATTGCCGATCGCTTGCGCCATGCGCCGACAATTCCACGGATCGCGTCGACCTTGGCCCTAAACGCGGTACGACCTTGCCCACGCAATGCGCAGCCGAGCAGTGCCGCCGCATTCAATATCAAATGATAGGGCAGGAGCGGCCAGAAAAGTATTGCCGGCATGTTCTTGACATACACCCAGAGCAGGTTCCGCTGTCCGTGGTAGGTTGAAAAGTCGCTGCGCTCGCCTGTCAATGCGGAACCGTAGTGGCGGGCAATCGCGTCGGCGATGTACAGGCATTTGTAGCCCGCCAGCTGCAATCTGAAGCCAAGGTCGACGTCCTCGCCGTAGCAGAAAAAATCTTCGTCAAGACCACCGACCTGCTCCCACGCCGGGCGCGAATACAAGGCGGCCGCTGCACAAGCGGAGAAGATCTCTTCCCGCTGCAGATAATGCCGGGAAGCGGAACAGCGATGCCCGCGGCGCCAATAGCGGCCGCTTATATGGCAGGCGTCGCCCGCACCATCCAGCAGCGTGTCATCGCGAGCGTCGATCGTGCGGCTCGCGAAGGCGGCCGAGTCGGGATGAACACGCGCCGCGTCCACCAGAGTCTGCAACCAAAGCGGCTCGGGAAACGCATCGGGATTGAGCAGGGCGATCCAGCGGGATCCGGGGTAGCGTCGCACCGCAAGGTTGTTGGCGGCTGCAAACCCCAGGTTGGCCCCTGCAGGCAGGACCTCGACGCATGGATTGCCCGCTTCCATCAAGGCGATCGAGTCGTCGCTACTGGCATTGTCCACCACGATCAGCCGGTAATCGGTGAAGGTCTGTTGCTTCACCGACGCCACTGCGCGTGCCAGCATTTCGCCGCCGTTGTAGTTGACGATCACGACCAGCACCGCCGGCTCGCCGGTGCTACAGTCGTCAGCGTGCGCGGTCATCGTGATCTGGGCTTACGGTGACCGGAGAAAGCCAGCGATGGTATGCACGCCTCAATACACCCAGTCCCACTGCATCGAGCGCACGGCGCACGTTGCCCATGAGTATCCGGCGTGCCACGAAAGTGTGAATTGCAAACGCGTTGCCGGCGCCGGGAACATGCAGTGCCCGCGCTCTGGCCACTTCCCGCTGAGAATCGCGCCAGCGCCGGTCTCCGATGCCCCCCCCCTGCATATTGGCAAGACTACGATCGACCACGGTAAATCGCGCACCGGCCGCTTTTGCGCGCAACAACCATTCGTAGTCCATGGCCAGCCGAAAGTCGAGGCGAAACAGTCCGAACTTGCGATAGCTGTCGCGCCGGACGAACACCGTCGGGTGTCCAACGGTCATGCCGCGATCGAGTTGCGCCGGGTCGCTGCTGACCAGGTAGGTCCGGCGATCGCCTTCCCAGTACTGAAGCCGGCCGCACGCGATATCCGCCCCCGTCCGGCGCATCTGCGCCACGACGGCGCCGATGGCGCCCGGCTCGTACCAATCGTCGCTGTTGAGCAGCCCGATGATTTCCCCGCAGGAAAGTGCAATGCCCTTGTTGAAGGCATCGCTGACGCCCAAGTCAGGCTCGCTTAGCCAATATGCAAGTCGATCTTCCCAAGAACGCAGAAGGTCGGTCGTGCCGTCCGTGGACGCGCCATCCACAATGATGTATTCAATTTCTGGATAGTCTTGGGAAAACACACTTTCCGCAGTGCGCATGAGAGTTGACTTACCATTGCGCACGATCGTGACGATACTAACCCGAGGTCCGCCTGCCGCCAGCCTCCGTAATTCTTCCCCAGAAGTGCAACAGCCATCGAATCGGCCAGCACGGTCGATACGCGGATAGTCGTCGAGGGTTGGAGGGGGCGATTTTTCCAGTATCTTCGACATCGGTCATGGATCCATCACACACGCACCCAGCCGAAACGCCCGCGCAATATTCGCCATGCCACCCTTAGCGCCCTGAATCCCTCTGCCACTGGACGCCAAACGGGCACAATCTGCCGGCTGCGGAGTTCGGCAATCGCCGCTCTGAAATCGGGCAGATACCTCTCATAGATCCAGCGATTCCGGCGTCCGATTCTATAGCCGGAATAAAGAACCAGAAAATTGGGCGAAGTCAGTCTTAAGCCATGAAAATGATAGAAGATGGGTTTGACACCTTCCACCTTCCCTGCGAGATAGTCCACATTCCAGGGCGCAACGGTACGGCAAGTCTGCGTGAGCACGTGCACGTCGTACTTGAAGAGGTCAGGCCATTGGTCCAGATATTTCTGATCGCCGAATTTTCCGTCTTCCAGTCGGCCGAAACACCACTCGATACAGCGATTCTGCCACCACTCCAAGACCTTGCGAGCGGAATCTGTATTCCGAAACGTTATGAACTGTACGCAGAACCGGCCGTACTTCATGGCCGGCATGTATTCAGGCCCAAAGGCATGCTCCGTCAACAGTACATGCTTGCCACTTCGGACAAATTCATCTATCAGGGGTTTCGCGCTTTCAAAGAAGAACAGGTCGGCATCGATATAGGTTACGCGGTTCAAGTCGGACTTCCGGTTGAACACGTAGCTCGGAAGAAACGGAGTGAGGGTCCAGCAGTACTCTCCGATGGACCGCCCTGGTTTTACGGACAATAGCTGCGCATTCTCGAGCTCGGACATCCTGACCACTGTGACGTGTTCCAAAGCCAGCGAGAGAAGCGCCATCTCGCATGCCTCGTCGACAGCCCCGATCCAGAGATGGAATGGCGAGCAATGGCGCTCCAGCGACTTGTAAAGGGACAACCCCTGCGGCAGAAAGTAACTGTCGAACAGGGTAACAAAGTGCTCGCGACAATCAGTCGTACTCATTTAACGCCTTGACCACCTCGAACACTTCATCATCGGTCAATTGAGGATGGCATGGAATCGACAGGCAAGTTTCCGCAAATCGCTCCGCGTTGCCAAGCCCCGCAGGATCCGTGCGCGCCCCCCTGCAAGGCGGTTGAAGATGAACAGGTATCGGATAGTGAATCAGGGACTCAATTCCCCGGTTCTTAAGAAAATCAGCCAGGCGATTTCGGTCATCGCAGCAAATCACGAATAGGTGGTAAACATGGCTTTCGACGCTTTGTGGAGCGGAAAGCAGGCGAATGCGTGGATTACCGATACCTGCCCGATAACGAACAGCTATCGCTTGTCGACGTTTCGTAAATTCCTCCAACGTCTCAAGCCGGACCCGCAAAATGGCCGCTTGCATTTCATCGAGACGGCTGTTCATGCCCAGAACAGGGTGATGGTAGCGCACCGACTGGCCATAGTTACGCAATACCTTCGCCTTGGCTGCGATCTCGTCACAGTTCGTTGTCAGCGCGCCGCCGTCTCCGATCGCACCGAGGTTCTTGGTCGGATAGAAACTGAATGCGCCCCAGCTTCCGATGCTTCCGGACGGTTCACCCATTGCAGCGGCAAGATGGGATTGCGCACAATCCTCAAAAAGCCGGATATTTTCGCGCTTGCACAATTCTAGCCACCGATCCATGTCCCGCACTTGTCCGTAAATGTGGACCAAAAGCAGCGCGCGCGTTTTTGGTCCAATACAACGCTCGACGCTGGCGCGGTCAAGCAATGCCGTATCCGGGTCGATATCTGCGAGCACCGGTATCGCTCCGGCCCGAATAATTGCAAGCACGGTTGCAAACGCCGTCATTGGCGTTGTGATAACTTCGTCGCCCGGGCCAATATCCAGACAGCGCAGGCCAATTTCGATTGCATCCATACCGTTGGCAACTCCGATCGCGTACTTCGTCCCTGTTCGACTAGCCCATGCCGATTCGAAGGCTTTGACCTGACCACCCAATATGTACCATCCAGAATCCAGAACGGCACGCACGGCATCAATCTCCTTGGCTCGCAGCGACTCCGGTTCCCGCTGAAAAGCGTTCATCGGGATCATCATTCGGACCAGTACTCTTTGCCGTACGCGGAAAAATAATCCAGCGTGCGCTTCAAACCTTCATCCAGACCGACTGCAGGCGTCCATCCGAGCGCCCTCTTGATTGCAGAGAAATCCGAGTAGTAGTCTCCGATATCGATAGCCTTCCGGTCGGGGGGAAATGGCACGACCTCGAATTTTCCGCCCCCGTACAATTCAACTAGTCTCTCCGCAAGCGACTTCAGACTTACGACTTCGGCCGATCCCAAATTGAAAATCTGTCCCTCGGAGGCAGGGCTCAATGCTGCCATCAGAATTGCATCAACGACATCTTCCACATAGTTGAAATCCCTGACCTGCAGGCCATCACCGAAAACCTGAACAGGTTTACCCTGGATGACATTGCGAATCCAGACACCGAGGAATGTCTGGCGCGCGTCTTTGACCCGCATTCCCGGCCCATAGGTGTTCGTTAATCTCAAGGCGCCTGCACGGATTCCATACACGTTGTTATAGAGCAGGTGATAACACTCGCCCGCGAGCTTGTTTATACCATTGACGTCTACAGGCTGAACAGGATGCTTTTCATCGACCGGCAGGTATTGAGGACGTCCGTAAAGCTGGCGGGTGCTCGCGAAAACTATTTTTACCTCGCGATTGTGTTTCTTGCACGCTTCAAGGATCGACAATTGCGCGCCAGCGTTGATATCCAGATCCGTTTGAGGATCAAGCATCGAATCTAGGTGGCTGGTTTGACCCGCCAGGTTGAAAATGTAGCTCTGCCCCTGAACAAGATAATCGATGGCATGGCGATCACGCACATCGGTAATGTTGACCGTGACCTGGTCGCGGATATCATGGATATTGAAAAGGTTACCTCCGTACTCCGGAATCAGGCTGTCCGCGATCGTGACTTCGGCACCCAATTGCAGCAGCCGCCTGGAGACATGGGAACCGATGAAGCCCAGACCGCCGGTCACAAGCGCTCGGTCGCCGTCGAACCGAATTGCTTCGTTTATTTTGCCCATGCTTTTGTGGCGAGCACAACGTTGTCCAGGTAAAGATCCGCATTGCGTGGCATCACCCAGCTGAGTATCGTCCCGGCCAGATTAAGCGGCGCCAAGAGGGCCAGGGTTGCAACCAACCCGAGATAAGGATTGCGTACTTGAGTCTTCTTGTACAGATAGGCGTTGAGCATCTGGAATATGGTTCGGATGTCGCCCATGGTCTTGCGCAACTCAATTACCTCGAACCCGTTTCTTTCCAGCAAATCCGTCAGGCCAAACGAACTGTAGCGCCCAAAATCTCGCGGCTGTTCATGTTCGTCCCACACAAATGGGACCGTAAGCAAGAGTTTGCCATCGCTATTTAACACCCGCGAGATTTCCCGCATAAATGCATCTGGTTCGAATACGTGCTCGAGAACTTGATTGCAGACAACGGAATCAAATGACGCCGCTTCGAAAGGGAAGGTCGTGCCATCGTAGAAAACGTCGGCCTTGTCCGCCAATCGATTCTCGGGTGTGTCCAGTTCAAGTCCGACATACTTCGAAGCCCCGAACAGCGATTCATAGGGACGGCTGCCACAGCCCACATCGAGGACGCGACCACGGATGGCGTGCGAAAAATCACGGACAGCAATCAACAATCCGCGGCGCGCGAAGTAAAACGGATTGACGAACAGTCCGACTATCCCAGGTCTGGACAACTGCTGCAGGTAGTAGCGCTTCAAGAGCGAGCACATGTCGGATCCAAGAGGTCAGTACTTGCGATCGAAAGCAAAGCCACAGAGTTCGAAATTCAGACCAGATGCCTGCCACGTACCGGAACCATCCGTAAACGATGCTATCTGCTGAAATTGCTCGCCGCAGGCCTTCATGAACCGCGAGCGGGAGAAAATCCAGCATGGATAGCTAGCCTTGTAGATTTCGACCGGGACATGCTGAACCACCAGCACGTCATGCTCCCTCGCATGGCATGGCGTCCTGTCAATGATGACATGAGCAACGCCAGCATCGGCGATCTGCTGAAACACCGACAACGGCTGTTCCAGATACTGAAGCACGCTTGAGAACAGCGCCACATCGGGCAGTCCATTTGCCAGTACCTCGCCGATGGATAAGGCGAATCTCAGCTCAGGCGTTTCGAATGCTGGGCGTCCGAGTCGAATGAAGTCTGGCTGCTCGACAACGTTCCACGACACTTCCGGCGGCAATCCGAAGGCCCGGTACTGCCGGTACATCCCACCAAACGCCCCGCCAAAATCCAGCACTCGCAAAGGGCGCTGCTTGAGACACGCAATACGGGCCAGTGCAGCCATGACCGGCAGGGAAAATTGCACAGCATCGAACAGTACGCCGTCGCGCTCGTCGGCAGCTGCACCTTGTTTGACCTTGAGCTCGCTTTCGTATACGCGGCGAACGATGTCTTCCCGGTCATAGCCTCCGGAGGCTCGCTGCGCGTCCTGCCACGTCGTGTAATTACCATCGAATCGCAGTCCGCGCCCGGTCAGCCTGCGGGCCTGACGCAACATCGCT
>CAMDKM010000075.1 GCA_945900965.1 Bordetella parapertussis | reverse complement strand
CTGGGTCTTTCTTGACGCGGCTTGCCATGATGTGTTTCTCCTCGGAGTGCCGGGATTGAAAGTCCCGGTCGATGAATGAATATCGGTGCGGTATGAATTTTAACCGGATTCGGCACTGGCGCCGCGAGAGCGTGTTACTGCGCTGGCGGACGCTGCATTTTGCAGCGAACCGGCGGCACCGAGTCGCGTGCGGCAATCAAGGCCTCTATTTTCCAACCCTGTCCGTTGCCTTCCGCGTCGTGCTTCACACCCGGGGCGCCAGACTTGGAAAGGCCCAGCACATAAATCGGTGCGATCATTTGATGATCCTCTGCGCGCATCCAGGAGTGACCGCTGGGGCCGGCGTATTCCAGACCCTCCAGAGCGTAGGCCACTTTGAGCACATTCTCGCTACCGGCTTTTTTCATCGCGGCAGCCAGCATCTCCATGACCCGATACACCGGCAGGTAGTCCATGTTGGTGAGGCCACGGTACTTGGCCTTGGACTCGAGAAGCAGCTTTTCCCAACCCGGATCGGCGGCATTGATGTTCCAGGCGTAAACGGCTTTCACCCGGTCCACTCCAGAGGGCCCGATGGCGGACGGTGTACCAAAAAAGGCCGCGAGCAGCGTATAGAAATTGACGTTCAACCCGGCTTCGTTGCCGGCCTTGATCAACAGCGACAGATCATTGCCCCAGTTGCCGGTCATCACACTATCCGCGCCTGAGGCGCGTATCTTGGCCACATAGGGCGCGAAGTCCTTTACCTTGCCCAGCGGGATTAACTCGTTGGCGACAATCTCGATGTCGGGCCGTTTTTTCGCCAGAAGTTCCGCGGATACGCGACTGACCGCGTGGCCATAGGCGTAATCCTGGTTGATGAGGTAGACCTTCTTCACCGCGGGCAGCTTGGCAATGTAGTCGGTGAGCACGCCCACCTGCATGTCTGCATGCGATTCGAAACGGAAATGCCAGAAGCTGCATTTGGCTTCGGTGAGTGCCGGGTCGAGTGCACCGTAGTCGAGGAATACCGTGGTTTGATCGGGGTTACGCTGATTGTGCTTTTCCAACGCGTCGCTCAACGCATGGGCGACATTCGACACCCCGGAAATGACGATTCGGATGTCCCGGTCGATCGCCTGCTTGAGAACCACCAGTGATTCCTGCGGATTGCCTTTGTTGTCAAAAGCCACAATCTCAAACTTGCGTCCGTCGAGCGCGCCGCCCCGCACATTGACGAGATCCGCAGCCGCCTGCAGATTCTTCAGTGTTTCCTCGCCCTGCAGCGCGAAAGGGCCGCTGAGCGAGCCCAAAAAAGCGATCTTGATCGGTTCGGCCGGCGCCGCTATCGCGCAGTACAGCGCAAGCGCCAGCGCTCCCGCAACTCTTGTGACGACGGACAATCTTCCCGTCCCATTGGTCGGAGCGAAAATGGTATCCCTCATCGCGATTTACGCAATCTGGGGTTGAGCTTGTCGAGGTCGGCCTGGACCTGTACGGGGCTGCGCTCGTAAATCAGTTCGCGCCCCATTGCGCTGCCGGAATAGCTCAGCCCATTGCGGGTCGGCGCAAGATCGCATTTGACGCTGTGAATGCCTTCGCCCAGCACGATCTGTATGGATTCGGCGCGCTTGTTCAACACCACCACCTCAAGCACCTGACCGGATTCGGTCACGCGTACCTTGATTTTTTCGTTAAGCATGAGACCACCCGTTGTTGTAAGTAAGAGTCCCTGCAATTCCGTGCACGGGCCGCCCGGCCTTATCCCTGGCTGGCGCGCAGCACTGGCAACCCCGCCGTGACCCATGCGGTGGTACCACCATCGACATGAATCACATGCCGGAACCCGGCAGCCCGTAATCGCTCTGCCACGATCTGGCTGCGGGTGCCAGTCTGGCACATGCAGTAGATTGACGTATCGGCGCCGAGTGTCGCCCGTAATGCCGCCGGGTCGAGCTGCTCCATCGGTTGGTTCACCGCCCCGGCCACCCGCAACGCCACGAATTCGCCCGGCGTGCGAACGTCGATCAGAAAAATGGCCTCATTGGCAAGAATCTGCGAGAGCTGCAGCGCCGAAACACTGCGCCGGTCGGCAGCGACGGACGCAAGCGAGGCTGCCATGGCTCCCGACGGTATGGCTCCTCCTGCCAGGTTTGCCGGGACTGCTTCGTGAATACGCCGCGGGTCAGGCCATTGCAGACCGGCCATAGTGGCGACAAATTCTTCCAGGCTTTTGCCCGCAACACGGGCATTGAACTTTTTTTCTTCGCCAATGCTGCTCACCCGGCGGCCCTTGTAGTCGTGGCCGGGGTAGACCAGAGTCTGTTCGTCGAGCGCAAACAGTTTTTCGGTAATGCTTCGGTATAGCGCTTGGGCACTGCCGTTCTGAAAATCGGTACGGCCGCAGCCGCCGATCAGCAATGCATCGCCGGTGAACACACGGTCTTGCCACAAGTAAGACACGCTGCCCGGTGTATGCCCCGGAGTGGCCAGCACCATGATCTCCTGATGACCAAACAGAATCACATCGCCATCGACAAGATAGCGGTCAAACCCCCGTGCCATGCAATCCCGAGCCACCGCGGTCTGCGCACCTGTGGCCTTTTTGAGCGCGGCCGCCGCAGTGATGTGATCGGCGTGCACATGAGTCTCCAGTGTGTATTTGAGCGTCAAGCCGTGTTCGCGAATCAGGCGCTGGTCGCGCTCTACCTGCTCGACCACCGGATCGATCAGCACCGCCTCGTGCGTGGCATCGTCGGCGATCAGGTAGCTGAAGGTCGAGGACTCCGGATCGAACAGTTGTTTGAAGAACATTTGGCTTTGGATTTTCCTATAGGTAACGGGCTGAGCGCGCGTAAAAAATTCCAAACTCTCTCACCGCAGAGGACGCGAAGGACGCGGAGGAAAAACACGGTCGATATCGTTGTTTAGGGCCATGAAAGGCTAAACGATGACGGAGAGTGAACATATCGTTCTCCATTTTTCTTTTGCCGTCCTCTGCGTCCTCCGCGGTGAGAGATTTCAGTTCTTGGCCTATTAAAAATACTAGCTCGCCAGATTCAACCCAGCGTCTTCCGCCGCGCCCAGCGCCAGGGAAGTCCAATCCCATTCGCCACGACCTTTGGCCATGGCCGAGAGCAACCGGCCGCGAACGATGTCCGCAAACGGCATCGGCGTTTGGCTGCGCTGGGCGGCGTCGACCACCAGATTAAAGTCCTTCAAACCAAGTCGAAGATAAAAGCCGATATCTTTCGCCTTGCCGGCGGCAATAATCGGCGCATAGTTCTTGTAGACCGGCGCCGCGAATACGGTATCCGCCAGGAAGGTGGCCACCGCAGCGCGGGCGACACCGTGTTTCTCCGCCAGTGCAAAGGCTTCGCCCATGGCCTCCACGGCCGCCCCGATCATGAAATTGCCGCAGAGTTTGACAACGTTGGCGGCACCGGGCGCTTCGCCAAAATCATAAATCCCCTGGCTCATGGCCTGCAACACCGGCGCGAGCTTCTTTTTCGTGGCTTTGGGCCCGGAGGTACAAATCCACAGCTTTGCGGCAGCCGCCGCCGCCGGCCGCCCGAAGACAGGCGCGGCGACATAGTCGGAACCACGGACCAGATGGTAGTTCGCCAATTTTTGCGAAGTGCTTGCGGCAATGGTGGACATGGAAACATGAATGCCCTTGCGCCCGAGTTGTTCACCAAATCCGTCCGAGCCCGCGGTAACGTCTTCCAGTACCTGATCATTGGCTACCATGGTAATGACGATACCGCCCGGTGTAACGACATCCGCGGGCTTGCGAACCACCTTGGCGCCCAGCGCCTTGAGCAGTTTGGCCCGCGCCAGCGTGCGGTTGTATACCGTCACGTCGAACCCCGCCTTGACCAGATTCGCCGCCATGCCCTCGCCCATCAATCCCAACCCTATGAATCCGATTGCCTTGCTCATCGCCATTCCTTTCGATTGTTTGAATTATTCTCGCTGTCGCGCGTGACAAAACCGCCTCTGCTCGGTCATATAATGCGCGCTCCCCGTACACCCATTATGACCATGACTGAACCTACCATCAAAGCCCTGGTGTTCGACGTGTTCGGCACCGTTGTGGACTGGCGCGGCAGCCTGATCCGAGAAGGCCGTGCACTTGGCCAACGTAAAAATGTCGATATCGACTGGACCGCTTTCGCCGATGCCTGGCGGGCGGGTTACCGGCCAGCGATGGACAAGGTGCGCACCGGCAGGTTGCCGTGGATGAATATCGACACCCTGCACCGTCTGATTCTGGAGGATTTGCTGAAGGAATTCGCGATTCGCGGCCTGACGGCGGCGGAGAAAGACGATCTGAATCGCGCCTGGCACCGGCTCAAACCCTGGCCCGATTCGGTGCGCGGCCTGACGCGGCTGAAAAAGAAATTCGTCATCTCCACCCTGTCCAACGGCAATGTCGCCCTGCTCACCAATATGGCGAAAAATGCCGGCTTGCCCTGGGACTGCGTCATCTCGGCCGAACTTTTCCAGCATTACAAACCGGACCCCGAAGCCTATCGCGGCGCTGCAAAAATGCTCGGACTCAAACCGGCCGAAGTGATGCTGGTGGCTGCCCACAAGGACGACCTCAAGGCCGCGAAGCGCTGCGGACTGAAGACTGCATTTATCACCCGGCCCAAGGAAATGGGGCCCAAGGTGAAAGTGGACTTAAGCCCGGAGCCGACCTTTAGCTACAACGCCGGAAATTTTCTGGAACTCGCGGGTCAGCTCGGCACCTGAGTGCCAAATGGCTCGCTCGCGGCTCGACACTTTGCCTGGCTCGACGCCGGTCTGGGATCTGCCGGTGCGGCTGTTTCACTGGGCGCTGGTCGTTCTGGTGCTTTCCCAGGCGGTGACCGCTCTGATCGGCGGCAATGCCATGGAGTATCACGCGCTCGGTGGCTATGCCATTCTGACGCTGGTGATATTTCGCATACTGTGGGGCTTTGCCGGCGGAACCCACGCGAGGTTCGGCGATTTCGTGCGCGGGCCGGTACGTGTCATGCGTTACGCCCGCTCGCTGTTTGGCGAAGCGCACGAGGGGCATCTCGGTCACAATCCGCTGGGCGGTTGGAGCGTGCTGTTGATGCTCGCCTGCCTGCTTACGCAGACCCTGAGCGGCCTGTTCGCCGATGACGAAGTGCTGACACAGGGCCCGCTCGCCAAACACGTATCGGACGAGATCAGCAGCCTGGCCACTCGGATTCACGATGTGAACGCATTGGTGCTGCTGGCGCTGATCGGCCTGCATGTGGCCGCTGTCTTTTTCTACCTGCTGGCCAAAAAGGACAATTTGATCAAACCGATGATCACCGGGCAAAAGCCTGTATCGCCACCGCCCGCGCACCCTTCCGGTTACGGAAATCCCTTGCTGGCGGCAATTCTGCTGGCGTGCGCAGGGCTTGGGGTATTTTTCCTGATCAGGATTTGACGCGGCGGTAGTTCTTCACGTGTGCCGGCAACGCCAATCCGGCGTTCAATCGCGGATCCGGCTTGGGGCTTCCGGATAGTGGCGGAAAATCCAGTGTGCCCGCCCAGATCGGAAGTCGATAATCTTCCTCGTCATCCAGCGGCGGACCGGAACGCACCTTTGCCGAAGCCTCGACAATATTCAGCTTCAGCACGGTAGTCAGGATGATTTCTTCCTTGCGCACCAGTCGCAGACTGTCCCAGCGGCCGGGAACGATGTGGTCCGTGATGGCTTTCAGGGCCAGGATTTTTTCCCCTTCGGGCACACTTTCCGCCGTGCCCAGAATCACCACCGAGCGGTAATTCACCGACGAGTGAAAGGCGGAGCGTGCCAGCACCAGACCATCCACGAGCGTAACGGTGACACACACCGCAATGCCCTTTCCCACCTCGTTGAGCATGCGACTCGCCGCCGAGCCGTGAATGTACAGCACCCGATCCGCGCGGCCGTAGCCGGTTGGGATCACATACGGCTGACCATTAACCGCGAAACCCAGATGACAGAAAAACCCTTCATCCAAAATTGCGGCGACGGTGGCAAAGTCATGTCTCCCCCGCGCCGGATAGCGGTTCAGGGCAGTGCGGTCGGATTGGAGGTCGGACATTGTTTTGGGGGTGAGGCGAGAGGCGAAGAATCGGTGACTAGGTGATTCAGTAATTAGGTGATTGAAACCAGTCAATCAATCACTTAACCGCCCCTCACCTCTCACGCTTTCGCCTTTATTTGTTCCTGTACTTGTCGTGACAAGCCTTGCAAGCCTTGCCGGCCTCGCCGAGCTGGGCTTTGGAAGCATTCAGATCGCCGCCCTTTGCCACTTCGGCAAGTTTTGCGACTTCCGCCTGCATTTTTTCGAGCTTGGCCTTGAAGTCATCCATGTCCAGCCAGATTTCCGGCTTGACCTTGGTGTCGCCGGAATCCGAACCAGGAATGAAACCTTCAAGCGGCAGTTTGCTCATGAAAGCGACAATTTCCGCGTGGCGCGCAAATGCCGCCGCGTCGTAGGGCCGGTCGCCCTTCGCCATCATCGCCATCGGCCCAAAATTCCAGCCGATCACCGCATAAACCCCCCGCCGGTACTTGATTGCGTCTTCCGGTTTCTGGGCCAACGCGGTCCCGGCAAAAGTCATCGCGCCAAGGACAAACAACAATACAGCAGTCAATTTTTTCATGCTCTCCTCCGTAATTTTGGAATTGCACAACGATTCTAGCTTAACCGGCAATCGGTGATCGGTGATCGGTAAAGACGCGCCGCTTCGCGGCGCTCCTCCACTAGTCCCCAGTCCCTAGCCCCTGCCCTTCAAACCACCCGAAAGTTTTTGAACTGCCAGGGATCCGAGGTATCGACATCCTCCGGGTACAAAACGCCGCGATCTTCGAGCGGGGTCCAGTCGGTATAGACGCCCACCACCCGTCCGAGATAGGGCGTACAGATCTGCAGCATGGTCTTGTACGGCAAATCGTCCGGCTCGACGATGCCGGCATGCGGATTGTTAATCGCCCAGATCACCGCCGATACGTAGCCAATATTGACTTGCAGACTGGTGGCGTTGTTATGCGGGCAGAGCTGGCGCGCTTCTTCGATGGTGAGTTGCGAGCCAAACCAGTACGCGCCCTTCTTGTGCCCCATTAGCAGCACGCCAAGCTCGTCCATGCCTTCGGAAATTTCATCGCGCAACAGCCGGTAGCGCGGCGGAAACTTGTAGTTGTTGCCGATGTACTCGTGCATCGACAGCACCGCGTCGTCGCAGGGATGGTAGGAATAATGGCAGGTGGGGCGGTACACCGCCTTGTCCTTTTTGTGCACTGTGAAATAGTCGGGAATCGAAGTCGCTTCGCCGTGCGAGATCAGGAACCCCAGCATCGGGCCTTCGAGCGGCGTCCAGGTTCGTACCCGAGTCGAAGCCCCGGTACGCTCCAGGTAAATTGCCGCGCCACAACCAAAATCGAAGGTACGCCCATCGTGCGGCCAGTTCTTTTCATGGGTGCCCCAGCCAAGCTCGGCCGGTTGCAGCGATTCCCCGGCAAATGCCTCGCTCGACCAGGTATTGACGAATTCGTCGCGCGCCTTTCGGCGGGCGCTCAACTGGCTGTCGCGCTCGGCAATATGAATGACCTTGATGTCCAGTTTCTGCGCCAGCGCCGCCCACTGGGCACGAGTTTTCGGTTCCGCCTGCTTGACTCCGGTGTCGCGTGCCACGTGCAACAGCGCCTGCTTGGTAAGATGGGATACCAGCCCGGGATTGGCACCGTGCATCAACACACAGGCCGGGCCCTTCGGGAATTTCTTGCGCATGCCCAGCGCCGCCTCACGATAGGCATAGTTGGTGCGCCGATCCGCGGGGACAGACGTGTTGTGATGCCCGCCGGGCCAGGGTTCGATGCAGGCGTCGATATACAAAATGCCTCGCTCCTGGCAGTACTCGATGGTATCGAGGCTGTTGACGTCGTACGAGGCGTTGACCAGAAAATCGCCTTCGCCGATGTACTTGTCGTACTGGGCGATATAGGTTTCGCGCTTGATCGGCTCAATGATGAACTTGACGCCCAGGCTGCCGGCGATCTCCCGCCCAAAGGCATTGGCGGTGACGATGGTGATCTGCTCCGGTTTGATATCGATGTGCCGCAGGATCAGCGGCAGCGAACCTTGCCCCACCGAACCAAAGCCGACGATCAACATCCTGCCCTTGAAAGCTGCGTATTTTTTGTAACCGACCAATTTTTTCTTGCTCCTGAACTGTGCAACGAAGGGAATTCTCCGCGAGGCGCACGTTATAGACGAAGTTGGCGCGAACCTCAACCCCGAATCGTGCCGTGCCTCGCCAACGCCCACTCGACGTGCGTGCGAACCATGGCACTGGCATGATCCCGCCGCGCTTCGAGAGCCGCAACCACCTCGGGCGATGTCGGCGCATTGCCCAACCCGACCGCCAGATTGCGGAGCCAGCGCTCGTGGCCGATGCGACGGATGGCGCTGCCTTCCATTCGCTGCTCGAACTCCGCTTCAGTCCAGCCGAACAGCTCCACCAACCCCGCCGCATCAAGGCCGTTGCGCACGTCGAAATCCGGCAAGTCGGCTTTACCGGCAAAGCGATTCCAGGGGCAAACCAACTGGCAATCATCGCAGCCGTAGACCCGATTGCCCATCAGGGGCCGCAGCTCTTCGGGAATATCCCCCTTGTGCTCAATGGTCAGGTAGGAAATACAGCGCCGCGCATCCAGTTGGTAGGGCGCCACAATGGCGCGGGTCGGGCAAATGTCGAGGCAGCGGCTGCACGTTCCACAGTGTTCGCTCTGCGCAACGCCGGGGTTCAAGGGCAGGTCAGTATAGATTTCGCCGAGAAAAAACCACGAACCGGCTTCGCGATCGAGCAGCAGCGTGTGTTTGCCGCGCCAGCCCAGTCCGGATTTGGCGGCCAGTTCCACTTCCATGACCGGAGCGCTGTCGGTGAAGACCCGGTAGTGATGTCCGGGCACTTCAGCATGCATCCTGTCGCAAAGTTTTTGCAAACGTCCACGCAATACCTTGTGATAATCCCGGCCGAGCGCATAACGTGCGATAAACGCCCGGTCGCCGCGTGCGAGGGTCTCCCAACTTTCGGCCGACTGCGCCGGGTAATAGTTCATGCGCGCGGTGATCACCCGCAGGGTGCCCGGCACCAGTTCGGACGGTCGAGTACGCCGGATGCCGTGGGCGGCCATGTAATCCATGTCGCCATGCCAGCCTCGCCCCAGCCAATCCATCAACCTGGCCTCGGCCTCCCCAAGTTCGCAATCCGCGATACCCAGCTTCTGAAAACCCAGCTCCGCGGCCCAGCCCCGGATTCGCTCTGAAAAATCGGCGGGAATCGGATCGGCCGCCGAGGACGCTTCAGCGTGCGGCGGCTCGTTTGGCGGAGGCATGTGGCGATTCGGTCCGAATAATATCGAGATTGCGCGTCACACCGAGCTTCATGACGAGAATTCGCTCAGGCGACACGCCGCACCTGATCAGGCCGCCGGCGGGTGTAGTGGTCAAGTCATTCCCTCATCCCAACCTTCTCCCAGAGGGAGAAGGAGTATCTTGAATTTTTAAAGGAACCCATGATTACTGCAAAATCCGTTTTCCAAGCGATGCCACTTGCGCGGACTATAATGCTCCTCGCCTCGGCAGGCGGCGGGCAACCTACACAAAACGAGAATCCATTTCATCGATTGGACAGAGGGAAAAAGTGTCTGAAGTGTAGCCGTCACCTGTCCGCAACGCAAAACACACTCATCATTAGCGGGGGAGACAAGCAATGACTGTCAAGCAAACGCGGCGCAAAGTAGGTGTAATCGGCCTGGGTTCCATGGGTCTGGGCGTCGCACGCACGCTGCTCAAAAAAGGTTTCGAGGTTCACGCCTGCGACGTGCGCCCGGAAGTCTCCAAGGCTTTTGCCAAGGAAGGCGGTATCGCTGCCAAATCTCCAGCTGAGGTTGGCCGGCATGTTCCGGTGGTCATCGTTCTGGTCGTTAATGCGGACCAGACCAACGACGTCATGTTCGGCAAAGACGGCGCTGCTGCCGACATGGCCAAGGGTTCGGTCGTCATCGCCAGCAGCACGGTCGCTCCCGAATTCGCGGTCGATCTGGGCAAACGTCTGGACACCATGGGCCTGTTGCTGATCGACGCGCCAGTTTCCGGTGGGGCCGCGCGCGCGGCCAAGGGTGAACTCTCCGTCATGGGTTCCGGCTCCAAAGCGGCGTTCAAAAAAGCCGATGCCGTGCTGAAAGCCATCGCCGTCAAGGTCTACGAGCTGGGCGAGTCAGCCGGCACCGGCTCCAAGGTAAAAATGATCAACCAACTGCTGGCCGGTGTGCATATCGCCGCTGCCGCCGAAGCGATCGCGCTGGGCATTCGCACCGGCGCCGATCCGAAGGTGATCTACGAAGTTATTTCCAATTCCGCCGGCTCATCATGGATGTTCCAAAACCGTGTACCGCACATCCTCGACGGCGATTACACCCCGCTCTCGGCGGTAAACATCTTCGTCAAGGACCTCGGCATCGTCCTCGACTCCGCCAAGAAGATGACTTTCCCCCTCCCCATCACCGCCGCCGCCCACCAGATGTTCCTCGCCGCCGCAGGAGCAGGCCTGGGCTACGAAGACGATATTTCCGTAGTAAAGGTGTATCAGGCGTTGTCGGGGATCAAGTTGCCAAAAAAAGCAAAGGCGTGAAGGGTGAAGGAGTGAATGAGTGAAGGGTGTACCGCCTACTAGGTACTAGTGTAGTGCTTCATACTCGGCGGCACAAAAGACGGCGAGAATCGGCGCCATACGGCGTTACAAATCCTCGCCAGGTGTTCAACCTGGCTGCGGTTTGCGCCTTGTCTGGCACCAATTTCGCTGCTTTTGTCGCGCAGTCAGCCGTGGCAACACTCAATCATAAGAGCCACCAAGTACGAAGCACTACACT
>CAMDKM010000074.1 GCA_945900965.1 Bordetella parapertussis | reverse complement strand
AGGACGCGGAGGAAAGGCAAAAGATAAAAATGAAACAGATGGAATTTGAGTTCACTGAGACTGCTGGGCGCGGCGCTTTTCCTCCCCGACAGATCTTGGGTCTGTTTTTCCTCCGCGTCCTCAGCGTCCTCCGCGGTGAGAGAGTGAATTAGATTCATCCCTGCAACCTGCCCAGCAGCGGAACAATATCGTTCTTGAGTATGTCCGGGGTCACCGGACCAATGCGCTTGTAGCGAATGACTCCCTGTTTGTCGATGACGAAGGTTTCCGGCACGCCGTACACACCGTAATCGATACCCACCCGTCCGTCGGCGTCCACCACCGAAAAATCGTAGGGATTGCCATGCCGGATCAGCCAATGCATCGCCGCGGGGCGCCCGTCCTTGTAATTGAGCCCGATCAGGGCAACGGTTTTATTCTTCGCATACTCGAGCAGCACCGGATGTTCGTCGAGGCAGGCCACGCACCAGGATGCCCATACGTTCAGAATCCAGACCTTGCCGAGCATATCCTTCGTCGCAAGCGACAGATTTTCCTTATGCAACTGCGCAAGCTGGAACGTCGGCGCGGGCTTGTCGATCAGCGGCGACGGAACCTCGCGCGGATTGAGCTGCAGCCCGCGGGCGAGAAACAGCACGAGAACGACGAACAAAGCGAGCGGGAGTGCGAAGCGGATCATTAAGAATCAGTAACGGGTGACGAGTGACATGTGACTGGCAACCGCGAAAACATTTCTACGCTGCGGCGGACTGGGTGGGCGCGGCAGCTTCGCGTTCCGCCTTGCGGGCCATGCGGTAGCGGCGGTCGCTGATGGCCAGGATGCCGCCAAGAGCCATCAGGAACGCCCCGCCCCAGATCCAATCGATAAAAGGTTTGTGATACACCCGCACCACCCACGCACCGTCCGGCAAGGGTTCGCCCAGCGAAACATACAAATCACCGGTAAAGCCCGCGGCGATTGCCGCTTCGGTCATCGGCATTTGTTGCACGTGATAGATGCGCTTTTCGGGAAACATGGTGCGTACCTGCTTGTCACCCCGAAAAACATTCACCGTTCCGCGGGTAGCCTGATAGTTGGGCCCCGGCACTTCGATGAATCCTTCCAGGCGCAAGGTATAGCCCCCCACCTCGACCGTGTCGCCGGGATTCATGCGCACGTCTTTCTCGGTCTCGTAACCCTTTACCAGGGTAACACCCGCGATAAACACCGCCACCCCCAGATGCGCGAGACTCATGCCATAAAATCCTCGCGGCAGTTTCGCCAGGCGGGC
The DNA here is from genome assembly GCA_945900965.1 of Bordetella parapertussis. GTDB lineage: Bacteria > Pseudomonadota > Gammaproteobacteria > Burkholderiales > JACQAP01 > JACQAP01. The sequence continues at coordinate 9,656 of CAMDKM010000074.1, read as the reverse complement.
CCAGATCCCACCCGATGCAACGCCCAGCAGCACAATACGCTCCCGGACATTTGCCGCTGTGGCGAACACCACCCAAAGCGAGAGCAGAAGTCCGAAGGCAATCATCGGCGTCCAGCGTCCCATGACCCAGGGCAGCAGCAACGCCGTGACCAGCGCCACCCCCATGGCCCATTTCAGACGCTTCGCCAAATCGGGCAGTTCCGCCTGTTTCCAGCGGGCGAGCGGCCCCACGCCCATGAGGAAAATCGCCGGCGCCATCAGAGGAACGAACACCGATTCAAAATACGGCGGGCCGACGGAAATTTTTCCCAAGCCCAGCGCGTCGACAAATAACGGATAGAGCGTTCCCAGCAACACCGACGCGGCGGCAACGACCAACAACACGTTGTTGGCCAGCAAAGCCGATTCACGCGACAAGGGATCGAAGCTGCCACCCAGCCCCACCTTCGGCGCCCGCCAGGCAAACAGCGCCAGGGACGCACCTATAACTATCACCAGGAAGGCCAGAATAAAAATGCCGCGCGCCGGGTCGGTGGCAAACGCATGCACGGAAGTCAGTACGCCGGAGCGAACCAGGAAGGTGCCCAGCAAAGACAAGGAAAACGCCATGATGGCCAACAACACCGTCCAGACCTTGAAGCCCCCACGCTTTTCGGTCACCGCCAGCGAATGCATCAAAGCCGTGCCCACCAGCCAAGGCATGAAAGAGGCATTTTCCACCGGATCCCAGAACCACCAGCCGCCCCACCCCAATTCGTAGTAGGCCCACCAGCTACCGAGAGCAATGCCGACGGTGAGAAAACACCACGCCGCGGTGGTCCACGGCCGCGACCAGCGTGCCCAGGTCGCATCGAGCCGGCCGGACAACAAGGCTGCAATGGCGAAGGCAAACACCACCGAAAAACCGACGTAGCCCATGTACAACATTGGCGGATGAATCACCATGCCCGGATCTTGCAGCAGAGGATTCAAGTCACGGCCGTCGGGCGCTGGCGGCAGCAGCCGTTCAAAGGGGTTGGAGGTCAACAGCATGAACAACAGAAAACCGATCGACACCAACGCCATCACGCCGAGAATGCGTGCCACCATATCGAGCGGCAGGTGGCGGCTGAACACACTCACCGCGGTCATCCAGGTGGCCAGCATCAGCACCCACAACAGCAGCGAGCCCTCGTGACTGCCCCAGGTCGCCGCCAGGCGGTAAAACCACGGCAACCCGGAATTGGAATTGGTGGCGACATTGAGCACCGAGAAATCGTTGTTCAAGAAGGAATACGCCAGACAGGCAAAGGCCAGCGCAACAAACACGAACTGCCCCTGCGCCGCCGGTCGCGCAACGCTCATCCAGACCGTATTGCCGCGCGCCGCCCCGACCAGCGAAAGAACCGCCTGCGCGGCGGCGATACAGAGCGCGAGGATCAGTGCGAAATGACCGAGTTCGGGAATCATTGATTGGTGACCAGTGACGAGTGACGGGTGACAGGAATCCAGTGGCAAGCAGCGCGGACGAATTTTCTGACATCATGTGGCAACAGCGGGTCGCGGTCACGATCCGACAATGCGATTACACATGCCGGGCTGGCCGGCCTGTACTCGTCACTCGTCACATGTCACCTGTCACTGTTTTTCAACCAACGTGTTCTTCGACCCTTGCATCGACTTGCGGGCGCGCTCAAGCGCATCGGCGGCTTCGGGTGGCATGTAGTTTTCGTCGTGTTTGGCCAGCACTTCCGAGGCGGCGAAAACGCCATCGCCGCCCAGTTTGCCTTGCGCCACCACGCCTTTTCCCTCTTTAAACAGATCCGGAAGAATACCGCTGAACACCACCGGTACCTGTTTGACGGTGTCGGTCACCACAAAGTGCACCTGGACACCGTCGCGTTGCACGCTGCCCTTCTCGACCAATCCGCCGATCCGGAAAGTACGACCCTGCGGCGCTTCATGCGCCGCCACTTGTGTGGGGGTAAAAAAGAACACCAGATTGCTGCGGAAGGCATTGAGCACCAGACCGGCCGCTATTCCAAGCGCGGCAAGACCGGCCACGATCAAGGCAATTCGTCGATGACGGGGTTTCATGGCGTTGCGTTTCGACCGGCGCCACTACGTAGAGTTCGCTGCCGTCTCCTTAGAGCGACGATTTCCGACGCCATGATAAAGGCCGTCACGCCAAAGGAGCCCCACACGTACGGAGCATACCCCCCCATGGCCAGAAACTCCGCGAGACTGTTCCAGTATATCGTCATTGGTTTTCCATTTTACTCAACCAGCCGCCGCGTTCCCGCTCGAGAATTTCGCAGCGCACCCGCAACAGCGACGCGGCGATCGAATAGGCCCAGAAAGCAAACACCATAATCAGCATGGCGGTGAGCATGCTGGCCGCCATGGTCGACGAACGGGTGACACTGACCGAGGCTCCCTGGTGCAGGGTATTCCACCATTGCACAGAAAAATAAATAATCGGCACATTCACCACGCCAACCAGGGCAAGCACCGCGGACGCCTTGTCGGCACGCCGTCTATCGTCGATCGCCGATTCCAGTGCAAGGTAACCCAGATAGAGAAACAGCAAAATCAATTCGGAAGTCAGTCGTGCATCCCACACCCACCATGTGCCCCAGGTCGGTTTTCCCCACAACGAACCAGTCCATAGCGCAATCGCCGTCATCAAAGCGCCAGTGGGCGCGATGGCATGCGCCATCATCGAGGAAAGGCGGGTGTTGAACGCCAACCCGATACCCGCCCAGAATGCCATCACCACATAAAGAAACATCGACATCCAGGCCGCCGGCACATGAATAAAAATAATCCGATACGAATCACCCTGCTGAAAATCGGTGGGCGCAACAAGCAATCCGATATAGAGACCAACCACCCCCAACAACGCGGCGACCACCATGAATCCCCTGGCCAGAGTCCCGGCCAGGGGGTAGAAAGTTTGCGGCGACGAATATTTCCAGATGTTCATGTTTGACTGCCTGCCAAATCGATTTCACCACAGAGGCACAGAGACACGGAGAAAACAAAAAATCGGAACGATAATTGAACGACGACAGACCCCAGTGAATGCCAACAGAACCCGGTTTTCCGACAAGCTACGTTTTTGCGCATTTCTCCGTGTCTCTGTGTCTCTGTGGTAAATATGGTTTCTACTCTAACGCAATCCGCAGTGCCGCCGACGTCGCCAGCGGCGATATCACCACGGCCACCATCAACATGGCGCCCAGCAGGGAAAAGTGACCGGAAGTATCCATTCCGTTGGCCACCGCCACCACCGCCCCGGCGCCGAATATCAGGATCGGAATGTACAACGGCAACACCAGCAATGCCACCAACGCGCCGGCTCCGCGCACTCCCAGAGTTAATGCCGCGCCGATAGCCCCGATCAACGACAGCGCCGCGGTACCGATCAGCAGCGTGCCCATCAGCGTTTCGATTGCATCGGAAGGCATGTCGAATTGCAAACCCAGCACAGGGGCCACCAATACCAGCGGCAACCCGGTGCTCAACCAGTGCGCCGCCACTTTGGCCAGTACCAGCACGCCCAGGGGATACGGCGCCAGCAGCATCTGCTCCAGGGAGCCGTCGGCAAAATCGCTGGCAAACATGCGCGCCAGCGACAACATCGCCGCCAGCAGTGCCGCAACCCAGACCACGCCCGGCGCAATTTCTCGCAGCGTATCTTTTTCCGGACCCACCCCCAGAGGAAACAGACTCACCACGATCACGAAAAAAAACAGCGTCGTCAGCACGTCGGCCTTGCGCCGCCACGCTACTCGCAAGTCTCGGGCCAGTACCGCGCGAAAAACTTCCGAAAGGCTTATTTCCAATTCAGTTCGTTCCAAGATCCACGCTTCTTGGCACCACACCGGCGAGTTCGACATCCTGGTGCGTGGTGAATATCACCATGCCACCGTCCCGAACATGCGCCGCCAAAGTGCCCGCCACTCGTGCCATCGAAACCGTATCAAGCGCGGCGAATGGCTCATCGAGTATCCACAACATTCGTCTGCCGGAAAATTTCAATCCCGCCAAAGCCACTTTGCGTTTTTGCCCCTGCGACAGCAGCCGGGCCGGAAGATGTTTGACCTTTTCCAGACCCAGTTCGTCCAAGGCCTGGGCCAGACTGTCATCCGATGGCGACAAACCGGCAAGCGCCTGCAAATGACGCAAATTCTCCAGCGCGCTCAAATCGTCCTGCAGCGCATTGGCATGGCCAATGTAGAGCATCTCCCGACGGTAGTCCTCGGACGTCTTGGCAATTGCCTTTCCTCGCCAGGCGAGTTGTCCCGATTCACAGGGCGAAAGCCCCGCAATCATCCTCAACAGGCTGGTCTTGCCGCTGCCGTTTTCGCCACGAATACGCATGGCTTGCCGGGCATCGAGCTGAAATGAAAGTTTGTTGAAGAGTCGCCGGTTTCCACGGACGCACTCGATTTGGCTGGCTTCGAGCATGAGAGCCCCGAGTATAGCGGGGAATGGTCGGCGGTGATCGGTGAACCGTGAGCGGTTAACGGCGTGAAGGGTCAGGGGATCGAGGATTGAGGATTGAGGGTCAAGGCACTCGGGCTTTTTACCTTTCACTCATTCATTCACCCTTCACTCATTCATTCACCCTTCACGCATTCACGGCCTTTACACTCCTTACGCCTCACGCCTCACCGCACTTCACACACTTTCTTCATGCTGATGCCGCCAGGTGCCTCCGGATTGACCCACTCGAAGCGCAGTTCAGCATCCGGCGTTCGATAGACTTCCGTTACTTCACCGGTTGCCATGCTGTCCCGGTAAAGCGTGGTTTCGACATTGGCCCGCCCGCCGGCTTTACAGTCAAAACGGGTGAGGCGCGTGGCTGACGTATAGACCTTCACAGGACGGCGGGTCAATTGCAGCGTGGGGAAGTCCCAGAGCAGCAGAACTTCAAGCACCTCGCCATCGTGCTTCAAACTGCTGCGGTCGAAGTAAAACGTCGAATCCATGTCGGAAACGATTTCCACCCAGTCCGCGCAATGGGCGTTCAGAGACACGCACAACAAAGAAAGGCAAATGATTCGTTTCATATTCCACCACCTCTGGCGATCCTGTTTTTCGTCAAGCCTGCCTGCCTGCAGTGCCAAGCTCAAGACGCGCAGATGTCCCGGCCTTCGCCGATTGGGGCATCGTGTCGATCATTACTCAGGAGTCGGTAATTTGGGCGACAAACCATGGTAGGGCGGGTTAGCGTAGCGTAACCCGCCGGTACCGCGTAAAGCCCCTCGGCGCAATACGCTTCGCTATTGCGCCCTACAGGGGGTCTTGTCGATTGGAAGGTCTCAATCGAAAAATGTACCGCAGTAGCTCACGTGCCGAGAAGGGCATCGTCGACTTCGACCCGCGAAAAATAGGATTCGGCCTCTTGAGGAATCCGTTCTCCCCTCGCCCGCCTTTCCGTTATCCATAGGGTAATCAGGTCCAGCGCGGCAGCTTTTGCGCCCTCGATACCCTGTCCATGCGTAGTTAAATCAAGTGCCGGAATATGCGCGTAGAAATAGCCTTCCGGAAAGCCAGTATCCCGCACCGCCTCAAACAGTGTCGAGTCATGCATAAGGCCTTTACCTCGAAATTGGGAGAAAGACGAATTCTATCTCTAAGTACCTACACAATCTTGACCATCTTCACCTCTGGTGATCCTGTTTTTCGTCAAGCCTGCCTGCCTGCACCGCCACAAGCTCAAGACGCGCAGATGTCCCGGCGTTCTCCGATTCGGGCATTAAAGTCCGACATTAGGTCTGCCGATACCTCGTACTGGACGGGGGAGCTTGAATTCCCCACTTCGTCAATGGGGTAACCGGCAGGCTGTCAGCCCGGTTGCCGGCAGGTAACCCAATCTGGGGTTGGAGCCATATGGATAGCAGTGAAGCTCTCAAAATTATTGTCGCCGAGGCGGTGAAGGGAAATCTGAATTTCCCGACCTCTGCCAAGGTCGCGTTTCGCGTGCGCGAAGCACTGGACGACCCGGACTGCACGCTCGAAGAAGCGGTGCGCCTGGTCAAGGCGGAACCGCTGATTTCTTCCCGCGTCGTTGCACTGGCCAATTCGATTGCCTACAACGCCTCCGGCAAGGAAATTGCCGATGTGCGCACCTTGTCGGGCTCGATTGTCAGTGGGATTGTGCGAGCGGGGTCGGTCGTGGAAGTGTTCCAGTAAGCTCGGGCTGGCCAATCACTTGTGTTGTTGAAACGACTAAAGTTGCTTCGGTGCCAGCCGTTAATAGACCGGACAGGTGAAAAAGTCTGATGGGAAGGCTAAAGTTTTCCCCCGGCCTGCCGTAACTATTGCCTGAAGTATGAGACAACCATAGGGTGTGCCATGAAAATTGATAATTCGCTCAAGGCCCTGGGCCACACTACGGCCGAAAGCCGCACGGAGAAAAACGTCAAAACCGACGCCAGCACCGCGCCGGCAACCGGCGTAAGTGTGGATCTGAGCAGCCATTCCCCCCAGATTCAGTCCAGTCTGACGGATAATGAGGTCGTTGATGTCGCCCGGGTGAACGAAATCAAGCAGGCCATTTTCGAAGGCCGCTTCAAGGTGAACCCGGATGTGGTGGCGGACCGCCTCCTGAAGACTGTTCAGGAACTGATCGGCGCCTACCGGCACTGAGCCCTGGAACACTCTTGATAGCCATGACACCCGCGGACGATTTCGCACAAAACGTAGCCGTGGAACTGGATGCACTGAAATCTCTGGTGGCGCTGCTTTTGCAGGAGAGCAATGCGCTGGCCGCCGAAGATACCGAGGCGCTGGTGACCCTTGCCGCGGAGAAATCCGCACCGATGCAGATACTGTCCGACTGCGCAATGCGCCGCGACCGGATGATCCGGGCCGGTGTCACCACTGCGGACCTGCACCCCATGGTCAACGCCAGTTCGCACAACCGCGAGCTGTGGGACAAGGTAATGCGCGCCGCGAGGGAAGCAGCCCGGCTGAATTTCGGCAACAGCTACGCAGTCTGTCAGCGCCTGAATAAAGTTCATCGGGCACTGGGCGTCCTCGGCGCAGCCCGCTCCCCTGTCTATCATGCGGGCGGTACGTCCATTCAGAATCCGGAGACCTCACGCAGTTTCGGACGGGCCTGACCTCCCAATCTGACCCAAAAAAACGCCGGCAGCCGCCGGCGTTTTTGCTTCCGCATCCTCTATTGCTCCAGATTCACCGGGAATCCAATTCCTTAAGACGGATTTGGCTGCGTCTTCGCCTCATGTGCAGCGCACAAGGACGAATTCGCGCATGCTGGTGTATGCTCCCGGATTCGCCCCGCGCCCGCTTGCGCGGTATTCATTCCAGTACGGAGAAGATTGATGAAGAAATGCTTGGCTGGCCTGCTGTCGGTCCTTGTGCTTGCGGGGGGGCCTATATCCGGAACCACAGGCGCCGAACAAGGTCAGTTTGAAGGCAAGGTAGTTGTTGAGCCGGTCGAGGAAGCCTTTGTCCCTACGATGCGCAGCCTGGAAGATTTCGGCTTCAGACAAGCCGAGGGCAAGCTTTGGAAGGTCGAACGTGGCCAGGTGTTCAATGGAGGAGGCGTCCCTCCTCTGATTCGCGACAATGTCGGGCCGCTGTACGAAAGCAACTTGCGCAAGTCGATCTTCGTGTACGAGGCGGCTACAAAAAACATGACGGAGGATTGGCTGGCGTCGCAGCGCATGTTCTACGAGGCCAGCCTGGCAGAAGGCGTTACGGCGAACGAAGCCAAGGTGATGTACCTGCTGGTGGCGATACAGGGTTCGCGCTGGGTACAGGCCCGCTCCAAATCATTTTGCTTTGGCGCCTGCCACAGCCCGATTGTCCCTCTGGAGTGGCGCCCCGTGGTGGACGAGGCACGCAGCGCCGAGCTCGTGAAATGGGTACGCACCAACGACCCGAAACTGGAAGAAATCGACAAGCTCGCGCAGTCGGCCATTATTTCAAATGGACCGCATATATTCCCCCGCCCCGCATGCCAGCGCTTCTCCGGCTCCACCTTGGTACGCAGAGAATGCGGTCCACCGGCAGAGAACTGATGATTGAAGGGTGAATGAGTGAATGAGTAAAGGGTGACGGGTGACGGGCAAAACAATTAACGCGCCGTCTTGCGGCGCTCCACCCCTCGTCCCTCGTCCCTCGCCCCTGAATCTCCCCTAGTCCCTACGATCGAGTCATGCCAAAAAGAAAAGTTTTACTGCCCGCCACCATGGCGCAGGCGGGCTGGAAAGTGGTTCAAGCACGTGGAGATATCGAAGCTGTCCCCTTCGACATGAACATTCCCACGGTCGAGTTTCACCGCCTGCTGGCAGACGCGCAAGGCGTGGGCCTGAGCCTCACCGCCTTTGGCGAAGCCGAACTCAAAGCCGCACACGGCGTGCAGGTGGTGGCACGCCACGGCGTCGGCTACGACATGGTGAACGTGCCTGCGCTGACAATGGCACGCGTGCCGCTCATGATTACCGGCGTCGCCAATTCGCCTTCGGTCGCCGAGCAATCGCTCTACCTCATGCTGGAGCTGGCCAAACACGGTACCGCCTTCGATACCATGGTGCGCGAAAATCGCTGGAATCAGCGTATGGCGCAGGGCCTGCCGGTGGACCTGTTCGAGAAAACGCTATTGATCATCGGCTTCGGCAAGATCGGCAGCCGGCTTGGAAAAATGTGTCTTGGACTCGGCATGACCGTCTGCGCCTACGATCCCTATGTCGACGCGGCCAACATTCGCGCCGCCGGATGCAATCCCGAAGCCAATCTCGGCGAAGCGCTGGCCAAGGCGGATTTCGTTTCCATCAACTGCCCAAAGACACAGGAAACCAACGGCATGATCGCCGAAGCGCAACTCGCCCGCATGAAGCCCACCGCCTTCATCGTCAACACCGCGCGCGGCGGCATCATCCATGAACCTTCCCTCCACAAGGCACTCACCACAGGGGTCATCAAGGCCGCCGGTCTCGACGTACTGAAACGCGAACCGCCAGACTCGAACAATCCCTTGCTTCAGCTTCCGAATGTAGTTTTCGCCCCGCACATGGCCGGCGTCACCCGGGAATCTCTGGACCGCATGGCCGTATCTCTGGTCACCAACGTAATGTCAGTGCTCGATGGCAAGCCCGAGATAAGTAATGTGGTGAACAAGGAGATTTACGGGCATCGTTGAAGTGGGCGAACAAAGCCGGTCGAGACTCTCTCTCCCTCGACGGGACAGTGTGGGAGAGAGGGTGAAAATAACTACCTCCAATTTCGAATTCCCCACAGACATGACCCGGCAGGAAAAAACGATTGGCACGCGGCATTGCGCGGACACCATATAGCCCTCTTTTTACCCCCAAAAAGAGGGCTCTAAGCGTCCCACAGGGCATTATTTTGGCGACTTTCCTGCGAGGATCAATGTGTTGCGTTGGTCCGACCCCGATCCGTTGAAACTCGCGGCGGTCATCACCAGAAATACGCGCCGCATCCGGCTCTACTTTGCAAGCCACTGGCCCAGCGCGTCAATCTTCCACAGCGCGCTGCATGCGTTAAACAGCGGATAAGCAAATCAACAGCGGCTGGCCGCCGTGATGACACAAATCAGGCTCGCCACCCATGTCGGGGAGGGGGATGCTTTGCCGACAATCTTGTGAGACAGAAAATAACCGCTGGAAAGTGCCCTT
>CAMDKM010000073.1 GCA_945900965.1 Bordetella parapertussis | reverse complement strand
ACGGAAGTAAAGTGAACAGTATTGAGACCTGACCCCGTTGTGACTGAGGTCGCCGCCGATGACAGCGACTTTTGATATGCAACAGCGGCCCGCCGGGATGCAGGGGTAACTTCCACGCGAATCCCGTGGTGAAACTTGAACCGCGCCGCGATCGGTAAAGATCCGGCGGATGCAGCGGGAACTATCGAACCGGCGATTCGGCCGGGAGTTTTTTCGGCACTTCCCCAGCCCATTCTTCTTCGCGCACACCGGTCGCGGTGACCAACACCTGCCTGGGCAGGCCGGTGGGGTTGCGCTGCAGGTAACTCGCCACCTCCTTGCACATGCGCTTGAAGTGACCGACGGCGTGGCCGTCAACCACATCCAGCGCGAAATGCACCCGGTGCGTGACTTTGGGCAGTTCCAGGTTGAAATGGTGACGCCCGTCGCCGTCCAGATATTTGACCGGCGCCGCGTTGAAGTTTTTGCTCAACGCCTTGCGAATTGCGACAATTTTTTCATCCATGATGGGGCCTCTCGATAATATCGCCCACGGCACCGTCATCCCGGTCCGGGGACACGCCTGCGCGCAGCCAGCCAGACTACGGCCGCCTTTGCGATCGGCAGTCGATCACTATACGTGGTCTAGGCCGATCCGATGCGAACAATTGCAGCCGCAGGGTGCAGACCTTATGGCCGGAGCGTTGTACAACCTCTTCCCGCATCTCAATAAAGGCACAGCAACCTGTCGATTTGGCGCTTTAACGGAGCCCACGAACTCTTTGATCACGCACCGGAATTCTTTGAAACTACTGCGATTTCGCCTTCAGGTATTGGACGATGTTGCCGCGCATCTCCGCATTTTTCTGGCTGTAGAACATGAAGGAACCCGGCACCATGGTTTGGGAGCTTTTTATCCAGGCATCCAGTTTCGCCTCGTCCCAGGTAACGCCTTCCATTTTCAGCTTGAAAGCCTTGGAATACGGATACCCTGCATGTGTGCCGGCCACCCGCCCCACCACACCCTTCAAGGTTGGCCCGTAGATCGGCACCACGGCAACAACATCAGGCGGTGCGACACGGTTACCTTCCGGGGCTTGGATATCAGACCCATCAAATAACGGGTTGTGGAAATCCGCCACGGCGCGCTCGATTGCTGGAGCCCTTGCCAGGCGCACAGGCCTTGCATTCTGGGGCGCCGGTACCAGATCGCCCGTCTTGGCGCCTGAAAGTACGCCGTGGCACACCGAACATTCCTTGTTGTACATTTTTTCGCCATCGGCCAAATCTCCCTCTGCCGCCGTGACGCCCGTCACACCGAACATGACCGGCAGGAATCCAACCACTAACGTTTTGAAGTTCATTGCCATTGCCCTCTTTCGTCTTTGCATGATCAAAATCGATTTCGCCATTTTCGCTCAATTGGCCGGAGAAAGAATCCCGAAACACGGGAATACGGTTTAGCCCATCACTCGTCACCGTTATTGCGCTACCGCTTGCCCGTCACTTCCCCACGCTCGACCATGTGTTCTTTCGCAACTCTTGCTCGATGAGAAGAGTAAAGATATCAACCATGCCGCGCAACGGCCTAAATGCAGGTGACGGGTGACGGGTAACAAGTTTCACGCCTCACGCCTCTCGCCTCACTCCCTCACCCCCACAATCCCATCCCCGTTCATTTGTGTGGCAAACCCCGCCTTCCTCAAACGTTTCGCCACCTCATTCGGCACATCGCGGCCGCTGGTGAGTTTATTGGGCGTCCCGGTGTAATGAAACAGTCTGCCTTTGCGTTTAAGCACACGGGCAAGCTGATCGTAGAAGTCCTGCGAGTAGAGATCTCCCGCAATGCCAAAACGCGGTGGATCGTGCAAAGCGGCATCGATCGAACTCTCAGGCAAGTTGACTATTTCTTCGGCCACGTCGGCCTCGGTCAAGGTTAATCGCTTGTCAGTTTTCGGCGACCATGGATTGAGTCCGCGCAACCAGATCACGTCCGGATTGTTTTCAAAAGAAATCACCCGGGCGGCCTGTCCCGCCAGACACCACGCTGCGAAATAGCCCAACCCGCCGCAGGTGTCCAGGATGACTTTGCCGCGCGGCTGTATCAGCGCAACTTTGCGCTCGGCATCCGAGTAAGGCGACACCTGCGCGGTAGGCAACATCTTGATGCCATCGATTTCAAAGGTTGGCGCGCCCCATTGGGTCGGCACCAGTTTGATCAGCGAGGTGGTAAACCGCGCAACCGGCTCGAAGGCATCCCCCGTCCAGTAATAGATGGTTCGGTCCTTGCAGGACGCCATCCACGGATAGTGTTGACCCTGCCCGGTCCAGCCCTCATCTCCCAACTCGACCGTCGTGTGCGAGCGATCGAGATCGAGCGAGCACTCCATCGTGGCGAGTCCCTTACCCGACGCGGCCCGCAACGCTTCGTGAACACCCTGCGTCAGAAGCGGGCCCAGGATTCCGGCGTCCGCCACGTCTGCGGCGGCGGCGGTGCTCACCGCAGGAGTTCGGCGGCTTTTTCGCCCACCATGATGGCCGGCGCATTGGTGTTGCCCGAGGGCATGGTCGGAAAGATCGAGGCATCCGCCACGCGCAGGCCTTCGATCCCATGCACCCGCAGGTCCTCGTCCACCACGGTGTCGGGGCCCTGGCCCATCCGGCAGGTACCGATAGGATGATAGGCGGTCTGCGAGTTATTGCAGATCCAGTCGAGAATCTGCGCGTCGGTTTCCACATTCCTCCCCGGGGAGAATTCCTCGCCGAGCAAATTCGCCATGGCAGACGCACCCGCGATTCGACGCATCATGCGAACCCCCTCGACGATGGTGCGCCGATCGAGCTCGCTGTTCAGAAAATTGAAACGAATCGCCGGTGCCACATCGGGATTGGCCGAGCGGATATGGATGGAACCGAGGCTTTCCGGCCGCAACTGGTAGCAGGAGATGCCCATGGACGGGAAATCCTGCAACTCGCGCTTCGCGGGACTTTTGATGGCGTAGGGCACCAGGTGCATTTGCACATCGGGGCTCGCCAACTCGGAGCGAGTCTTCAGAAACGCGACCAGGGGCGCGGAAGGCAGACTGAAAAATCCGCCGCCGGTGAACAGATACCTGAGCACCTCGTTCACCGCACCGAATCCCCGTACCCGGTGGTTGTACGACGCCTCTGGAACGTTTACCTTCCAGATGATGCGCGCATTCAGGTGATCGCGAAAATTTTCTCCCACCGCAGGCAGCGCGTGACGCACGGCGATACCCTGGGCCTGCAAAATTTCCGGGCGGCCAATGCCCGAGAGCTCCAGGATTTGCGGAGAGGCCACGGCCCCCGCCGACAGAATGACCTCGCGCTTCGCGCGCACTGTCGCCTCCTGCCCTTGCCACGTGTAGACCACGCCAACACAGCGTTTTCCCTCCAGCACGACGCGCCGCACACTGGCCTCTGCCAGCACAGTGAGATTGGGCCGCTGCTTCGCCGGACCGAGGTAACAGTCGGCAACACTCATGCGCCGGCCACGCTTGATGTTCGCCTGGGTCTTGCTCATCCCCTCCTGATCTTCGCCGTTGTAATCGGGGTTGACCCGGTAACCGGCTTCGCCGGCGGCCTTGAACAGTGCGTCGTAGAGTGGATTCTGGTCCGGCACCACCGACACATGCACCGGGCCGCCGTGACCACGCCCCGGCGCACCCTTGCGCTCGAAATCCTCAATGCGGGAAAACAGTGGCGCCACGTCGTTCCAGCTCCAGCCGGGCGCACCCATGGCGGCCCAGGTGTCGTAATCGTTCGGCTGCCCGCGCACCCACACCAAACCGTTGATGGCGCTCGATCCGCCCAGCACCTTGCCGCGCGGCACGGGAATCTTGCGCCGGGCGGTGACTTCCTCGGGCTCGGATTCATAAAGCCAGTTGGCCGCCGGCTGGTGAATCAGCAAGCCGAAACTGATCGGAAAACGCGTCAAATAATGACTCGCGCGCCCGGCCTCCAGCAACAGCACGCGCCGTTGCGGATCCTCGGAGAGCCGCGCCGCCACTACCGCTCCGGCAGAGCCAGCGCCCACGATGATGTAATCATACTGATTCATGGTTCCTCGTCCTTTTTTCAGACCGCCACCCGGCCAGCCGACATGAAGCGCCGATTATAGAGGCACCCCATCCCCATTCACCATTCAGTCAGGATTGGGGATTGGGGATCGGGGATCGGGGATCGAGAGGTCTAGGGTTTACCCCTTCACTCATTCACTCATTCACTCCTTCACTCATTCACTCTTCACTCATTCACGTTTCACTCAGTCACCCTTCACTCGCCTCACGCCTCACCGCCATAGCGCGTACGATACGGCCCCAACTTCACAGTCCCGGTCAAAGAAATCATCCATGCCCACTGCCCCTCCCGCACTCGAACCCAGCTTCGCCGACCTCGGCCTGCCTGCGCCATTACTGAAAGCGCTGATCGAGGTTGGCTACGAAGCCCCCTCTCCGATCCAGGCGCAGACCATCCCGCCACTGCTGCTAGGCAAGGATGTGCTGGGACAGGCCCAGACAGGCACCGGCAAAACGGCGGCTTTTGCCCTGCCCCTGCTGGCTCGCCTTGAACTTCCCAAGCGCGTGCCGCAGGTCCTGGTGCTGACTCCCACGCGCGAACTCGCCATCCAGGTTGCCGAGGCTTTTCAGAAATACGCCGCACACCTGCGGGATTTCCATGTGCTGCCGATTTACGGCGGCCAGGACTATGGCCCGCAACTGCATTCTCTGCGGCGTGGCGCACATGTCATTGTTGGCACCCCGGGCCGTGTGATCGACCATATGGAACGCGGCACACTCAAGCTCGACGCACTGGCCTGCCTGGTGCTCGACGAAGCCGATGAAATGTTGCGCATGGGCTTCATCGAGGATGTCGAAAAGGTGCTGAAGAACACCCCACCCACCCGCCAGGTCGCGCTGTTCTCGGCCACCATGCCTTCCGCGATCCGCCGCATCGCCCAGACTTATCTGAAATCGCCGGTGGAAGTTACCATCCGTAGCAAGACCTCCACGGTGGCCAACACCCGCCAGCGCTTCTGGATGGCCGGCGGCGGCATCGGCAAGCTCGATGCGCTGACCCGCATCCTGGAAGCCGAACCTTTCGACGGCATGTTGATTTTCGTGCGCACCCGGCAGGAGACCACCGAACTCGCCGGAAAACTGGAAGCGCGCGGCTTTGGCGCGGCGCCGCTGTCCGGCGACATCGACCAGAAAATGCGCGAGCGCACGGTGAACCGTCTCAAGAATGGCGAGCTGGACATCATCGTCGCCACCGACGTCGCCGCGCGCGGCCTGGACGTCGAACGTGTCAGCCACGTCATCAACTATGACGTGCCCACCGACACGGAGTCCTATGTGCATCGCATTGGCCGCACCGGCCGCGCGGGGCGCAGCGGCGAGGCCATCTTGTTCGTGGCGCCGCGTGAGCGCCACATGCTGCGCATCATCGAACGCGCCACCCGCCAGACCATCGCCCAGATGGAATTGCCCAGCGCCGCGGCGGTGAATCAGCAGCGCCTGACCAAGCTCAAGCTTCGAATCGGGGAAGTCCTCGGCAATGCCCAACTCGCCACCACGCTCGGACCGTTCATGACCATGGTCGAAAAAATTCTGGCCGAACAAACCCAACACGAGGACCAGGCCTCCGCACTCGACATCGCCGCCGCACTGGCCTACATGGCGCAGGGTGAAACACCGCTCATGAGCGAAACGCCGCGCGCCGATCCCCGAGACGACAAGCGCGAATCTCCCCGCGAACGCCCTGGCGATCGCACCGCCCGCCCTCGTGCCGACGAGCCACCGGCCGAACGCCCGCGCAAACCAAGAGGCGCCCCCGCGCCCGGCATGCAGACTTATCGCATCGAAGTCGGCCAT
The DNA here is from genome assembly GCA_945900965.1 of Bordetella parapertussis. GTDB lineage: Bacteria > Pseudomonadota > Gammaproteobacteria > Burkholderiales > JACQAP01 > JACQAP01. The sequence continues at coordinate 6,926 of CAMDKM010000073.1, read as the reverse complement.
CAGCATGGCGTCAAACCCGCCAATATTGTCGGGGCCATTGCCAACGAAGCGCAGATGGACGGCCAGCACATCGGCCGCATCGACATACTCGATGACCACAGCCTGGTGGATCTGCCCGAGGGCATGCCCAAGGAACTTTACCAGTCACTGCAGAAGGTTTGGGTCGCCGGTCAGCAATTGCGCATCAGCCGGATTGAGGTGGACAGTGCCCGGGCACGCCCCGACAAATCAGAAAAAAAGCCGCATCGCAAAGAATCACGCAAATCGGATGATTAGCTCGGCTTGCGCGGGAGTCCACAGCCCCGGAAGGTAAGATACTCTTCAGGACACGTATAAAGTATAGGCCTGACCCCATACTGTTTACCTAATCCAAAAAGTCCGTTCGGGCTGAGCTCGTCGAAGCCCTTTTTCAAAGGACGACGCTTCGACAAGCTCAGCGCGAACGGAGATAAAGTGAACAGTATTGAGGCCTGACCCAATATCAGAAAGTCTCTTTGATCAGAAAACCAGGTGGTATGCGCTCCTTCAGAGGCCGGCCGGGGAGCTTCGGCAGGCGCAGCGCCTTGGCCGGGGGCTGGCGCTTGGGTAATTGTTTCAGCAGGTGATCTATCAGGTTCAAGCGGCCACGCTTCTGGTCGTTGAAATTGACCACGTGCCAGGGTGCATGGTCGGTATGCGTCGCGCGCAGCATGGCATCGCGTGCCTTGCCGTAGGCCGCGTAGTGTTCGCGGGCCTTGATGTCGATCGGTGAAAGTTTCCAGCGCTTGGCGGGATCGTTCGCCCGTTCAGCGAAGCGTTGTTCCTGTTCCTCCTGGTCCACGCTGAGCCAGTACTTGAGCAGGATCAGGCCGTCCTGGGTAATCAGACGTTCGAACGCAGGACAGTCGAGCAGAAATTGTTTGTGCTGGGCGGGGGTGCAAAAGCCCATGATCGGTTCGACGCCGGCACGGTTGTACCAACTGCGATCGAAGAGAACCAGTTCTCCGGCGCTGGGCAGATGCCTCGCGTAACGCTCGAAGTACCACTGGCCGCGCTCGCGTTCATCGGGTTTCGACAGTGCGACAGTGCGCACATAACGATTATTGAGCGGCGCCTCGATGGCCTTGATCACACCGCCCTTGCCGGCCGCATCCCGCCCTTCAAAGACCACCGCCACGCGCTGGTTGTTGGCAATGATCCAGTGCTGTAACCGGATCAGCTCAGCGTGCAGTCCTTCGAGGCCATCCTCGTACTTCTCGCGCTTGATCGATTTCATTGATATCCCTGGTCGCTGTAGTGAGAGTGTTTTCCAGTTGAGATGATCGCCGGTCCGGCAGTCGCTCGCAGTGAAATAAAAGCGTACGCTACGATACGCGAAGCTGCGCAGTGGACCTTGTGAATATTGCAGAGACTGGCCCAGATTGTCCAGCCACGCCCCAGCTTGACCCTGGATACGCAAAGGAAGCTGCGATGTCGAAGAAAATCGGTTTCCCCGCAGGAATATTGGCCTGCCTGTTGACCTGGGCTTTGATCGCCAACGTCCATGCGAGTGAGGTCAAACTGGTATCCGACACCTGGGATAGTGTCTGTCGCGTTGAAATTACATCGGGTCCGGATGCCCCAAGCGGCACACCGATTGAAAATTTTACCGATGTGCCGAGAAATTGGTCGCTGACCAGGCCAGGCAGACTCTGTTATCGCCGCGCAAGTACGCCCGACAACTGCGAGTCCGGCATGACCCAATGGAACACCCAGTGGAAATGCGCCGCCGGATCCGAATCGGGTGTCGAGGAACTTTCCCTGCAATGAGTTGTAGGTGAACGGCCGTCAAACTCAGTCAGGGAATGACCCAGTGTGGGTTCTTGATCAGCTGCTTTCCCCCCTCACTCACTTCAAGCACAAATGCGCCGTTGATCAGGTAGCGCCGGTTGGGGGCAAATTCCGGACTGGGAAAGCCCGATCCCATGGGGGCCATGGCCATGCGGTCGATCACTTCCAGGAAATATTCCCTGTGAAGTTTGTCCCCCGCGCGTTTGATGCCTTCGGTCGCCATGAGGCAGGCAAAATAGGTCTGCGCCTGGAGGGTAAACTCGCTGCGGGCAATACCCTGCCTCGCCAGCCAGGTATCCAGGCGACGGATCTGGTTCTGGGCAAAAGGGTGGATGACAGAGCTGAAGCGCCGTATTGGCGTCGGAACGGCGGACAATTCGCCGTCTAACTGTGTCGAAGAAAAATATAGCCGCAGCGGCTTGGTGAGCATTGGGCGACCTTTGCCTAGTTCGATTAACAAATCGGGCGATAGCCATAACACGACAACGTCGCTCTTCGTCGCCTCCAATCGCGCGGCAAGAGTCTGCGCCGTGAGCGTCTCGCCATCCCCAAGGATCCAATCGCTTACGGTGTGCCTGCCGGCGGCAGCGCGCTTCAGGGCTCCGGATGCGGTCAAGCCGGCCACATCGCCTCGGTACACCTGCAGCAATTTCGCAGGGGCAGTCCCCTTCGAGAGATCCGCAATCAATACCTCGGCCTCCAGCGTCAGGCCGCGAGAAAAATAAACCGTGTAAAAATCTTCGGCCGCGAGCACAGGCAAGGCGGTATTGGGCAGCAGGCAGGGCAGCTCCTTTTGCTCGCAAAATTCGTGTATTGGCCGCCAGTCGGCAGCGCTAATTCCACTTAACAAGGCAAAGACCGGCTCCGCGCGGTAGTACGCGTCAAGTTGCGCGATCCATGTCTCGGGCGGACCAGTCAGAGTCCAGCGCTCGAGGATCCAAGTGCGCTTGCCACCGGCGGCTTTGCGGCTGCGCGATGGGCCAAAGCTCTTTTTGGCGACCTGCCCCTGCGCGCCATTCGCCTCCGCAAAATACGCTTCGAGGACGTCGTACATGATCTGCCGGCGGGTGGCCGGCACGTCGTCGGTAACGATGGTGGCAAATCGTATGGCCTTGTCAGAGACACCCGGAGAGATTTGGGCGGACAAGGTTTTGAGGTACGCGGCAAGAGCACCGACATCTGCCTCCTGCAAGGCATAACGTGGCATCAGCCTGCTGAGAGGTTGGCCGTTGGAATCCACGCCGTCACGAAGTGCCCGCGCCAGCGTTGCGTCCGAATAGGCCGGGCGCTGCCGGGAATCCGTCGTCGTATGCGCGAGGTCCGGACCGGAGATGGACCGCACCAAGGTCCCACCTTCGAGCGTCCCCAAACCACTGCGCTGATGGCACTGCGCACACGCCGCCGATTTCCCTACCAGAGTAACGTCGTCCTGCACTCGTCCGGTGAGAGGCTGGCCTGTGCTCAGTTTACCTTCCAGATATATCCGCCGCCCCAAGGCAATCTCCTCGGATTCGGGAATCGGTTCGGCGGCGTAGGCGGTGTCTACGATTGCGGAAGTCGCGAGCAGCAGGACAGCACGTGCGGCGACCATCCAATGCCGCTGGTTGGATTGACCTCGCCCATTGGCGATACGTCCAAGGAAGCTGCTCAGCCCAGCGCCGATCACCCGCGGTAAACCACCCGCCCGCCTGACGATATGCTCAGGACTTGCATCGATACTTGCTTCCGAAAGCAATTTAGTTTTCATTCGAGTGAATTTGTTGAACAAGATTTTGGGACCTGGCATCGACAGCGCACTTGGCCGCGGTCCCACGGCGAGTCGGGGCCGAGCATGGTACTAAACAAATAATAAGCGGAGCCGCTTGCGCGGCCCCACCTTGCCGCTTTGCGCGGCTCTTAACCTGAAGCTTCCTGGATTGCCCAGGATAATTACCGAACGACCAAGGGGCGCATCATCTCGTTGTCCTCGTGCTCGAGGATGTGGCAATGCCAGACGTAACGGCCTCGAACGGCAAACTTGGCCTTGATACGCGTGATCTCACCGGGATAGGCAATGACGGTGTCCTTGTATCCGGATTCGCCTGGCTCGGGCGGCCGGGGCAGCCCGTCGAAGGCTTGCCGGTTGATCACCTGGCATTGAACCGTATGGGGATGGACCGGATGGGCGTCCTCGGTATGGTTGAAGATTTCCCAAATCTCCGTATCGCCGAGCCTTGGGGTTTCCGTTGGCGCGTCTGCCCACATCATTGGCATTCCCATGCCGGCCGCGTCCACCGTACCCAGCAGAGCGGCACGGGGTCCAATCCCGGGCAGGGTGGCGGAATCCTCTTCGTTCAGTGACACTTGGCGTGTGTTGTTGGCTCCCCCCAAAGGCCTGAATTCGGGCAGGCGCAGCCTGTGGGCCGGTGTCGTGCGATCCACCGAAGTCGCCGCCACCACACGGAATTGCATAACTTGGCCCGTGGTGTCCGCGTTCGCTTCCGGGAAATCGACCCCGGGTATGCCGCCGCCAAAAGGTTCGTCCGGACCGACGTTGCCAAGAATAATCTCCGTGCCGACCGGAACATTGCTGAAATCCACGATGACGTCGGCCCGCTCGGCCGGCGCCATCAGCAGTTCCGTGCACTGTACCGGCGCCGGCAGGTGGCCGCCGTCGGCTCCGATTTGCCAGAAGGGAAGTCCATTGCTGAGTTTGAGAATCAGGAAACGCGAATTGCAGCCGTTCAACAGGCGGAAGCGATAACGACGCTTCTCCACCGTCAAATACGGCCAGGTGCGGCCGTTGACCACCATGGTGTTGGCGAAAACTTCCGGATTCCAGATCGGCGAAATGTCGCTGTTGCCATCGCCAATGTAGGGTCCGGTGAAGCCGTCGAAGAACTCCCGGCTGTCGGGATAAAAGAGCGAGCCGTCGGCATTAAACGAGCGGTCCTGGATCGCCAGGGGAATTTCGTAGTATTTCGTCCCGGGAGCATCGCCGGGTTTCGGTGCCGGCCCCGGCAACTTACCTGCCTCCATGTCATCGTCTCCGCCGCGCAAGAGGTAAAAGCCCGCCGGCCCGGCGTACACATTGGCTCGTGTCAGGCCCAGCGTGTGGTCGTGATACCAAAGAGTGGTGGCCCGCTGGCGGTTCGGATACTGGAACACCGCCGCGCCCGGCGCCCACAACGCGCCCTGGGCCGAAGAATATTTGAATTCATCGTATGCGGTACCCGTGGTGGCATAGCCGCGCGGGATGTTGCTGGCATTTGGAAGAAACCATGCCTCAGGATAACCGTCGCTTTCCTGCGCTATGTGCTCGATGCCGTGCAGATGCGGAACGAGCGGTACCGGGCCTGTGTAGGGTCCCGGCGTGGTATGGAATGACGGGCGCGAGTCGCGTCCCCTGAATCCGCCGGGAGGATTGGCCCAGTGCAGCGTGGGGTCAACAGGCAGCAGGTGCGGCAGATACTCACCCGAGGAACTCTTGAGCTCGTTGATCCACTTCACTCGCACCGGTCGGCCGTATTGGGCTTCGATCGTGCACGCGGGATAACCGAGTGACCCAGGATGCCCGGCTGAACCGTAACTCCAAACGGTCGTGGCAGGCAGGCTCGACGGCAGGATCTGCTGGCTGAACTGGCGAACTGCGATCTCGTAATAGTCGGCGGTCTCGCCACTCGCCAACCGGACATTGCCCATACGTGGCATCGCGGCAGGAATCTTGAGCGGATGGACGTACTTCGGAATAGAGGCCGGATCCAGATTCATCGCCGGGTTCTGGGCCATTACGCGTCGCACCAGTCCCATGCCGGGCACGGCAACGAGCACGCCGGCCATCCCGGCGAATTTGAGGAACTCCCGCTTGCTGCCTTTAGTCTTGCTGCGTTTGAGGTGTTTCATTGGAATCTCCTTGGGTTATAAAAAGTCAGGATTAGTCAACGTTGATTCGCCGATACTCGCCGGCCAGTTCCGCGGCACTTGCATAGCCATTGATTCGCACCCACTGCGAGCTTCCTTCAGCCCGAAGCAGGGTGAGAGGCTTGTGATTCATGATGCTTCCCGAGGATGCCGCGAAGGCTTTCAGCACACTGCGGATCTGGCTGGCGTCTCCGGTCAGCAGTTGCCAATCGGGGTTTAGGCCTTGTTCGAGGGCATATTCCTGCAGCACCTTCGGGGTATCGTGTTTGGGATCGATCGTGATCGAGACAACCTTGAGATCCTCGCCCGACGCGCCGAGCATTTGACGCATGCTCGTCACCGTGGCGGTGATCAACGGACAGGTTGTGCTGCAACTGGTGAACAGAAAGTTCACCAGCACGGGATCTTCGCCGTCCAGCAAGGAGGCCAGAGCGACCTTGTCCCCTTTTTGATTGGTCAAAACGACGTTTGGAATGTTATAGGCCGCCAGCGAGCGCACGTAATGGGGCACTTGGGTGACCGCACGCTTGCCCGCTGGACGATCGTCCGCGAGGATAAGCGTAGACGTTCCACCCCAGACGGCCATCGACGCGGCGGAATACGCCAGCCAACGAAACATCGCGGTCAACTTCATTTTCTGCCTCCTTCGGTTCCGGGCCAAACGACTGGCCAAATAGTTGGGTAAGGAAAACTGGCCGTTCCGTGCGCTTAGGGGTGTGACCGTGATTCGCTCGCGATCACCCTAAGCCACGGAAAGCCAATTCCCGCACGCCGCAGATCGTCGCCCTTACACGACACTGTCTCAGCTTGGAGACAAGTATTTCAGAGTCAGATTAATTTCGGCTTAAGAATGTCTCTGGTTAGAGACAAACAACCAGGGGCCTGTAGTAAAACTATTGTTTATTAATGACTTATTTTTCTGGGGGAGATGACAAAATTAGGCAGATGCTGAAGTATTGGGAACACACTTGGAGCATTTTCCAGGCGTACCGGGCCTGACTGCGGCGCGCCCAATTCGATACAAAGAGGATTCGCCGAACAAGGAGAGCTTAGCGGCGTAAGCGGATATCTAGCCTGAATATTTCACCATAGAGCGCAAAAGAAATCGGCGTTTCCACTGATCTCTCCTATGATGTTGGTGTCAATGCAACCACACGGAAGAGGAGAAACGCCGATGCCAAATTGTACTCAAGATTCTTCATCAGAGCGGCTCGAAT
>CAMDKM010000072.1 GCA_945900965.1 Bordetella parapertussis | reverse complement strand
ATTGGGAACTACTCTGCACCTACTGTCACGAGCACGAGCATTCCAAGATAAAAGACGGGGCGGGACGTACGGATTCAAAGCAGGAATTACCGAGCGCGACCTTCAATCCTTTCGCGGACCTCAAATCCAAGATGGAGTCGAAGAAACGCACTTAAGCTGGAGCGGGGCGCGCTGGTCTTTCTCAGAGACCGTAGCCCGGACGGAGCGGAGCGTATTCCGGGAGCCACCTCCCAACGTGCAAGACTTTCGCGAGACCAATACTCCACGGTACGTTTGAACACGCAATTGCGCAGACATCTTACAACTTTCGTTTTGCCGCCAAAAAGAGGCATCTAAGCATCCTGCAGGGCGTTATTTTTGGGGAATTTCTTGCGTGAATCAATGTGTTGCGGTGGTCCGGCCCTGAAATTCAATGTTCGAGATCAGCTTGACCAAAGTGCTTGTGGCGTTGATGCTTGACGAGTTGGTGACCTCTCCACCAACCAGGATTAGGCCCGGTGCCCCGTTCTTTCCACGGTTCCATTACTAAGCCAAAGCGTGGGATTTCGACGAGTGTTTCGTGAATTCTCGGATACCGCTTGTGGATGACAGCGCGGTATTGATCCATATTCGTGGCGTGCGCGCTTGGGTCAATTGCCTCGCATAGAACCTTTGCAACAACATCGACCTCGGAACATGCACTGATTATTAGGCGGGCCAACTCGATGGAAAATGCCTTGTAGTTCGAAGGATGCGGCTCGACAAAGCGCGTGGTGCGCTCAACGTCTTGCTCCAACGCAAGGAAATAGCGCCAGTGTTCGTTCGTCATGGGTTGGCGAGACGGCAAACGCGCATGAAGAAAAATCATCCCGTAATCTTCAAGTGTCCCCACACTGTGCCCTTGTCCCGCGAGGGGGGAGGGAGTACTTTAGGTAGCGTCATAAGTGTCTGACCGGTTTGACCGCAACGCATCCCCGAGGAGCTTCGCCATGGCAGCACAGCAAGTTCTCGACCTGATCGGCAATACCCCGTTGGTGGAAGTGCCACATATGGACGCGGGGAAGTGCCGGCTATTCCTGAAACTGGAGTCGCAGAATCCCGGTGGCTCGATCAAGGACCGGATCGGGCGATCAATGATCGAGGAGGCCGAGCGCGAAGGTCGGCTCAAGCCGGGCGGCACAATCATTGAGGCCACGGCGGGCAATACCGGGCTGGGGCTGGCGCAGGTGGCGGTGCTGAAGGGGTACAAGCTCATTCTGGTGGTGCCGGACAAAATGAGTCGGGAAAAGATTTTCCATCTCAAGGCAATGGGCGCGGAGGTGATCCTCACCCGCTCGGACGTGGGCAAAGGGCACCCCGAGTATTACCAGGACATCGCCCAGCGCATCGCACAAGAGACCGGCGCCTTTTACGTAAATCAGTTTGGCAACCCCGCCAATCCGCTGGCGCATGAGACCACCACCGGCCCGGAAATCTGGGAGCAGATGGATCACGACGTGGATGCCATGGTGTGCGGGGTAGGTTCAGGAGGAACGCTGGCTGGCCTGTCGCGTTATTTCGCGAGGATATCGCCGCGCACGGAAATGATTCTTGCGGACCCGGTGGGTTCGATATTGGCCGATTATATTCATACCGGAAAATACGGCGCGGCCGGTAGCTGGATCGTGGAAGGGATCGGCGAGGACTTCATTCCACCGATTGCGGATCTGTCCAGGGTGCGAAAAGCCTATTCGATCAGCGACGAAGAGTCCTGCCGGACGGTGCGCAATCTGTTGACGAAGGAAGGCATTCTCGCCGGCTCCTCATCGGGTACCCTGATCGCCGCCGCGCTGCGCTACTGCCGGGAACAAAAGTCGCCCAAGCGAGTAGTGAGCTTCGTGTGCGACAGCGGCAACAAATATCTGTCGAAAGTCTTCAACGATTACTGGCTGATCGATCAAGGTTTTCTGAAGCGGGAATCGTTCGGCGACCTGCGCGATCTGATCACCCGCCGTCACGACCAGCACGCCACGGTCACCATCGGGCCAGACGATAAGTTGATGACCGCCTACGCGCGCATGAAGCTCTACGATATTTCACAGCTTCCGGTACTCGACAACGGAAAGGTGGTCGGTATCGTGGACGAATGGGACCTGCTGATTGCCCTGCAGAATGATCCGGACCACTTCCGTTCGCCGGTACGCACGGCGATGACGCAGCGGATTGAAACGGTTGGGCTGAAAACACCGGTCGGTGAATTGACCCGCGTATTCAACAACGGCCACGTCGTCATTGTGGTCGATGGCGGGCAGTTTTATGGATTAATTACGCGCATGGACGTGTTGAATAATTTGCGTAATCGCGCGCCGTGACTGGAAAAAACGCTCTCACCAAACGGCGATTGAATCACGGAGGACACGGTGCACACGGAGAAGAACCAAGAACTTGTATCGCTGTGGCCTCTCACTCAAAAGGTGAACGTACAAGGAAACCGTATCATTGTTCTACGCCGTGATCTTTGCGTTCTCCGTGATTCAACAGTTTTTCTGGGTTTATGCTGCTTTGGTCTGGGTCAACGGCGAGAATCTTCCCTCATCCCCGCCCTTCTCCCGGGGGGAGAAGGGAGAACTGCACACTTTGAACTTCCACTTTCTCGATGCCCCAAGAAACATTTTGTTTCCTGATTTTCCTCCGCGTCCTTTGCGTCCTCTGCGGTGAGCGCTTTTCTTATTTTCATGGTCCAAGTGTCCGATATCGATGACCGAAACAAGAGGTAAGATTCCACGATGAAAAGCGACAAACCAGGCTTCGCCACCCGCGCCATTCATGCCGGGCAGGCACCCGATCCTGCCACCGGCGCGGTGATGACGCCGATCTTTGCCACCTCCACGTTCAAACAGCATTCGCCGGGCGTGCACACCGGTTACGAATACGCGCGCTCGCAGAATCCGACCCGTCATGCCTTCGAGCGCTGCATTGCAGATCTGGAGGGCGGCGCGCAGGGATTCGCATTTGCCTCCGGTCTGGCCGCAACCGGTACGGTGCTGGAACTGCTGGACGCCGGCAGTCACCTGGTGGCCGCAGATGATTTGTACGGCGGCTCCTGGCGGCTGTTCGAGCGCGTGCGCAAGCGCTCGATGGGGCTGCGCACCAGCTACTTCGATCCGAATGTGCCCGGCTCGCTGGAAAGAGCCATCCAGCCGGATACCAAAATGATTTGGCTGGAAACCCCTTCGAACCCGCTGCTTAAGGTGACCGATCTCGAACAAGTGGTAAAGGTCGCCAAGGCACACGGCATCCTGACGGTGGTGGACAACACCTTTGCATCGCCCTGGATACAGCGTCCTTTAGACCTGGGCATCGATCTGGTACTGCACTCGGCGACCAAGTACATCAATGGCCACTCGGACATGGTGGGGGGTATCGTTGTAGTGCGAGAGCGCAAGGACATTATCGAGAAACTGGAGTTCATGCATAACGCAATTGGCTCCATTCTTGATCCATTTTCGAGTTTTCTGGCCCTGCGGGGGGTCAAGACATTGCCGCTGCGCATGAAGCAGCATTGTGGCAACGCCATGCACCTGGCGGCGTGGCTGCGTGGCCATGCAAAAATCGAGAGAGTGATCTATCCGGGTTTGCCCACCCATCCGCAACACCTGCTGGCGGGCAAACAGATGAATGGTTATGGTGCGATGATTTCGGTTTATTTGAAGACCGATATGGACGGTGTTCGCCGGGCTCTGGAAGCTTGTCGGGTGTTCACGTTGGCGGAGTCGCTGGGAGGTGTGGAAAGCCTGATCGGTCATCCGGTCACCATGAGCCACGGCTCGCTGCCGGTGGAACGCCGCGCTCAGCTTGGCATTAGCGACAACCTGATTCGTCTGTCGGTTGGCATTGAAGACGTGGCCGATTTGATGGCCGATCTCGATCAAGCCCTGGGGAAAATCTGAATGACGCTCGATGCCCGGAAATTGTTTCTGGCGATGTTCTTGGTCTGCGCGGGCCTGATCGGTTTTGGCCTTTACCTGCAGCACGGCAAAGGGCTGGAACCCTGCCCGATGTGCATTCTGCAGCGCTACGCCTTCATCGCCACGGGATTGGCAGCGCTGATAGCCGCCGTGCATAACCCGCTGGGCATCGGAAGGAAAATCTATGCTGGCGCCGTGGTGGTATTTGCGGGCCTTGGCGGCGCGGTGGCGACTCGCCATGTCTGGCTGGAACACAACCCGCCGAAACTCTTCGACTGCGGGGCCGATCTGGGATTCATGCTGGAGTCTTTTTCGCTGACCGAAGCGTTCCCGATGATTTTCCGCGGCACGGGCGATTGCACGAAAGTACCCTGGACATTTCTGGGGCTTTCGATCGCGGAGTGGGCGCTGATATGGTTTGCGGCCTTGATCGCAGCCGCTATCGCGGCCGCACTGCTGAAACGACGCTAAACGGCCTAAATGTCGCCGGATACCGCCGAGATCTCGCGCCAGAATTCCAGCGCGCTTGGCGTGCGCGCACTGGTGTGCCGGCGCAAGGCCTTGGCGATGACGGGGCCGTATTTGGACTCGTGTTCGTGGGCAAGGATTTTGGGTATGCCGGCAAGAATTTCATCCTTGGTGAAATAGGGGATTTCCCTTAACAACAGCGCCAGCAGTAACAATCCGGTCTGGTAAATATCGACCTGATTCCCGACATCGCCAAATTCCACCGGATCGAACGCTTCGGGTGGCCGCATCCAGTCTGCCAACAGGGTTTCGAACACCCGGATGTCGGACTCCAGTTTGGTCAAGCCCAGGTCTCCCACCTTGAACTGCCAGAAGGGCTCCTTGACCAGCATGCGCTTGCGGCGGCCTTCGGCGACAAAGACGTTGCCCGGATGCAGGTCCTTATGAACGTAGCCGCTGGCGTGAATGTAGTCCAGGGCTTGCAACACGTCGCGGGCGACATAGGGTATCCAGCGGTCCGGATCCAGATGCGCGCGCGTTATGAGATTTGTCAGCGGAAAATTGCAACGTTCGATAATCAGGTAAAACGTGTCCTTGTGCTCGAAGGCATCGAACACAAACGTAATGTTCGGGTGGCGCATGACCACCAGTTTGCGTAACTCATCCTGCCAGACCTCTTTTAATTCCCGGTAGGACTGGCTGCGGGGCATCAGGATCTTGGCGACCAGGGGATTGCCCCAGTCATCGGTGCATTCGTAAACCATGCCGAAGCCGCCTTTCCCGATCGGGCCACCGATGAAATAGCGCCGATCTTCGTTGATGATGACCTCGCCATTTTCCGGTGGCGAAAATTGTCGCGGCTGTCGCGCTACGATATTGCGGATAGCTTCGAGTCGCGGCGTTTTTACCGATATCATGCGATGGGCTCTACTTCAGTGTGGGTTGCGGAATGTGCGGAGCGTGGCCACGGCGGTAAACCATGACCGTGCGCTTGAAGGTAATAACCACGGTTCCTTCTTGATTAAAGCCGGTGGTTTTTACCGTGACGATGCCGACATTCGGGCGCGACTTGGACTCGCGCTTTTCCAGAACCTCGGATTGCGAATAGATCGTGTCGCCCTCGAATACCGGGGCCGGCAAACGTATTTCGTCCCAGCCAAGATTGGCAAACACGTTCTGCGATATGTCCGTAACGCTCTGCCCAGTCACCAATGCCACGGTGAACGTCGAATCGACCAGCGGCTTGCGAAATTCGGTCTGGGACGCGTAATGGGCGTCAAAATGAATGGGTGCGGTATTCTGTGTCAGCAGGGTGAACCAGATGTTGTCGGTCTGGGTCACGGTACGCCCAAGGGGATGCCGATATACGTCACCCACCTCGAAATCCTCATAAAACCGGCCCTTCCAGCCTTGTTTTTCAGCCATGCGAGGGTCTCGAAGAGTGCTTCATTGGTTGGGAGGGCAGAGTGAACGTGCGGGTTTTGCCCGATTTGCCCAAAGCTAAAAAGCAAGGTTCAGGCCGGGATGCCAATCAGGTACCTGCGCAGCGTGCGCGTGTTACAGACATACCATGCGTTGATTGGCGCAACCTGCGATTTCGGCTTCCTCGGACACGAAACGGGGAGTTCAGGGATGGAGGGCAAACGATACGCCGATCATGGCGTCCCGGGTGACCAGCGCGGCGAGTTTGTCTTCGGACCAGCCCTCGGTACCCGCCGGCCGTTTTGGCAGCACCAGATAACGCATGTCGGCGGTGGAATCGTGCACACGTAACGCTGTTTCCGTGGGAATAGAAGTGCCGAATTCCCGCAACACCGCGCGCGGCTCGCTGATCGCACGGGAACGATAATTCCGGCTTTTGTACCAGTCGGGAGGCAGGCCAAGCAACCAGCGCGGGTAACAGGAACACAGGGTGCAAACCACCATGTTGTGCACTTGATCGGTGTTTTCCACGACAACCAGTTTGTACAGCCCGCGATCTATGCCGAGAAGCTCGCAAGCCTGGTTGCCATCGGCGAGCAACAGTTTTCGAAAATCGGCATCCACCCAGGCACGCGCCACCACCCGCGCGCCCTGCAGCGGTGTGCGCAAATCCATATCCTCGACCTGGCGGCGAACTTCATCGGCGGTGACAATGCCTTTTTCGATCAGCAGACCGCGCACCGCAATTTCCATCGCCTTCCAATAGGTCAGCGTGTCGTCCTGATCGGCTCGAATCGGATGCCGGTGCGGGACTTTTTCATCATGATCGTGATGATCATGGTTATGGTGATCGTGGTTGCCGCTCATGATGCCTCCAGCCAGTGCTGATAAATTTCCACATCCACGGTGTCCACCGCGTTACCCCGATACGTCGGCCATAGGTCACGCTGGTAAAAGCGTACGCGGTACAAGGGCTGCTTTGGCAGGCCGCTTCGGGCATAGGCCAGTTCTTCCGGATTGCGATAGCTGCCGCACAGTCTCTCGATGACGCCGCGCCTCCCTCGAATGTAATAGGGCGTGCGCACATGACCCAAGGGGAACATGCCCCGCACGACCACGGCATCGCCCGGCGCAAAACGCGCCTCAATGACGTCAGTGGCCGTCATGCGCCTGCACCTGGGAAATTCTTTGCCCAAGCTCCTCAATCGTCAGGGTGCCCCGCTGAATGAGCGTTTGGGTGATCGAATAGATCCAGCGCTCGTAATAACTCATCGTGTCGTAGGCTTCCGCACCGAGGCCCTCGATGTTGCGACGCAGTTCATCAACGGTGAGCAGGCCCTTCTTCGACAACAGCACCATCAGCGCATCGACGCGCTTTTCCCACAGGGCGTAATCGTGCTCGGTTGCTTCAAGCGGTCCGGCGGGCAGGCCGCCAATATCGTGAATGCCTCGGAAGGGGTTCATGCGTTTGCAACTCCTGTCTGGCTGGGTTGTCGTGCTTCAGTACGAGCGCGGCAATCCTAGAACATGCTCGGCAATATAGGCAAGGATCAGATTGGTGGAAACGGGCGCCACTTGGTAGAGACGGGTTTCCCGGAATTTGCGTTCGATGTCGTATTCGGCGGCAAAACCGAATCCGCCGTGCGTTTGCAGGCAGACGTTGGCGGCCTCCCAGGAGGCATCGGCCGCCAGCATCTTTGCCATATTGGCTTCGGCGCCGCAGGGTTTGCCGTTTTCGAACAGGGCTGCCGCCTTGTAGCGCATGAGATCGGCCGCTTCGACATTGACATGGGCGCGCGCTATGGGAAACTGCACGCCTTGATTCTGGCCAATGGGCCGGCCGAATACGATTCTTTCCCCGGCGTATTTCGACGCCCGTTCGATGAACCAATGCCCGTCGCCGACACATTCGGCGGCGATCAGAATGCGTTCGGCATTCATGCCGTCCAGAATATAGCGGAACCCCTTGCCTTCCTCTCCGATCAGGTTTCCCGCCGGCACCTCGAAGTTGTCGAAGAACACTTCGTTGGTTTCGTGGTTCGGCATGTTGCGAATGGGCCGCAGCGTAATGCCGCGGCCGGCAGCCTCGCGCAAATCCACCAGGAATACCGACAACCCTTCGGATTTTTTCTGCACCCGCTCAATCGGCGTGGTGCGCGCCAGCAGTAGCAGCAGATCCGAATGCTGCACTCTGGAAGTCCAGACTTTCTGGCCGTTGACAACATAGCGGTCTGCCTTGCGCACCGCCATGGTCTTGAGACGGGTCGTGTCGGACCCGGTGCTGGGTTCCGTCACCGCGAAGGATTGCAGGCGCAAGCGGCCCGCCGCAATCTCCGGCAGATATTTTTTCTTCTGGGCGTCTGAGCCGTGCCGAAGCAGCGTACCCATGATGTACATCTGGGCATGGCAGGCGCCGGAATTGCCGCCGGAGCGATTGACCTCTTCCAGGATGATGGAAGCCTCGGTCAGACCCAGACCGGGGCCGCCATATTCCTCTGGAATCAGCGCCGAGAGCCAACCGGCTTCTGTAAGAGCGGCGACAAACGCCTCCGGATAGGCGCGCAACTCATCCTGCTTTTGCCAATAGTCGCTGCCGAAACGCGCACACAGATCCCGTACTGCGCCACGAATCTGCGCTCGCGATTGCTCTTGATCCATCATCATCCCGGATATTCCATTAGCGCTCAATTTTCACTGAAAATCCCGGATTCAAATGAAACGAAAACTCTTCAACACGAAGGGCACGAAGGTAAACACGAAGGTTCACGAAGGAAGTCTCGTCCAGGAAAGCCAGGGCAGGATTCATTTGTACTTGCTTTCCTTCGTGTCCTTCGTGTTTACCTTCGTGCGCCTTCGTGTTAAGCGCGTATTTCATTCTCTACTGGAAAATTCGGGATCATATTGCCTCGGTCTGCAATGTTATGCGCGAAGACAAAAAAGGGCTGGCTTGTCGGCCAGCCCTCTGTTTGCCCGGTTGCGATTATTTCCCGAGGAGTTTTTGCAGCTCGCCGGACTGATACATCTCGCGCATGATATCGGCGCCACCGACAAATTCGCCTTTGACATACAGTTGCGGAATGGTCGGCCAGCTCGAAAATTCCTTGATGCCTTGTCGCACTTCCTGGTCGGCCAGCACATCCACCGTGGCCACGTTTTCGACGCCACAGGCTTCCAGTATCTGGACCGCAGAGGCGCTGAAACCGCACATGGGGGCATCCGGCGTGCCTTTCATGTACAACACGATGGGATTACCGGTGACCTGCTGCTTGATTTTTTCCTGAGCGCTCATGAGCTATTACCCCTTAAGACAAGTAAGGGAGCGCTCAGTCCGGAACATCCCCGGCGAGTCACTCCCGTCAGACAATGCTGATGTTAACGATTCGGTGTTTTGGCCGTCAATAGGCGGCCACCGCATATTCTCGGCACACCGGCCAGATCTTGGAGCGCAAACAAGTCGAAAAATTCCGCCTCCTGCATGAGCTTTTTACACGCAGGCGCTTGATCATAACCATGTTCGAAGATCAACCAGCCGCTTGGGCGCAGATGCCGCGGCGCTTCGGCGACGATTTGGCGGATATCGGACAGGCCGTCCCCTCCGGCCGAGAGTGCAATTTGTGGTTCGAAACGCAAATCGCCCTGGCCGAGGTGCCGGTCGCCGGCCGCAATATAGGGCGGATTGGCAAGAATCAGATCGAAACGGCGTCCTGCCCAGGCCTCCAACCAGTCGCTTTCCCTGAACTCGACACGAACCGCGAGGCGTAGCGCGTTATCCCGTGCCACGCTCAGCGCGGCCGGGGATCGGTCGCTGGCCGCTACCTTCGCCAGCTTGTGCTCGGCGGCCAACGCGATGGCAATACAACCGCTGCCGGTACCCAGGTCCAGTACCTCGCAAGCCGCCTCGCCAGGCAGTCTTTCCAGCGCCGCATCGACCAGCAGTTCGGTTTCGGGCCTGGGAATCAGGACATCGGGCGTGACCCGAAACTCCAGACTACGGAACTCTCTCCTGCCAACGAGGTAAGCAACCGGCTCGCCCCGGGCGCGCCGTTGGACCAAGGTACTGAACCTTGCGGCCGCCTCGGCCACGACCGCATCCTCCCCATGCGCGGCAAGCCAGGCTCGCGGCTGTCCGAGCACATGGCCCAGCAGAATCTGCGCTTCTCGTTGTGCCTCGCCACGATCCCGATCCGCTCCCAGTTCCCGCACCGCTTCGGCAAGCAGTTCCGCAACGCTTGGCGTCACACCGCGGCCATCAGCGAATCTTCGGCGATGGCCGCGAGTAGCTCGGTCTGGTGCTCGGCCATCAACGCGTCGATCAGTTCGTCCAGCGCGCCGTCCATGATCTGGTCGATCTTGTAGAGGGTCAGATTGATGCGATGGTCGGTCACCCGGCCTTGGGGGAAGTTATAGGTGCGGATGCGCTCCGAGCGATCGCCGCTGCCGATCAGCGACTTGCGAGTTGCGGCTTGTTTGGCCTGCTGCTCGCGAAGCTGTTTGTCCTTGATGCGGGCCGCCAGCACCGACAACGCCTGGGCCTTGTTTTTGTGTTGCGAGCGATCGTCTTGGCATTCCACCACGATGCCGGTGGGCAGATGGGTAATGCGCACGGCGGAGTCCGTCTTGTTGATGTGTTGACCGCCCGCGCCGGAGGCACGAAAAGTATCGATGCGCAGTTCCGCCGGATTGAGCACAACGTCTTCCACGACATCAACTTCCGGCAACACCGCCACCGTGCAGGCGCTGGTGTGAATGCGGCCTTGGGTTTCGGTTTTTGGCACGCGTTGTACTCGATGCCCGCCGGATTCGAATTTCAGTTTCGAATACGCCCCCAAGCCGACAATTTTGGCGATGACTTCTTTATACCCTCCGAGTTCGGACTGGCTCTCCGAAATCACCTCGACGCTCCAGCCCTGCCGCTCGGCATAGCGGATGTACATGCGAAATAAATCGCCGCTGAATAAAGAGGATTCGTCGCCACCCGTGCCGGCGCGAATTTCCAGGAAAATATTGCGCTCGTCGCTGGGATCTTTCGGTAACAGGCGTTTCTGCAACTCCGCTTCATAGTCGAGCAATTTGGATTTGCCCTCGCGGATTTCGGCTTCGGCAAGCTCGCGCATCTCGGGATCGGAGGCCAGAGTCTGTGCCGAGGCCAGGTCTCGACCCACCTTGTTGTAGGCGTGATAAAGCTCCACCACCGGCGTGATCTCGGCATGTTCTCGCGTGAGTTTGCGGTAGTTATCGAGATCCCGGGTGACATCTTCACTCGACAGCAGGGCGTTCAATTCTTCCAATCGCGCCGACAACTGCGCGAGTTTGGAAGCTATCGAGGTTTTCATTCCGGAGGCTTTACCTGAAATATCCTCGTCATCGCCGTCAGCAGCGACTCCCTCTCCTTGGCTTCCGCCGAGTTCAGGGCGTGGGTTGGCCCATGGAGGAATTTGTTGGTCAGGGCATGGGACAGTTGTTCCAGCACTTTATGGGGATCGTCTCCCCGCGCCAGCATTTTTGCGGCACGCTCCAATTCATTGCGCCGCATGCGATCAGCCTGATCGCGCATGGCCCGAATGGTAGGCACCAGTTCGCGGCTTTCCAGCCAGTGCATGAACCCATCTACACCCGCCGTGATGATTGCCTCGGCCTGGGCCACCGCGGCCTGCCGGATATCGAGGCCCTCCTGGATGATCTTGCCAAGGTCGTCCACGCTGTACAGGAACACGTCGTCCAACTCGGAGACTTCCGCCTCCACATCGCGTGGAACCGCCAGGTCGATCATCAGTATCGGCCGATGGCGACGTGCCTTGATGGCGCGCTCGATCATGCCTTTGCCAAGTATCGGCAGGGTGCTCGCCGTGCAGGTGACCACAATGTCATGAAAGGCCAGTTGTTCGGGCAAGTCATTTAGCGCGATCGCCTCACCGCCATGCCGGCGCGCCAGTTCCTGGCCGCGTTCCAGGGTTCGGTTGGCAAAAGTGATATGGCGTGGCTGGCGGGCAGCGAAATGCGTAGAGCACAATTCGATCATTTCTCCCGCGCCGATAAACAAGATTTTCTGCTCGGCGACGCTGGCAAAAATCCGCTCGGCGACTTTGACGGCCGCCGCCGCCATCGACACGGAGCTCGCGCCGATATCAGTGTGGCTTCGCACTTCCTTGGCAACCGAAAATGTCGATTGGAAAAGCTTATGCAGGACCGTTCCGAGGGTGCCAGCATTTTCGGCGGATTTCACCGCCTCCTTCATCTGGCCAAGTATCTGCGGCTCGCCGAGTACCATCGAATCGAGCCCGCTCGCGACCCGAAAGGCATGGGACACCGCTCGTTCGCGGGGTAGCGTGTACAGAAAAGGGTCGAGTGTTTGCGACTTCAGGCGATGAAACCGGGCAAGCCAATCGATCGCACGATTCGGTTCCGGCGTACTGCAATACACCTCGGTTCGGTTGCAAGTGGATATGATCGCCGCCTCGCGCACCGACTCCTGCGCGATGAGGTCGCGAAGCGCCTGCTCAAGATTGTTGGCGTCAAACGTCACCTGCTCGCGGACTTCAAGCGGGGCCGTGTGATGATTTATGCCGAAAGCGATCAGTTGCATTGCTGGCAGAAAGGCGCCCCGGTTTGGGGGTGACGGAAGACGTAGAGATTATAGGCCAAACCCATCGACTTTCCCTTGGATACAGGGTCTTGGCGAAACGTATTACGTCGAGCAGGTCTAAACCCTGACTGCCTGATGGGCCTGGCGACCAATAGCGAAACCGTAGGGGTGCTGGGTTTCGGCCAATTCGAGTTTCGTGTTTGCGCCAAAAGTAACCACCGCTTGGCGTTCAGACGAGCCCACCACCATGAGTTTCATTCTTGAAAGCGCCCGCTTGGGAGAGCGTGCCGTTTGAAATTCGCTCCCATAGAGTCCGGGGAAAGTTTGGTGCAAGGCGCTTTTCTACCGCTGCAAGCGACGGCGGAATTTTATCGATCAGTTCTAGCCTGAATATTTCACCATAGAGCGCAAAAGAAATCGGCGTTTCCACTGATCTCTCCTATGATGTTGGTGTCAATGCAACCACACGGAAGAGGAGAAACGCCGATGCCAAATTGTACTCAAGATTCTTCATCAGAGCGGCTCGAAT
>CAMDKM010000071.1 GCA_945900965.1 Bordetella parapertussis | reverse complement strand
TCGAGAGATATCGGGCTGCGAGCGCACCTGCTCGCCAATCCGATCCAAGATCTCTTGCGAAAATCTACGCCCGCCAATCGTGAGCATGGCCACACAGTAGCGCAAGAAAAGTTCTGTGTTCAGTCATTTTTGTGGGTAAAGATTCAGGCTAGGGACTGGGGGCTAGGGGCGAGGGGTAGAGCGCCGCAAGGCGGCGCGCAGTATGTTCTTGTCGTTCACCGTTCACCCTTAACGCATTCGCCGTTCACCGATCACCCTTCACTTTTTTTCAGCGACCACGCTGGGATCGAGCAGACGTTGTCCGACTTCCCTTCCGAAGCGATACTGAATTTTCCGATCCGCGCGGAAAACCTGGAACTCGTTTGCCGATGGCAACACACTGAGGGTGGTCGATTTGCCGCCGCTGAAGCGAAGCGTCAATGACTGGGACTTGGCAGCCGCTCTTGTGGCCGGTTCGGCATTCAGGGCCGAGGTATTGCGCCATTCGTCTGCCCAACGGTTGAAATCGTCCTGCGAGGGAGGTGTGGCAAGCCGTGCCGGTACTTTGCCATCGAGGGCCCAGACACCGCTCTCGTTGCGGACGATGCGGTGGGATCCAAACTCGAAAGCCACAGGCACCTCGCCCTCCGCCAGCAGTTTGCGGCTGAGAAGCGTGTTCGCACCGGCGGGAATGCCGTAACCATAAAACGGCGGCACCAGGTAAATGCCACCGCCATAACCCAGATATTGCTCGTTGGTGATGTCGTTGATTTTCCCGAACGAGAATGCCTCGCTGTTCAGGGTAACCTTTATCGGTGCTGGATCGAGGCCGTATTGCGGGAAGTCGGTCCCCACCAATTTTTGCGAAGCGGTCATTGCGGCGATATCGGCCAGACGATCCACCTGATAGGGGTCGGCGAGTGTCGTGAGGGGTGCCGTGAGTTGCCAGTCTTTTCCCTGCCGGGAAAGCGTAATGGTCGGGCTGCCCTGTCTTTCCACGGTGATGCGATCCACGTCCTCACGCTTGAGTTGCGACAGTTGGATGGTCGGCCGCGTGTCAGGGGTCCTGGGTCGCCAATAGGCATAACTCGCCAGCGCCAGCAGCGCCAGCACCAGGATCAGATTGAGGAGGGTTCTCGATTTCATGCTTTGCGACGCCGCCACCAAATCAGACCGCCGGCAACCAGGAATCCGAGCGGCAGCACGATCAGGAATCCCAGTCCTATCGTATTCAACGCGGCGCGGGAGAGTTCCAGCGTCAGGTCGGCACGGGCACGCGGCTGAACCGTAATCAGCGCTTCATCGCCGGCCAGCCAGTTGATCATGTTGATGCCCAGATCGAGATTGCCCAAGGTGCCGACATACTGATTGGCCAGGAAATGGCCACTGCCCACCACGACAACACGCTGTTTGCGCTCGCCGACCTCGCGCTCCAGCGTGGCCGATATCACGATGGGCCCGCGTTGATCGGTGTTGCGGTCAAAGGCCAGATTGTCGAGACTGCCGCTGGCTTCAAGCCAGCCGCCTTGCGCGACATGCACCAAGGGAGAAAACTGCCATTTCGAATCCTTGGCCGCCGCAATCTGGCGCGCATAGGGGAAAACACTGGTGATGGTCGAATTTTGCGTAATGCTATGCTGGCCGTACTGGGTGGCCAGCGCGAAAGTTGCCGGCAGCTTGAGTCCGCCCGCCTGAGGGTCAATGACTACGCCATTGGTCAATTGCAGGCCGAGTTCCTCGGCCAAGCCTTGCAGGCCGCGCAGGGAGTCGGTGTCGACGAGCCACAACAGGTTGCCGCCTTGTTGCACCCATTTGCGCAATTTGACCGCCTCGCCGGCCAGCACGTCCACCCGGGGACTGGCGATCACCAACACGGAAACATTGGCCGGAATGTCCTGGGCCAGCGCAAGGTTGACCGGCGCGGTGCGAAATCCCTTGGTAGCGAGTTGGCTGCCGAATTCGCCCAAGTCGTGATTGGCGCGGCCTTCGAGCTTGCGCTCCCCGTGCCCGTCCAGATAGGCCACTTGGCGTTCGGCCGAGCGCGCCAGCCGCACCAGCAGGTTGGTCAGGTCCTGCTCCGTTAATGAAGTGAGGTGCTCGCTGCGGCCGTTGTATTCGATGACCAGCTCGCCGTTTGCGCGGATGCCCGCGGCTTGAGTCTTTTGCGGCTGGTCGCGCGGATCGATGAAACTCAGATTCAGATCGGACCTGGCGCGCTGATACGGGCCCAGAAAGGTCTGCACGGTTTTGCGTACATCGCCTTCGGCATCTTGCGCCGTCGCGTAAGCCGTAATCTTGATCGGGCCGGACAAACCCTTCAGCACATCGGCCGAGGCCTGCGAAAGGGTGTTGCGTTTGCCCTGGGTGAAATCCCATTGGGTCTTGATGTCCTTGGTGAGCCAGCCCACGGCCAGCGTGATACCCACCAGGAGGACAACAAAAATTCCGTTCTGAACCAGAAGTTGCAGGCGTAATGTGCGATGGGCTTTCATGCGCTTAGGCGGTCGGCGTCAAGCCGGCGGATCGAAAGGATGAGGAACAGGCCGGTGAGCAGGGCGAAATAAATCAGATCGGTGACTGCAATGGACCCATTCATGAATGTTTCGTAGTGTTTGAGCAGCGAAAACAGGTGCGCCGGACTGGTCGGATCCGAAGCCGCGATATTGATCAGCCACAGGACCAGGAAGGCTCCCAGGGTAATAATGGCGGCCACCACCGGGTGGGTGGTCAGGCAGGATGCGAACAAGCCGATCGCCGCAAAACTGGCGGTCAGCAACAACAGGCCGGCCAAATTGGTCATGAGCAAACCGATATCGAGCTTGCCGCCCAATAACAGGGACCCTGCCATCAGGGCGATCAATCCGCAAGCCAGGGCAAGGAAGGCTACCGTGGCGAGAAATTTGCCGAGCACGATCGCCGTCATTGATACCGGTGCGGACATCAGCATCGGCATGGTCTGGTTGCGGCGTTCCTCGGCGATCAGCCGCATGGTCAACATCGGTACCGACATCAGCAGCACGATCGAGGCGATGCCAAACATGGGCACCGCGACGATTTCGGTCAATCCCGGCGCATTGGGCACCCGGGCGAGTTGCGGCTGAATGCTCAGGAAGTAGTCGATGCGGGTGAGAAAGATCCAGGCCAGGATGATTTGCAGAAAAGCCAGCACTGCCCAGGCGAGCGGGGAAGAAAACAGGGCTTTTAATTCCTTGGCGACAATGGTGCCGATCATTGGGGCGTCTCGCTTTCTTCACGCTGGGTGAGATGGACAAACACTTCCTCCAGACTGGCTTGTGCGGGTTGCAATTGGAACAGGCCCCAACCACGTTCCACGGATGCACGCACCAGGGCATCGGTCGGGTCGGAACCGGTGGCTGGCCGCACGCGGAACACGTTGGCGTTGACCGCCTCGACTTGCGCGCCTTGGGCGAGTTGCGAAATTTCCGCAACCGACGGGGGGGTACGCAGACCCATCTGCAGGGCGCCGCCGCCACGAAACTGTTGCAGCCCGGCGATGCTGTCGTTAAACACCACTTCTCCACGATGGAGAATTTGCACGCGATCGCAAACCGCTTCGACCTCGGGAAGGATATGGGTCGACAGGATCAAACTGTGATCGCGCCCCAGGTCGCGGATCAGGCTGCGGATTTCGCGAATTTGATTGGGGTCCAGCCCAATGGTCGGCTCGTCGAGAATAATCACGTCCGGTTCGTGAATAATCGCCTGGGCAATGCCCACGCGCTGCTGGTAGCCTTTGGACAAGGAGCCGATCAGCCGGCCGGACATTTCAGCCAGGCCGCAGCGTTCCTTGGCGCGAGTCACTGCACGTGGCAGATCACTTTTGCTTACCTTGTGCAGTCGCCCGGCCAGCCGCAGATATTCATCCACCTTCAATTCCTTATACACCGGCGGAATTTCCGGCAGGTAGCCAATATGGGCTTTAGCCGCCGTGGGCCGGTCCAACAGATCGATGCCGCATATGCTGACCTCCCCGCGGCTTGGCGCAAGGTTGCCGGTCAACATTTTCATGGTGGTGGTTTTGCCGGCGCCGTTGGGGCCGAGCAGGCCTAATACTTCGCCGCGCCGCAACTCCAGGGAGACGTCGCGTACCGCCGGATTGCCGCCGTAAGAGCGCGACAAGGACCGAGCGGAGACGGTTAACTCCGAGCTCGCAGAATTATTCATGCTCTCGATTCATAGGGTCCATGTGAAGGTCAGATCTTCCGGCGTGCCCTGAATATTGGGTGCCGGCAAGGTCGGGAAACGGCCGGTTCGGGCCAGGTCCCTTGTGACGGGCGCCAAATATACCTAAACTGGTCCTTGGTTTGAAGAACCTTTGCAGCCCATTTTATTTCTCCTGACGCCTGCGATGGCGTTTCGAGCCGGAATCTGACCCAGCCCCGCAGGCCCATGCCAAGCTATCGATCGATTTGCCTGTCCTTGTTATTTGCCTTCGCGCCCCTGGTGCTGGGCTGTGCGCAGTCCTCGCCGCGCGGCACTGACCGCGGCATGGCCACCCAGGCCGCCGCCGATGGGCCGCCGACGATTCCCGGGACCCCCGAAGATTTTGAAGATCGCGCGCGGCGCGTTTTCGGCACCCGCTCGCTGGCGAGAGCCAGTGCGGACGCTGCCACCCTGGACGGCGATTTTCTGTACAAATTTCTGTTGGGCGAAATCGCCGCCCAGCGTGGCGACCTGCGAGTGGCGGCGCAGGCTTACCTGGATCTGGCCAAGACCACGCACGATGCACGTATCGCCCGGCGCGCAACGGAAATGGCCATGGTCGGCCGTTTCAACGACATGGCCGTGCAGGCAGCCCGTATCTGGCTGGATGCCGAACCGGGTTCGCTGCCTGCGCGCCAGTCGCTGGTCTCGATTTACGTCACCCAAAACGACTTGCAGGCCGCCAAACCGCTGCTCAAAGACATACTCGCCGCCAGCGACAACCAGGAGCAATCGCTGATGCAATTGCATGCCTTGCTTGCCAAACATCCCGACAAGCGTGCGGTGCGCGAGGTGCTCAAGGAATTGACGGCACCCTATCTGAAAATCCCGGAAGCCCACTACGCGCTGGCACAAGCAGCTTTTTTCGCCGGGGACTCTGCCGCGGCCTTGAGCGAAATCCGCGAGGCGCTGCGCCTGCGGCCGGACTGGGAGTGGGGCGCGCTATTCCAGGCGCAGGTGCTGGCGACCCAATCGCGGGCCAGTTCCCTGGATTACATGAAGGTTTATCTGGGCGCCCATCCCGGGGCTCAGGAAGTTCGCCTGACCTACGCCAGGCAATTGATCGGCGACAAACAATACCCGCCGGCACGCGCCGAATTTCAGCGCCTGCTGCAGAGTAATCCGCAAAACAGCGAATTGGCCGTGACGGTGGCGTTGTTGTCGCTGGAGATGGGTGATCTCGACACGGCGGAGACCCAGCTCAAGCGGGTGCTGCAGATGCAGTACAAGGATCCGGATGCGCTGCGGTTCCATCTGGGCCAGGTGGCTGAAGAACGCAAGCGCTACGATGAAGCAGCCCAGTGGTACCGGTCGGTCAGTGCGGGCGAGCAATATATCGCGGCCAATGCGCGTTACGCGTTTCTGCTGGCCAAGCAAGACAAACTCGCCGAGGCCCGCGAATATTTGCAGAGCCTGCCGGCCGTGGACGAGGCGCAAAAGGTCCAGCTTGTTCAGGCGGAGGCGCAGTTGCTGCGCGAGGCCAGGGCCTTCGAAGAGTCGTATTCGGTCCTGAAAAAAGCGCTCGACAAGATGCCCGATCAGACGGAATTGCTCTATGACGTGGCGCTGGCGGCGGAAAAGGTGGATCGGCTGGAAGTGGTGGAAACGAATCTGCGCCGTTTGATTGCCCTCAAACCCGATCATGCGCAAGCCTACAATGCGCTGGGCTACACTTTGGCCGATCGCACCGATCGGCTGGCGGAAGCGAGAGGATTTATCGAGAAAGCCTTGCAGATGTCCCCGGACGACGCCTTCATTCTGGACAGCATGGGGTGGGTGGAATACCGGCTCGGGCGATTGGCCAGCGGTCTGGACTATTTGCAGCGGGCCTTTCGCCAGCGCCAGGATCCGGAAATCGCGGCACACCTGGGCGAGGTGTTATGGGCCAAGGGCCAAAAGCAGGAAGCGGAACGGGTCTGGCGCGATTCGCTGCGCGATCATCCCGATAGCGAAGAACTGAAAACGGTGCTGCGGAAGTTTATTCCCTGAGGCGGAAGATGGCGCGCCGCTATGTTCTGCTGGGGTTGTTATTCCTGATCGGCGGCTGCGCGACCACCCAGTCCACCAAGGATCTTCCGCTCTCGACGGCCGGCATAGAGTCTTTCTCCTTGCAAGGGCGGGTGGCAGTCAAGCTGGAATCGCGCGGTTACTCCTCCGGGTTGCGCTGGCGCCACGCCGGTGGGCACGACTTCCTTCGATTCTTATCGCCCGTGGGTTCGGTGCTGGCGGAGCTGGAATCCGGCAGTGGCGGCGCGACGCTGACGACATCCGATAAAAAGACCCATCAAGCCGAAGATGTTGAATCCCTGACCCGCGACATCCTGGGTTGGGATCTGCCCCTTTCCGGACTCCGGCACTGGGTGCTGGGTCGTCCGGATCCCGATCTGCCGATACAACAAGCCGTCCGCGACGGGCGTGATCGACTCACGAGTTTGAGTCAGAGCAACTGGCGTATCGCCTATCTGGCCTACGCCGGCGACAGTGCCTTGCCCTCTCGAATGACGCTGGCTCACGATACCTTGAGTCTGCGGCTGATCGTCGACCGTTGGGACCACCTGGAATGACGGGGCAGCCGGAAGTTTTTGCGGCCCCGGCAAAACTGAATCTGTTTCTGCATGTCGTCGGCCGGCGATCTGATGGTTACCATTTGCTGCAGACGGCATTTCGCTTCATTGACTATGGAGATGAGTTATCTTTTCGAGTTCGCGACGATGGGCTGGTGCGGCGTGTTGGAAATTTGCCCGGTGTCGCGCAGGATCAGGACTTGTGCGTCCGGGCCGCGCGGTTGCTGCAGGAGGTTACCGGTTGTAAGGCCGGGGCCGACATTTTCCTGACCAAGCGAATTCCCATGGGCGGCGGGCTGGGGGGTGGCAGTTCGGATGCGGCAACCACCTTGCTGGCATTGAATCGATTATGGAAAACCGGCCTGAGTCGTGCGAAGCTCCAGATGCTCGGGTTGCGGCTGGGCGCGGATGTGCCGGTTTTTGTGTTCGGACGCAGCGCCTTTGCCGAAGGTATCGGCGAGCAATTGCAGGCCTGCGATTTCGCACCCCAGTGGTATGTGGTGTTGGCCCCGGAAGCGTCTGTTTCCACGGCGGAAATCTTCGCTGCCCCAGAATTGACACGTAATACGAATGCAATCAGAATAGCGCCCTTTTCGCCGGACCCGGGCGCGCCAATACATTTGGCCCTGAAGCGGGGACACAACGATCTGGAGGCGGTGGTGTGCCGGCGTTACCCGCAAGTGGCCCGCCCTCTCGAGTGGTTGCGTCAATTCGGCGATGCCCGC
This sequence comes from Bordetella parapertussis, assembly GCA_945900965.1. Classification (GTDB taxonomy): domain Bacteria; phylum Pseudomonadota; class Gammaproteobacteria; order Burkholderiales; family JACQAP01; genus JACQAP01. The sequence continues at coordinate 5,589 of CAMDKM010000071.1, read as the reverse complement.
ATGAGCGGATCGGGCGCCTGTGTTTTTGTGGGCGTAGCGGACGCCGCGCGAGCCCAGGAGATTATTTCCAGTATGCCGTCGGATATGCGCGGATTCGCGGCGCGCGGGCTGGACCGCCATCCGATGTGGGCGGATGGCGATTAGGAATTTTGGGGAGTCGCCAAGTGGTAAGGCACCGGATTTTGATTCCGGCATTCGTAGGTTCGATCCCTACCTCCCCAGCCAGGCCAGGGACTAGAAACTAGAGACTAGAAACTAGAGACTAGAAACCAGCAAAGATATACCGCGGTCATTGAAACGGCTGAAGGCAGGTGTCAGGTGTTGTTGGGGTTTTCCAGTTTCCAGTTTCCAGTCTCTAGTCTCTAGTCTCAAGTCTCTAGGATGGCCTACGATAGCCTCATGGTGTTTACCGGCAACGCTAATCCCAAGCTTGCCGAAGACGTGGTCAAACACCTGAACATTCCGCTCGGGCGCGCGACTGTCGATCGCTTCAGCGACGGCGAGGTAATGGTCGAATTGCTGGAAAATGTACGCGGCAAGGATGTGTTCGTGTTGCAGTCCACCAGCACCCCGACCAACGACAACCTGATGGAAGTGATGTTGATGGCCGACGCCTTGAAGCGTTCCTCGGCCGGACGCATTACCGCCGCGATCCCTTACCTCGGTTACTCGCGCCAGGATCGCCGGCCGCGTTCGGCACGGGTGGCCATCAGTGCCAAGGTGGTGGCTAATATGCTGGTAGTGGCGGGGATCGACCGCTTGCTGACCATGGATGTACACGCCGATCAGATTCAGGGATTTTTCGATATCCCGGTGGACAATGTGTATTCGGCGCCTATTCTTCTGGGCGATATCTGGAAGCTGGGTCACCAGAATCTGGTGGTGGTTTCCCCCGACGTCGGAGGTGTAGTGCGCGCGCGGGCGCTGGCCAAGCGGCTGGAGTCCGATCTGGCGATCATCGACAAGCGGCGCCCGCGACCGAATGTATCCACCGTCATGAATATCATCGGGGATGTTGCGGGACGCACCTGCGTGATCATGGACGACATGGTCGATACGGCCAATACGCTTTGCGAAGCGGCGCTGGCGTTGAAGGAAAAAGGCGCGGAGCGGGTACTGGCTTACTGTACCCATCCGGTTTTGTCGGGCAAGGCGGTCGAGCGGATTGCCAGTTCGGTGCTCGATGAAGTGGTGGTCACCGACACGATTCCGCTCCGGGAAGAGGCCAGGCAGTGCCGGCGGATTCGGCAACTCAGTATCGCGGCCTTGCTGGCGGAAACAATGTTACGCATCAGCAACGAGGATTCGGTTTCTTCGCTGTTCATGGAATAGGGTTTGGGTGGGGTGGCGCAGATGCCGCCCTGAATTTGGAAGAGGCGAAAGCTGGTCGCGGCTGACGCTTCGTTGAAATGGGGAGAGCAACATGGCAAAAATCGAAGTGAATGTGACGTCCCGGGGACTGCAGGGTACGGGTGCGAGCCGCCGTCTGCGTCAAACGGGAAGAGTGCCGGGGATCATTTATGGCGGCGACCTGCCGGCGCAAAATATCGAGTTGGACCACAACTCGCTGTATCACCAGCTCAAGCAGGAGGCATTTCATGCGTCGATTCTGAACATGAATATGGACGGCAAGAGCGACAGAGTGTTGTTGCGCGACGTACAAATGCATCCCTGGCGGCTGCAGGTATTACATGCCGATTTTCAACGCGTCTCGGCAAACAAGAAAATTCACATGAAGGTGCCCTTGCACTTCGTCAATGCCGAACTTTCGCCCGGGGTCAAAACCGGAGGCGGCATCATTACCCACGTGATGAACGAAATCAATATCACCTGTCTGCCGGATGATTTGCCGGAATTCGTCGAAGTGGATTTGCAGAGCCTGGAGCTCGGCCACTCGGTGCATCTGGGCGACCTGAAGATCCCGCAAGGGGTGGAATCGGTTCAGTTGACGCGCGGCGACAATGCCGTGGTGGCGACGGTGCAGGTGCCACGTGCCATCGTCGAACCGGAACCCACGGCTGCGGCGGCGGACGGTGCGGCGGCCGAAGGCGCCGCGGCAGGTGCTGCGCCGGCTGCGGGAGCGGCTCCGGCAGCGGATGCCAAGAAGGATGGCGACAAGAAGAAAGAGCCCGAAAAGAAAGAGGGCGGCAAGAAATAATCTTTCAGCCTGGAAACACGGCCCGCCTGTCTGCGTTGTGCGCATGAGGCGGGCTGTTTTTTTGCGGAGACCGCGAATCGATGATCAGGCTGGTAGTGGGCCTTGGGAATCCTGGGCTCGAATACGAGTCCACCCGGCACAATCTGGGCTTCTGGTGGGTGGATCGGCTTGCCGCGGCGGCCAATGTATCGTTGCGCCAGGAGTCGCGTTTTCACGGCCAGGCGGTCAAACTGGTGGAAGCTGGCCACGAGTGCTGGTTGCTCAAGCCGACCACGTTCATGAACGAAAGCGGCAGATCGGTTCAGGCGCTAATCCAATTCTACAAACTGGCGCCCACCGAGATGTTGGTGGTGCATGACGAACTTGATCTTCTGCCCGGCGAGGCCAAGCTCAAAAAGGGCGGTGGTAGCGCCGGGCACAACGGCTTGAAGGACATTGCGGCGCATCTGGGCCAGGATTTCTGGCGATTGCGAATAGGCATCGGGCGTCCGTCGAACCGCGCGCAGATGATCAATTATGTGTTGAACAGACCGGCCAAGTCGGAATTGCCCTTGATCGAGGACGCGATCGGCCGCAGTCTGGCGGTCTGGCCCTTAGTGCGGGACGGCAAAGCCGAGGCCGCCATGTTGAAATTGCATACTAATGCGTAAGGAGCGAGGGGTGAAGAGTGAGGGGTAGAAGCAAGCAATTGCGAACCCGCTCACTCCTCAATACCCCTTACTCCTCACCCCTCACTCCTCACCGAATATATGAGTCTCAAATGCGGAATCGTCGGCCTGCCTAACGTAGGCAAGTCCACTTTGTTTAATGCGCTGACCAAGGCGGGCATCGCGGCGGAAAATTACCCTTTCTGCACCATCGAGCCCAACGTCGGCATCGTCGAAGTACCCGACCCGCGCCTGGCGCAACTGGCAGCCATCGCGAAACCACAGAAGGTCTTGCCGGCCATCGTCGAATTCGTGGACATCGCGGGGTTGGTCGCGGGAGCTTCCAAGGGCGAAGGCCTGGGCAACCAGTTCCTCGCCAATATCCGCGAGACCGATGCCATTGTCCACGTGGTGCGCTGTTTCGTGGACGACAACATTATTCACGTGGCCGGAAAAATCGACCCGCTTTCGGACATCGAAACCATCGAGACCGAATTGGCGCTCGCCGACATGCAGACGGTGGAAAAGACCCTGGCGAGGTATCGCAAGCCGGCGCAATCGGGGGACAAGGAGGCGAAACTTCTGGTGGGGGTGCTGGAAAAGGCCCAGACGCAGTTGGACCAGGCGCGACCGGTACGCGGGCTGGATCTGTCGCGCGAAGAAATGGCACTTTTGAAGCCGTTCTGTCTGTTGACGGCCAAGCCGACCCTCTATGCAGCCAATGTCGAGGAACATGGATTCGGTGAAGACAATTCCATGCTCCAAAAAGTCAGGCAATACGCGGCGAAGGAAGGCGCTCCGGTCGTGGCATTTTGTGCCCGGCTGGAGGCCGAAATTGCCGATCTGTCGGATGAGGACAAGCAGATTTTTCTGGCCGATATGAATCTGAAAGAGCCGGGGCTGAATCGATTGATTCGCGCCGGTTACGAACTACTCGGCTTGCAGACTTATTTCACGGCCGGGGAAAAAGAGGTGCGGGCCTGGACTATTCACCGTGGCGACACCGCGCCCCAGGCAGCAGGCGTGATTCATACCGATTTCGAAAAAGGCTTTATTCGCGCCGAGGTGATCGCCTTTGTCGATTACATCGCCTACAAAGGCGAGGCAGGGGCCAAGGAAGCCGGGAAAATGCGTCTGGAGGGCAAGGAGTACCCGGTCAAGGATGGCGATGTCATGCACTTCCGTTTTAACGTCTGAGCAAAATTCCGGACTTCACAGGCATTGTCTGGAAGTCACTGGAAACATAACTACACGTAAATAAAGAAGTTATTGCTGCTTGAGGGATTTCCTTGGTACATGCCCGATCAGCTTGCGGGCGCGGACGGTGACGTCATCAAGTCTTTCCGCGAAAGAGGGCGGCGGCGGAATTTTGATGCGGACGCCTTCTTCGTCAGGCAGCCGGGTGTGCCACGAGCGATGGCCGCCGACAGTGACCGTGTCGTTCTGGCCCAGACCGCGCGGAGGCAAGGGCGGTTGAGGCCTGGCCTTGCCGTATGCCCGTTTGGCCCAATAGCCAAGCAGGGGCAGGGGAATATTCGTGCGGCGGCAAATCTTTGCCAGATGGACATCGGAAATGTGCAGCGTCTTTGCCAGCGTTCTCAGTGGCTCGCGCCACACCAGATCGTAAAGCTCCTGCCGCGTAAATTCGCGCCCCATCGCGTCCCCGGGTTGTTGATGATCTCTACCGCCGGCAGCTTAGACAAAAAACAACTCAGGCCGCCGGGAGCAGCGGAGCGAGGAACCGCGGGGAAGATTCTGTCAGGCCTTCACGCTGCTCAAGCGCAGCATTAGCGTCATCGGATGCGTCGGCGAGGGCTGAAACCCGTAGTGTTCGTAGAACTGCCTGGCCTTCTCGTGAAGGGCATGCACAAGAAGGGCTCTGACGCCCGCGTTCTGCGATACGGCAACCGCGCGATTGACCGCGTCCTGGAGCAAGGCGGCGCCCAAGTGCAACCCCTGCGCTTTGCGATCGACCGCGAGCCGGGCGAGAACCATGACAGGAACCGGATCAGGTATGTTGCGTCGCACGCCGCTCGTTGCGAGTTGGTGGGAAACGGCGCCGGCCGCCATGGCGTAGTAACCATGGACGCGGCCTCCCTCGTCGGTGACAACGAAGGTGCGGCTTGCACCACTTGACTGGTTGGACAATGCCCTGCGCTTAAGCCATTCATCGAGCACGACCTCGCCGCACTCGAAGTCATCCAGTCGATGTGAAGCCGCCAAGGGCTCCGGCGGACCGAGTTGCAAGCTCAGGCCTTCGCGGACTTCCTGCCCCAAGGGACCTTGACCGCCATGAGGCGCTCAAGTCCCGGATTGCGCGTGGGCGGCGCGTCGAGCAGCTTGGTGAACTGCCGGAACTTCTCGGTATCCAATTTGAAAAAGACCTGGTCGAGCAGTACCGACTGAGCCTTGTCGCAGGCGGCTTCGAGCATGAAGTCGGAGCGGTTCTTGCCGAGCAGCTGCGCAGCCTGATCGATCAGCTCCCGCTGCTCGGGACGTGCCCGCAGGTTGATCGCGGCGTCGCGCATGGATCTCTCCTGGTTTGTACATACAACAGATACACGCATCTTACGGTGACGTATAGCAGTTGTCAACACATGAGCGAACGCCGGGCGGTAGCAGGAGTGGCGGAGGGTGACGCTGGACTTCCTGCACTCGGCCACCAATGCCATCCTGGTCGGTCCCTCCGGCCTGGGTAAGACGACCATCGCCCAGAACATCGCGCATCAGGCGACGTTGCAAGGGCATACGGTTCTCTTCACCACCGCCGGCCAGTTGCTCGGC
>CAMDKM010000070.1 GCA_945900965.1 Bordetella parapertussis | reverse complement strand
ATGTCCCGCCCACTGCGTCTGGAATATCCCGGTGCGCTATATCACATCACCGCTCGCGGCAACGCGCAGGCCGCGATTTTCTTGAGCGATGCCGACAGAGAAATGTTTTTGTCCGGCTTAGGCGAAGCGGTAGAGCGATTTGGTTGGCTGTGCCACGCCTACTGCCTGATGGATAACCACTACCACCTGCTCATCGAAACCCCGGAAGGCAATCTGTCACGGGGCATGCGCCAGTTAAACGGCGTTTACACCCAGCGCTTTAACCGCGAGCACCGCCGGGTGGGGCATCTGCTTCAAGGACGTTACAAGGCGATTTTGGTCGAGCGCGATAGCTACCTGCTGGAACTATGCCGCTACGTCGTGCTCAATCCCATGCGCGTTAACATGGTCAAGCGGATCGACAAATACCCTTGGAGCAGCTACCCGGCCACGATGGGACAAACATCTTGCCCCAACTGGCTCAGCACCGATTGGCTGTTGGGGCAATTTGGTAAACAGCGTACAACAGCCCGAAAGCGGTACGGCGAATTTGTGGTGCAAGGGGCAGGAAAAAGCTCACCCTGGTCTGAGGTCAAAGGACAAGTGCTGCTGGGAAAAGACACCTTCGCGGAAGAGATGCAGGCGATACTCAAGGGCAAGGAGACGCTCAAGGAAATCCCGCGCTCGCAGAGGCTGTTGCATCGGCCCAGCTTGAATAAACTGTTTACCGTGGCCGTACGCAGTGACAAGGTCGCTCGCGACGAAGCCATACACCAAGCGCACAGATGCGCTTACAGCATGGCGGCGATCGCGCAACATGCGGGAGTACATTATTCGACGGTGAGTAAGATTATCAAAGGGGAGCGATAAAAACTGTCATGTCAAGACTTGACCCCTTTCCGCTCCGGGGGCGCCGCCCGATTGGCTTAGGTCAAGCGATAGCTTGGCCGCGGAGCTATACGCATGATGGCGTCGGTCAGGTCGCGTGGTTCCAGGAGCGCGGGCATCCTGCGCCACTGGCTGGTCTGGTCGTTACCAATGGTTAGCAATCCGGCGTGAATGGTTGCGTCGGCATCAAGGACAGGGTCGCGTTCGAATACACCCATTGACCGGCGCAATTTTTCGATATCGCGGCGCTCTCCGGTGAGATAGAGCCAACCCGGGCCGGTGCCGCCGAAACGTGCGGCATATTCGCGCAAAGTCTTCGGCTGGTCGATCTCGGGAGTCAGCGAAATGGACAGCATAAGGATGTCGCGTCCCATGCGCATTCCGAGGGCCTTATGCAATTGGCGAAGGTTGGCGGTGACCATCGGGCAGCGCTCGCTGCATGCCGAGTACATGAAATTGACAATGACAACACGGTCCTTGAGCAGATCGTCGTAGAAGCGAACCGCCACGTCGTCGTGAGTGCGCAGGGCGATGTTCGGGAAACGGTCTGAATATTTTCCAGTGCGTCGCTCCTGGTTCGGCCAGCGGGCGCCTTTGGCGTTTGCGGCCGCCATGGTCGCGCCGGCAGCCATTAAAGCCAGGAATGCGCGTCGTTCGTTGGTCATGATTCTCTCTTCCTCTCTACAGGTAGCTCAGGGGCCGCTTCTTTTGAAGTCGTCACAAGGTACACCGACGCCACGTCCTTCAAGCCGGTCGACATCGCCCGCCGCATCGAAGTACAGGTCAGGCTCAAGTTGCTCACACGTCAATGGCACGCCGGACACGGCTGGATCAATCTCGCTCACGCCGTCGAGCGGCGAGGCTTCTCCCGCCCTCCGCGGATCATGCTGCCCCATCATGCGCATGTCCTCGTGTTCGATGTTGTGGCAATGGAACACGAAGGGACCGGTGAAGGTTCGGAAGCGGATGAACACTTCTGCCTCGCCCCCGCCTTCCAGATTGACGCCATCGGTCTTGTACCGCAGGTGCGGCGGCGGAACTTTGCCGTTGAGCTTCTGGACTTCATGGTGCTCGAGGTGAATGTGAATGGGATGGAACCAACCGCCGCTGGAGTTTTTCAAAATCCAGCGCTCGGCCTTTTGGCCATTGGGATCCTGCAGCGGCACGGCATCCGCGCGACGCGGGTTGAAGAAGCGAGAGTTGATCTGCCAGGCGCCGTTGCTGCGGTGAAACTCGAAGACGCGCGTCGCCACGATGTCGGATGCCGGGATCGGCTCGTGGGGACGCAACAGCGTGTACTTGTCGATCGCAATGTCGTTGTACGCGGCCGCGCCTGCAACGATGAATTTGATCAGCGGCGTGGGTCGGGTGGGGTCGGGGCCATCGGGTTTTCGCCCGCTGGTCTGCTGCATGATGTTGTTGAGAAACACTTCGGCCGGAGCGTTGCGAAAATCGACAATGATCTCGTAGCGTTCGCCCGGGCAGATCAACACTTCTTTTGCTTCCAGCGGCTTGGGAAACAACCAGGCGTCCTTGGCGATATTCAGGAAGGTCTGACCCGTGCTAAGCCGTAACTGGTAGTAGCGCGCGTTCGACCCATTGAGGATGCGGAACCGGTACTTGCGCCGCTGTACGCGGAAATGCGGCTGGACTGCGCCGTTCACAGTGAACACATCACCGAGGCGGCCGTCATGGTCGAGAAAGTCGTAATGAATCGTGCCATCGGCATTGAAGCGCTGGTCAATGAGGATGAGCGGTATATCGAAGCAGTTCTGGGGATCGGTCGCCATGCGCGATATATCGGGCAGCACATTCCGATACATCAAATTCCGTTCCAACTCGTCGGTCACCAGGTAGAACCCTGCCAAGCCGCGACTGACATTGAATCCGGTGATATCCATCGCGTGGTCGTGATACCAGGTCGTGGATGGACTCGTGCTGGTTTGGAACTTGCCACCTAATTTTGGGATGATATTCGGATAGTAGTAATCCCGATCCCGGTTCGCCAGGCAGTAGAAAGCCGGATTGCCATCGGTGTGTGCAGGATCGTGTCCGCCGTGGTGATGAGTCGAGAGTTCGATGTCGTGGTGGACATAGGTGCGATTGCGCGTCAGGTTATTTTGCAGGCGCACGACAATGGGCTTGTTGAATTCCGCCAGGATGGTGGGCCCGGGAACAGTGCCTTGGCCCTCGGCCGTACAGGCGTCGCGGTAGGTAAAAACCGGTGTGTCTACACCGGGAATAATTTGCGCGATTCGCTGCTCGGCGACGAGCTTGTAAGTCTTGAGTGCCCAGTCATTCCAGTCGGATGCGTGAGCAGGGTGCAGCTTGGAGAATTCTGGTGCGATGCCGTGATAAGCCAGTCCGGGCGCCGGGTACAGTGCGTGTTCCTTCAGTACCGGGGGCAACGTCAAGGCGGCTTGGAAAGGCTTCACTGTGAATGGGGTAGGCAACGCGTCGGCGGCGAGTGCCGGCCCAACGGAAGGCGCTTCGGGCCGCGTCGAGAGCAATGCTCCGGCGCCGCCCAATGCCCCCAGTTTTAACATCTGTCTGCGATTGAACATCTGACACCTGTGTTATGAATCCGTGGGCGAAACATGCCGACAATTCAAGGTATCCGATCAAGGTGTCGCAGCGAATACCGGAATACCCTCCTTGTGGAGTAGGGGTAATCTGACCTTTTTGTAGGTGCTGCGGCTTTGGCAAGGGCCGCAAGCAGGACTTGAAAAATCAGGGACGGGTGACGGGTGACGGGGAGTAGGACGTACTGACAAATAAATGGGGGTGCCCAACTCCGGGCTGGGAGCTTCGCGACACTCGTCTCAGTCGCGCAGTTCGATCCGATCCTTAAATTGATCCAACGCTTCGGGATTGGCCAGTGCCTCGAGGTTTTTGACCTGACGTCCGTGGACCACGTTGCGTACTGCCAGTTCGACGATCTTGCCACTTTTGGTTCTCGGGATATCGCTGACTTGCAGCATTTTGGCCGGCACATGGCGTGGCGTGGTGTTGGCGCGGATATGCGCGCGGATTCTGGCAATGAGCGATTCGTCGAGCAATAAGCCTGCGCGCAGCCGGACGAACAAGACCACTCGCACGTCGTTGTCCCAGTCCTGGCCGATCACCAGGCTTTCGATCACTTCTTCCAGTTGTTCGACCTGGCGGTAGATTTCCGCGGTGCCGATTCGCACGCCACCGGGGTTGAGCGTGGCATCCGAGCGGCCGTAAATGATGGCGGTACCGCGTTCCGTCAGTTCCATGTAATCGCCATGGCACCAGATATTCGGAAAGCGCTCGAAGTAGGCGGCCCGGTATTTGGCGCCATCCGGATCGTTCCAGAAGCGAATTGGCATCGAGGGGAAAGGGGCGGTACACACCAGTTCCCCTTTAACTCCAAGCACCGGCCGGCCCTCGTCGTCGAACACCTGCACGTTCATGCCCAATCCCCGGCATTGGATTTCACCTCGATACACAGGGAGGTTGGGGTTGCCGAGCACGAAGCAGGAGACGATATCCGTTCCCCCGGAAATCGAAGACAGCAGCAAATCCTTCTTGATGGCGCGATACACGTAATCGAAACTTTCCGGCACCAGCGGCGAGCCGGTGGAAGTCATCGTCTTGAGCGATGCAAGTTCATGCGTCTCGATCGGTTTGGCACCGGCTTTGTGAAGTGCATCGATATATTTGGCCGAGGTGCCGAACACACTCATGCGTTCCTCGTCTGCGAAATCGAACAGGATTTGCGGCCCGGGGTAGGTCGGGGCGCCGTCATACAATAACAGCGTGGCTCCCGATGCCAGGCCGGTTGCCAGCCAGTTCCACATCATCCAGCCGCAGGTGGTGAAATAAAACAAGCGGTCATCGCGCTTGAGATCGGTGTGCAGCCGATGCTCCTTGAGATGCTGCAGGAGCGTTCCCCCGGCGCCATGCACGATGCACTTCGGAACCCCGGTGGTCCCCGAGGAATACATGATGTAGAGCGGATGATTGAAAGGCAATTGGCGGAATTCGATGGTCTTGCCGCGGAAGGGCGCCACAAATTCGGCGAGCTGAACGGACTTGGGAATGGCCTTGATCCCGGGTTGTTCCCGGGTATAGGAAACGATAACGGTTTTTTTCAGCGATGGCAGCTTGGCGGCGATCTCTGCAATGCGGGGCAGGGTGTCATGCGACTTGCCGTTGTAGTGATAGCCTTCCACCGCAAACAGAATTTTTGGCTCGATCTGGCCGAAACGATCCAGCACGCCTTGCACGCCGAAATCGGGCGAACAGGAAGACCAGATGGCGCCCAGGCTGCTGGCCGCCAGCATGAAGATAATTGTTTCCGGCATGTTGGGCATGAAGGCGGCCACTCGATCGCCTTCCGCGATGCCCGCGGTTTTGAGCGCCTGCGCGGTGCGCGATACCGCGTCATAGACTTCGGCGAACGACATGCGACGGCGCACCTTGTCCTCGCCCCAGAACACCAGCGCATCGCCGTTGTCCCGGCGGCGCAGGAGATTCTCGGCGAAATTCAGTCTGGCATCCGGGAACCATTGAGCGCCCGGCATTTTTTCGCCATCCACCAGAACCCGCTCGCCGCGCTGCCCGGCGATGACGCCGCAGAAATCCCATACCGTGGTCCAGAACCGCTCCGGTTCATTGATCGACCATTCGTACAGCGCCTCCGAGTCGTCCACGCCTGCTCGCCAGCGCTTGTTCACCAGTTTGATAAACGTGGTGACGTTCGAACTAGCGATGCGTTCGGGGGATGGTTGCCAGAGGATGGAGGGGGTCATGGGCAATTACGAGCAGGAAAAGAGAATCTTGACGCAAAGGCGCAAAGGGCGCAAAGGACGCGAAGAAAGAAATGTAAGGATAGCGAAACAGGGAATAAGTATCTTCATCTCGATTCTTGTTCCTGAATGCTGTTTTCGGAGAGCGGGTAACTCGTTCCTTCTGAAAATCCTGGATTCCCGTTTGCACGGGAATGACAATTGGGGATTTATTCAGTCTCTCCGTAACTGAAAAGAAGCAGCGGATTAAGAAGTAAGACCGCCCCGAAATCATCTATTTACCGCATTTCTTGCCTTTGTTTTCCTTTGCGTTCCTTGCGACCTTTGTGCCTTTGCGTCAAGCAGTTCTTTTGAACTTACTCCGGGCGCATCTGAGGAAACAGGATGACGTCGCGGATGCTGGCGCTGTTGGTGAACAGCATGACCAGGCGGTCGATGCCGATGCCTTCGCCGGCGGTCGGCGGCAAGCCGTACTCCAGAGCGCGGACGTAGTCGGCGTCGTAATACATGGCTTCCTCGTTGCCGGCTTCCTTGGCTTGCGCCTGTTGCTGAAAACGGGCGGCCTGATCTTCCGGATCGTTCAGTTCCGAAAATCCATTTGCCAGTTCGCGGCCGGTGATGAATAACTCGAATCGGTCCGTGACCGCCGGGTTGTTGTCGTTGGCGCGAGCCAATGGCGAGACATCGGTCGGGTGGGCAACGATGAAAGTGGGCTGGATGAGTTTGTCTTCCGTGGTCTGCTCGAACAATTTGAGTTGCAGCAAACCCAGACCATCGGTGGGGAAAACCTCGATCATAAAAGGCTCCAGCGCACGGCGCAGGAAATCCGGGTTCGACAGATCCGCAAGCGCAAAGCGCGGGTTGTAACGGGCAATGGCCTCGGCCATGGTCAGGCGGTCGAACGGTTTTCCGAGATCGACGGCGACATCCTGATAGTTGAGCGTCGTGCCGCCGGTGATTTTCAGGGCGAGGCCGCGCAGCAGTTCCTCGGTGAGATCCATCAGATAGTTGTAATCCTGATAGGCCTCATAGAACTCCAGCATGGTGAACTCGGGGTTATGCCGGGTGGACATGCCCTCGTTGCGAAAATTGCGATTGATCTCGAAGACCTTTTCCATGCCACCGACCACCAGGCGCTTCAGATACAGCTCGGGCGCGATGCGCAGAAACAATTCACGGTCGAGCGCATTGTGGTGGGTGACAAAAGGGCGCGCCGCCGCCCCGCCGGGGATCGGCTGCATCATCGGCGTTTCCACTTCCAGATAAGCGCGCGTCACAAAAAACTCCCGGATCGCCTGGATCATCGCCGAGCGCACCTTGAAAACCCGCAGCGATTCCGGATTGGTGATCAGGTCCAGATAACGCTGGCGGTATTTCTGCTCCTGATCGGCGAGGCCGTGAAATTTCTCCGGCAACGGGCGCAGGGATTTCGACAGCAGGCGCAGACCGGTGACCTTGACCGAGAGCTCGCCGGTTTTGGTCTTGAACAGCAGGCCCTCGGCGCCGAGGATATCTCCCAGATCCCAGTGCTTAAAGGCAGCATGCACGCTTTCGCCGGTCACGTCATTGCTGATGTAGAGCTGCATGCGGCCGGACATGTCTTGCAACGTGGCAAAACTGGCTTTGCCCATCACGCGCTTCAACATCATGCGGCCGGCGATCCGAACCGCGATGGCAGCGGGCTCCAGTTCCTCGTTGGACCTGGCGTCGTGGTCGCGATGCAGATCGGCCGCGAGATGAGAGCGGCGGAAATCGTTGGGAAAGGCATTGCCGTGGGTGCGCAACTCGCGCAGTTTGGCTCGCCGCTCGCCGATGATCTGATTCTCGTCCGGTACTTCTGCGGTTGGTGCTTTTTTGATGTCGTCTGCCATGATCACACGCCTTGTTTCAGGGAGGCATTGATAAAATCGTCCAGCGCGCCGTCAAGCACCGACTGGGTATCGCCTTTTTCCACGTTGGTTCGCAAATCCTTGATACGCGACTGGTCCAGAACATAAGACCTGATCTGGTGACCCCAGGCGATATCGGTCTTGGCGTCTTCCATGGCTTGTTTTTCTTCGTTGCGTTTGCGCATTTCCAGTTCGTACAGACGGGATTTGAGCATTGCCATGGCTTCGGCCCGATTGCGGTGCTGGGAGCGATCGCTCTGACATTGCACAACGATGCCGGTGGGATTATGGGTGATGCGAATGGCCGAATCGGTCTTGTTGATGTGCTGCCCCCCTGCGCCGCTGGCCCGGAAGGTATCCACCCGCAAGTCCGCAGGATTGATGGCGATATCGATGGTGTCGTCGACTTCGGGATAAACGAACACACTGGCAAACGAGGTGTGCCGTCGGGCATTGGAATCGAAAGGGGACTTGCGTACCAGTCGGTGCACACCGCTTTCGGTGCGTAACGTGCCGAATGCGTAGTCGCCGCTGACCTTGAGCGCGGCGCTCTTGATGCCGGCCACGTCGCCCGGCGATTCTTCCAGCACCTCCACCTGAAAACCGCGACGGTCGCAGAATTTCAGGTACATGCGCTCCAGCATGGACGCCCAGTCCTGTGCCTCGGTGCCTCCGGAGCCGGACTGAATATCCAGAAAACAGTTGTTGGGGTCCATCGGATTGTTGAACATCCGGCGAAATTCCATTCCAGCAACGACATTTTCCATCTCGGCCACATCCCCGCCGATGGAGGCCAGCGCGGCATCGTCGTTTTCGGCGCGGGCCATGTCGAACAGGTCGTGCCCGTCACGCAAACCCTGGTCGAGTTTTTCCAGGGTACTGACCACGGATTCCAGTTGTTTACGTTCGCGCCCGATCTCCTGGGCGCGTTTGGCGTCGGTCCAGATCGCCGGGTCTTCGGCGATTCGGATGACTTCGATCAGGCGATTGCTCTTGGTATCGAAGTCAAAGATACCTCCGAAGTTCCTTGGCGCGCGCATCCAGATCGTTGAGCTGGTTGGCGATGGCGTTGACTCGTTCCGCTTCCATGAATATTCCAATTCCGAAAGGCGGGCATTCTAACCGAAGTGCGCGTGATCCTGAACGATTCACCACAATGAGTTGGAGAAAATCGGGACATCGATCACTGTTGGGCGTTGTCAGGAGAGGGGCGAGGGGCGAGGGACGAGGGGCGAGGGATGGAGCGCCGCAAGGCGGCGCGCTCGTGCTTTTGCCGTTCACCGATCACCGATCACCCTTCACGCATTCACTCATTCACTTCTCATTTGAAGCCGGCTGCCAGTGGTCGATGAGTAATTGTGGAGTGCGGTTGCCGCGAAATTCGTTGACCTGGAGGCGAAAGACCGCGGTGATTTTTTCGGGGAGGGTGTTGGCCTGCCCAAATGCGATGGCATCGAACAGGCGACTGGAACCGGGTGAGCGCAGTCGCAGCTTCATGTGGCGACCGCCGACCAGGCGTTGCTCGGCGACCTCGTAGGGCTCGCAGAATTTCGGCTCGGCAAAACCCTGCCCCCAGAGCCGGGCCGAGAGGGATTCGGCTAGAGGCAGGTCAATTTCCGTTGCGGACAAGGATCCATCGGTTTCGATTATCTGTTCCAGATCCGCCGGGCCGATCAGCGAGCGCACGGCCTGCTCGAAGGCAGCGGTGAAGCGGGCGACGTCAGGCTGGCGGATCGTCAGCCCGGCAGCGGCGGCGTGACCGCCAAACCGCAGGATCAGATCGGGATGTAGTTTACTGACCCGATCCAGGGCATCGCGCAAATGTAATCCGCGAATCGAGCGGCCGGAACCTTTGGCCTCGCCATTGTCCGCGGGCGCAAAGGCGATGGCCGGGCGGTGAAATCGTTCCCGAAGGCGGGCGGCTAAAATTCCAATGACGCCCTGATGCCAAGAGGGGTCATACAGGCAAAGACTCCAGTTGTCGCCGGCTTCGATATTTTTCAGTGCCGCCAGCGCCGATTCCTGCATGCCGGACTCGATTTCGCGCCGCTCCCGGTTCAGCGAGTCGAGTTGCGCGGCCAGCTCCTGTGCACGCGCCGCATCGCGGCTGAGCAGACATTCAATGCCTAGCGACATGTCGGTGAGCCGCCCCGCAGCATTCAGCCGCGGGCCCAGTACAAAACCCAAATCGTAATTCGAAGCCTGTGACGGATCGCGTGCGGCGACCTGGAACAAGGCGGCGATTCCGGGCCGGGCCCGGCCGGCGCGAATTCGCGCCAGCCCTTGCTCGACCAGAATGCGATTGTTGCCATCCAGTTGAACGACGTCGGCCACGGTACCGAGTGCCACGAGATCCAGCAATTCGGCCAGGTTCGGCTCGGGACGGGAGGAAAAATGCCCACGCGTCCGAAGTTCGGCACGCAGTGCCATCACCACGTAAAACATGACGCCCACACCCGCCAGATGTTTGCTGGCAAATGGGCAGCCGGCTTGATTGGGATTGACGATGCAAGCGGCCGCCGGCAATTGCGGGCCGGGCAGGTGATGATCGGTGATCAGCACCTGCATGCCCAGCGTCGCCGCTTCGGCAACACCCTCCACGCTGGCAATGCCGTTATCCACCGTAATCAGGAAATCCGGCCGGCGTTCGGCGGCCAGACGGACAATTTCCGGCGTCAGACCGTAACCGTATTCGAAGCGATTGGGGACGATGTATTCGACCTGTGCCCCGAAGCTTTGCAAGGCGAGCATGCCTATGGCACAAGCGGTGGCGCCGTCGGCATCGTAGTCGGCAACAATGAGCAAGCGCCGATTGGCGGCAATGGCATCCGCCAGAATGCCCGCCATGGCTACGCAGTTGGTCAATCCGCCTACCGGCAACAGGCCCGCCAGCGAGGTATCGAGTTCCGCCGCGTCGGCAATGCCGCGCGCGGCATACACTCTTGCCAGCACCGGGTGCAGATTGGCCTCGCACAGCTGGCGATACGCTTCGGCTGGTACTTCGCGATGGACGATGCGTGGGCTGTTCATGCCGGCCGGGTTTCCGAGCCGGCGAAGTCTGCAAGCGGGCGTTGGCGGCGCCAGAATTTCCAGGCATCCGAGCGCCGGCAAACCCATTCGAGACTGCGACCGTTCTGCACGGTGGCGATGCGCAGTTCGGACAAATGCCCTGCGCGCAAGGCTTGTGCGATCGGGCGAAACCAGGTTGTGTCCTGCTCGCACAGGGATTCTCGCCAGCGATCCGTCGGCACTGCCTCGGCCAATTCCACAAACAGCCCTTGTCCGCCAGTGGCCAAAAACTGCCCGGGCACCGGCTGCATGGCAACGCCCGCTTGCCGGCAGAGGCCCTTCAGCAAGGGGCTATGTCCGAATACCGCGTCATAAGGTGCCGCCGCCGCAGGCAGGGTCCCACCTCCCCAGAACCACAAACTGTTCACGGGCGATTCTCCCTGTTGTTCGCGTTCGACATTCACCGGATGCTCGTGTAACAACATTTGTGTTTCGTTAAAAAGCGCCTGCCATGTTTTACCGTCTTGACCTGTGGGCAGCAGACGATCGATATTGCGTCCCATGGCGTTTGCCAGCGTGGTGGTTCGCAACAGGGGCGCCTGTGGGAAATTCACGAACCAATGATCCGTCTGAGGTGCGTGGAATTGCAAGCCACTTGAGGCAAAGTGCTGGTTCAGGGATTCAAGCAGGGCGGTGGTGTGAGTCGCCGAGATATGGTTGCGCCTGGTCAGCACGAGGCGATCCCGATCCACCGCCAATTGCACCGGATCGGCATGCAGCCAGTAGCGGGTTTCCGGGTCAACACCAAGGCCGAGAGCGGTGAGCGGCGCGACCGGCCAGTCCTGCTGTCTGGCTACGCCGAAGCGGCGGCACAACCATTCGTTTTCATCTTCGCGCGGAATTTCGGCAAGATCGCCTTGGGATAAAAAGGATTCCAGCGCGGGCAGGATGAGATTCGCATAAACGCTTGCGTCATTTCCGGAGCGGAACAGGTCGGGGATAAACAGGGTAAGGGTGGTCACAGTCACAGCACTACCTTAAGCACCTTTGTCCGAGAATACGGCGCTTGCGACAAAAACGGCGAAGTACGTAGCCCGTATGCAGCGCAGCGGAATACGGGGGAAATGCACGGTTGCGCCACCAAATCCCGAATTGCGCTGCGCGCCATCCGGGCTACATACCATAGCGGTCACGGCATCCGGTTTTAATTAAAGTAGTGCCATGAGGTGGTCACTGCTATAGCTTGTAGAAATACACCTGTTGGTCTCTGGCAGACGGGAGCCCAGGTTGATCTCGCGATGTGTCACTGAACATTCTGGATTCCCGCCTGCGTGGGAATGACACTTCGGTGAGCGGAGTCTAACATGCAGATAATGAAGGCCCGAAGCTCTCACGGCCCAGTTGTGGCAGACTTCGCGTCCTCGAATCCATTCCGCAGCGCGGATTTCCGCACATGTTGACGCCTTACGAACTGTTTGTCGGGCTGCGCTATACGCGCGCCAAGCGGCGCAATCATTTTATTTCGTTCATTTCGATTACCTCCATGGCGGGCATCGCACTGGGCGTTGCCGCGCTGATTGTCGTGTTGTCGGTCATGAACGGTTTCCAGAAGGAATTGCGGGTGCGGATTCTGGGGGTGGCTTCGCATATTCAAATCGGCGGACTTGACGGTAATCTGAAGGACTGGCAAGAGGTGGCGGCGCAGGCCAGCCGCAATCCCGAAGTGCTGGCCTCGGCGCCCTACGTGATGGCACAGGGACTGCTGTCGTATCGGCAGACAGTGCAGGGTACTTTGGTGCGGGGTGTGTTGCCGGGCGACGAGAACAAGGTTGCGGAAATCGGGGCGCACATGAAGGCGGGCAGTCTTTCCGATCTCGAGGCGGGCAAATTCCGCATCGTGCTGGGCCGGGAGCTGGCGCTGAGCGTTGGCGCGAGGGTGGGCGACCGAGTGGTGCTGATCGCCCCGCAGGGGCAAATCACCCCGGCGGGCATTCTGCCCAGGCTGAAACAATTTGAAGTGGCCGGCATCTTCGAGGTCGGCATGTTCGAATACGATTCCGGGCTGGCGCTGATTCACCTGGAGGATGCACAAAAACTCTATCGTCTGGACACCACCGTGTCCGGCGTGCGTCTGAAACTTCAGGATCTGTTCGCGGCGCCGCGTGTGTCGCGGGAATTGTCGGAAACCTTGTCCGCCGAGGTGCATGTGACGGACTGGACGCGCAGCCACGCCAATTTTTTCCGCGCGGTACAAATCGAAAAACGCGTCATGTTCATCATCCTGTTGCTGATCGTCGCCGTGGCTGCTTTCAACATCGTTTCAACCCTGGTCATGGCAGTCACCGACAAACGCGCCGATATAGCGATTCTGCGCACGCTTGGCGCTGCGCCCGGGGACATCATGAAAATATTCGTGATCCAGGGGGCATTGATCGGGCTGATCGGCATGTTGATCGGCGTGGTGGGTGGGGTGATCATCGCGCTCAATGTGGACGTGGTGGTGCCGGCCATCGAGCAGGCCTTCGGGTTTCAGTTCCTGGCCAAGGATGTGTATTACATCAGCGATCTGCCCTCGGATTTGCAATGGCAGGACGTGATCGTCATCGGGCTGACTTCCCTTGCGCTCAGTCTGGCGGCGACGGTGTATCCAAGCCTGAAGGCCGCTCGAACCAATCCGGCCGAGGCACTTCGCTATGAATAGTTTCCGCGTCAGAGTTCAGTTGGTCCATGCGCCATGCGAGGCCGGGCAATGGGAGAGGCAATGAACGCGGTTTTGTCGTGCAAGAACCTTGTCAAGACATTTCAGCAGGGAGCCTACCGGGTGCCC
>CAMDKM010000069.1 GCA_945900965.1 Bordetella parapertussis | reverse complement strand
ATCCCAGTTCCCTCGCAGAACACAGCATTCCCTGACTGTCGACTCCACGCAAACTGGCACTGCGAATTTCCAAGGGGCTTTCCGAAGTTGGCCCCGGCAAGCGCGCGCCGACGCGCGCGCACGGCACTTTCATGCCGGCGACGACATTGGGCGCCCCGCAGACAATACGCAAACGGGTAGCTCCACCTGCATCCACTTCGCATACATTGAGCTTTTGTGCATTGGGATGGCGCTCCAGCGACAAAACTTCCGCAACGACCACTCCGGAAAAGGCTGGCGCAACCGGCACACAGTGCTCGACTTCCAGACCGGACATGGTCAGTAACTCGGCAAGCTTCGACGTGGACAATTTTGGATCGGCCCAGGTGCGCAGCCAATTTTCGGAGAATTGCATGGTCGTGGATCAGTTGAACTGGCGTAAAAAACGCAGGTCGCCCTCATAGAACAAGCGAAGGTCGTCTATGCCGTAACGAAGCATGGTCAGGCGCTCCAGTCCGCTCCCAAAGGCAAAACCGATAAAACGTTCGGGATCCAGGCCAAAATTCCGGATCACGTTGGGATGTACCTGCCCCGCTCCCGATATTTCCAGCCACCTGCCTTTCAAGGGTCCGGACGAAAAGGCCATGTCGATTTCCGCCGAAGGCTCGGTGAAAGGAAAAAAGGAGGGACGAAACCGCACCTGCAAATCCGTGGTTTCGAAGAACTGATGCAGAAAATCCGTATAGACGCCCTTGAGATCGGCAAAACTGGTCTGTTCGTCGATCCATAGCCCTTCGACCTGATGAAACATCGGAGAGTGTGTAGCGTCCGAGTCCACGCGGTAAGTGCGGCCCGGGGCAATAACCTTGATCGGCGGTTGATGGGTGCGTGCGTAGCGAACCTGCATGGGGCTGGTGTGGGTACGCAGCAGCAGCCCGTCTTCCACATAGAAGGTATCGTGCATCGAGCGCGCCGGATGATTTTGCGGCTGATTCAAGGCCGTGAAGTTGTACCAATCAGTCTCGATTTCCGGACCATCAGCCACTTCGAAACCAATCGACCGAAAAATCGACTCCACCCGTTGCCAGGTTCGCATGACCGGGTGAATCCCCCCCCGCGAACGGCTTCGCCCGGGCAAGCTGACGTCGAGCGCTTCTTCACTCAGCCGCGCTTGCAGCAACTGCTCCTCCAAGTACGCCCGCCGTGCCGCCAACAAGCGCTCAATTTGCTCCTTGGCCTCGTTGATCGCGGCCCCGACCTTGGGGCGGTCTTCTGCTGCAAGTTTCCCCAATCCCTTGAGTTGCTCGGTCAGGACGCCAGACTTGCCCAAGAATTTTGCCTTTGCTTGCTCCAGGGAAGCGTTGTCCACGCTGGAGTCGAAACTGACCCTGGCTTCCGCAATGATTTTTTCGAGACTTTCCATCCTTGACCACTGGCAGATGCAATAAAAAAAGGAGGCGCGCGCCGGCGGGCCTCCTTGTTGTCAACTATTCAAATCAGATGCCGAGGCTGGCCTTGGCCTGACCAGCAAATTTCTCGAACGCCGCCTTGTCGAATACCGCAATGTCCGCAAGGACTTTGCGATCCACCTCGATCGAGGCTTTTTTCAGACCGTTAATCAGGGCGCTGTACGACAGGCCGCATTCCCGCGCAGCGGCATTGATACGCACGATCCAAAGGGAACGAAAATCTCGCTTCTTGTTGCGGCGATCGCGATAGGCATATTGCCCGGCACGCATGACGGCCTGCTTGGCAACCCGGTAAACATTGCGCCGGCGACCACGAAAACCTTTGGACAGTTCCAGTACTTTCTTGTGCCGCGCACGCGCGGTTACACCACGTTTGACTCTTGGCATGGCTCCCCCTTATGCGTACGGAAGCATGTCCCGAATACGGGAATGATCCGAAGCATGAACCGCGGTAGTACCGCGCAGATGACGTTTCCGTTTGGTCGACTTCTTCGTCAGGATGTGCCGCAGGTTGGCCTGCGAGCGTTTGAAACGGCCGCTACCAAGCGCCTTGAAACGCTTGGCCGCGCCGCTCTTGGATTTGAGCTTGGGCATGCGAAAAAACTCCTTGTTTTAGCTTGACGCCAGGTGGCCATATCGCGGCACTTTTGGAACCAGGTCATCACTTGTTTCGGGCGTCTATTTATAGAGCCGGAACACCCTTCCGGCGGCAACACACTTAAATCTTCTTCTTCGGGGCCAGGACCATCACCATCTGCCGACCCTCCATTTTCGGGAACTGCTCCACTACGCCATGAGGCTCGAGATCGCCTTTCACCCTTTCCAGGAGCTTGATGCCAAATTCCTGGTGCGCCATTTCCCGACCACGAAACCGCAGCGTGATCTTGGTCTTGTCGCCCTCGGCAAGAAAACGAATCAGATTGCGTAGCTTGATCTGATAATCGCCCTCGTCCGTTCCCGGGCGAAATTTCACTTCCTTGACCTGGATTTGTTTTTGTTTCAGCTTGGCTTCGTGCTTCCTTTTTGCCTCGCTGTACTTGAACTTGCCAAAATCCATCAATCTGGCGACCGGCGGCTGGGCAGTCGGCGCTATTTCCACCAAATCGATTTCCAGTTCTTCAGCCATGGCGTTGGCTTGGGCAATACTGACAATCCCAATCGGTTCACCTTTGATACCGATTAATCTAACTTCGGGCGAGGTGATTTCCGAATTGATCCTTACATCCCTGTCTTGAGCGATGGGCGAGCCTCCATTAAAAAATTAAGCCGCGCGTTCTGCGTCGGGCAGTTCTGAAGACAAGCGCTTGATAAACGCATCAAGCGGCATTTGCCCCAGATCCTCGCCTGTCCGCGTACGCACGGCAACGGCATTCGCCGAAACTTCCTTGTCGCCCACGATCAGTTGAAAAGGTAATTTCTGCAAACTATGTTCGCGAATTTTATAGGTTATTTTCTCGTTTCTCAAGTCCGAAAATGCCCGCCACCCGGCCGACCGCAGTTGACTGGCCACCTGTTCGGCATAACCCGCCTGGTTTTCGGAGATATTCATGACGACTATTTGCTCCGGAGCCAGCCATAAAGGCATGGCGCCGGCATAGTTCTCGATCAAGATGCCAATAAAACGTTCCAGTGACCCCAATATGGCTCGATGCAACATCACCGGCTGGCGACGGCTATTGTCCTCGGCGACATATTCGGCCGCCAACCGGCCTGGCAAGGCGAAATCCAACTGCAAGGTTCCGCATTGCCATATCCGCCCGATGGAGTCTTTGAGGGAAAACTCAATCTTCGGCCCGTAGAAGGCCCCCTCTCCTGGATTCAGCTCCCATTTCAAGCCCTTGGCGGCGAGTGCGTCCTTTAATGCAGCCTCTGCCCGGTCCCAGGTCGCGTCCGCCCCGATCCGTTTGACCGGGCGGGTGGAAAGTTTGATCAATATCTCCTGGAATCCGAAATCCGCGTAAATCTTCTGCAAGAGTTCAATGAACGCGGTGGATTCCGAAAGCACCTGCTCTTCCGTACAGAAGATATGGGCGTCATCCTGGGTAAAACCACGCACTCGCATGATGCCGTGCAAGGCGCCCGACGGCTCATTGCGATGACAGGCGCCAAATTCGGCCAGCCGCAGAGGCAGGTCGCGGTAGCTTTTGATGCCTTGATTGAATATCTGCACATGCCCAGGGCAGTTCATCGGTTTCACCGCGTAGTCGCGTTTCTCCGACTCGGTCGTGAACATCAGCTCGCGGTAATTCTCCCAGTGGCCCGAACGCTCCCAAAGTGCGCGTTCCAGCACCTGCGGCGTACGGACTTCCCGATAACCATGGGCGCCCAGCATTCGCCGCATATATTGTTCTACCTGCTGCCAGATAGCCCAGCCTTTGGGGTGCCAGAAAACCATTCCCGGCGCCGCTTCCTGCAGGTGAAACAGGTCAAGCTGTCGGCCCAATCTCCGGTGATCGCGTTTTTCCGCCTCCTCGATTCGAAATAAATACGCGTCCAGATCCTCCTTCTTCAGCCAGGCGGTGCCATAAATTCGCTGCAACATTTCGTTGCGAGCGTCTCCCCGCCAATAGGCTCCGGCCAACTTCAGCAGTTTGAATACCTTGAGTTTCCCGGTCGAGGGAACATGAGGGCCCCGGCACAGGTCGCTAAACTCTCCCTGCGCATAAAGCGAAATAGGCTCCTCGCCTGGAATGGCTTCAATGATTTCCGCCTTGTAGTTTTCCCCGCGTTCGCGAAAGAACCCAATGGCAGCCTCGCGCTTCCAGACCTTGCGCTCGACCTTCAAGTCGCGTCTGGCAATTTCCGCCATGCGTTTTTCGATCGCAGCCAGGTCTTCGGGCGTAAAGGCTCGTTTGTAGGAAAAATCGTAGTAAAAACCATCCTCTATCACGGGACCAATAGTCACCTGCGCATCGGGATAAAGCTCTTTCACCGCGTGGGCCAGCAGATGGGCACAGGAATGGCGCACGATTTCCAGGCCGGCACCATCCCGATCAGTAACGATGGCAATTTCTGCGTCTCGGTCTACTTGGTAGTCCAAGTCAACCAATTTGCCATCAACCCGACCCGCCAAGGCTGCCCGTGCCAAACCCGTCCCGATATTGGTCGCGATGTCGAGGACACTTAAGGTCTTGTCAAATGATCGGGTCGAACCATCAGGTAGTTGAATTTGAAACATTTCTCACTCAGTCATGTTGGTCAAAAGAAAATCCCATCTCGCTTGAGACTATTCCAAGGATAGCCATGGGTCCCCTTGGGAAATTTGCGCAATCGTACTCGAAATTCTCCAACACTCCACGCCAAATACATCAATAGAAAGGAATTTTGAGTAATTTCCGGACGCTTTCAGTTGCATCTTCCAGGAACTCATACCTTCGGTAGCGGTGGTTGACCGGCGCAAGGGTGCCGAGCGTTCAACGTCAGCGCGGATTCTTCGCCGAATTCTCAGCAAAAGGAGTGGGTTTGGAGAGTTGAACGTTAGCCAAAAACCCGGTCCGGAGGCTACCAATTGGGTCGCGGACTTGGCCCAGGATCGCTGGGATTTTCTTGGGAAACCAGGCCAAAAAACAGAGACATGGCAAGTCTGGGTGTGATGATCCAGACTCGAAGTACGTCTCTTAGCGGAGACGATTTAAACTAACTCTATCGAGTTCCGGTGCGATTTCTGCTCTATTTCTGATGTCCATTCAATCAGGTATAGGCCAAATAAAATGATTGACATTTATTGTCACTTTAAGAATAATGTCTCCAAACAGAGACGTCTCTGTTTTGAGACTTCTAGAAATAGTTCAAGAAAGCCGCAATTCCACGCCCCACGAATTCGGAGGTTCGCTTAATGCAGCAGGCTGAATCGGTTGCCAGCTCTTCCGTTATAGATGCCCGACATTCTTGGATAAATCCGAGGCTTGCTTTGGTCATTAGGTCATTCATGGGGAAATTTACCGGCAAGGACGTGGTCGGCGCCCTTTCAATGCCTTCTCTGCTCGTCCTTGGGACCAGTCTCCTGCTTCTGCTGCTGTTGGGCATTTATACCGCCGCAACCTTCTCAAAAGCGAATCACCTTTATTCGTCCATACATTCCGCCAGCCGCTTCGCCAGTGAAGTCCAGGAAGTGCGGACAATGGTCGAAGACCTGGACCTGCTGGAGCAGCACTATGGAATGCGGGGCGCTTATCCGGATCAAATCCTGGTGGATTCTGCCAGGGATCAGGTTAATGCGCGTCTCGAACGCCTCGAACATTTGTCCTTCAGCTTTACACATGGCGTCCAGACTCTGCCTCGCTTGACGCTGCGGACACTCCCCAATCTGGCAACGTTCTCGCGGGATGACGCTTCGATTCTTACTGCCGATGGATATCTGGCAAAGGTCGGCAACAGGACTGACGCCGACGAGCCGTCTTTTATGCTGGTAAACGATAAACTGACCGATGCCAATTTCTCGGCGTTAACCACGCTCGATCGCCAGTTGGAGCAGCAAAATATATGGCACCGAAACGGGATGCTGATCTGCCTGATCGTCGCGACCCTTGTATCGATGCTGCTGATCTTTGAAACATTGTTTCTGCGTCGCCGCCTGCCGGCAAAAGTGCTACTGCGCGCCGATACGGACGGCCCTTCAGCCACGATTGCGCCGGTACCGGGCATCTCGGAAAAAGCATCGTTTGAATCTTCGGATGCCGTCCAGGCAGCACTTGCCGCCGAGCGCGCCCGAATTGGCCGCGACATCCATGATGATCTAGGCGTGCATTTGATGACGCTGAAAATTGTCCTCAAATGCGCCTCGAAATCCGCAAAAACACATTTTCGGCGCGCCATAGACAGTCAGTGGGTTACGCTCCTGGGGCACGTAGACCAGGCAATGGAATCCGTGGCACGCGTGGCGGAGAAACTCCGGCCACGTGTGGTGGACGGCATGGGCATCAAGTCCGCCCTCGAAACTCATATCCGCCAATTTGAAGAGGTCACCAAGATTGCGTGCGATTTTCAGGTCGACGCAGAGCAGCTTCAGGTCCGCGATAGCTCGGCCGATGACGTTTTCCGAATAGTTCAGGAAGCCTTGACGAACGTGGCGCGTCACGCGGAGGCATCTTTCGTAAAGGTCAGGATTGGAACCGAAGGTCACTGCCTGAATGTTTCCATATCGGACGATGGCAAAGGCATATCCACCAAAAACATTCTCCATCCCCTTTCCATGGGATTGTGCGGCATGTCGGATCGCGCCCGGGTCATTGGCGGCGAGCTGCGAATCCTTGGCCGTCCGGAAGGCGGCACGACCATTACGTTACGAGTCCCCGAGGCGATGACATCATGAGACACGACGCTCTTAGAATTCTGGTGGTGGATGATCACGCACTGGTTCGTTACGGTGTCACCCGGCTGCTGCGGGACGAACCCGACATCGAAGACATCGGCGAAGCAGATACCGCCGATCTGGCATTGAAGCGAATCCGCGAGGAATCCTGGGACGCGGTTGTCATGGACATCAACATGCCCGGCAAGAGCGCGTTCGATGCCTTGCGATTGATCAAACAGGAAAAGCCGGAGCTTCCGGTGCTGATCCTCACCATGCATGCGGAAGAAGTTTACGCAATGCGCGCGCTCAGGGATGGTGCATCGGGATATCTCACCAAGGCGAGCGCTCCGGACCATCTCGTCACGGCCATTCGCAAAGTGGTCGATGGCGGTGCTTATGTCAGCGCAAACCTGGCATTGCAATTGGCCACTCAACTGCGATCGAAAACGATCGATAACCTGCACGAACTTCTGTCGGATCGCGAGATCAACGTCTTGTGCGACATTGCCAGCGGCAAACCTCTCTCGCAAATCGCCGACGAGTTGCATTTGAGCGCCAAAACCATCACCACCTATCGACGACGCGTACTCGACAAACTGCAAGTTCACAGCAATGCCGAACTGGCGCGTTACGCGATCGAACACGGACTGATCCACTGACCCTCCGCCCCTCTCCTGCGGGGCGAAGTTAATCAAGTTGCACCAAAGGCGGGCAGCAGAACAACTTGCGCCGCCGGAAACAGGTTCCCTACCGAAGCCGATGCAAGCCTTGGCCCGCGATGCACGCCGCGTGGCCATTTTCGCCGTCTGGGGAGAGTTCCTGAATGTAGGGCAATCCCCACGACCAGGTCTCTTCAACCCCTACGGAAATTTCAGTTAATCCGCACGCCAACATGAGGCTATCCCGGCAACGTTTTGCCGGCTAATACTCTATTCTCGATATCAAGCATTCGCATTAATTTTCGGATCATATGCATCGCATACGCTTTCGATCTTCACGGGAAAACACGTGGATTTCATCGAAGCCAAAGGCTTCATGATAGCATCTTGATCGGTTAGGTAACTGATCGAAGGATCAAGCCATTCAAGGACAGGAACATTCAGGGAGCTACGAAGATGAGTCAGAAACCCAAAATCGGCGAACCGACGGATCAGTCCCGGCGCAGCGTTCTGAAACTCGGAGCCGCAGCGACGGCAGCCGCGGTAGTGCCGGGCCAGGTCGGTATCAGCCCTGCCTTGGCAAAAGATCCTCCGCCCGGTCCGGCGACGCCGCCATTCCTGACGCCGTTGCCGGTTTACGCTCCAAAGGCGCCGGAAACTCTCAGTCCGCCCCCACAACACTACGCCAACACAGCGAATTGGGAGTGCGGTCGCGACCCTCATCAAGGGTGGGACCACTGGCCGCACCAGAAAACCTACATGCTGCGCGTCAAGCCGGGCATGCATTCGTTTCATCCCCATCTGCCGACTCAGGAAATTTGGGGGTATGACGGCATATTCCCCGGCCCGACTTTCGTTTCGCGCTACGGCGAGCCCACGATCGTGCGCATCAAGAACGAGCTGCCCGCCAATTCCACAGGCTTTGGTTCACCGGAAATCTCGACGCATTTGCACAACCTTCACTGTGCATCGGAAAGCGATGGCTTTGCCGGCAACTATTACAGCGCCACCAAGGCCGGCCCGACCCTGACCGCCTCCGGCGCGTATCTGGATCATCACTACGTGAATTGTTACGCGAACTACGACCTCTATCCGGAAACCGACGGCGACCCGCGGGAAGCTCTGGGCACCCTGTGGTATCACGATCATCGTCTGGATTACACCGCGTTCAACTGTTATCGCGGGCTGGTTGGCTTCCATCTGATGTTCGACCGCCTCGATTCCGGCAATGAGATTTACGATCCCGGCAATCCTTCCGCCCTGCGATTACCCAGCGGGGTGGGTGTCCACGATATTCCGCTGGCCATTAGCGACATGCAGTTCGATTCGGGCGGGTACCTGTGGATCGACCAGTTCGACAACGACGGGCACCTGGGCAACAAGATCTGCGTCAACGGCAAGATCCAGCCCTACTTCAAGGTCAAGCCCCGCAAGTACCGTTTCCGCCTGCTCGATTCAAGCATGTCGAAGTTTTACGAGTTGTATCTCGTCAAGGGTGGAGTCAACCAGACCTTTCAATACATCGCCAACGACGGCAACCTGTTGCCCTCGCCGTTGACCATGAACAAGGTGGCCATCGGCCCGGCCGAGCGCGGCGACATCGTCATTGATTTCTCCAAACACGCCGGCTCACAGCTCTACCTGGTCAATCGCCTGATCCAGACAAGTGGTCGCGGCCCCGAAGGTGCATTGACCAATGTCCGCAACGCAGTCGGCGACTTGCTCGCTCCCGGCACGCAAATTCTTCGCTTCGATGTCGACGCCAGCATGCCGCTCGGCGAAGTCGATTACAGCCGCGTGCCCTATATGTTGCGCCCTCTGCCGCCGATCGATTTGTCCGAAGTGGTGAAAACACGCCGCTTCAAGTTCGACCGGGAAAACGAGTTGTGGACTGTCAACGGCAAGATTGTCGATATTGAACACCCTACCGCCACAGTCAAGGTCAATACGACCGAAATCTGGGAACTGGAAGGCAGTGGCGGCTGGCATCACCCGGTACACATTCATGTGGACGAAGGCCGAATTCTGTCGCGCAACGGCAAGATGCCGCCACTGCACGAGCGCGGGCGCAAGGATGTCTATGCACTGCGTCCTGGAGAACTGGTGCGTGTAGTGCTGCGCTTCAGCGACTTTACCGGCAAATACATGATGCATTGTCATAACCTGACTCACGAAGACCACGCGATGATGATTCGCTTCGATGTTGTTCCGTGATCGGACAAAAACATTCTGAAGATGAATCCATCCATACCAAATCGGAGCGAGAAAATGAACGACGACGCCAAACCAGAAGTCACCAACACCAAGAGAGCCTTGCTGGGCCTCATGGGTGTCACGGCAATCGGCTCTTTGCTGGTGGCATCGCAGCGCGAACTGCGGGCGGCTCCGGGGCCGCGCGCCGACTATTTTCCGAACAGCGTCGTGTACGACCACAACGGCCACAAGCTGCGGTTTTACGATGACGTGGTACGCGGCAAGGTACTCGCCTTCAACATGATGTATACCGCCTGCGCCGGAATCTGCCCGCGCAGCACGGCCAATCTTAAAACCGTCCAGGGCGCGCTGGCGGGCCATGTGGGCAAGGAAATTTTCATGTATTCGATGACCCTGCGTCCCGAGCTGGATTCGCCGAAGGAATTGCGCGCGTACATGGACCTATACGAAATTCCCACCGACAAGGGGTGGACCTTCCTGACCGGCAAGCCTGCCGAGATGGACCTAATCCGCCGCAAACTCGGTTTCTACAACAGCGACCCCGTGCGCGATGCCGATATCAGTCAGCACACCGGCATGGTGCGTATGGGCAACGAGGCGCTGGACCGCTGGACAATGTCGCCGGCCATGGGATCGCACAAACAGATCGCAAGGGAATTGCTGCATCTGCGCGCTTGATCTGTCGGAGAGCGCGCGAATTGAAAATTGACGTATAGCAAGTCAAGTTGTTGGAAATGAGCACCGACGGTACCAGCCGCAAAACATTCGCGGCGGACGGACGGCCCATGAACTGTGAATATGGAAACACCGGTGATTCTTCCGAATCGGCGGCTTTCCAGTGACGAGGATAAATGACCATGAGACCCAATCGCTGGCTGATCGGAATATTCAATACCCTGTGTCTTGCCACACTAGCCGCTTGTGGTGGTGGTGGCGGCGGGGGAAGTACTGGCGCGGACCCGGTTCCGACTCCCGCGGGCTTTGCCTATGTGGCAAACACGGCCGATGACACCGTGTCGGCCTTTACCGTGAATTCGGTCGGATTGATTTCGGAGATCGATCATCAACAAGTCCCTGGCAAAAAGGCGCTTGGAGTGGGCAATCAACCGTTGTCCGTGGTCATCGAACCTACCCGGAAATTTGCCTATGTTGCGAATCGCGCGGACAACACTGTTTCTGCCTTTGCGATCGACAATGTGACCGGAAAGTTATCGGCAATCGGTCCCGCGGTTCCGGCAGGGTTCTATCCCTCCTTCCTTGTTGTTCATCCCTCGGGAAACTTCCTCTACGTGGTGAATTTCGAAGGCGAAACTGACGTTAACGAACCCGGGAGCGTCATGGCGTACGGTATTGGACCTACCGGATTGTTAAGCACAATCGGGACTCCCGTGGAGACGGGATTGGGCCCGGTGTCGATGAGCATCAACGGCAACGGAAACCTGGCCTACGTGATCAACCAAGGTTCCAAAAACGTCTCTGCTTATACAATTAACCCCACCACTGGCGAGATTGCGGCAATACCTGGCGGCCTGGTCGCCTCCGGCAATTCCCCGTCTTCCGTTGTCGTGGATCCTTCTCCAGCCGGAAAATTCGTCTATGTGACGAATCAGCTTGACGACAGCATATCGGGTTACTCGGTCGGCATTTCCGGTCTGTTGTCCGAGATCGACCTGAACGGGGCAGGTAGTAGCGGTACTACGATGTCGGCTGGCGACGGGCCAGTCGCAATAACCTTCGACCTGGCTGGCAACTTCGTGTTTGTGGCAAACCAGGCCTCCGACAACATTTCGGCATACCGGGTAGAGTCCTCAGGGGCGCTCACCCCGGTTGCGGGAAGCCCATTCCCGGCGGGCGATCTGCCGTATTTCATCGACGTCGATCCCACGGGAAAATTCCTGTATGCCGCCAATCAGCTTTCCAACAATGTCTCTATTTTCTCCATCGACACCAATCTGGGAGCGCTCACCGCTCTCGGCACAGTGACGGTAGGCCTTGGCCCCTCCTCCATCGCAACGACTCTCCTTCCCTAATAATCTGGCGCGCGGCCTTTCGCGTTCCCGGGGAAAGCTCGCTTCAGGTCCGGTCATTACAAGCAACATGACCGGACCTGGATTGGGTCTGGCAGACGCACTCCATCTGCTGGTGTAAGTCTTCGTCGCATTGAAAGTTTCAGAACTTGCGCATTCCTGAATGAAATCGGGATGCACCCGGCTCCACATCGCGACGCCACCAGCCAAGCGCCATTCGCAGCAGCATTTGTTTCAAGGAATTCGGCACGGCAAGACCGGTAGGGTTACCCCTACCCCAACACCGCCGATTGACTCACGACAGATTCAGTGGAAGCCGACATTAACCCGACGGCAATTCGCGTTAAATGAGGCCCAATGAATTGCCAACAGACAACAAATTGCACTGCTTAACCGATCGAACGCTCATTTGCATGTTGCGCTCGACCGTCAACCATCTTTCTTCAGGGGGCTACGATGTCATCCTACGTATTCATTGATTCCACCGCGGACAATATCAGCAACGTATTGGCAGGTCTTGCGGAGGGCACGGTTGTTGTCCTTCTGGACCCGCTGCAGGATGCTCTGCTGCAGATGACCAGTTACCTTGCCGCCGAAGTCGGCACGGTGGAGTCCATCCATATTGTCGCGCCCGGATCCGAAGGCACGCTCA
The DNA here is from genome assembly GCA_945900965.1 of Bordetella parapertussis. Taxonomy (GTDB): domain Bacteria; phylum Pseudomonadota; class Gammaproteobacteria; order Burkholderiales; family JACQAP01; genus JACQAP01. The sequence continues at coordinate 1,263 of CAMDKM010000069.1, read as the reverse complement.
CACTGGGCGGCATACCGATCACCAGCGCGGAACTGGCGGCTCCCTCCCTCGCACTCGCCGACCTGCTCGCCGCCATCAACGTGGCGTTGACGGCTGACGGCGACATTCTGCTTTACGGCTCAAACATAGCCGGCGGCACGACGGGTACCACCTTCATTAACTTGCTTGCTTCGCTGACCGGAGCCGACGTCGCTGCTTCTTCCGATATCGCCACGAGTCTCGTACCTGTTGCGCCCGCGCTGACGGCTGCGGGAAGCATTGACAAAAGTTTCGGCCAACACGGTCTTGACGGCGATTGGGAATTGGAGGCCAGCACCGGCGTTATCGCGGCGCCGCTTGTCAACATCAGTGGGGTTGACGGTCTGCACGTTGTCACCACCCAATTCAGCGATCGGGTGAATAACCTCGACGATGTTCTGACCAGCGTCGCGCTGCAAAGCGACGGCAAGATCGTGGCCGGCGGATACAGCATAGAATCCAACGAAAATTTCGCCCTGGTACGCTATAACGCCGACGGCAGCCTGGACACCAGCTTCGGCAATCTGGTCAATCCTCTCGGTGACCCCGCAGGCCCTAGAACCGGCATGCTTACCCAGCCGATCGGTACCAGCACCGACCAGATGAATGCCATTGCCATCCAGACCGATGGCAAAATCGTGACGGCAGGATCGCGGCAAGGCGGGACCAATACGGATTTCGCTCTGGCACGCTTCAACGCCGACGGCAGCCTGGACTCCAGCTTCAGCAACGACGGCATCCAGACCCTGGCGATCGGCCCCAATAGCGAATCCATTCGCAGCATTGTTCTGCAGGCGGACGGCAAGATCGTTGTCGGCGGCGGCGCCATCATGGGCACGGCCGCTACCGCGACCACTCCCAATACGCGAACGGGTTCCGATTTTGCCCTGGCGCGCTACAACACGGATGGCACCCTGGATACCACTTTCGGCGTCGATGTTGCCAGCGAGCGGGCAGATGGCGCCGGCATTGTCACGACTCTTATCGGCAGCGGTCTTTCGAACGACGAATTGACCAGCATGGCCATACAAGCCGACGGCAGAATTATCGCCGCCGGTTATGGTCGCGGGCCCGACATTATTGTTCCGGCGCCCACGCCAGCCAATCCTCTCGCAACGACAAATCTGGCTACCATCGATTTCGCCCTGGTGCGCTACAACACCGACGGCAGTCTTGATACAACGTTCAACAACGGCCTGCGTACCACGGATATTGGCACGAACGATCAGATTTCCGATGTCGCCA
>CAMDKM010000068.1 GCA_945900965.1 Bordetella parapertussis | reverse complement strand
GGGGCTTGCGACAATAAAGGCGCAGTACATACGTATGCAGCGTAGCGGAATACGGGGAAAATGCACGGTTGCCGCACCATACCCGGATTGCGCTGCGCTCCATCCGGGCTACATACCACAGTTGTCCCAGCATCCGGTCCTAAGGTAGTGCCGTGAGGATCTGAGTCCTTATTGCCCTGAATATTCTTGCGTGATGTAGGGGTGAGGGGTTGGAGCCCGGTCGGGCATCTGTCTTTTTTGCAGAAAATCCACAATTCTCGCCGCTGACTGCGAGGGATTGGTAAACAGCGCCATGTGAGGCCCTTCTATTTCGGCGACCTCAGTCTTCGGTGAGATGGCGAGGACGGTATCGAGATTGGCGCGTGAAATGACTTCGTCCTCGGTTGCCATAAGGTACAAAATTCGCGAGTTACACGCGGCAAGAAGCGCGCGTGCATCGACATTCAGAACCGCTCTGGCGCGCGCCGCGAGGGTGCCGGAATGGACTCTCCTCCAGGTAATCGCTTTGGCCGCACGCAGTTCCGTAGTTGCCCGTCCCGGCATCAAGAGACGCAGCCGGCGAATCGCACGAACGACTGCGACCACCGGCCCGATGACGGCGTAGCGAAACGGCACCAGGCTGGGATGAGGTGGCGTCACGAACGATCCGCACAGCACGACCCCGGAGACCTGAGTAGGCATGCGGGCGGCGACCATGAGTGCAAGCGGGCCACCGAATGACCAACCGAGAATAACGAAATTTGCCAGCCCGTCGACGGCCGCGTCCACGATTGTGGCAAGGCTGTCGTATGTGTTCGGGCCGGAAGCCGGATAGGTGACGACAACGGGGTCTATCCAGGACGGCAGATGGGCAAGCAGCGGGCCGAAGAAAATCTCCGTACCGTCCAGGCCAGGTAGCAGAACCAGCGTTGTCCTAGGCATTTTTCGAGGGGCGGAATTGTGGCGCATGCGCCAGCGCAATACTGATCCATACAGCGACCGTGAAATACAAGGATATCCAAGGGACGTCCTGGCGCCAGACGGCCCAGCGGTGCTCGACGATACAGCGATCGAACAGAGTGCGCAGGCCCTGCGCCAGCGGCAGACTGCCGTCACCGGTTGCTTCCGCCTGCCAGCGCGACAGATACATGGGCACGTCCACGCTCACCATGAACATCACATAAGCCCCCGCGCATACGCAGGCGGCTTCGAGAAAACGCGCGGACGCCGCTTCGGCTTGCTGGCGCAATGACAGAAAACCCGCCAGCCCCAGCAGGGCGGCCAGGGTCCAAAGGGAATTTTCGATCGCGTGCAGCAGGTAATTGGAGGTAATGACCGCGCCCCACGAAAATACTTCGGCCACAATGATGATCGGGAAGATCAGACGCCCGGCGAGGGCGGCGAGTCCGCTGCCCGCAGCGGACTCGCGCAGCAGCAGAGCCCACTGCATGGCGAAGGACAACTCCGCGACCGTGGCGACGGTACGCCCGACCGCGATGCGGGAGATCCATGTGTCGTGCAGACAGAGGCGCGGCACGTCCACCATGGGAAATACCGATCGGAAGCCACAGCCAATTGCGTAACCTGCCGAAAGCCACAGTTGCAATGTTCGCGATGCACGTAGCGGGGGCGGTAACACCGCCGCGCGACTCGCCAGCCGCTGCGCGGACCAGATCAGCAGGACCACATTGGTCGCGGCCGCCGCGCACAGCGCCAACCACCAGAACAACAATGCGGCATCCATCAGGGCAGCTTCATCAGCGGTTCGCCAGCGCGAATCAGACCACCTTCGCGCACCTTTTCATGCAGGGCGAAGCCCGCTGGCGCGAAGACCAGAATCGTCGAGCCGTGCTGGAACCAGCCCATCTCTTCGCCTTTATTGAAGTGCGCGTCGCAAGAAATCACATTGGGCCCGGCGTAACGCAGGTGCAGAAGTACGTTGAGGAAATGCAGCTGGATGCTCGCCACCAGAACCGCCGCGACCGGCACCAGCAGTACCTCGTGTTTTCCTGAATCGAGTTGTGTCCGAATCAGTGCCCGCTCGTTTTTGCAGAACAGCCGCTCGACGCGTTTGAGCGCGATGGGATTGACGTTCCAGGTATCGCCCGAGAAATAGGTCACCTTGCTCACCCGGCAGTCGTGCGGTGCGTGAAAACGGTGATACATGGTGGATGTGATGCGCAGCGTTACGTATGTCGCATTGCGGTAACGGGCAGAGAGGTCTGCATCACCGAGCAGATCTTGAATGGTGTAGGGAAACCCTTTGGCCTGCACGAGTTGGACGCCGTCCAGTTGGCCGCAAGCACCGATGATCGCATCGCAGGGGCTGACCAGAATCGCCGGGTTGGGATCTACCGGCCGCGCACCAGGCTTGAGTTCACGGATGAAACAGTCGTGCAGGCTGGAGAAACGGGTTTTTTTTGCCTCATTCAGGCCGAGGTCGGCGAACATTTGCCAAATGGCGAGGGAAAGCCGGCTGACCAGCGGCTGCTCGATTTTGCTGAGCCAGCCCATGAAACGGGTGAGCAATTGCCGCGGAATGCGGTTGGTTACCAGAAAGTTGATGTCTTCCTGCTGCAGTATGCGCAGAAACGCCGAGCGGACCGTCATGGTCTTGTAATGCTCCTGTAGTAATAAAGTACTTTTGGAAAAGAAGGATTGGATGAATTGCTCCCCACTACCATAGAGGATCCGGCATGCAACAAATGGCACTTGTAATTGGTCTTGCGGCAGCGGCGGTTCTGTTGCTGCCCGCGCTGCGCATGCGGCTCGAACTGTCGAAGGCCAAACATCCTTCGCTCACTGGCCACTCTCGAATGGCGCGGCGGGTCGCCGCGCTGGTGCCGTACTACGCCTACGACGAGGATCGATTTTTCCGTTCCGACGCCGCGCCCCGGGATATCGCCGAACGCCGGCGTGCCGGGTTCTTTAAACTGGTGGAACTGTACCGACAGCGGTTTGCTCGCAGCGCGACGCTCACCGCCGAGGTGGAAGTCGGGATATCCGATCTGCAGTTCACCAGCCGCTATCGGGTGCCCTTTCAATACAGCCGGTTCCTGCGCCAGCATCTGAAGGCCAGCGCGTTTTTGCAGTCGTCCGAGGGTGTGTCGGTGACCGACCTCGACGGCAATTGTTTCTACGACCTTGCGGGTTCCTACGGCGTGAACCTGTTCGGCCACGATTTCTACAAGGCGTGTATCGCCGAAGGCAGCGCACGGGCTGCCGAGCTGGGGCCGGTGCTGGGGGGCTATCACCCGGCGGTCGCCTACAACGTGCGCCGCCTGCGCGAAATTTCCGGACTGGATGAAATTTCCTTCCATATGTCGGGCACCGAGGCCGTGATGCAGGCCGTGCGCCTTGCCCGCTTCCACACTCGACGCACACACCTGGTCCGCTTCTGCGGTGCCTATCACGGCTGGTGGGAGGGCGTGCAACCCGGCATCGGCAACCCGGTCACACAGCGCGAAACCTATACCCTCAAGGATATGGACGAAGACTCGCTGCGTGTGCTGCGCCGCCGGCGTGACATCGCTTGTGTGCTGGTGAATCCGCTGCAGGCGTTGCATCCCAATGGCGGTGCACCCTCCGATGGCTCTCTTGTCGACAGCGGGCGCAAGGCACATTTCGATCGCGAAGTCTACGCCGCCTGGCTGCGAAAGCTGCGCGAAGTCTGCACGCAGCGCGGCATCGTGTTGATCTTCGACGAGGTGTTCGTGGGATTTCGGCTTGCCCCGGGCGGTGCCCAGGAATACTTCGGCGTGCGCGCCGACATGGTGACCTATGGCAAGACTCTCGGTGGGGGCTTCCCGGTTGGGGTGGTCTGCGGCCGTGCCAGTCTCATGCAGCGCTTCCGCGAGGACCGGCCGGCGGATATCTGCTTTGCCCGCGGGACGTTTAATTCCCATCCTTACGTGATGGCTGCCATGCAGGTGTTTCTCGAACGTCTGGAGACGCCCGAGATTCGCGGCCTTTACGATGGACTGGAGGAGCTGTGGAACAGTCGTGCAAGAAATTTGAACGCCCGGTTCGAGGAAGCCGGTCTGCCGGTTCGGGTGGCCAACCTTTCCTCGATTTGGACGGTGTGTTACACGCGGCCCTCGCGCTACAACTGGATGCTCCAGTACTACCTGCGCGCCGAAGGTCTCTCGCTGAGCTGGGTCGGGACCGGGCGCCTTATTTTCAGCCTCAACTACACCGACGCGGATTTCGCTGCCGTGTGCGAGCGCTTTGTCGCTGCCGCCCGGGCGATGGAGCGGGACGGGTGGTGGTGGTCCGACCCGGGCCTTTCCAACCGCGCCATCAAGCGCAGCATCCTGCGCGAGATGATCGCGCAACGATTCTAGCCGCAACGCGACTAGACGCGATGTGCGCGCAGCGACGGGTCGATTAATTCGCCGCGCATCAGCGCGAGCGGTGCCTTGTAATAGAGCTTCAGGTCGTGGAATGGGTCGGTAAGAATTTTGGTCATCCAGACCAGGCCGGTCTGCACGTCTCGAATGAAGAACAACTGAATGGTCCGGAACAACAGTCCACCCACGCCGATGACCAGCCAGAGAATGCCCACCTGCTCCACGAATTGTGCAGTTCCGCTGGCGGGTTCGAATGCCCCCAGCAGAGTCGGGTCGATCAGCAGGAATGCCGGCGATACGGCCCAGATGGCAAGCAGCACAATCTTGCGTTGCAGATTGTAGCCAACCTTGATTTCTTCCTTGTACTCGTGCGTCACCTGATTAACTTCGTCGAATCCTTTTGGCTCGAAGAAGAAATGACCAGACTGGCGGGTGGTCATGGCAACCAGCCATCCGATCATCGCCGCGGCCACGGGGTAAAAAAACAGCGCCACGTAGGCACACAGGAAACTGCTTGCGCTCACAAAATGCAGAGACTGGTTGATCCTGCTGTGGTGGTAGTAACGATGGTCGTCCCAACGTTGGGTTTGCAGGGCTTGCAGGAAGCTTTTTATCACGCGTTCTCCTTGAGGGCACGGATGGAATGTCAATGGTACGCCTTACCCTACCCGGGAAATATTACGCGACCGCTATGGTTTGATGACAATCACGCTACAGAGATATAAGCGAAGCCAAAGGGTAAAAACGCGGTCACGGTGCTGTCATGAAGAGCTGGCAGACTCTTCCTCCAATGGACGAGACTGCGGATTTTCTTGTGGAGCAGTTCCCTCGCGCGCGCCGCAGCTTGCGTATCGCGGTGGTCACCGAGACCTATGCTCCCGAGGTCAATGGGGTTGCGCTGTCCGCCGCTCGCTTCGTGGACGGACTTCGCCAGCGCGATCACGATATCCAATTGGTACGTCCGCGTCAGGATCGCACCGACCGCGCAGGAAATCTGCAAGAGGTGCTGACGCAAGGATTGCCTATTCCCCGTTACCCCGGGCTTCGCATGGGATTGCCTGCCGCACGCGCACTGGTGCGCCTATGGGGGCATGCCAGGCCCGATGTGGTCCACGTCTTGACCGAAGGGCCATTAGGTTGGTCCGCAGTCAGCGCGGCGCGCAAGCTCAAGCTGCCAGTCGTTTCCGATTTTCGAACCAATTTTCATGCTTACTCCAGGCACTATGGCATTGGCTGGCTGGGTAAGCCGATCTTTGCCTACCTGCGAAAATTCCACAACCGTACTCTTTGGACCCTGGTGCCGACCGAGGTTTTGCGCACAGAGTTGGCCGGGCTGGGATTTCGCGATCTGCGAGTTGTTGCCCGGGGAGTGGATACCACGCTCTTCAATCCTGCCCGACGCAGCGAAGCCTTACGCGCCGAGTGGGGGGTGGGTCCGGACGATCCTGTCCTGCTGCATGTCGGACGCATTGCCGTCGAGAAAAATTTGGACGTGCTGATTGCCGCCTATCTGGCGGCCCGGGCACAGGCGCCCCGCAGCCGTCTGGTTCTGGTGGGTGACGGTCCATCCCGAGCCGAAGTCCAGGCCCGCTGTCCCGACGCCATTTTTTCCGGCACACGACGTGGGGAGGATCTCGCCACCCATTACGCTTCAGCGGACGTATTTCTGTTTCCAAGCCTGACCGAAACCTACGGCAACGTGACGCTCGAGGCCATGGCAAGCGGCCTGGCCGTGTTGGCCTTCGACTACGCCGCCGCAGGTCAGATCATCCGCCACGGCGACAACGGGCTGCTCGCGTACCTGGCAGACGCGGAACAATTTGTCTCGCTCGCTGCCTCGGCGGTGTCCGACTTCGCCGGTATCAAGCGGATGGGTTCCGAGGCGCGTGACAGCGCCCTCAAGCTTGGATGGGATCATGTGGTGCGCCAACTGGAGACGCTGTTGGAAGTCGCGGCCGGCATCGGTGCTCAGTCCTACGTGTCGCGGCGGCAGATTGGCTCGCCCATTTCTCCCACGGCCAGTCCACATGAAGGAATGTACTGAGCAGGGGCTAGGGGCGGAAATTCAGGATTGGGGATCCAGGATTGGGGATTCGGGATTGAGGATCGAGGGGTAGGGCGCCAGGCTAGAAACTAGAGACTGGAAACTAGAAACTAGTTTTGGAGCGCCGCGATGCGGCGCGATTATTTTTTACCCTTCACTCAATCACCCAATCACGCATTCCAGCTTGGTCTCAAGGTATTCTTTGCAGAAGCTCCGGCAATTTGGTGGCGAGTTCCGGCAGCCAGGAAATCGCCAGCGTGCCAAGAAAAATCGCCAGCAAAGCTGGAAGCACCGAGGCGGCAACATAACGCAGCGGCTTCCCGAACATGGCCGAAGCGAAGTAGATGTTCATGCCAGCCGGAGGGCATAAAAAGCCTATCTCCATCGCGGCCAGAAAAATAATTCCGAAGTGTATCGGGTCCACGCCGTAGCTCAGTGCAACCGGTAGCAGGAGTGGCACCAGGACGACGATGGCCGCGAAGATCTCCATCAGCGCGCCGGCGGCAAAGAGAAATACGCAGAGGACCAGCAGGAATACAAACTTGTTCGGGATCACGCCCTGCACCCACTCGATGGCCGCGTCCGGAATGCCTGCATCGATGAGATAGTTGGTCAGCCCTAGAGCCATGCCGAGAATGAGCATGACGCCACCGATGATCTGGGCGCAATCCGACAGACATCGTCCCATCATGCGCCAGTCCAATTCGCGGTGTGCCAAGGCCTGGGTCAGCACTGCATAGAGCGCGGTAAGCGCCGCGCTTTCGGTGGGGGTCGCCAAGCCGCTGATGAGTGATCCGATCGCGACCAATGGCGCGGCGAGTTCCCATTTGGCATTCCAAACCGCGCCTGTGACGCCGATGCCATTTGCAGGAGTGGCCGGTGCCGGGGTAATTGTCGAAGGACGCGGATCGCGCTTCAGGAATCCCCCGACCAGCAACAGGAAGATCACCATGACCAAAGCCGGCACCAGTCCGGCAAGAAACATGGTCGTGATGGGCACCCGGGCGATGATCGCGTAGAGAATCAGCGGCACCGAAGGCGCCAGGAGTACCCCAAGCGCGCTGGCGCTGGTCACCAGGCCGATTCCCCGCCTTTCCGGATACCCCGACGTCGTCAACAGCGGCAGCAACAGGCCGCCCAGAGCAAGGATGGTGACCCCGCTGCCACCGGTGAAGGCGGTGAAGAAAGAACACAGAACGGCGGCGGCGATGACGGTGCCCGTGACACCGCCGCCGAATACCGCCACGAACACCGCGCCGAGCCTGGCGGCGGCGCCCGTACGCGCGAAGATCAGACCTGCCAGTGTGAACAATGGCAAGGCCGGCAGCGAAGGATTGACCGTGATCTGATAATGCGACAAGGGCATCGACGCCAGCGGCTGACCTTCCTGCCAAAACAGGGCCAGCCCCAACCCGCCCAGCACGGCGAATATCGGCGCGCCAGCGAACAGGGCTACAACAAGCCCCAACGCACACGGCCACAACGGAATGGTGCTGCCGTCAAACTGGGCCGCGAGCGCGAAACCGGCGAGGGGCAACATCAAACCGGCCAGCAGTTTTGTCGGTGTGGATCCGGCGCAGCGTGCGCCCAGTTTTGCCCCCAGCAGCAAGAAGCCAGCAGGCATTGTTAATTGCACCACCCACAATGGCACTCCATAGGCAAGCACATGGGCGGTGGGCATTTCGCTCGCAACGAAGCGCCAGGCGGCGCTGGCCAGCAGCCCGCAAATGAGAGCGGCACTGCCGTCGGCGAATATACGCATGGCGGCGCGCAAGCCGGTTTTGTGGGCAGCCGAAAGATTGCCGCCGAGCGATGCCAGGTGTCCGTGTCGTTCCGCCGCCACCGCGCCGAACATCGCGAGCACCAAGCCGAGATGCTGAACCAACACCGGCCCGTTCTCGACGCCCCTGCCGAGGAACGGGCGCAATGCGATCTCCACGATCGGGATCAGCGTCATCAGCGCCAGCGCCACGGACGACAGAACTTCGTCGAAGCGCCAAAACCCGCGCAGCGGCGGGGATCGTGAGATCGTCAGCGCTAATTCCGTCAACGCGGATTACCCTTGGTGGCGCGATAGGCCTTGAGATGGCTCATGACTTCATCGAAAGTGTCGGCCGGTACCATCGCCCCACGAATGCGCGGGTAGAGCTTGTCGGCCAGCGCGTACCATTCATGCATCTGCTCCGGCGATGGGCGATTGATAACCAGACCGCGCTTTTTCATCGCCGCCACGGCCTCGTCCACTTCCTGTCGGGCTTTGGCCCGCATCTGCGCGCCGGCCTTTTCGCTGGCGCTGCGCACCGCTGCCTGCACCTCGGGCGACATCTCGTCCCAGGCTTTCTTTGTGACCAGCAACGCGCCGACCATCGGCGCCCAGTTGATATCGAGCATGTTGGGTGCGCTGGCGAAGACCTGGCTCGCCAGAGCGAAGTAGGGCGTTGAAGGCACGACATTGATCATCCCGGTTTGAATCGAGGGCAGGATGTCGTTGGTTTCAAGGGGCACCGGCGTGTAGCCGAGGCTTTTCATGATCGCCTGCTGCTCGGCCTCGGCGCCCCAGGCAAAAAATTTCATCTTCTTGTAGTCGTCAGGATGAAACGCGGCATCCTTCGAAAAAAAGCGAATCCAGCCGGCGTCGCCCCAGCCGAGGATGACGAAGCCTTTTTCAAAAAACTTCTTTTCCATTCCGGCGCGCATTTTTTCGCGCACATAGTCCAGCTCTTCCCAGTCGCGGAATAACAGCGGCAAGCTCTGCAACGCAGCGATGGTGGGCTCGATTTCCCGCAGTCCCACGACCGAAATCAACGCGCCCTGCAGTTGCCCGATGCGCATGCGGCGCGAAATCTCGGCTTCTCCGCCCTGACTGCCGTCGGTGAAGATCAGGTATTTTGCGTCGCCGCCCTGCGCACTGCGCCAGACTTCTCCCACCTCCATGAGTTGGCGGTGATACAGCGAATTCTTCGGCACCAGGGTGCCGATACGCAGTTGTTTGTTTGCCGCGGCCGCTATTCCGCCGGTTAGCAGGAAGCAGCAAGCCAGGCTCGCCAAGACAAATTGTTTTAAGAGATTGCGTCGCATGAAAGATTCCGGTTGGATGGGTCAGAAAAGATCGTCGGTGTTGTCCAGCAGCCACTTCGCGCGCTCGCGCACAATTTCGTTCTGTAAGGTTCGTTCCTTCGCCGCGGCGACCAGCGCTTGGCGAAGCGAGGCTTCGAAGCTGGTTCGATCGCCTGCGGGCAGTGCAAGCGCTTCCGCTCGCGCGACAAAGACGCCTGCGTCGCCACCGGCAGCGATGGCCCGATCGAAGTAGGTGGCGGCCCGAGCGGCGGAACCGCCCGGTCGCGCTGCCTCGAAAGTCCCCATCAAACTGGCCAGCGCTCCCTTGCCGAAATCGGGCGACTTTGCCCAGGCGATGCCGGCGAGGCGAATTGCCAGCGGCAGATCGGCAACCACTTCCGGGTCGTCTTTTGAAAGTGAAATCAGACCGCCCCAGGACGCGGCGCCCCAATAGGCAATGCCGACCTGTTCAGTGGAAATAGTCGGCCAGCGTTTCGAGTCTTCGTTCGCGAGCGCCCGGCCGAATCCGGGTGTTCCACGTTCGAGGGATGCCATGGCATGGCGGTGCGCACGCCCGTAGAGTCGGGCCGCACGCTCTCTCAATTTCTGGGCAGCACGCGCGTCTTTGGATTCGATGCGCTCGGCTTCGAATGCCACAAACGCATAAGCGTATTGCGTGAAGCCGCCCGCGACCGCTTCGGCAAGTCGGACATTGCCCGGTGTTTCCCGCAGGATGGATTCGGACAACTTGAGATAAAAAGCGCTGGCTTCACGCGCCAGTTGCACGTCGTCTTCGGCCGCCTCGCCCTGGCTGGCCAATTCATTGGCGATTCCCTGAACGATAACTTGTCGAGGAGAACAGGCGGAAAGCACCAACAGCAGCGCAAAAAAGCCCAAGAGCCGCAATGCGGAAACTAACCAGACTTTGTCGAGACGATGATTCAAGGACAAATGTGTCCCACTGGGCAAACGCTCCCGGATTCTTTGATCCAGTTATCCTAGCGGCGCTTTGTTAAGTGGTTGTGACAGGCTCGGGCACGTGCTCCGGTCGATTGCAGGAGTGCAAGGGCGAGACGTCATAGACCGACTTCGTCTCGGTCTTCGAGGGTCTTATTCCTTGACGATCCAGCGATGGAACAAGATTGCCGCAACCGCACCGATAAATTGGGAAGCGATGAAGCCCGGCGCATCGAGCGGCCGGATACCCGAGAAAGTATCGGTCATGGAGCGCGCTATCGTGACCGCGGGATTGGCAAAAGATGTCGAAGCGGTAAACCAATAGGCCGCGGTGATGTACATTCCCACCGCTGCTGGAACCACCTCCGGTTTGAGTCGCGCGCAGTTGAGTATCACCGTGAGCAAGCCGAAGGTGGCGACGATTTCGCTCCATAGTTGCGACACGCCGGCGCGCACATGCTGGGAGGGGAAGAACGCGGGAAGTTCGAACATCCAGTGTGCCGCCGCCACGCCCGCGAGCGCGCCCACCAACTGGATGACAACATATGGACCGACCCTGCGCCATGATAGTTTGCCCAGCCACGCCTCGGACAAGGTAACGACAGGATTGAAGTGCGCACCGGAAATCGGCCCCAGCGCTGAAATCAGTGCATAAAGCATCGCGCCTGTCGCCAGCGCGTTGGCCAGAAGAGCGATGCCGGCGTTGCCGCCCGCAAGACGTTCACCCATGATTCCCGAGCCGACAACGGTAGCCAGCAATAAGGCCGTGCCAGCAAACTCCCCCGCGAGTTGCTTCGAAAGAGCGGTGCTCATGTCTTGCCGATTTCGTCCAGTTTTTTCTTGAGCATCATGCGGTCAAGCGTTGCTATCGGCAGGCCGACGAACAAGATAATGCGACTGCGCAGTTGGTTGAATACCGTTGTAAAGGCTCGACGTTGCTGTTCATCCGAGCCCTGAATTGCGGCGGGATCGGCCACGCCCCAATGAGCCGTCATCGGTTGACCCGGCCAAACGGGGCAGGCCTCGCCGGCGGCGTTGTCACAGACCGTTAACACGAAGTCGAGCTCGGGCGCTCCAGGAGCTGCGAACTCGTCCCACGCTTTGCTGCGAAGTCCCTCGGTGGTTAGGCACGACCTGGTGAGCACGTCAATTGCCAGAGGGTTGACTTTGCCGGTGGGATGGCTACCGGCACTGTAGGCGCGGAATCGCTTTCGCCCGAGTTGATCAAAAAGGGCTTCCGCCATGATGCTGCGCGCCGAATTCCCCGTGCAAAGGAACAGCACGTTGTGGACCTTGCCGTCCATTGTTGCGCTCTCGGTGGTGATTGCAAGTCCTTGGGTGTCGTCTGAGCAAGATGCGGCGCTCGCCATAAACAGCGCGTTGGCGATCGACGGCGCTAGGTTTGCGAGCCCATGGCAGTTTGATACTTATTTGATATTCCTGCGGGCGGAAATCGATAACCTATTGCTGGTGGGTGGTACAGGGATCGAACCTGTGGCCCCTGCCGTGTGAAGGCAATGCTCTACCGCTGAGCTAACCACCCGTACGCGAGGGCGCATTTAACCATGGCGCCCCGACAGGGTCAATTTCGGGGCTGTCAATTTCGGGGCTGGGTATCGGCGCGATGCCATCGCGTACAATGGCGCCTCTTTTTTTGACGCCCTGTCACGATGGTCCGCTCCCGTTTTGCCCCCAGCCCCACGGGCTATCTTCATATTGGCGGCGCCCGCACGGCGCTGTTCTCCTGGGCCTACGCACGCAAGACGGGCGGCAAGTTTATTCTGCGCATCGAAGATACCGACACCGAGCGTTCTACTGCGGCGTCCACTCAAGCCATTCTTGATGCCATGTCATGGCTGGGCCTGGACTATGACGAAGGGCCGTTTTATCAGATGCATCGCCTGGAGCGGTATCGCGCCGTGGCGCAAACGCTGATCGATTCCGGCCGCGCTTATCGATGTTATGCCGGCAAGGCGGAACTCGACGTCATGCGCGAAGAACAGCGCAAACATGGGCTGAAGCCACGCTACGACGGCCGCTGGCGACCGGAAAACGCAAAAGGCAGAACCCCGCCGGCAGGCGTAGAGCCGGTGATCCGGTTTCGCAATCCGGATGACGGTGTGGTGACTTGGGACGACTTGGTCAAGGGGCCGATATCGATAGCCAACCAAGAACTCGACGACTTGGTCATCCTGCGCGGCGACGGAGTCCCCACCTACAACTTCGGCGTGGTGGTGGACGACTGGGACATGCAAATGACCCACGTCATTCGCGGCGATGACCACGTGAATAATACTCCGCGCCAGATCAACATCTTCAACGCGCTGGGCGCGCCGTTGCCTCGATTCGGCCATATCCCGATGATTCTCGGTTCGGATGGCGAGCGCCTCTCCAAGCGGCACGGAGCGGTAAGCGTCATGCAATATCTTGATGAAGGTTATCTGCCCGAGGCGCTTCTCAATTACCTTGCCCGGCTGGGCTGGGGGCACGGCGATGCCGAGCTGTTCACTCGCGAGCAATTCGTCGAATGGTTCACGCTGGAAGCGGTGAGCCGCTCACCCGCCAAGTTCAATCCGGAAAAACTTCAATGGCTTAACGCCCAGTACTTGAAGCAGGCGGACGATGGACGGCTTGCCAGGCTGACGAAGCCGTTTCTGGAGAAACTGAAGTGCGATCTATCCATGGGCGCCGATCTCGAAAAGGTCGTAGCGCTGGTTAAGGATCGCGCCAACACCATTGTTTTGCTGGCGGAAAGTGCCGTGATTTTCTACAAGGCGATGCCGCCCTCGGAAGAGCTGCGCGCTCAACACTACGCTGCGGAAATCCTGCCCGCCATGCGGGCCCTGCGAGAAGGGCTGGTGAAGGCCGAATGGACACGTGCCGCGCTGGGCGCCTGCGTCAAGGAAATCGTGACCGCCCACGGCCTGAAAATGCCCAAACTCGCCATGCCGCTGCGGGTAATGCTGGCCGGATCTCCGAATACCCCGTCTATTGACGCGGTTCTCGAACTGATCGGCCGCGAAGAAGTCCTGCGGCGCATGGATTCCGAGCTGATTTACTACCCCGGAAATGCTTGATTTGGCGTTCTTTACAGAGCAATACCCCGCCCGTATAATGCGCGCCTTTCGTGGGGGTATAGCTCAGCTGGGAGAGCGCTTGCATGGCATGCAAGAGGTCAGCGGTTCGATCCCGCTTACCTCCACCATCTGGAAACTAGAGACTGGATACTAGAAACTAGATAAAAAGCCCAGCAGTACAGGCTTTTGGAAATTTCGCATTAGGCATTGAAGTTTGAAGTCTAGTTTCTAGTATCTAGCCACTAGTTTCTAGTCCCCATCGTCTAGAGGCCTAGGACATCGCCCTTTCACGGCGGTAACCGGGGTTCGAATCCCCGTGGGGACGCCATATAATCAATGAGTTAATATTATTGGGAGCGGAATACGGAATAAATACGGAAATATTTTTCGAGTTACGCGCAATACGCATCAGCGCACTATCTGACTATCCACGGGTAGGTCCAACAGGCGATGCATCAAGGGCAGGGCCGCGCGCAGGTGAGTCCTGAAAATGAAAAACCCCGCCACCCTGGATAGGGCAATCCGCATTACCGATGAACTCCGGGCCGCCGGATTCCCCGCCAGTATCGAGGACGTCCTCGCGGACAATCTCGAGCACGCCCTGATCGCGGAGGAGGTCC
>CAMDKM010000067.1 GCA_945900965.1 Bordetella parapertussis | reverse complement strand
ATGTCGGGGAGGGGGATGCTTTGCCGACAATCTTGTGAGACAGAAAATAACCGCTGGAAAGTGCCCTTCAGATCGTCAAACGCGCCATTTCTAACTTCATGTGGAACACTCCCACGGGGAAAAACATTACGGTGAAATATGCAGGCTAGCATCTGTTCCCATCCGTCTCGCCACAAGGCAATCATCTCGGCATGCTCCGGGTGACGTTTGATTCGTTCGGCTACCGCTTGGGCCATGGGTTTGCCGGCATCGATTTCGTGATTCCAGGACTGGGGAACCACTTCCGCCAGAAACCGCTCCATGCCCGCCTCGTCGCCCTCGAATCGCGGCCGGTACAGATAACGCGGATTCCAGTCGATCAATACCCCGCCCAGGTCGAACAGTGCCGTGTCCATTCAGCGTTTCTTCCAGGCCTCGTACTCCGCCCGTGTCGCCTGGTCCGGCGGATAGGTGCCGGCGATCGGTGCGCCGGCTGCCACTTTTTCCAGCACAAACGCCTCCAGCCGCTCCAATTCCAGCCCGGTTTCCGCAACTTGAGCGGCGAGGTGACGGGGAATGCAAACCACACCTTCCTCGTCGCCCACCATGATGTCGCCCGGCATCACGAGAACCTCCGCGCAACCGATAGGCACATTAATGTCCACCGCCACATGATGGTGGACATGGGCAGTGGCTGCCATACCGGCGGCAAACACCGGGAAATCGAGTTCCTGAATCGAGGCGTAGTCGCGCATGGCGCCGTCCGTCACGGCTCCGGCCGCACCACGTGCCCTGAGCCTCGTCATGAGGATTTCACCGCCTGCCGCCGCCGTGGTGATGCCCCGGCAATCCAGCACCAGCACCTGACCTGGCAGAATTTCGTCGATCGCCTTGCGCTGGGGGTAGCCCGGCTTGCCGATGGCCTCAAAGGTAGCGAGGTCTTCGCGCGCGGGCACGAAACGCACCGTGACCGCCTCGCCGACCATGCGCAGGGACGGATTGAGCGGTCGAACGCCATTGAGATAAGTATTCTTAAAACCCAGCTTGAACAACTGGGACGTCAGGGTCGCGGTCGAAATTCGCCGCAATTGATCGAAAACGTTCGGTGCGATGGGGGCGGACTTCATGGTCGATCTCTGCAATGTCGAAGACCCCTATCGTAACCCAGTCCAATCCCGCAACGCAGCACGTCTCTTCGATTGACAATATCGAGACAAGTGGACTCTAATTTTGCCTGCGAGCCGTTTGGAGAACGAAGGTGGCCGTGCCGTGGGCAGGCGTTCCTTGAACCTGAGACTGTCGCAAGCAGCACCTGTTGATGAAAAATCCAATAACCTAAGGGGGAGCCGAAAATGAGTCGCTTAAAACGAAGCTTGTTGACCGGCGTTGCAGGATTGACGCTGGCAATTGGCGCGCAGGGTGCCATGGCCCAGGCAGGCAACGAGTGGAGCACCTATGGCGGTGACACCGCCAATACGCGCTACAGCACGCTGAATCAAATCAACACCGCTAATGTGAACAAGCTCAAGGTGGCCTGGATCCATTCACTGGGTGCATTGGAGACCCAGGAATCCACGCCGCTGATCGTGGGCGACACGATGTACGTGACGAGTTCCACGGGACCGAAGCATGTTTTCGCGCTCGACGCCAAGACCGGCGCAATCAAGTGGAAATACGATCCGGAATTGCCGTCCGACTACATGGCAACCGTATGCTGCGGTCTGGACAACCGGGGTGTTGCCTACGCCAACGGCATGATCTTCTTCGGCACGCTGACAGCGCGACTCGTCGCGCTCGATGCGAAGACGGGCGAAGAAAAATGGAATGTCCAAGTGATGGATTACAAAAAAGGCCATGCCATTACCTCGGCGCCGCTCGCGTACAAGAACACGGTGGTGACCGGTATCGCCGGGGGCGAGTACGGAATTCGTGGCTTCATCCAGGCGCATGACCAGAAAACCGGAAAATTGCTCTGGAAGACCTACACCATTCCGGGCGTCGGCGAACCGGGCAATGAAAGCTGGCTGGGGGATTCCTGGAAAACCGGCGCTGGTTCCACCTGGGGCGTGGGCTCCTATGATGCCAAGCTCAATCTCGTTTACTGGTCCACCAGCAACGCCGGCCCCTGGGGCGGTCACACGCGCGGCAACGATTCCGTCGATATCGGGCAATACACCAACCTCTGGACTGCCGCCCAACTGGCCTTCGACGGCGATACCGGCAAAATCGTCTGGGGCTATCAATGGACGCCCAGCGATGTGTGGGACTACGACGGTATAAATGAAGCGGTGCTGACCGACATCAACATCGGGGGCAAAAAAACACCGGCCCTGCTGCACGCCGACCGCAATGGCTTTTTCTACGTGCTCAATCGCGAGAACGGAAAAGTCATCGCAGCCGATCCCTTCGTAACGGTCAACTGGGCCACCCATGTGGATCTGGAGACCGGCCGGCCGGTGGAAGCGGCAAACAACGAGAAACGTCCGCGCAAAGGGCAGTGGGCGCGCAATGTTTGCCCGAACCTGATCGGCGGCAAGAACTGGTCGCCTATGTCCCACAGCGCGCAGACCGGCTATACCTATTTGCCGGCCTTCAACATGTGCATGGACATCGCCACCAAGGATGAAGAGTACACACCGGGCAAGTTCTATCTGGCCTCCGAGTTCAACCTCGATATGGCCGGCGCGTCGGGGTCCAACCTGGCCGAGTTCATGGCCTGGGATCCGGTCGCGAAGAAAAAAGCCTGGACCATCAAGGAAGAACTGCCCTTTGTCGGCGGCGCCATGTCCACCGCAGGGGGCCTGGTCTTCTACGGCAACCAGCAGGGCATCGTTAAAGCCGTGGACGCCAGGAACGGCAACGTGTTGTGGCAATTCAGAATGGGCACCGGCATCATTCAAAGCCCGGTGACCTATTCCGTCGGCGGCAAGCAGTATCTGGCCGTGGTAGCCGGGCGCAGCAAGGGACCACCCTCGTTCTTCGGCAAAATCGGCCAGCGCGTGATCGACGCCAGCCCTGAAGGCGGCATACTTGCCGTGTTCGAACTGGGTAACTGATAAACAGCGTTGTCCGGCAGTTGAAACGGCGGGGAATCTTCCTCGCCGTTTTTCATGTCTGTTTTTACGATACTAAAACAATCCAGCACACTGTTCGAGTCCAGATAAATCATGTTCGTGAAATTTTCAAACGCCCTTGGTA
This sequence comes from Bordetella parapertussis, assembly GCA_945900965.1. Classification (GTDB taxonomy): domain Bacteria; phylum Pseudomonadota; class Gammaproteobacteria; order Burkholderiales; family JACQAP01; genus JACQAP01. The sequence continues at coordinate 10,925 of CAMDKM010000067.1, read as the reverse complement.
AGGCCGCTACCATGGGCGCCGCATTGCTGTGCTTCGCCAGCTTCTGCATCGCCGCCGAAGACCATCTCGAGCCCCTGAAAAATCCCTACGAAGGCCGGCAGGACATCATCGAAGAAGGCGGCAGCCTGTTGAACCAGTACTGCTCGCACTGTCATGGCCCCTATGCCATCCAGGGCGAACGTGTGCGCGACCTGCGCCGCCTCACTATCCGATATGGCGACGACGCGATCAACTTGTTCTGGAAGACGATCAATGGCGGGCGCATGGAAAAAGGCATGCCCCCTTGGCAAGACGCCCTCAGCGACGACATCAAGTGGCGCATATTTACCTTCCTGCAATCCGTGCAGACCAGGCGCTGAGTACCGGATATGGCACAGCGTATCGCCCGCCTCCTGGTGTTCGCCTGCCTGTGCGCCGTCGCCGCAACGTGGGTGGGTGCAGCGCACGCACATGGCGTGACCCTGAAGATTCAGCATGCCTTGCCCGAGGACTCCGCATTCCACTCGCGGTTTCTTTTGCCCTGGAAGGAAAAGCTGGAGAAGGAATCCAATGGCTACCTGCGGATTCAGGTTTTCCCGGCCGCTGCGACAGCCGACAAGCCGGCGCTCTACGAACAGGTCAAGGATCGGAGTGCCGATATCGTCTGGACATCGGTTGCCGAAGGCACACGGCGCTTTCCGGGATTCGAAGTGTTCAACCTGCCGCTGCCGACCCACAGCGCCACGGGCTCGAGCCGGGCCCTGTGGGAATACGTCCAGGCAAACAATCTGGCCCGCAGAGAATTTTCCGGCGTGCGCCTGCTAGCCGTTCAACTCGCCCCGAAACTGCTCACGCGCGGTGATTCGGCATCACCCGCGACCCAAGCGGACCTTTTTGTCCTGGCAATGAATGCCGAGGCCTATCGCAGCCTGTCGGACGAAATCAAGCGAGTCATCACCGCCAACAGCGGCGCCGAAACCTCCGCCTTGCTCGGCAAAATTTTTGACGACAGGCAGGCTTCCCTGCCCGGACCCAAGACAGAAATCAGCACGGCGACCGCGCTCACTCAGACTGCAATCGATCGGAGAATTCAGGAACTGGATCAACGCGGGCTGGATGGCAAGGAACTGCTGGAAAGCGCGCGCGCATTGCTTGCCCAGTTCGATCCGGCCAAGTGACGCTGCACGCAATTTCACGACTTACCTATCAAAGTAAAACGCCATAGACGCCGAGCCACTTCGTTCTATGCCAATCGGCGATTGGCTATTTCATCAATCGTTATACCAATAACTTGCCACGTGAGCTTCGCCCCTCACCCTTGGGCTATGAATTGCCCAATCGCCCGATTCAAGAACACGACATCCTCGGTCTTCGTGCTGGTGGCGGCTTGATGCCCTTGCAGGGATGGTATTTCCACATACTGTGCGCCGGGCATTTGAGATGCGGCGGCCCGTGCAGATTCGGCGGGATTGAACAGATCCAGCGGTGGCGCAAGCAGCATCGTCTTCGCCTTGATGCTCGCCAACGCCGCAGCCGTGTCACCACCCAACCCCGGCGTTGTCCCGACGTCGTGCGCCTCGTAGGCCCAGGACTGGTAGAGGTAATCGTGGGCGTCAAATCCGTTTGCGCAATTGCGCGCCACCAACTCGTCGAACCAGCGATGGGCAGCACCAATGTCAACTAGCGATTGTTCCAACGCCATGGGCGTGCGCGACAATAGCGCAGTCATCAGCCCCGTATAAGCGCGCCAGCCTCGCTCCGGAATCCCGTTGAATCCGTTCCCGTTCCAGGCCGGGTCGGCCATCAGACAAGACCGTGCCGCCTCCGTCACCAGTGCCGCCCAGGGATGGGTTCGCGCCATCGGCGTCATCGCCACGCAGTACTTCATGAATTTCGAATGGCTCACCGCCCATTGCAGGGCCTGCATCCCGCCCATCGACGCACCAATCACCGCATGCAGCTGGTCAACGCCCAGATGCTCACTTAGCAACTGGTATTGTGCGTTGACCATGTCCCGGATGCCAAAGCGCGGAAAGCGCATGCCCGGCTGAACAGTACTGTTGGAAGGCGAGGTCGATAAACCATTGCCGATGGGGTCGGCCGCAATAATGAAATACCGCGAAGAATCGAGCGCTTTGCCCTGACCGATCAGAAAATCCAACCGATGATGGTTACCGGTCAGGGAAATGCAGACCAACACCGCGTTGGACTTATCGCCGTTGAGTTCACCGTGAGTCACGTAGGACTGATGAAAGTCCCGGATTGTGTCTCCGGATTCGAGTGCCAGCCCGCCCAACTTCGCCATTCTGTGTGCAGCGTCTATCTGGCCCGGCGCCAGTGGCGGGTGCTTGAAATGATTCATCGAAAGAAATTCCTGACGCAAAGGCGCAAAGGACAGAAAGATCAACTTGGGTTAATGTCCGGCAGGTTGGACTGAACAACGAGAAGCCCAACAATTCATCTCGTCACGCATGTCTCGCCTCTCCCGCCGATTGTTGGGCTTCACGCGTTCAGCCCAACCAACCGTGCTAATCGAATAACACGACGGTTCGAATCCCTTCGCCCCGCGCTAAACCGGCAAAGCCGTCGTTGATGTCTTCAAGCCTGATTCGGCGCGTGATTAACTCGTCGAGTTTCAGGCTACCCTTGAGGTATTCGTCGACAAGCCAGGGAAAATCCCGCCGCGGCCGTGCGTTTCCGTAACTCGATCGCACAATGCTGCGCTCTCCCATCAGCGAACCCCATCGAAAGCGCACTTCCTCGTTGACATTGACCTTGCCCAGCCAGACGACCTGGCCACCCGCTCGTACCGCTTCCATTGATAATGGAAACACGTCCCGCCTGCCAGCGGCCTCGAATACATAGTCCGCTCCTCGTCCGCTGGTCAGGGACCTGATCTGTTCAACCGCATTGCCCTGGGTCGCGTCGATCGCGTGGGTAGCACCGAACCCCATGGCTCGTTCGAGCTTCGACTTGCCGACGTCGACGGCGATGATTTTTCCGGCATCTGCGATTTTTGCGCCCTGCACCGCATTGAGCCCCACTGCACCGCAACCGATCACCGCGACATTCGCGCCTGCTTGAACCCGCGCCTTGCGCACCACCGCGCCCACTCCGGTCATGACGCCGCATCCAATAATACAGGCTCGATCAAAAGGAATTTCCTTCGACACCGCAATCGCTCCGGACTCGGGAACAATGCTAAATTCAGCATGAGTTGAAGTCACGGAATAGTGATGCACGGGTTCCGAACCACGCCGCATGCGCGAGGTTCCGTCGAGCAGCAGGCCCTTGGGCTGATGGCGGCTAAACGGCTCGCACAGGATGGGCTGATCGCGTTCGCAGTAGAAACAATGACCGCAATGTGGATTCCAGGACAGGATCACGTGATCGCCCGGTTTGACCCGAGTAACCGAGGCACCGATTTGTTCCACAATGCCGGCGCCTTCGTGACCCAGAACGATGGGCAGCGGATAAGCCAGCGAACCTTGGATCACTTCGAGATCGGTGTGGCACAGACCGCTGGCTTTGATTCTGACCAACACGTCACTGGGCGCAAGCGGCGCCATGTCGAGCGTTTCGATCGTCAACGGCTCGTTGACCTTGTTCAGTACAGCAGCACAAAATTTCACGAGAACACCGTTTCCGCCGGGGAGGGCTCATCCATTATAGTGATTGTCCAGTGCGTCGGACGAATCTGCACTATGCCCTTCTTCAGCACTGCCTCATATCAATCGCGACCCCGCGCACCACGTTGCGCTCACTGCTCGCCCCTCTTCCCTAGTTTCTTGCCTTGTCCGTCCCTCGATAGAGAATTTTCTCCGCCATCGCGGTTATTTCACGATGTGCCGCGACCGCTTCCTCACTCAGGTCCGACATGGGTACCGGATCGGGATCGAAGTGGTGATAGTTATCGACGCCGCGCACAAGTGTCGCAAAGTCCCGCGGCCCGGCAATCTGGCGCAGGTAAGTGGGAATGTAGCGAATTGCCACACCGATACGCCGGCGATCTGCCCGGTTGGCATTGGAACCGTGAACGATGCGCACGTGATGCAGGGAAATTTCCCCGGGAGAAAGCGGCATGTCCACAACCTTGCTTTCATCCACTTCGACCTGCACTTCCTGCCCGCGTGTGAGCAGGTTGTTCTTGGCAAACGTATCCTTGTGCGGTAACTGTTCCACCAGATGACTGCCCGGCAAGACGCGCATGACGCCGCTGAATTCATCGCTCACCGACAACGCCACCCAGGCCGTCACGACATCCGGATGGGACAGTCCCCAATAGGTCGAATCCTGATGCCAGGAAATATAGGCCGGGTCATGGGGTTCCTTGATGAAAAAACTACTGCTCCAGGCCAGCAGGTCGCCACCCAGAATATCCTCAATCGGATCGAGCAGGGCCGGCAGCCGCATCAAATCGTTCAGCCACTTGAAAACCAGATGAGGTTTGTTGCGATAAGGCGTCTTCATCACCAGGCCGTGTCGGGCCTCAAAGGCTTCCAGTTTCGCGCGGCAATCAAGCGCGGCGGCCTCGGGCATCACCCGGATCGGGAAGTGATAACCGTTGCGACGGAACGCCTCCACGTTCGCAGGCGTAAGGACCTTGAATTTCCCCTGAGACGATTGCTGTACGGCGCCCATGACGATTTCCTCATGAATGATTCACGTAAGGACAGAATACTGGAAATGGCGGTAGCTGTGCACGAGAGCGTCCCGGTGACGGGTGACGGGTGACGGGTGACGGGTGACGGGTGACGGCAGGATTATTTCCGGTACTTTGGCATTTATTTTTACTTTTCGACCTTCAAGCAAGTGTTTCGCTGTTCGAGCGCACATCCCAGTCGCGCGGGCAACCGCCCGCGCGACCTTGTTTGCAGGACTACTTTAAGGAAGCTGATAGCCTTTCTTACCCACCCGGATCTTGTAAAGGCTCTTGCCCGAGGTCAGGTACAACAGATTGGAATCCGCCCCACGGCCGAATCCGATGTTGGTCGGCATTTCCGTGCCCGTCGAAATATAGGCCAGCTCTTTGCCTTGCGGACTGATGACCTGGATGCCCGGCCGATGTTCGCAGCGCGACGCCAGCCAGATGTTGCCGTCCACGTCGGCGAGAATACCATCTGGACCACTGCAAGGCTTATCCAGCTTGCCGTAGTCGATCAACACGCGCCGGTTGCTCAAGTTACCGTCCGCATCCACGTCGAAGGCTTGCAGCAGGTGCGAGTTCTGCACCGTGGTTTCGCCCTTCTTGAGATTTTGAAACTCCAGCCAACCGTTGTCGTTGCTGACGATGTACAGGGTTTTCTGATCCGGCGAGATCAGAATGCCGTTGCACTTGCCGCAATTGCTGGCGACGCGGGAGACCGTACCGTCCGTATCGAGCCGATAGGCGGCAAATCCATCCGCCATCACCGGCTCATGCCCGAGGTAGCGCGGATCGGTGAAATAGATCCGGCCTTTCTCATCTATGGTGATGTCGTTCAGCGCGTTGAACGACTTTCCCTCGAAGAGCCCGGCCAGGATGATGCTCTTGCCACTTTTCATGTCGGTTTTGATGAGCATCCGGCCGCCAAAATCGGCACCGAGTGCAGCGATCATGTTGCCGTCGCGATCGAATTTCAGTCCATTCGACATGCCGCTAGGCGAGCGGAAAATCGAGGTCTCGCCGGATTTCGGGTTGTACTTCCAGATGTTGCCGGCCTGTGCGTACTTGCCGGACGAATCGCGGCAGAACTTGGTGAACGTGATGTCGCTGAAATAGACCATTCCGTCGTGACCCACCGCCACACCTTCGGTCAGCATGCAACCACCGTCAAAAATAAGCTCCAGCTTGGCACCAGCCGGCACAATGCTGCGATCGCCTGTCGGCGCAGGGAATGTCGCGGGGTCGGCGGCAATGGCTGCCGCGGAAAGTACTAGCGAGGCGCCGAAAAGGGCCGCCCCTTGTTTCAAGGTACGCAAGGTTTTCATGGATTCCTCCAATTGTTGTGTAATTGCCAGAACACTCCGTTTGAGCCGCTGAATTGACTCACTACGCGCTTTCAACCGCAGCAACAACACCAGATTTTGGCCGCGGCCGATTGCGCCATTTGTGACAACATCTTGATCGTTAACCTCACTCGCGCCTTAGGCAGCCCGTACCGCGTCGGCGGTTTGCTCCTGTTCGAGTCGATTCCAGAGCGCGCGAATCATGTCCTTCATCATCAGCGCCTCCTGCCAGCGGTCAGATAGTTCATAGCCGTCCGCGCCGGTAATGGCGTACTCTTTCGGACCGAGTTCGCAGAGGAAGGTAAACGTGGCATTTTCTGGCGCCCGCGCCCGCCAGGAACGAAAGCCGTATTCCCACCAGCTCATGAAAAGTTCCACCCAGTGCTTCATGGTCGGAAAGCTGATCTGGATTTGAATCTGCTCCCGGCTCGCCACACGGCCGTGAAATCCCCAGCAATTGTTCAGGATGCGGTGCATGAGCTTGTGATTCTCCTCCGCGACCGGGTACCAGAATTCGCGCCCCACCAGGTAATGCGACAGATCGCCGGTGAGCCGCAGGTCGGGAAAACAGTCGAGCAACCGCAATGTATGAAACAAATCCGTGGTCATGCGGTCGCGGTGAGTCTCGATATGCACCGCGATGCCGGCATCGTGCGCGATGCGCCGCCAGCCTTCGATATAGGGAATACATTCTTCCAGCGAATACGGGCGCACGTCGGGTTGCAGATTGATATGGTCCGCGCCGAGCTCCTTGGCGTATTCGACTGTCTGTTTGAGGTCGTCCACGGTTTTGGGGTAACACTGCGCCTGCCAGCTCATGTTGTGAGCGCGCAAGAATCCAGTTACTTCCCTGGCGAAGTCGTGATCGATGAACCGCACGCCGCAACCGTCGAATCCGGCGTCGCGGATCATCGTCAGCTTTTCGTCCAGCGACCATTCCTGCCCATCCGGTCGCCGCCGCTCCATGGCCCACAGTGATTGGTAGATCAGAAGTTTCTGCATGCCTCTACTTCCTCACAAGATAAGCACAACGCAAAGACGCAAAGAACGCCAAGCACGCGAAGAAGGGCAAAAACAACTTGTCCTGTTTTCCATTGCGCACTTTGCGTCCTTTGCGTCGAGATTCTGTTTTCTAGAAAACGACTACCGAGCGGATCGATTCACCCGCATGCATCAAGTCGAAGCCCTTGTTGATGTCCTCGAATTTCAGTTTGTGCGTGATCAGATCGTCGATGTTGATCTTGTTTTCCATGTACCAGTCGACAATCTTCGGGACATCCGTGCGTCCGCGCGCGCCTCCGAACGCGGTGCCTTTCCACACCCGGCCGGTCACCAACTGAAACGGCCGGGTGGCGATCTCGGCCCCCGCCGGCGCGACACCTATGATCACAGACACTCCCCAACCCTTGTGGCAACACTCCAGGGCCTGGCGCATGACTTTAACGTTGCCGATGCATTCGAAGCTGTAGTCGGCGCCGCCTTTTGTCAGGTTCACGAGATAAGGCACTAATTCGGATTCCGGCATGTCTTTCGGATTCACGAAATGAGTCATGCCAAATTTCTCGGCGAGGCTTCGGCGCTGCGGATTAAGATCCACACCGACGATCATGTTGGCGCCTGCCAGCCGCGCGCCCTGTACGACGTTGAGCCCGATGCCGCCCAGACCGAATACCACCACGTTGGCGCCCGGTTCGACTTTCGCGGTATTGATCACCGCGCCTATGCCGGTGGTCACGCCACAGCCGATATAACAAACCTTGTCAAAGGGGGCGTCTTCGCGGATTTTTGCCAGCGCAATTTCCGGCACCACCGTGTACTGTGAAAAGGTCGAGGTACCCATGTAGTGGTGCAGCTTTTTTCCGGCCAGGGAGAAACGGCTGCTGCCATCGGGCATCAGGCCCTGGCCCTGGGTAACGCGAATGGCCTGGCAAAGATTGGTCTTTTGCGAAACGCAGTATTCGCATTCACGGCATTCGGGAACGTAAAGCGGAATGACGTGATCGCCTTTTTTCAGGCCCTTGACCCCAGCCCCGGTTTCGACAACGATCCCCGCGCCCTCGTGCCCTAGGATGGCGGGAAACAGGCCTTCCGGGTCCGCGCCGGACAAAGTGTATTCGTCGGTATGGCAAATTCCGGTGGCCTTGATTTCGACCAGGACTTCTCCTGCCTTCGGGCCGGATAGCTGCACCGTCTCGATGGCAAGCGGTGCGCCCGCCTTGTACGCGACCGCTGCGCGGACATCCATGAACAACTCTCCCCTCAAATTATTATTAGGGCCGAATATCTGGTCGGCCTCGATTGCGGCGTGTCATGCCGCCTTCATGCTCATCCGCGATCAAGTGGCCGCGGTTTTGACTCCGAAGTAGCGATTTTTTAACACCGTCTGATTCTCGTAAATTGAACCCTGCGCCAAAGCCGGCGGATAGGGCATGCGAATCGGCAGTTTCTCCTGGCGCGGCTCCAGTGTCGGTTCGCCAAAAATCATGCGGCTGTTGAATTCGTCGAGGTCCTTATAGTTCACCAGCGGCCAGGCGTCGGCCGCGGTACATTCGTAGAGCAGCAACTGCCGTGGCTTGAGCGAGGTATTTTGCGCCGAACCATGCACCAGTCTGACGTGGTGAAATGAACAGGAGCCGGCCTTGCCGGTCAAGGTGACGGCCTTCGAATAGTCCAGATCAGGCGTCGCCAATGGATTCATCGCCCCGCAGAATCGCCCGTCCAGATGGTGATCCCACACCTTGTCCATCCGGTGGGTACCGGGCAGCACCATCAGCGGGCCATTTTCGATTTCCATATCGTCCAACATCACGCCGATGGCCAGGATATCGTCGTTGGTATGGGGATAAAACGCCCAGTCCTGATGCCATTCGACCGGCGAGCCATATTGCGGGGCCTTGACGTTGAGCTTGGAGCCGTGCAAACGGACGTTGGGGCCCAACAACGCCTTAAGAACCGCCACCATATTGGACGAGCGCACGACTTCCCAGAACAGCGGATCGACCTTGTGCGGGGTCTTGATGCGGCGCACACGCGGATATTCCGGCGTATGCGTGGGCTCCAGGTCATAGACATCATTGTGTGAAGTCAGGCCTGTTGCCTTGGCGACCAACCCAGCAATGACCGAACGGACTTTGCCGACAGTACCCGCCTCAAGTACGTTTTCCACGACGACATAGCCGTCGCGGTGGTAAGTATCAACCTGCTTCTGCGATATCATGGTATTGACCTTCTGTTTAGGACAGATAAAACATAACGATAGCCCTCGACCGCATTAGCCGCAAGAACTCCCGCGAAGTCGGTTTTGCGCACTGCATCAATACCCTGAGGGGTCGGCAGCCGGAAAATAGCGGCCTTCGGCATTTTGCCTTGCGCGACAGGGGTGCTTTATGCCATCGTATCCATTGTCTGCACGGAGCGGCTCAGCAATGCGTTCGCACCCGCCAGGCAGAGCAAGAAAACAAGAACGTGCCGTAGTCTGGCATTCCAATTGACACCTAGGAGGAGAATTCAAATGAAATTGTCCATTTTTTCAGGCGTGCTTCTGGCAGCATTCGCGGGTACCGCGATGGGCCAGATGATGCAAGGCGCCACCGACGATGCCGCACTGAGCTGGGGCAACACCAAGTGGGGCGCCGGAGACAAGGCCGGTTCCGCAAACCACACCAAGAACTCTGCCAACATCAAGCGCGCGCTATCCACCATCAAGCAGAACAAAGCCATCACCATCGGCAAGTACTACCACAGCGAAGCGCCGGCCTTCGGTCCTCGCGCCTGGCGCATGGTGATCCCCGGCACCCCGCAAGGCGGTCCGTTCGGCAAGAACGCTCTGGTGTACCACGACGAGTATGTGACCACCGAAATCGGCCAGATCCAGACCCAGTTCGACGGTCCCGGCCACATTGGCGTCAACACCTCCAAGGGCATGAGGTTCCACAATGGCATGTTCGCACACGAGTCCTACGAGCGTGGCGCGGGCGGCCGGGTGATGGGCATGGGTCCCCTGGGTGTCGAGCACGTCGGTGAACTCGGTTTCGTTTGCCGTCTGGTGGTGCTGGATGCAGTGGCCTATCGCAAGTCGCAAGGCAAGATTTCGGCTTCCGCTGAAATGCTGCCGATCCCGAAGAGCACGGACTCCCCCGGCATTATTACCGCCGCGGACATGGCCGGCATGATCAAGTTCCAAGGCATGTCAGACATCGGCTCCGGCGACTGCGTCGCGCTGCACACCGGAATGGGCAACACGTGGGGCAACTCCAAGTACAAATCGATGACTAGTGCGCAACGTGCCGAAGCCCGCGCCATGTTCGCCCAAGGCGAACCCGGCTGGGGCATCAGCGGTTGCCAGTATATGTTCGACCGCGACATTGCCCTGCAAATGGGCGACACTTCCGCGAACGATGCGCAGCCCTTTGGCGAACAAGGCGATGGTTATGCCGTACCCTGCCATACCGAAGGCCAGCCCCGTCGCGGCATCTGGAACCTGGAAAACGTCGATACCGAGTCGCTTGTGAAAGCCGGCATCAAGGAAGGCGCGTTCATCTGGGCTCCGCTGAAAATCATCGGCGGCACGGGATCCCCGGGCAACCCGGTGGTGTTGTACTAAAAACCAATAACAACAAAGCTCTAATCAACTCAAAACCGGCAGTGCGCGCAAGCGCCTGCCGGTTTTTTTATTGTTTCGAGACAAACAAACACATTGAACACGAAGGGCACGAAGGAAAACACGAAGGTAACGAAGGTGAGCCAAAGCAAAAAGTTGAATTTTCCGCCAGGCCGACTCCCAACCTGGCTAGCCTGCATATTTCACCATAATGTTTTTCCCCGTGGGAGTGTTCCACATGAAGTTAGAAATGGCGCGTTTGACGATCTGAAGGGCACTTTCCAGCGGTTATTTTCTGTCTCACAAGATTGTCGGCAAAGCATCCCCCTCCCCGACATGGGTGGCGAGCCTGATTTGT
>CAMDKM010000066.1 GCA_945900965.1 Bordetella parapertussis | reverse complement strand
GCCACCGAGAGTTTCGATCCACGCCGCACCTTGCCGGCATCTGCCTCCAGCTCGCCGAGGATCAGCTTGATCAAAGTGGATTTGCCGATCCCGTTCGAGCCGATCAAACCGATTTTGTCACCGCGCAGGATGCGGCAGGAAAAATCCTTGACCACGACTCGCTCGCCGAAAGCCTTGTCCACATGCTCCAACTCGGCCACCAGTTGGCCGGAACGCTCGCCCTCACCGAGGTTGATGTTGACCTGACCCAGCCGCTCGCGTCGGGCGCTGCGCTCGACACGCAAGCGTTCCAGACGCCGCACCCGGCCTTCGTTACGGGTGCGCCGTGCCTCAATGCCCTTGCGTATCCAGACTTCCTCCTGCGCCAACAGCTTGTCGAATTTGGCGTTCGCCACTGCTTCGTTCGCCAGTTGCTCGGCCTTGCGGATTTCGTAGATCGCGAAATTGCCGGGAAAACTGCCGAGACGTCCGCGATCCAGCTCAATGATGCGCGTGACCACGCGATCCAGAAACGCACGGTCGTGCGTGACCACCAGCACCGATCCCGGATAGGAGATCAGGGTTTCCTCAAGCCAGGCAATGGCGTCCAGATCGAGGTGGTTGGTGGGTTCGTCCAACACCAGCAGCCCGGGCTCGGAAACCAAAGCCCGGGCCAGTGCCACTCTTTTGCGCAGGCCACCGGAGAGCGTTTCGACGTGCGCATCGGCAGACATGGCGAGCTTGGAAAGCACGGTTTCAACCTGTTGCTCGACTTGCCACCCGTCATTTTCTTCCAGCGCCTCCTGCGCGCCCTGCAAGCGCGCCAAGGCCGCTGCGTCATGCGGCGACGCGGAGAGCGTCTGCGCTGCCTCGTGGTAGGCGGCAATGGCCGTGGTCCGTTCCCCCAGGCCGGCGATCACCGCTTCGAACACGGTTTGTGTCGGATCGAGCTCCGGCTCCTGGTCCACGACGGCGATGCCCAGCCCCGGCTGCCGCCAGATCGTTCCGTCATCGGCGCGCGCCATGCCACCAAGAATTTTCAGCAGACTGGATTTGCCGGTGCCGTTGCGCCCGATCAATCCGATCCGTTCACCCGGTTCGATGACCAAATCAGCGCGATCCAGCAAGGGCACATGCCCATAGGCCAGCGAAACCCCTTCTATTCGTACTATTGGCATGCTCGATAAACGCGCGGCAATTGGTCCGTACTGCAGGAAGAATGAGTTACGAGCATTATGTTGGCCTCAAGGATCATGCGGGCCGGAATTCATTGGGACACATTCGAAAATCTCCGAATGATTCGCCGATCGAATACCGGACCTGCGTTAAAATTCCGCCCGCATCGCCCCGGTAGCTCAGTGGATAGAGCAACCCCCTCCTAAGGGGTAGGTCGCACGTTCGATTCGTGTTCGGGGCGCCAACGAATGGTGAACGGTAGTCGGTGATCGGTGAACTGTAAACACAAGGGCCGCTCATGCGGCCCTTGGTTCTGGACTAACCCATGCTTTTTACCGTTCACCGATTACTGTTCACCGCTCACCGCTTTTCAGCCCTTAACCCGGTTGCGGTATTCGCCCGTACGAGTGTCGATTTCAATCTTGTCGCCGGTTTCGCAGAACAGCGGCACATTCACCACAAAGCCGGAGGATATTTTCGCGGGCTTGAGCACCTTGCCTGAAGTATCGCCGCGCACCGCGGGTTCCGTATAGGAGATTTCCCGTACCACCGAGTTGGGCAGGGTCACGGAGAGGGGCTTGCCGTCGTAAAATACCATTTCGCAGGGCAGCCCGTCATCGAGATAATTGAGCGCATCACCCATGTTTTCCTTCTCGACTTCGTACTGGTTGTATTCGCCGTCCATGAACACGTACATCGGATCGGCATAGTACGAATAGGTCACATCCTTGCGCTCAAGAACGATGTTCTCGATCTTATCGTCGGCTTTGTAGACCAGTTCGCTGCCGCCACCGGTGAGCAAATTCTTGAGCTTCATCCGCACTACGGCGGCATTGCGGCCACCCTTGTTGTATTCGGCGCGCAGCACGACCATGGGATCCTTGCCGACCATGATGACGTTGCCGACGCGTACTTCCTGAGCTTGAATCATATGTCTTCCCCGAAATTCGATTGGGCGAAAAAGCGTGGAATTATACGCGCTCCGAGCAGAATTGAGCCAGATTCCCGGCCAGATCGCCGTTGCCTTCCAGTGTGCGGGCCCAGGAACGGGCTCTTTGCGTGAGCGGACCGAGGTCCTTGAGCATCTCGTTCCAGCCTTCTGCCAGTTCGTCGGCCGGCGCAAGACCATTCCAGGCACGCCAGAAGCCGGTCAGTGATTTTGCGGCGGGGTCCAATCCGAGATCATACCGGGCCAGAAAAGCATCGAGTTTGATCCGATGCGCCTCGTCCGCCTGCGGGTAGGCTTGCCAAACCAGGGGCTGCGCCGCCAGTTGGGCGCGCACAAAGGAATCTTCCCCACGCACGAAGCTCAAGTCGCAAGCCCACAAAACCCGGTCGTAGTCGTCCTGCGACAAGAATGGCAACACGTCCACCGACAATGCCCCCCGCTGCCCACCTGAAGCCATGCCGCGATCGACCAGCGCCCGTGCCCCTGGAGTACCCTCGAAGGTTAGAACTCGCACCTTCGTTTGTCCCGACTCCAAAATATCGAGCAGGCGGTTTACGGGGACCTGCGGATAACAGAACAGGGAAATCAACCGTTCTCCCTCGCTCGGCGGCCTGACGCCAAATCCAGCGAGAAATTTGGCAATTGCCTGGGTACTGTTTCGGAAAGCATCGCGCCGTTCGGCCAAGCCCTTTTCGATCATTACACCGCCAGTTTCCCGAGTGAAGCCCGGAAAGAAAAAATACCGCATCAGAGGAAACCGCGGATGTGGCGAAGGCAATCGATGGCAGCCTTCCACCCAGGCTTCGGCACTGAGATATTCGAGGTTGATCCACACCGGCGGCCGGGCTTGCATGGCCATGGCCTCGACATAGCTCTCCGGGACATCGCAACCGAATGTCTCGATCACCACTGCCGCCGGTTCCGCTACTGGAAAGGGATCGGACCAGCGGCACACTTCGATGAGACCCAGCGTCTGGACGGGCTTGTCCGGATCCAGCGCTGGCGCAAAGCAATGAAACGCTCGCAAGTCATCCACCCACAGCCGCACCCTGCCCTGCTGCTGCGCCGTCAATTGCCGCGCCAGCCGCCAGCACACGCCGATGTCGCCGAAGTTATCGACCACCTTGCAGAAAATGTCGAAGAGCATTAGTTCAGGATAGGGAATCGGGGATTGGGGGTCGAGATATATTCCAGTGCCGAGGACCTCGTCCCGCAATCCTCGATCCTCAATCCTGCTTTCAAAGCGATATCACTTGCCCCGATTGGAAAACCGGGCAAGATCATCGCATGCAAACCGACTTACACCAAGACATCCACTACAATTTACCCTTCATGCACAGTCACCGATCCGGCGGCACAACAGCAGGTGATGGAAAAAATTGCCCGAAACCTTGCGCGGCGGTGGAATGCTTATGTTGCGTGTCGGCGACGCTTCGGCCGGAGTACGCTTTAAAATCACCCGTTGGGTGGATCGCCTCGTGACTCTAATTAGTTTCCGAAAATGATCCGGTCACCATTATCGACCAGCGAAGCATTGGAGCGCGGCGCTGCGCGGTTTGGGATTCCAGGTCGAGTCTGAACCGATGAGCCAGGGAATGCCTTTTGCTAATGTGCTGCTGATAGCGCAGCGCTTGCCGGGGAGGACTGGATCTGTTTCGCATGGCTCCTGATGCCCGACCCTATTCTGTTCGCGACATGCCAGGAGATCGGTTCCCGAATGGCGATTCATCGACGACCGGAGTTGTCTATGCATGGCAGTAAGCTTGTTGCGATCACGGCAATTCTCCTGGCAACTTCGATGGCAGGCTGTCGAACAAGCCCTCCCGCGCCGGATACCGTGCCCGCGGAGAAACTCAAATCGGTGCCCCCCAAGCCACCGGCTGTGGTGCCCGCAGCGAAACCCAAGCCCTCCGTCAGCGCCCCGCCGGCCGTCGTACCAAAACCGCAACCGGAAATTATTATTCCAGACGCAACCAAGCCGGAAGAACCTGCGGAACTGGCCTTGCCCGAGGGCTACTCCTGTTGCAATCTGCTTTACGAAGACGATTGGATCAGTGACTCCAATTTTTTGAATTTGCCGATGATTCCGGTTGGCACACCGGTCAAGGTTTTGCGCTTCGGGCGCCATCGCGCGTACGTGGATTTGGGCGGCAAGTCCATGCGGATCGGCCTCGATTACGGCCGCCAGCAGCTTTCGGTGCAACAATGGATCGATAGAATCGTCGTCCCGGAAGATCCGAATGAAAAAATCACCGGTTTCCCTGCCCCAATCCAGGCTGCCATCAAGGCAGGACGCATCGCGCTTGGCATGACAAAAGAGCAAGTCATTATGGCGGTGGGATACCCCGTCTCCAGCGACAATCCTTCGCTCGGCGCCCCGGTCTGGAAAATGCGGGCATCGATGTATGGCAATTATCAATTGATTTGGGATGCGGGCGGCAAACTGGCGAAAATTGTTGCCGATCGCAACACGCGCAATCTGATTGTTTTCCAACCCTCTGACTGAAGGCGCTGCGTTTCGCGAGCAAGCCGCCACGCAGCACGGCGCTGGCGCACGCAGGCTGCCCCGTACCTCCGTGGAAAACCGCCAATACAAATTTGGCTTTCGGGCCTTGCTGAGTACGGTGCTTGGCGCCGCTTGTGCGCTTGCCGGGGCGGCGGAATTACCTCTTTGGGAAGCCGGTGCCGGCGTGGCGGTGATCGATTTTCCCGACTACCGCGGCTCGGACCAACGCGAGACATTCGTACTTCCTCTGCCCTACTTTATTTATCGCGGCAATGTCATCAAGGCGGATCGCAGCGGCCTGCGGGGCGAGTTTCTCAAACACGAGCGATTGAATCTTTATCTGGGTATCAACGGCACCATTCCGGTCGACAGCGCCGACAATGTGGCGCGACAGGGCATGCCAGACCTCGATCCAACCCTGGAAATTGGCCCCACCCTGGAAATCCATCTCGGCCAATCTCAGGATCGTCGGGTGCGGGCCGATTTGAGACTGCAACTTCGGACGGTGGTTGCCACCGATTTTTCGGATGTGCAGGGCGCCGGATGGATTTTCCAGCCAAAACTCAATCTGGATTTGCAGGATATCTGGCCAGGGCCAGGATGGCGCATCGGTCTGGCGACCAGCCCCTTGTTCGGAAGCCATCGCTATCACGAATATTTTTATGGCGTCGCGCCAGAATTTGCCACCGCCCAGCGCCCCGCGTATGCCGCGCCCGGAGGCTATGCAGGTTGGGAATGGGTAACCACCCTGAGCAAACGTTTTCCCTCCTATTGGGTTGGAGGATTCCTGCGCGCCGACACCCTGGCCGGCGCAGTTTTCGACGCAAGTCCGCTGCTGCGGCAAAACTACTCCTATGCCGTGGGCTTTGGCGTCGCCTGGATTTTCACTCGCTCCGAAAAACAGGGCACGGCGGACGAATAGGCGGTCGGCGATATCTCGTTACCAAAGCGCCGGATCTTGGCTTCTTCGCGTGGCCTGCCCGGGCACGCACAGGATCGCTGCAAACAACAGTCTCCCGACATTCCTCGATAGACAACTGTTCCAATACAGGATGCTTGCCAGGCTCACACCATGACGCGCGATGTACTGGACCTGGCTATTCCACCATTGCGCCACGCGCTCACCTGATCGCTCCGGAACTTCTCTCCTCTCCGATTCTCATTCATCGCAGTCTCCCGGCAAAATCTGGGGACTGGCAAAATTCATTTCAGGAAAACAGGTGGGACGGATAGACGCTTACGTATGAAAAGCGCGCCTGTATCATTAACATGCCCCAGTTCGCGACTTCTCGCTATTTCGACGAGCATTGCCTGAGCTTCCACAAGCGAGAATCTTGCCTAAGACCTCGCTCCCAGGGGGTAGCTTGTTCACCGCGTCGATCAAATTTCCCGGTAGCCGTACCATTCAAGTCGCCGCCATTATTTACTAATTTTTTGTTCGATCGCGGAGAGCGTTTCCTGTGCGGTTTGCTGTAACTCACCTCCCAGGCTGACAGCTTGGTGAGCCATCTTTAGTGCCTCAGCATAACGTCCTTGGTCGGCTAAGGTTTGCGCCAAATTATTGGCTGCTGCGGCTGATTCAGGGTGATCCTTGGTGGCTTGGCGAAAAACGGCTTCGGCGTGAATTAGATCGCCCATCCGATAAGCATTGTTACCGAGGCCAATTTGCGCGATCAAGTTACCAGGCCAGCGGATAAGTGCGGCCCGGTATGCGTCTATCGTACTTGCGGGATCAGAGGATTTCTCCAGCACACTGACGGCAGAAAGAAATTCAGTTGCTTTGGCGGTCACAGGCATTTTGCCGAGAGGTAAGACAACCATTGCCCAATAGCTACTGCGCGCCCAAGTATATTCAAAAGTCCTCATCGGCAACACTTGCCGATGATCGAGACCGGAGCGCAGGATGATTTCACCGCGTTTAATATCGTAGCCAATCACGATGGCGTAATGCCATTTTGGGTGCCAGCTCAACGCTAAATTCTGCAGGACGACAACGGGCGTTCCAGAGGAAACTTCAAGCAACACGTCGTACAATTTTGGCGCGAGTGTATAGGCGAGGGCATCGTGACGACGTGCGGCCGCCAACATCTCCACCTGCAAGCTGCCATTTCTGCCAGGCAAATACAGCATCGGTTTAAGCGATTCGGGCGTAGCTGTAAATCCTGCCGCATTTAGCGCCGATGCCAACGATGCAGGCCCACATTGAAAAGCCTCCTGTGCAAAAAATGGCACGTCAGCAAGCTCAACTTGCGGTGGGAGTTGATTTAGTCCCGATTGCAATAGTGAGTGTGTCTGTGGTGCAGCTGCACAGCCGCAGAGGCTTAAAATAAAAATGCCCGCAATTAAGCGGGTATTCTTAAACCGCAAGATCATCGCTTAACAGGTTTGGTGAATGGGAAAACTTTGGTGAATCCCAAAATATCTGTTATCAGCAGGACAATGAACACCGTAAGTAATACGCCAAGCACGTCACCCCCTGCGGGCAGTTGATCCATCTTGCCTAGGACAGTGCGAACTTCATCATCAGTAAGCGCCTTGACGCGGGCTTTGGCTTCAGTGGCCGTTACCCCGTGCTGCTGTAATTGCGCGGTGACTTCCTCGCGATCCAAAAAGGCAATAATTCTGCCACGATCTTCTGCCGATTGGGCGAGGATAGCAACGCGATCAGTTTCTACCAAGCCTGCCAAAGCAGATTGTATGGGCAAGCTTACGGACAACATGCTTACCAACACAAGACGGCTGACGTCACGCATGAAGCGATATTTTTCTTGCGGCATAATTGCTCCTTTCATGTTTAAGAATGCCTTGTGTAGATACTTTAATACACTCGGCTGGTATAGGCGGGCATCAACCCTTGAAGGTGTCAAAGTAACATCATCGAACACATCGACGCCCAATGTTGTTCCCGTGACTTTATACGTGGCGCACGAATCCTCACTTTGACACATCATATCTTTGGCTCGGCCACCAATATTGCGCGCTTCATCATTGCCTCCGCGATTCCGCGCCTCATTGTCGCCGCCGAGTTTGCGTGCCTCGGCATAGCCCCCCGAAACTCGCCGCCTCAGTTTTACCGACCATATTACCTATCTCTGTTAAGCCCGCCAAGCGACGAGGTGCTCAGCGACGAGGTGCTCCATACCCACAGGTATAGGCACTATCTTTTCCAATTGTCGGCCCCGCCACCGCTACCGGCAACTACTCCTACCAGGCCGAACGAATGTCCGGCGAGCGCTACATTCTGCTGGGGGACGCCTTCAGCCTTTGTGGACCCGGTATTTTCTTCCGGGGTTCTGCTGGCCATGAACAGCGCCTTCATGGCAGCCGAAGTCGTGGACGAGGCGCTGGGAGATTCCGCGCGGACCTGACCATCCCTGAAACGATTCGAGAGCTCCGTGCGCAACGGCCTGAGCCACTTTTCCTGGTTTATCTATCGCATGACCACCCCGCCATGCGCGATCTGTTCGTGGCGCCGCGCAATCTCTGGCGCATGCGGGAAGCATTGATGTCGCTTCTGGCCGGCGATTTGTTTCGCGGCACACCGATCCATCGCAGCCTCGCACTATTCAAGCTCGTCTACCTATTCGCCTGCCTGCAATTTCCCTTGCGTAGCCTCGCGGCATGGCGGCGCCGACGTAAGGTCATCGACCTGGGCGGAACCGATCACCCCGCCGCCTGAAAGTGGCTGCCGAAATGACGGCCGTGCGGCGTGCCTGATCGGCGATAGCGCAACTTAACGAGCCGCGCGCAACGCCTCGATACGTTCATCCAGCGGCGGGTGCGTCATGAAAAGCCGCTTGAGACCCCAGCCCTGCCCGCCTGCAATGCCAAATGCACGCATCTGATCGGGAAGCTGAGGCGCCTCGTGGGCCTGCTTCAGACGCTGGAGAGCGGCGATCATTTTTTCCCGCCCCGCCAACGAGGCTCCGCCGGCATCGGCGCGGAATTCCCGTTGGCGGCTGAACCACCTGACGATAACCAGGGCCAGAATGCCCAGTACCAGCTCGGCGATGATGGAGGTAATCCAGAACGCCGGACCATGGCCGCGTTGCGTTTTGAATATCGCCTTGTCCACTAGATTGCCGATGATGCGCGACAAGAAAATTACGAAGGTGTTGACCACCCCTTGTATCAGCGTCAGCGTCACCATGTCGCCGTTGGCCACATGGCTGACTTCATGTCCCAGGACGGCCTCCGCTTCCTCGCGCGTCATCTGGTCAAGCAGCCCGGTGCTGACCGCGACCAGTGCGTTGTTGCGATTCATGCCGGTGGCAAACGCGTTGACTTCCGGGCCGTTATAGATTGCCACCTCCGGCATGCCGATGCCCGCTTTTTCGGCTTGCCGTCTTACTGTGGCAACCAGCCAGCGTTCCGCGTCGGACTGCGGTTGATCGATGACCTTGGCGCCGGTCATCATTTTGGCCGACCATTTCGACATCGCCAGCGAAATTATGGCGCCGCCAAAGCCGATCACCGCGGCCATAACCAGCAGCGCGCCCAGATTGGATCCGTTCTGCGCCAACATGATATCGATGCCCAACAGCCTCATGGTGATGTTGAGCACGAACAAAACGGCAATATTGGTAATAACGAAGAGTGTGATGCGTTTAAACACGCGTTTTTCCTTTCTTAATAATTAAGCTGCCCCGAATTATGCGGCCGTTGGAGCGCGCCACCCGGGCAAAGTTCCTGGGATGCATCAGGTTCCGGCTGTCAGCGCCTCAAGTTCGGTGGAAAGCGCCAGCCAGCGCTCCTCGGCAAGCTGCAATTTTTTCATCAACTGGGCCTGCTCAAGCAGGCATCGTTTGAGTTCATCCTTGCGGGAGTCGCCGTACATATCAGGCTCGGCGATGCGTTTTTCAAGCCTGAGTCTTTCCACGCCCAGCACTTCGACTTCCTTCTCCGCAGCCTTGATCCGCGCCTCCAGCGGCTTACGCTGGGAAAAGCGCCGATTGCGTTCATCGGCTTCCAGTCGTTTTTGCTCCTTGCGACTGACGGTCGGCGCCACCTCTTGGTCCACCCGCGACTCCTTGAGACGCAATCGCTTCGCGTAATCCTCCAGATCGCCGTCATACGGCATGACCTTGCCCTCAACGGCCAGCCATAACTCATCGGCCGTGGCGCGCAGCAAACTGCGATCGTGCGACACCAGTACCAGCGCACCTTCGTAATCCTGCAGACCCAGCGTCAACGCGTGGCGCATCTCCAGGTCCAGATGGTTGGTAGGCTCGTCCAGCAATAGGAGATTGGGTCGCTGCCAGACGATCAACGCCAGCGCCAGCCTTGACTTCTCTCCACCGGACATCGGCCCCACCGCCGCAGTTGCCTGGTCGCCGTGAAAATTAAAGCCGCCGATAAAATCGCGCAGGTCCTGCTCGCGCGTCTTCGGCGACAGACGCGTCAAATGCCATAGCGCACTATGCTCGGGTCGCAACTGCTCCAATTGATGCTGCGCGAAATACCCGATCTGCAATCCCTTGCCCTCGGTGCGCTCGCCCCGCATCGGCGCCAGGGCGCCCGCGAGCAGCTTCATCATGGTGGATTTGCCGGCACCATTACGCCCGAGCAGGCCAATGCGCGTGCCCGGTCGCAGTGTCATCTGAATATCGCGCAATACCGCCACGTTGCCGTACCCCGCGTCCACTCCGTCGAGATTAAGCATGGGATCGGACTGCACGGCCGGCTTGCGAAAGGCGAATTCGAACGGCGAATCCACATGGGCGGCGGCAATTTTTTCCATGCGCGCCAACGCCTTGATCCGGCTTTGCGCCTGGCGCGCCTTGGAAGCCAGCGCCTTGAAGCGATCGACAAACGAATGCAGGTGAGCAATTTCCCGCTGTTGTTTGACGTAGGTCGCCTGTTGTTGCGCGAGCTGCGCCGCGCGTTGGGTCTCGAATGCGGAATAGTTGCCTGGATACAGGCGCAGGCGCTGTGCTTCAATATGACAGATGGCGTTGGCCACGGCGTCCAGAAACTCCCGATCGTGGGAAATCATCAGCAGAGTGCCCGGATAACCCAGCAGCCATTGCTCCAGCCAGACGATCGCATCCAGATCCAGGTGGTTGGTGGGCTCATCCAGCAATAACAGATCGGAGCGGCACATCAGCGCACGCGCCAGATTAAGTCTTACTCGCCACCCGCCGGAGAAGTGTGCAACAGGCCGCTCAATTTCCGAATCATTGAATCCCAGGCCATGCATGAGCTGCGCGGCACGCGCACGCGCCGCGTAGCCACCTACCCGGTCCATTTCTTCATGCAACTCGGCAATACGATGACCGTCATGGGCTTGTTCCGCAGCCACCAGAGAACGCTCGATATGGCGCAGTTCCGCATCCCCATCGAGCACGTATTCGATGGCGGCCTGATCGGTGGAAGGGGTCTCTTGCGCGACATGGGCCACTACCAGACCCGGCTGAATATCAAGATCGCCGGCATCCTGGTGCAACTCGCCCAGTAATAGTGCAAACAGACTGGATTTGCCGGTGCCATTGGCGCCGGTGACACCAATTTTCTGGCCGCGATTGAAGGTCAGACTGGCTTCTTCGAACAACACTTTTACGCCGCGGCGTAATTGCAGGGCGCGCAGAACTATCATTAAGACAAAGCCTTGGAAATTCGATCGGAAACGGGTGAAAAAAGGATGGGGTGGCTGATGGGACTCGAACCCACGACAACCGGAATCACAATCCGGGACTCTACCGACTGAGCTACAGCCACCATTAATTCTCACGACCGCGAGGGTCGGTGCACTGGCGTGCCCGACAGGAATCGAACCTGTAACCCCCAGCTTAGAAGGCTGGTGCTCTATCCGGTTGAGCTACGGGCACGACTCTGACCGGGCAGACTTCGCATTTCTGGTCGGGGTGGAGAGATTTGAACTCCCGACATCCTGCTCCCAAAGCAGGCACGCTACCAGGCTGCGTTACACCCCGGAGGGACCGCACTATACCGATCAGGCATTTAAAGGTCAATTTAGCCAGCACATTCAATCACACAGGCCGGCCATCGAATTCGCCGCTTGCGCCCCCATTTCTTTTCTGCTATTAAAGCCACCTTTTCAGCGGGACCCCCCTAAAGGAAAGTCACAGGACAATGGCTGCCGAATTTAATACTCAGTTCAAACCTTACGTGCCCAAAAAGGGCGAGGCATATATGAGCCCGAAGCAGTTGGGTCATTTCAAGACCATGCTCAGTCAAGTGAAAGTCGAGCTTTCTCAAGACATTGACCGCACCGTGCATACCATGCAGGACGAAGCCACGGTGTTTGCCGATCCCAATGATCGCGCGAGCCAGGAATCGGACATCGCGCTGGAATTGCGCAACCGGGACCGGGAACGCAAACTCATCAAGAAAATCGATGAGACGATCGGCAAAATCGATTCTGGCGAATACGGATACTGCGAAAGCTGTGGCATTGAAATCGGGCTCAAACGCCTCGAAGCGCGGCCTACCGCGACGCTGTGTATCGACTGCAAGACGCTCGACGAACTTCGCGAGCGGCAGGTTGCCAAGTAAGGGCGCGTAAGATCCGGACGCAATTCTTCTACTGCCATCGCTTCATCGGCGGAGCGAGTCATCTTTTGTTAAGAATCGCCCCAGTTATCTGTTGACTCGCGATTGGGCGCCCCCTTAGTGCGCCAATGACGGCGGCGGCCCCTCTTTAGCATCCGCTTGGGAACTTCGCGTTACCACGCAGGACAAAGGCATATGGGAAAGCCCGCTCCGGCTGCCCTTTACCTGCCAAAAAAAGGAAATGTCATGAAACGATTCGGGAACATCCCCAACCCCCGCGAAATTCGCCGACGCCGCGGAATGAATCAACTGGAATTCTGGGGCAGTATCGGTGTCACCCAAAGCGGGGGTTCTCGCTACGAAAGCGGCCGTAACATTCCAAAACCCGTTCGCGAGCTATTGCGCCTGGTTCATGTCGATCAAATTGATCTGTCGCTGATCAACAAAACCGATCTTTCGGTTCTGGCCTACCTAAAGGCAACCGAGCCGGAGTTGTTTGCTCGCCTCAAGACCCGCTGCCGCCAATTCCGTCACGCAGCTTAAGGCTGTCAAGGGAAAATCTTTACGGCGAGCCCCAAGGCACGAATTTGTTTGGCCAACTCTTCGACCTCTGGATCCGGCATGCGCGTCAAGCGTGTTGCTTCGGGCTGAAAGGATTGCCTGGCCAGCCCGTATAATAGAACGCCTTCGACGGGAACACCTTCGGTAATCGCGGACCTCAGAAAATCGAGGTAAGCGGCTGTTTCGGCGGCACCGGGCCCCTTTCCATCCAGCAGGAATACGCAGGTCTGAATCCAGGTCCGGCATGCGCCGGCCGCTAACTTCAAATTACGTTTGACGCGGGCCATGCCAACCCGGGTGTTATTGACCTGGCGCAGTCCGGCATCGGTGGCATGATCCAGTTTGAACCAGACCTCGCCATTCAGTTGTGCCATGGCGCCTACCGCTTGGGCGATCACTGGACGGTGCATCAGGCTGCCGTTTGTAATAAGCACGGATTTGACTTCGGCTGGCACGTCTGCTTCGCGCCTCACCTCGGCAATCAGGGCGATTACACGATCGAATTCCCGGGCGCTGGTAGGCTCTCCGTTTCCCGATAAGGCAATATCGTTGAGTCTGCGTGCGTCTTCCGGAACATAGCGGGAAAGGAAGTCGCCCCGGATTACGTCCTGCACCAGCGCGCTCAATTCCAACCGTAGCTTGTCGAGAACTACCGGCGGAGGTGCACCACGCACCAGGCCGGGTACCTGACAATAAATGCACCGCCAGTTGCAGGCATTGTTCGGATTGAGATTAATCCCGATCGAAACACCGCCAGCCCGGCGCGACACCACGGGATAGACATAGGTATACCCTTCGTATTCGCGACGGTGGTCCGATGCGCTTAGCAGTCGACGGCGCCCTGCGGGGGCCTGTGTCATGCGCATTGACCGGCAAGCAAATCCATCATTTTTCATTGCCTCATTGAATCATGCTCTTAGGTAATTTACCCGTCTGCCTGACGACAATACCGGAGGGCGGGGCGAATCGCCAGATCGAAAATACGGCGGGCGGCGGCCTCGAATCATGAAAATCATTGCCGGAAAGCGGGATTATTTTCTGGACCGGGAGCGCATTTACCTCCCATACTTTGTACGCTATTGAGGCGGCAAGATCATTTGCCCATAACGTCAGAGGAGTTACAGACATGAGAATAAACTATCAAGCCCTGCTGCTGCTTGGCCTGTTTGGGACAGCGAGCCATTTTGCGATGGCGGCGGATAACGATGTACAAGGCATCAAAGTCAACACCGGGACAATCGAAGCAGGCATCGGCAACAACATTACGCTCAAAGGCAACCCGATGCCGTTACGCGGTCGCGCGATCCGGATTGGCGAACCACTGCCCGAGGCGATGGTAACTGGCGGCAACATGGCGCCAGTGAATATCGCAGCGGGTAACGGCAAGGTGCGAATCATCAGCGTAGTGCCTTCGGTCGACACACCAACCTGCGAAGCGCAAACCCACCAGCTAAGCGAAAAAGACCGCAAACTCGCCGAGCAAGTGGAAATGGTCACCATCAGCATGGACCTGCCGTTTGCCCAGCAGCGTTTCGCCAAAGAAGCCAAAATCAAGAACGTGGCGTTTTACTCCGACTACAAGACCGGGGAATTTGGAATGAATTTCGGACTCATGATCGAACCGCTGCACTTGCTGGCTCGGGCAATCATAGTCACCGACCGGAACGACGTGGTGCGTTACCTGCAAGTGGTACCCGAGGTCACCGAACTGCCGGATATGCCAGCGGCGATGAAATTCGCCAAGACGCTACTTTAAGAAATCCGGCACAACAAGACTCACAGGCCCCGGCTGCTGCGGGGCCTTCAATGGGCGGAGGGGTGGGATTGTGGCCGTCTCGCCTTAGGGCGATCCGGCCATCCTTCGGCGCATGCGCCTCAGGACCGC
>CAMDKM010000065.1 GCA_945900965.1 Bordetella parapertussis | reverse complement strand
GCCGTGATGACACAAATCAGGCTCGCCACCCATGTCGGGGAGGGGGATGCTTTGCCGACAATCTTGTGAGACAGAAAATAACCGCTGGAAAGTGCCCTTTAGATCGTCAAACGCGCCATTTCTAACTTCATCTGGAACACTCCCACGGGGAAAAACATTACGGTGAAATATGCAGGTTAGCGATTCTCCGGCGAGAATGGCCCGCGCGTCCTGGTGGCCGACGATTCAACCTAGACAAAGCTCCGCGGGGGCAGCAAATCTTCCAACATTTCCCGCAATTGAGCAGTGACGACAGGTTTGTGGATCAGCTTGATCGGCACCTTGGGATCGTCGAGTGCGACCTGCGCGATCGGGTCGCCAGTCAATATCAGCACCGGAATCTGTGCCGATAAATTCTGATGCAATAGCCGAGCCGCATCCAGACCCGTTTCGCCGTTGGCAAGTCGCCAATCGGCAATCAACAAATCAGGCAGGCGCTCGTTTTGGTTGAGCGCGCGCATAACCTCGGCGCCGGAGCCACCTCCCTCCACCAGGCAGCCCCAATTTCTCAGCAGTTCGACCAGGCCCTGCAGCACGCTTGGCTCATCGTCCACCACGACTACATACGATCCCGGTATGCGCTCCCACCGAGGCGAATTGTCCACCAGAACAACGGGCTCCGGTATTTCTGCACTGCGACGCACAGAAATAGAAAAGCGCGAGCCATGCCCCTCGCGGGAAAAGAAGTGCAGACGGTGCGCTTCCAGCATCTCCACACTGCGTCGGACAATCGCCAACCCCAAGCCCATGCCCTGGCTCTGATTCCGATCGCGATTCGACACCTGTACGAACTCGGTAAATACGTCCCGCTGGAACTTGGGCGGAATACCGATGCCGGAGTCCCATACGGCAATTTCGACTTCCTCATGCCGGACGATCTCTCCAATCGCCACGCCACCTTTGTGCGTGTACTTGACTGCATTGCTGACAAGATTACGCAGTGAGCGGCCCAGCAAAATTAAATCGCTGCGCACGAAAACCGGGCCATGCCTGCTGAGTCGCAACCGCAACTCCAGATTCTTCTGCCGGGCCAGCGGCTCGAACTCCGCGTGAATCTGTTGCACCAGCCGGGTCAGATTGATGTCCGCGATCTCCGGTTTGACACCGCCCGCTTCGAGCTTACTCAAATCGAGGATTGCATTGAACGATGCGCTCATGGACTTGCACGAGCCTTCGATCGTTTCCGCCGCTCGACGTGCCGCGACCGCGTCGTCGCGCTCAATGGCTAGACGGAGGTTGCTAACCCATAAATTCAGCGCATGCATGGGCTGGCGCAAATCATGGCTCGCTGCCGCAAGGAATCGAGACTTGTCCAGATTAGCGCGTTCGGCACGTTCTCGTGCCGCATCGACCTGTGCATAGAGCCGGCCGAGTTGTTCGCTCATTCGGTTCAAGCCCTCCGCCAAAGCGCCAAGCTCGTCACGATTGGGGATGGCCACTCTCTGCGAAAAATCACCCTTCGCTATCTCGCTCATCCGCTTTTCCATCGCCCTGATCGGACCCAGCAGCGTCCAGGCAATCGTGTAACCGAGTGCCAGGGCCAGCACGCCGCTGATGAGGGCGCAAACAATGACTGTCATCCGCGACCGGGAATAGGCCTGGTTCGCTGTTTCGATACCTCCCACAAGATCGGCCTCTGCCTTGTTGACCAGCTCATTGGTGAGACGTTCGAGCCGATCGGCAAGGGGCGTTGCGACGCTCAGTTGCAGCTTTCGACCTTCCTCGTGCCGGCCCTCCCGAATGAGTTCCACGGCCTGCGTGACCAGCTTGATAAACGCCTCGAAGTCGTTGCGCACACGGCCCGCGACCTCGATCTCGTCTTGCGCCAGAAATTGCAGCCGATCGAGGTCGTAGCCGAATTGTTTCAGTTGCCGAAGCGTCGCTTCAAGCCGGCGAGTGTCCGGCTGCAGAATAGCGAAGCTCACACTGTAGAGCTGCGCGATCGTGTTGTGGCTAAGCTGACGATAAGCGGCAATCTTGCGTTGCAGTTGAACCATCTGCTCGGCACGGTGCTGCATTTCGGTCAATGCGTTTAATCCCACTGCCGCCGCGCTCAGCAGCAACAGTGCAATCAGCAGAAAGGCCGCCAGCAGCTTGGTGTAAATCGTGGCGTTGACGCCGGCCACCCAGCGCGGCAGCCAGTCGACAATCACCGGACCTTCTCTTTCAACAGGGCACGCAAATCACGCGTGAATTCGTCCGGGTCGAAGCGGGTGCCTAGATACTGCACGCGGAGTGTGCCCTGCCGGTCGATCAGGGAAGTGAGGAACGTATGCTCGATATTGCCGGATGCCTCGGTCTTGCGGAATACCGCATAACGGCGAGCGACATCCTCGATTTGCCCCAGGGAACCAGTAAGAAAAGCGAAGTGCGTCGGATCAACAGAATGCGCCAGCGCATACTTCCTGAGCATGGCCGGGGTGTCATTCAGCGGATCGATAGTGATTGCCGCGAAGGCCACATTCGGCACATCGTCTTTCAGCTTGCGCTGAACCCCGACCAGTTTCGCAGTCAGAAGCGGACAAGTGTCCGAACACGAAGTGAAAATAAACGTCACCACCGCCACCTTGCCCCGCGTATCGCGTAGCGAAAATGGATTGCCGTCCTGATTCACGAGTGTGAATTCCGGCGCCGGGCCGATGCGCGGCAGCTCCGCACCTTTCGCGGTCGATTGACTCAGGTTCACACAAAGCGGCAAAGCCAAAATGGCGAGAAAGACTGCAAATCGCATCGCTGTCCTCCCTCATCCCCTCCGGGAGGCGGTACGTTGAGGGGTGAATATAGAGGGCTTCACGCCTTCATCTCCCTCTTCAATTCATTCAGGAACCGAAAGTCAGCGCTGCGTGCGACGAGTTCATTCGGGCTCGCCTTGATCATGCCGACGTCTTTCAAGCGCAGGGCGTGAAAGCGCAGCGTATCTTCCGGGTTCCAGTCGCGCCAATGTCCATAAGGTAGTTGAGACACGACCTCCAGTGCGACGTCGTAGCGTTTTTCGTAGCCCTTGGCGCCCAGGAAGCGCGCAACCTTTTCCGGCTGTGAAGCGCAGATTTCGGCGGCCTTCAGCATGGCGCGCAGCGCACGCTTCGCCGCCACGGGATACTTGCGGTTAAAGTCATGGTGTGCCGCAACCATGCAGCAGAAATACTGCGACCAGGGCTTGTCAAAGGTCGTGTTCACCAGCACATGCCCTGCCTTTGCCAGACGCATTTCCTGGGGTTGTGGCGGAAAGGCCAGAAAAGCATCTACTTTGCCGGCGAGAAATCGCCGCTGGGATTCGGCGAGGCTGCCGGTTTCCACCCACTTCACGTCCCGATGCGGATTTATTCCGACATAAGCAAGAACGCTCGAAATCCAGATACGCTCAACGGAACGGAAACCAGTTGCTGCTATGGTCTTGCCTTTCAGATCTTGCAGTCCGTCCACTCGCTTATTACCAAAAAGCTCCCAACATCCGACATGCATACCAGACATTACTTTCACCGGCACGCCTTCATCGACCGCACGCACGACCGACGGCGCACCCCAGATGCCGATATCCGTCTGGTTTTCAGTCTGGGAGAAATCGCCGTCAACGTATTCGATGTCCCGGAATCCCTCCAGACGGAGAAATTCTTCCGCCATGTAGAGTGGCGCGTAGCAGAGGTAAGGCCCGTTCTCCAATCGGATGCGTTTGACTTCCGGCGGTGGTTCAGCGGCGGCAGGCGCCGGCAATCCGAACAGAGCGCCGGAACCCAAAGCAGTGCAGGCACCCAGAAATTGCCTACGCGTTCGAATACCCGATAATTCGGGATACTCCACCAGTGGCAGATGACGGTTTTCGTTTGGCGTGATCATGCCTTGAGCTCTTTTTTCAACTCATTCAGAAACCGCCAATCAGTCGCCTGCGCCAGGAGTTTATTTGGATGGGTCTTGATCATGCCCACTTCGTGCAGCCGCAGCGCGTGGAACCGCAGGGTGTCCTCCGGATTCGCTTCGCGCCAACGGTTAAAGCGCAAATTCCTGATCGCATTCAACGCCAAGTCATAACGCGGTTCATGCCCTTTGTCTTTCATGAAACGCGCCGCACGTTCAGGGTCTTCCTCACATAAATCGCTGGCTTTCAGGAAAGCGCGCAGGGCGCGCTTGGTGGCGACCGGATACCGTCGCACGAAATCCTTGTTTGCCGCCACCATGCAGCAGAAGTAATGCGACCAGGGTTTATCCTGCGCAGTATTAAGGATCACGTGACCGATTTTCTTTTCTCTGAGCAACTGCGGCTGAGGTTCCAGGCCCAAAAAGGCATCGGCTTTGCCATCGATAAAATACTGTAGCGCCGCATCCGTGCTTTTAGCCACCCTCCAATCGATGTCCTTGCGCGGGTCGATGCCGACATAAGCCGCGACGCTGGAAAGAAACACATGTTCGTCAGACCCCAACTCGCTGATTACGACGGATTTGCCTTTAAGGTCACGGATCGCGCCCACCCGCTCATTGCCGAATAATTCCTGGCAACCAGCATGAATGCCGGCCAGCGCAGTCAGTCGCGGATCGGCATCCCAATTGGCGACCAACATTGGCGCCGCCAACATAAACATATCAACGGTCTCTGGATCGGAGACGACGTTTGCCACGTTCTTCAGATACTTCACTTTGGAAAAGCCTTCCGCGTACAGCAATTCTTCCGCGAGATATTGTGGAACGAGGCAAATCGCCGGGAAATCCTCCATTCGTATGGTTGTGATCTCCGGCGGCGGCTCAGCCTGCGCCTCCCGGCCAGACCCTAGCCAGGAAATGCCGGCAAGGGCAGCGGACCCCGACAGGAAGTGCCGGCGTGAAATGCCGGGGCGTCGGAATTCTTGCTTCATCTTGACCTCCCCATTTGGTTGTCACTTCGCTCTTGTGTGTCCAGTTTACGCCCGCCTCGGGCCTCCTGGTGCGGGTCATTTGTAGCCCTACAAATGTCGGGGGATCGAGTCCTTCCCTGAGACAACAGCCGCAAGTTGCCCGATATGCGATGCCCGACTCCATAGCACTGCATCTGTCGGATTGGCGCGGGATTTTGTCCGCTGGATGATGCGCTCGCTGTCCCCCAAACAATTCGAGGAGAAAAACATGAAGACGAAATTCTTGTTACTGGCCGCAATCGTTTTTACCACGATCACGTCGCTATCGGCGCAGGCGCAAGGACAAATGGAAGTCATGCGCCTGAAAGACGTCAAGTGGGCGCCATGCGACCCCAAGGCGCCCCCGTCAGACCCCTGTCAGATCAATTACTTCCGGGGCAATCCTGAAAAAGAAGAAAACTATTCGATGATCGAAGTCAAAAAGGGCGGCTCCTTTCCGCCGCACTGGCACCTCCACGATGAACACATTGTGGTCACGAAAGGAACTTTTGTGGTCGCGGCTGAAGGCGGGCAGGAAAAGGACATCATTCTCAAGCCGGGAGATTACATATACATCCCGGCGCGAAATGTTCATTGGGCGCGCTGTCCGGAAGGTTGCACGTTCTACCTCAATGTGGTCGGTCCGGACTCATACATCGACGTCAAAGACCAGCGCCCCTGAACTATTGATCAATTCGTAATTCATTACACACGCTTTCCCTCATCCCCACCCTTCTCCCAGAGGGAGCAGGGCTTTTCTTCCCTCTACCTCCGGGAGAGGGAACGAGGATGAGGGAAACGGCGGCAATGAACCCGCGCTGTCACGTTTTCTGGAATTCTCAATAGAGCACACGTACACAATAGGGGAGGAACCAAGTCATGTTGAAACGTAAACTTCTCGTCACAGCACTCATGGGCGCGGGTCTGATCGGCGCCGCCACCTACGACGACTATCAAGCGACACGCAACGCAACTGCGCAACTCATGCTGACCACGATCGGCGCGCCGTTTTGCGCGCCGCAGCGTGGCGGGACTCAGTACAAGACCTTCTTCCGTCTGGCGATGGCGCAGCAGGAGGGCGCCAACAAGCCTGCGAAGACCGAGGTCGGCCCATTCAGCAATGCGGTTCCGGATGCAGAGTCGATCGCTTATGCCGACGCCAATCCAGAGCTGGCGAAGGATTTGGGATCGATGTCCTATCCGATCACCACTTCCAACCCATTGGCGCAAAAATTCTTCGACCAGGGTCTTCGCCTGGCCTATGCGTTCAACCATCTCGAAGCGGTACGCTCGTTTCGCAAGGCGCGCACACTCGATCCGGACTGCGCGATGTGTTACTGGGGCGAAGCGCTGGTGCTGGGACCCAACATCAACGCAGGCATGGACGCCGCTTCGGTCGCGCCCGCGTTCGAAGCCGTCAGCCGAGCCAAAGCGCTGTCCTCCAAAGCCTCGCCCAAGGAGCGCGCACTGATCGAAGCACTCGCTGCGCGCTACGCCCGGGAGGCTCCCGCCGACCGAGTGCCGCTTGATCAGGCTTACGTCGATGCCATGCAAAAGGTCGCGGTAACCCATCCCGATGACGACCAGATTGTCATGCAATACGTGGAATCCCTGATGGACTTGCAGCCTTGGGATTATTGGGAGGGCGGCGGCGCGCAACCCAAGAGTCGGGTTGCGGAAATCATGGCTTTGCTGGAAAAGGTTCTAAAAAGATCACCCAATCATCCCGGCGCGATCCACTACTACATCCATCTCACCGAAGCCTCGAGCGACCCCGCACGTGCCGTGCCGCATGCGAAGCGGCTGGGAAAACTCATGCCCGGCGCCGGACATGTCGTACATATGCCGTTTCACACATTCTTCCGCGTTGGCATGTACAAGGAAGCCATTGAGGCGAACCGTCTGGGCGTGATGGCCGACGAAAAGTACATCAAGGGCGCTGCGCCCGTGGGCATCTATCCGCAAGCCTATTATCCGCACAACGTGCATTCCTTGATGGTTTCGGCGCAGATGGCGGGCGACGGTGCGACGGTGATCGAATCGGCCAATAAACTTGAAAAAATCGTCTCCGACGCGGCGGCAAAGAATATCGCCTGGGTGCAACCGATCAAGGCCGCACCTTATTTCGCGCATGCGCAATTCAGTAACACAAAACCCATTCTTGCGCTGGCCGATCCTGGCGTGGAATTTCCATTCGTGCAAGCGATGCGCCATTACGCGCGCGGCGTCGGTTTGGCCAATAGTGGTGACATTGCGTCGGCGCAAGGCGAACTTGATGCCATCGCAAAGTTGGAGCAGACGGGGGACTTTTCCAACCTGATCGCCGGCTACGTGCCGGCGAAAGAGATATTGCAAGTTGCGCAGCACGTAGTTCGCGGGCGAATTGCCCAGGCGAGCAAGGACTATCCCGCAGCCGTCAAACACTTCCAAGCAGCAGTGGCCGCAGAAGACACGCTGGCGTACTCCGAGCCGCCGTATTGGTATTACCCGATCCGCCAATCCCTCGGCGCGGCGCAGGTGCTGGCAGGCGACTTGGAAAATGCCGAGAACACATTTCGTGCGAGTCTGGCGCGAGCACCGAATAATGGCTGGGCATTGTATGGGCTGAGTCAGGTGTACAAAAAACGCGGCGATCGGACCAACGAGCGAGCGGCGCAAAAACTCCTCGACAAGGCCTGGTTGGGCGAGCCCGGAGCGCTGAACCTGGCGAAATTGTGATCTTGATCTACGACCCAATTGTGCTCGATATCTCGGCTCCCCTCATCTTGGCCTTCTCCCCGCAGGCGGGGAGAAGGAAATTTTTGGCCAACTTGAAAGAGCGATCAGTAAAGTCCGGACGGCAGCTTGCCCGCGGTTTCACATACATCAGCGTTCGCGGCGCTCGAAGGCGGAAAAAAATTCCCAGATCATCCGGCTGGCATTCGGGCTTTTCGCGTCGTTGAAGGCGTGTTCCGCATCGCCTCCGCTCCAGGCATGGCCCAACCCTTCCACCAACACCTTGCGCGCCAGGAGTTTGTCGCCGAGACGGTACTCGCTCGTTTTGTAGGCGTAACCGTTGCCCTTGGACTCGTCAGAGTTGGTTTCGGTCACGTTCACTTCGCCCTCGCGCGTATGCCTGGACATCGCGACGAATTGTTCGACCGCCTGATCGGCGTTTTTCGGGTGCACCGTCTCATCCTTGGTACCGTGTATCACCAAGGCAGGAACTTGAGAATAGTTTTCCTGCGATACGGCCTGCCGCGCCGTGTACTGCGGGGAGGCACTTGATCCCCGCCTCATCGCCCGCGCCGCTTCGGACACCGATTCGGCTGCCCGATACATCAAGCCGGAATGGATGGCGCAGGCCGCGAAAAGATCCCCGTGGCAGTGGGCCATGACGCTGGTCATCGCACCACCGGCGGATATCCCCGCGATATACACGCGACCCGGATCGACCGCGTAGGTTGTGATGACATCGCGCACCATTCCCGCAATGATCTCCGCCTCATTACCACCGCCATTTTGCGAGGAATCGAACCAGTTCCAGCAGCGATAGGCATTGGCTGTTCTTCTTTGTTCGGGATAGAGCACGAGAAAGCCTTCCCGGTCGGCGAGTTGATTCATGCGTGTACCGGCGGCAAATGTCAGGGCATCCTGCTTGCAGCCATGCAACATCACCAGTAGCGGCCACGCTTTCCGGGAGGCGTATCCGCCTGGCAAATGCAACCCGTAATAGCGCTTCGAATTCGGATTCGGGAGAAAAAATACACTGCGATGCGGCTCGGTATAGCTACCCTCCACCCATTGCCCTGACCGGCGGCCCGTGGCACGCAGGTAAATGCGACGGGAAACCGAGCGAAGGCTTGCGAAAAAACCTTTGGGCGATGGCGACATGAGGATGCCTATTCGTTTTGTTGATTTCCCGGAGCCTATCCCACTTTGGTGATAGATTCCGCCTCGCCTCGCGCAAAAAACCGCCGCGCCGCAAGCGCCGATAGAAGGTCGCGCTCCACCGGCATGGGGTCGCCAGCAATCGCGCTCGCAACGATCTCCGCCGCCAGCGGCGCCCAGGTCATGCCCCTGGATCCCAATGCGAGGCTGGCAAATAGGCTTTGCGCCTCACCGCCTGGCCCCATCAAGGGTCCGAGAACCGGCAGCCGGTCTCTGGCCATGGTACGTAACGCAACATGACCGGGCAGGCTCTGGGCTGCGTGGCCGGCGCCGAATCCGGGAAGCATCGCGTCGAGCCGCCGCAGGTTGGACGCGTGATCTTCGGTGCGCAGCATCATATCGTCGATGTCTTCGTTGAAACTTGAGCCCAGGAAATGTACACCGTCACAGGCAGGCGTCACATAACCTTCCCTGCACACGGCGACCTTAAGTGCCCTGCCGGCACTCGACGGCAAGACGCTGATCTGACCGCGCACCGTGCGCAGCGGCAACCATGCCGCCTGCGAGAATTGCTGGGCGGCAATGGCATTGGCAATCACAACAACAGGGGCCGCGGCGATCGAGTGCCCGGCCTTGTCGAGGACATTCCAGACTCCATCGCGAACGCACAACTTGTCGGCTGTTTCCCCGAAATGCAACGCCATCGGCGTAGCACCGGCAACAAGGTTCGACTCGCACAAATTCGCCGGTTTGGCCCACGACGCACCGGGCAGCCACCATCCCGGCCCCGCCACCGGATAGCCGGCCCGATCCGCCGCCTGTTGCTCCGAAACGATTTGAACCAGATCGGCAGGCAGCCGCCACTGATCGACCATGCGCTGCTGCTTTTCGAAGTGTTCCGCGTCCCGGCAGATCTGCAATACGCCGCCCGCATTGAAGCTTGCTTGGCCTAAGCCGGCCAGTGAACGTTCATGGCGCAGCGCGTAGAGGAACGCCGCCGTGGTGAAGCGGCTGTGCAGATTCCAGTCCAGCGAAAACACCGGCCGCACCAGCCCGGCCGGCACGCCTGAAGTTTCCCGCGCTGGCGATGGATGACGCTCGATGACGCTCACCTGCCAGCCTCGGGCAGCGAGGCGATTGGCACAAGAGGTGCCGGCCAGCCCGGCGCCAATGACTATCGCGCGTTGATCCCGAGACTCCGGAAGCGAAGATTTGTTTACTCGCGTGCGGCCGACCAGCATGTCGCGCTTGATATCGAAACCCGGCCGCTTCTCGACCACGAATCCAGCCTTGGTCAATCCCTCGCGTACAGAACCGGCAACCGACCAGGTTGCCAACGTCGCGCCGGGTGCGCAAAGGCGCCCCAGTTGCCCGAACACCGGCGCCCCCCACATTTGTGGATTTTTCTGCGGGGCGAAACCATCCAGATAAAAGGCATCAGCCTGTGCATCGAGTTGCCGCAACATCGGCAGCACCTCGCCGAACATCAAGGTCAGCGTTACCCTGCCCTTCGCCAGATGCAGCCGGTGAAACCCCGGCATGAGCGGTGGATAACCTTCGCACAGCTCTCCAGATAGATCGTGCAGTTCGAGGTAGCGGGCGTGAATACGTGCCAGATCGTCGCGAACAAAGGGATGCAGTTCAACCGAGACGAAATTCAGTCGCGCATCGGGCGGGGCATGTTCCAACCAGCATTGCCAGGTCGCCAGAAAATTCAATCCGGTGCCAAATCCCGTCTCCACGATCGTAAAGCGCTGAACGCCACGCCAGCGATCCGGAAGTCCGTTGCCGCCCAGGAATACATGACGCGCCTGCTCCAGCGCGCCTGCCGAGGACGAATACACGTCGCCGAATTCGGGAGAAAAAAGTTCGCCGTCCGGGCCATAGGCCGGTTTCGCTGGATCGATCGGAGAAAAGCGGGAGCTTGTCATCCTCACTTGGAAAGCGATGGGAAGAACCCAAGCCTACACCAGCCCCCTGCCCTTCGGGCCGCGACATTGGGTATCAATAAACCGGTCGCCCCGATCATAGCCCTCCGAGGGATGTCCAATTTCTTAGTTCAATAACAGACACAAGCCCTATGCGAACGATGAAATCCTTCGTCAGATCAAAAAGGCAGCCTGAACCTCGACCCTCCGGCCAAGTTGGGCCGTAATCCCGACTTGACTGAAACACGGCTACCGGTTTTCATACCGGTAGCCGTGTTTCATTTATCCTACAAAAGGCGATTGAATCACGGAGAACACGGTGCGGCGCACGGACACGTTACTGACGAAGTCGGCCGATTGCGGGCAGTGCGCCGAAGTACCGCCTCCCGCCCCGGATGGCTACGCCAACGCCGTGTCGGCGGTGCCGGAGCAAATCCAAGAACTTATATTGCTCTGGCCTATCACCCAGATGGTGAACGTACAAAGAAAAATATCTCAATGTTTTTCCCCGTGATCTCCGTGTTCTCCGTGATTCAACAGCTTTTTTAGGTTTATAAAGGATTACCGTCATGGCCGATATGAGCTTTCAACTCGAACACATCAATATCCCCGCCAAAATATCCCCGCCAAAGATCCTGAAGGCCTGGTCCGCTGGTACGCGGACAAGTTCGGACTGCGCGCCGACCGCCACCTCGCCCGCGGCCCCGGCGCCCTCATCGCGTTTGTGAAAGGCGAACCCCTGAATCGCGCACCGGAAATTCATGTTGGCTTCCGCGTGCCGTCCTTGACGGCGCTGGCCGAATGGGCCGTTAGATTCGAGGCGAAAATCAAGGAAGGTGAAGAATTCAATTCCTTTCAGGTCTTCGATCCGGAGGGGAATTGTGTGGAGGTTTATTGCAAGGGTAAGGGTTGAAGGTAGCGTAGGCCAGAAAATTTGCGCAATACGGCGTTGATCTGCTCGCCATTTCCGAACTGCTCGCACGCGGAGACACCCAGATCACGCCCCGGATTTACGCCCACGATGCCGTCGCCAAGCTCCCGGATTTCAGCCACTCGCCGGAAACATACGTCGCCAGCATACGGTAACACTCCTGCCGCCCGAACCGATCGGCACACCGAAACCGACCGTGAAGCCCGGAAAAGCGTTGCTCCAATCCGCGGCGCTCTGACCGCTAACGGCAGCATACAACTCACGCTTGCCGGTACTAATCCATTGGATTACACTTATCCATGTTGATCACGGTTGCTGAACTGCCTGAGTACCAACGGCGGGCAGAAAAGCTGCTCTCGGGCAATGAACGGCAAGACATCGTGAACTATCTGGCCGCCTTTCCCAAGGAAGGCGATCTGATCCGGGATACCGGAGGGGTGCGCAAACTCCGTTGGCAACGTGGCGGCTGCGGCAAGAGCGCCGGCGTGCGGGTGATCTACTACTTCCACAACAAGCGCATACCGCTTTATCTGCTTACCGTCTTCGCCAAGAACGAGCGCGCGGACCTGACACAACAGGAGCGTAACGAGCTTGCGAAACTGGTCACACTCTTGATTAAAACGGATTAGGAAAACAGCATGGGCAAAGCATTCGACAGCATCAAACAGGGTCTGACGGAGGCAATCGCGCACAGCAAAGGCCAGAACAAAGGGGTGAAAACCCATACCCCTGTACAGATCGATGTGCAAGCGCTGCGAACCCGCCTCGGGCTGACGCAAGAGGAATTCGCCGCCAAGTTCGGCATCAGTCTGGGCACCTTGAGGCACTGGGAACGCGGCGACCGCCAGCCGCACGGACCGGCCCTAGTTCTGCTGCGCGTGATCGACCGGAGCGAGCGGGCTGTGCTGCGCGCGCTGGCGTAACCACGTAGAGGAGGTTGTCCGAATGGGCAATAAGATTCAAGGCGCGAATCAAGGAAGGTGAAGAATTCAATTCCTTTCAGGTCTTCGATCCGGAGGGAAATTGTGTGGAGGTTGATTGCAAGGGAAAAGGCTAACTTGGGGTAAGAAATCGCGTAGTGTCCAAGCGGACATTCACTGGATGTCGGCTTGTCGAACCGAGGGGTTCGAATGAAGCCCGTGCGGGCCCCAGAATAAAAACGCCACCCGAAGGTGGCGTTTTTATTCTGGCGTCCCCACGGGGATTCGAACCCCGGTTACCGCCGTGAAAGAGCGCATAACCCGTCCATTAGCGGTCGCTACCGTACTTTATTTTCATAGTGTAAGAGGGAAAACCGTGCGTTAGCGTCCGCTTGTGTTTTCCTGCGCTTTTTCCGTATAATTCCGTATGCGCAGAAAACAGGGCGGTAATCTAGGGACGGCATCGAGCCGAGCGAGTTTCAAACAGCGGCGCGAACCGTATTGGGTGGTGATCGTTCGCGGCTGCGCGATTGGCTACCGCAAGGGCAAAAAAGGCGGAACCTGGATAGCGCGGGCACGCCGGGATGATGGCAAACAGGAGTATCAATCCATTGGCGCTGCTGATGACCTCAATGATGGTTCAGGGATTGGTTACGAGGCCGCACAAGACGCTGCACGCAAGTTCTGCAAGGCTGAGCCAGCCACTAGCAAGGCGACCGTTGGCGACGCGATGGACGGCTATCTGGAGTACGTCAAGGCCAACAATCCTGAAAGCACTGCCAACGATACCGAATCCCGTATAAACGGCATTCTCAAACCGCACTTCGGAAAATTTCTGCTATCTCGGCTGAAATCCACGGACATAACAAGCTGGCGTGACAAGGCCGCGAAGACGCGCAAGAAAGACACCGTGAACAGATTGCTCACGATCTTGAAAGCAGCGCTGAATTACAGTTGGCGGGAATTGAAGCTCACCGGAAACGATACCGAGTGGCGCATGGTGAAACGGTTTAAAGACGCGGGCACCGCGCGCAAGATATTCCTGACACCTGCACAGGCGCGCACCCTGCTCGGTCATTGCGAGCCGCAGGCATTTAAGAATCTCGTACAGGTAGCGCTACTCACCGGTGCGCGCTATGGCGAGCTCACGGCATTAACGGTGCAGGACTTCGATGGCGGGACAGCTACGCTCGAAATACAGGGCGGCAAGACCGGTTCGCGCACGGTATACCTGCAAAACGAAGCCCTGCCCTTTTTCAAGAAACTCACTACGGACAAACCCGCCGATGCGTTGCTGATACCGCGCGAAGATGGCGAACAGTGGGGGAAAAATCATCATCAAAAACCATTCGACAAGGCATTGAAGGCCGCGAAACTCGGCCCCGACACCACGTTCTATGCGTTGCGGCATTCGTACATATCGCTTGCCCTAGTCTCGGCCGTGAATATCAAGGTGCTCGCGGACAATACCGGCACCAGCATACGCATGATTGAAAAGCACTACGCCAAGTTCCTCGACAAGGATCGGCGCGCGATGTTCAACAAAATGAAAGGATTCGTTCCCGTGGACGCAGAAACCGGTGGATCCGGCGTGCAACGGGAAAACGTGCTGCCGATGAAGCCAAGGGAAATAGCATGAAAAAGCCGCGCTTCGGCCCGAAAAAGCTTACCGATAAAGAGGCGAAGAGGCTGATCGATGAAGAGGGAATGACGCTGACGGATGATGAGGTGGCCGATCTTCAGACCATTTGCAAGTCGAACTTGTTCCTTCTTCACGTAGCCGGGCTCGCCAAAGATTGCCGCTGGGAAATTGAAGCTGAAAGCCGGGTACCGCCTCAGGGGGTTGTCGTCGAAAAGTTGAAGAAGACTATTCAGCTGGCGCTGGCAGTTCAAAACGCCGCGACGTGTCTGGTCAACCATGTGGGGAGCCTGGATGAACTGACGAGAGCCGCACTACATGTCGG
Organism: Bordetella parapertussis; assembly: GCA_945900965.1. Lineage (GTDB taxonomy): Bacteria > Pseudomonadota > Gammaproteobacteria > Burkholderiales > JACQAP01 > JACQAP01. Next base: position 114 of record CAMDKM010000065.1, on the reverse strand, counting down.
TCGGCGCAACTGCGCGGAAATACCACACGCGGTGCTCAACGAAGCGACGGCGCTGCATGCCCTTATCGACGGTGCGAAAAATACCATTGCCGAGCGCAAGGGCCTTCCCCGCGG
>CAMDKM010000064.1 GCA_945900965.1 Bordetella parapertussis | reverse complement strand
AGGACCCAATACTGTTCACCTAGTCCAAAAAGTCCGTTCGGGCTGAGCTCGTCGAAGCCCTTTCTCAAAGTGCGACGCGTCGACAAGCTCAGCGCGAACGGAGATAAAGTGAACAGTATTGGATCAGGACTTAAATCCAGGATCCCTTGCCATTATGTCCAGGGCGCACTCATTTTCACCGGAAAATGCCCCTCCCAACCTCTGAACTGCGCTTATGTTACCACTTGAAAAATAGCGCGTAAGAGTCTGAACCCTCTAATTTTGCCCCGTGCTCAGAGCACATCCATGCCCCGCTCGCGGAGAAATTCCGCAAGTACACGCCCAGTGTGAGAGTCAGTGACGGCAACCAGCGATTCGGGAACGTCTTGAGCGACCACCCTTCCCCCCCCGTCGCCGCCCTCGGGCCCCAGGTCGATGATCCAGTCGGCGTCTGCCCACACATCCATGTTGTGCTCGATCACCACCACGGTATTACCGGCATCAACCAGACGATGTAATACGCGAATGAGTTTTTCCACATCTGCCATGTGCAGGCCGACGGTGGGTTCGTCGAGCACGTAAAGTGTGTGTTTAGGGTGAGGCGTAAGGCGTGAGGCGTGAGGTGCCCCCGACTCCGACCGATCCTCGGACTTCAAGTCCGTGCGTACTTTCGACAATTCCGTCACCAGCTTGATGCGCTGCGCTTCGCCGCCGGATAGCGTAGGGCTCTGCTGACCAAGGGTGAGATATCCCAGGCCAACATCTTGCAAAAGCTTGAGTGCGTGATGGACCGAAGAAATCGCCGAGAAAAATTCGGCCGCTTCATCCACACTCATGGCCAGCACTTCGCCGATGGATTTTCCCTTGTAATGCACGGCCAGCGTTTCGGTATTGAATCGGGCGCCACTGCACACGTCACAGGCGACTTTGACGTCTGGCAGAAAACTCATTTCGATTTTTTTGATGCCCTGGCCTTCGCAGCCTTCGCAGCGCCCGCCGGCGGAATTAAAGGAAAATCGCCCGGGCTCGAAGCCGCGAATGCGGGCTTCCTGCGTGCCGGCAAAAAGCTTGCGGATCGTGTCCCAAAAGCCCACGTAGGTCGCCGGGCAGGAGCGCGGAGTTTTCCCGATCGGCGTCTGATCGACTTCCAGCACACGTGCGATCGATTCCCATCCTTGGATCGCCTTGCAGCCCGCGGGTTCGAAACCGGCGCGTTTTTTCTTGTTGTGTTCACCTACCACCGCGAGCAGGTTGTCGTACAGGACATCCCGCGCCAGCGTTGATTTGCCGCTGCCGGAAACCCCGGTCACGACGGTAAATCGCCCGAGCGGAATGCGCGCGTTGATGTTTTTGAGATTGTGCAGTCGCGCACCGATCACCTGTACGGCGGGCGTACGAGCGTGCGTCGGCCGCCGTGCTTGCAGCGGGTGGCGCAGCGGGTTCGCCAGAAATTTGCCTGTCACCGAACCTGGCGAACGCATGAGCTGTTCGACATTGCCTTGCGCAATGACCTCGCCGCCAAGCCGCCCGGCGCCAGGGCCGAGATCCACCACATGATGCGCACGACGGATGGTTTCCTCGTCATGCTCCACAACAAGCAGTGTATTGCCCTTGCGTTCCAGCTTCTCCAGCGTATCGAGCAGAATGCGGTTGTCGCGCGGATGCAGTCCGATGGTCGGCTCATCGAGGATGTAACACACCCCGCGCAGATTCGAGCCAAGCTGAGCAGCAAGCCGGATGCGCTGCGCCTCGCCGCCTGAGAGCGTCGGCGCGGAACGATCGAGCGCCAGGTATCCCAACCCGACTTCGGACAGAAATTCCAGCCGGCTGCCGAGCTCGGCCACCAGGTCGCGGGCGATATCCGCCTCCCTGCCTTCAAGCTCGAACCCGGATACCAGGGCGCCCAGTTGCGCCACCGGCAACATGCCGTAATCGGCAATGGAACGCTCGCGCCACCGCACCGCCAGCGCCTCGCGATTGAGGCGTTTTCCCTCGCACTCCGGGCAGGGCTCATCTACTTGCAGCCATTCGATCCAGGAATCCAGCACATGATCCTCGGTGCCTGTGCGCGAGCGCTCTTCGTCCCAGCCGACCGCTTCCAGCTTCAACCCGGTGCCGTAACAACCGGCGCACCAGCCATGCTTGGAGTTGTAGGAAAACAGTCGCGGATCCATTTCGGCGAAACTGCGCCCGCAGGACGGGCAGGCGCGTTTGGTCGAGAAGACTGTCACGTTCGCCCGACCCTTGCCTGCCATCAGTCCGTCGAGCGGCGCCAGCACATGTGCCACGCCCTTGCTGTGCTCCAGTGTCACGCGCAGGGCCTCGCGTAACGATTTTTCGTCCGCCACATTTACCCGGAGATCCGCCACCGGCAGTTCAATGGTGTGTTCCTTGAAGCGGTCAATGCGTGGAAATTTTTGCGTGGGCAGAAATTCGCCATCCACCCGCAGGGCGGGAAAGCCCTTGTTATAAGCCCACTTGGCGAGGTCCGTGTACACACCCTTGCGATTCACCACCAGCGGCGCCAGCAACCCGATGTGCTGGCCCCGGTATTCGCGCAGGATGCGCGCCGCAATGGCTTCCGGACTTTGCGGCTCGATCGGCGCAGCGCAATCCGGGCAATGCTGAGTGCCCAGCTTTACAAACAGCAAACGCAGGAAGTGATGGATTTCGGTCAACGTGCCCACCGTACTCTTGCGCCCTCCCCGGCTGGTGCGCTGCTCGATGGCCACGGTGGGCGGAATGCCATAGATGGCGTCCACCTCCGGGCGCGAAGCCACCTGCACAAATTGGCGCGCGTACGCGTTGAGCGATTCCAGATAACGCCGCTGACCTTCTCCGAAAACGATATCAAAGGCCAGCGTGGATTTACCGCTGCCTGACACTCCCGTAATCACGGTGAACTGACCGAGCGGCAGCGACAAATCGATATTCTTTAGATTGTGTTCGCGGGCGTTGTGAATAGTCAAAAAACCGTGACGAGTGACAGGTGACAGGTGACGGGCCGACCCAAGAGCCCCCTCCCCCTTGACGGGGGAGGGTTGGGGAGAGGGTGAAAATTGACCCGGCTTTCGCTTCCCTGCCTGCCGCATCGTCGAACTGTCAGCGTTGGCGCCGCTGGACGGCCGCGAAAATGCGCCTTCCTCTATCGCCTGTTCATAGGCTTTCAGGGCGACACCGGTGTGGGAGCGGATGTCACTTTTTATTTGCTCGGGCGTGCCGGCAAAGAGAATTTCACCGCCTGCCTCACCCCCTTCCGGACCGAGGTCGATGATCCAGTCGCAGGCGGCGATGACATCGAGATTGTGTTCGATCACCAGCAGCGAGTGGCCGGCCTCTACAAGACGGCGAAAGGAACGCAGCAATTTGGCGATGTCTTCAAAGTGCAGGCCGGTGGTGGGTTCGTCAAATAGGAAAAGGCGTGAGGAGTGAGGGGTGAGGGGAGAGGGGGACAAGCGCCCCGCTTCGGTCAGGTGACCGGCGAGCTTGAGGCGCTGGGCTTCGCCGCCGGAGAGCGTGGGCACGGGTTGACCCAGCCGCAGGTATTCGAGTCCGACATCGGCAAGCGGACGCAGGCGGCGCAGGACTTCGGCGGCGTCTGCGAAGTACACGACGGCTTCGGAAACCGTGAGGTCGAGCACATCGGCAATACTCTTCGGCGCCCTGCCCTGCGGGGCAATGGTGACTTCGAGCAGTTCCGCGCGGTAGCGGCGGCCGTCGCAATCGGGGCACCGCAAATACACATCGGAGAGAAACTGCATTTCGACATGTTCGAAACCATTGCCACCGCAGCTTGGGCAGCGGCCATCGCCGGAGTTGAAGCTGAACATGCCCGGCTTGTAGGAACGCTCCCTGGCCATGGGCGATTTGGCGAACAAATCTCGGATGGCGTCGAATGCACCGACGTAACTCGCCGGATTTGAGCGTGTGGTGCGGCCAATCGGCGTCTGGTCCACCATGACGACCTCACCGATCAGATTCGCGCCGGCAAGCGCCCGATGCGCGCCCGCCGCTTCGCTCGACTTGCCTTTCTGTTTGAGCAAGGCCCGATGCAGCACGTCCTGCACCAGCGTGGATTTTCCCGAGCCCGATACACCGGTCACACATACCAGCCGGTTGAGCGGAATTGAAACATCGATGTTCTTGAGATTGTGTTCCGTGGCACCAAGAATTTCCAGCCGGGGATCATTTTCGCCGACTGACAGCCGTTGCAATCCGGCATCAACGCGGCGTCGGCCGCGCAAATATTCTCCCGTCAGCGAATTCGAATGGACGGCAAGCGCCGCTGGCCTGTCGAAAAACACAATCTCGCCGCCCTTCTCGCCCGGCCCCGGCCCCATGTCGAGGATCCGGTCGGCGGCAAACATGATCTGCGGATCGTGCTCGACCACCACGAGGGAGTTTCCCGCATCGCGTAGTTTTTGCATCACGCCGATAACGCGACCCATGTCGCGCGGATGCAAACCGACGGACGGTTCATCCAACACAAATAGCGTGTTGGTGAGCGAGGTACCAAGTGCCGTGGTGAGATTGATTCGCTGCACTTCGCCACCGGACAGGGTGCGCGACTGACGGTCAAGCGTCAGATAGCCGAGGCCGACTTGCTGCAAGTAGGAAAGCCGCGTGCGAATTTCTCCCATCAGCAGTTTCGTCGCCTCATCCAGTGGGGCGGGCAGGTGAACCTGGTCAAAGAATCTTTTGCCGCGATCTACCGGCAGAAGCATCAGGTCGTGGATCGTCAGGCCTGGCACCGAATGTAGTTGCTCCTCGCTCCACGCCACCGTCTTCGGCCGGTATTTCAGATGCACCGCCAGCACTGCATCGGCATCCTGCCGGTTGCCCACCCGCCACAGCAGCGCATCGGGTTTTAGCCGGCTGCCCTCGCACACTTCGCAAGGCGTGTAGGCGCGATAGCGCGACAAGAGCACGCGGATATGCATCTTGTAGGCCTTGGTCTCCAGCCAGTCAAAGTAACGCTTGACCCCGTACCAGACGCCGGGCCAGGATTTTTTCCAACTCTCCCAATCCGGTTCGCCGTCGATTACCCACCGCTTCTGCTTTTCGCTGAGTTCCCGCCATGGCTTATCCAGCGGGATACCGCGTTTCCTGGCATATTTTTCGACGTCCTCCTGACATTCGCTGAAGCTCTGCGTCTGCCAGGGTTTTACCGCGCCCGCGCCAATGGATTTCGACTCGTCTGGAATCACCAACCCGTAATCCACACCGATCACCCGCCCGAAGCCACGGCAGGTGTCGCAGGCGCCGACCGGTGAATTAAAAGAGAAAGTGCTTTGGCTCGGTTCCTGGTAAGAAATATCGCAGTCTGGGCAGTGCAGTGCCGTGGAATATTTCCATGGCGCTGCAGGGACGAGGGGCGAGGGGCGAGGGGCGACGTCTTCGCTTTCGGCTAGCGGATATACGGCAATGTGTCCGTTGCCCACACGCAGCGCGGCTTCCAGGGCTTCGATCACGCGGGCACGTTCGGCAGTGCCAAGGCGCAGTCGATCCTGAACGACTTCCATGCGCTGCGCGGACCGCGCATGAATGCGGGTGTAGCCCTGGCCTTCCAACAGCCTGAGGATTTCCTCCTCGGAAAAATTCTTAGGCACTTCCACCCGGAAGGTGATGACGAGCCGCGGATCACCGGCCTGCCCTGCCCTCGCCTGCAAGTCGGCATAAATTGTTTCCGGATCGTCCCGCCGCACCGGCTTGGCGCAGCCGCGACAATAAAGCTGCGCCGCGCGGGCGAACAACAATTTCAGGTGATCGGCCAGTTCGGTCATCGTTCCGACAGTGGAGCGCGAAGTACGCACCGGATTGGTCTGATCGATGGCGATCGCGGGCGGGATGCCGTCGATGCGGTCCACCTGGGGCTTGTCCATGCGATCGAGAAACTGACGCGCATAAGGCGAAAACGTTTCGACGTAACGGCGCTGGCCTTCGGCATACAGCGTGTCGAAAACCAATGACGACTTGCCCGAACCGGATACCCCTGTCACCACCAGCAATTCGTTCAGCGGCAAATCGACGTTCAGATTCTTGAGATTATTCTGGCGCGCACCTCGAATACCGATGGCGTCTTGTGTAGGCTTGGGCATGGATAAGGAAAAGGCGTGAGACGGATGAACGGTGGCTATTCTACCGGCACGCGTCGTATCGAATCCGAACCAATATCTGATATAACGCGCCACATGTTGAAGCCGCACAGCCTTTCAATCGCCCGGTTCGTCGCCCATGCCACGGTAGGGCTCATGCTGGCGCCACCGTTACTCGGCTACGCACAATCCGTGGAGGCGGATTTTCGCGGCTGCGATGTGTCGGGAATATGTCGATTCCGGGTCGAAGCGCCGCATCCGCCAGGTCAGGCCGAGCTACTCGTACGACCCGAAGGCATACCCCAATCCACCGGCGATCCGGAGATGGCTCTCGCACTTCGGGACCGGCTCAATGCCTTGCTGTCCAACATGATTCATCAAGCCAAGCGCATCGAGTTGCACTCATTGCGCGAAATCGGTGACGGTACATTTGCGGCCACGGTTACAGTGCATGGTGTGGATGTCGCCTTGGACCCGATCATTGTGGAACTACGGGCGAAAAAAATCCGACGGCCGAGGCCGCCGGATTGAATAAGGCGAAGCTGACTTATTGCTTGGTGATGGTCCACACCACCGCGGATTTCGGCGTGGTGTAGAAAGGCGATTCCATTTGATAGTTCACGTAGAGTTCGCCGTAGTCGGCAACGTACATGGTTTTGCCGTCCATGCTGAACTCGACGTCGTTGGTGCGCTCGAAGCCGCCGCGGTTTTCCTTCTTCTGGTAGGCATTCGGACCGGGCTCAATGTTCTCGGCAAAGATCGACCATTTGACACCGGCCGGATTGAGCAATTCGATTTTCACGATCGCCGGCCACATCGGACGCAAGCTCTCCGGCCCGTTGTCGATGATGCCGAATACGGCGGTGAATATCGTATCCGTCGCGCCAAAGGCTTTGGGTGACCAAGCCAAGCCGTCCATCGGATTGTTCGTGTCCCATTCCATGATCGGATTGATGTAACCATTCGGGTTGGGATTGGCCACGATCAGCGGTGTGCCGCGAACCCCGATCGAATGGTCAATGAAGCGGTAGGGTGGGAGCGGGGGAATGAACGGCTTATCCCCGATGTTCAGTTGCGGATTTGGGCGCGTCGGGTCGAACTTGTTGCCGCGATAAACATCCGGCCCCGAGCGTTTGATGTTGACAAAGTTTATGCCATCCTTGTCAGGGAAACCCGCGTCCTGACCTTTTTCCGTGACGATGAACAGCCGCTCGGCGGAATTGGCCACACGGCGATTGCCTTTGTCATTATGCCCGTTGTCGCTCACGGCCAGCGCGTTCTCGAAGCGCGAACCCTTGGGGCCGAATGCCACGCCGGACGAATTGCGCAATCCCTGGGTATACAACTCCCAGTCGTCGGTGGTGTAGCTGCTGTCGGCCTTCAGTCGTGCGCGGTGAATGGCGCCGCCGCAAGGCTTCTGTGCTTTGATCACCTGACCTGGCTTGGAAGCGGTGCCCTTGGGCAGGTACGACCCGGTGAGATTGCCTTGACTGTCGCGAATGTTCAGCCCCGTCAGCACAATGTCTCGGCAGGGTGGGTCACGCGGCAACGCGGGAACGCCAGCAGGCGTGCGTTTTTCCCAATAAGGATCGATCGCATCGGTCCAGCCATGTATGTCCGGATCGGAAAAGCCCGAGTTGGTCGGCGCGCCTACGGCGTAATACAGCCAGCCATCGCGGCAGGTGATGCCACCCAGCGCATGGTCACCAATCGGCACTTCGTTCATGATGAGTTTGGGCTCACCGTTCACGCCGTCGATTTCCCAGATGCCGTAGCTGTAATCGCCCACGTAAGTGCGGCCATTCTCGTGGCAATAGCCGAGCTCGTTCAGGGCGAAGGACTTGAAGATGCCCAGACCGACATTGTCGCGAATCAGCTTACCCGACTTGTTGTAGATCTTGACGTGAGGTTTGTCGATGCCTTGCGGGGGGAAACCAAAGGTATTGCCGGAAATTGCAACCCAGACGTTGTCCTGCTTGTCGACCGTGATCGATGTGACGGTATCGATGCCGGATGCAAAAACACCCACCTTGTAACCCGGTGGCACCTTGATCTTGCTCGGGTCAGGGGTAATCGGCGACCGCGTAGACCACTTGCCCGCCGGGCCGCCCGGCTCCGCTTTTGCTCGATCCTGCGCACCTGCGACGCCCGGCAGGGACACCGCCAATGCGAGTACTGCCGCATATCCAAGTATTTTCATTTTTCTCTCCTCTTTGGTTAAACTGCCGCTGCTTTTTTGACTACAACTCACACAACAACCCACACCGATTCTTCGTGATGATATTCCTCCTGGCCAATGTCTGGAGCTTCCTGGCGCAGGCTGCCCTCAAAATGTTCGTATATGGGCGACGATGGCGAGAATCTCCTCTTCGCTAAGGCGCTTCTCCCATGCAGGCATCGTAGCGATCTTGCCCATATACTCGCCACCTTTTTTGATAATCATCAAGAGATAGTCGTCCGGCACACTGGACATGTATTCCTTGTTGGCGAGCGTGCCAATACGGGGCACGAACCCACTCTTCGTGCCTTCCTGGCCGTTACCTTGGGTGCCGTGGCAGCCGGCACACATCTGGTCATAGATTTCCCTGGCTTTGGCAGGCTCGACCCGTACCGGATCGTTCTGGGCAGAGGCAGCCATTGACCAGAAGGTCAACAGCATCGTCATGATTGTGATCGTGTATTTCATTTAGAGAAGAGCGTTGACAGGGGCCGAGCGGACAATTTGGAGGGCACCGTAGCACGTGTCGCGTTAGGGCTCAAGGCGCGGTGCGCAATAGCGCAGTGCACCATAGGTTTTCAATCGGACACGAGTCGCCTCTCCTTCCTGGCAAAGCGCGCGCCGGTTCAGACTCATTTCGTCGCGGCCGACGCGTTGAGAGAACGGATGAAGTTAAGCAGATCCCAGATCTCAGTCTCGGCCAGGACACCCTTCCATGCCGGCATGCCTTCCGCGCCGTTGGCGATCCGGTAGGCAATAATGCCGTCCGGGAACACCGGCGGAGGCGGCAAGGTGGACAAATCGTCCGGACGGCTGGCCAAGGTAGCTACTGCCATCCCGTCCCCTTTGCCGCCGGACCCGTGGCAGGCCACGCAATAACGGTCAAATAACTCTTTTCCCTTCGCGACAGACTCCGTGGAGCGTAGAACCGGATTGCTCACAAAAGCGGCGGCCAGCAAATCGCCGTAGCCAATACCGATGGCGATACATACTATTCCTGCCGCGGCCCCAATCCCGATCCATTTCTTGGTCATTCTTATAGTTACCAAGCGCCCATCGCCCCGTCCTTAACGCTTATCGATAGTAGACTTTAGAAGCCCCATCTGCGTAAAGTGATTCAACATGCTCAAATCAGAAGCATGAAGCGACGGAGGAGATAATAAGCATGATAACGAATCCAGACCGATTGTTTCGTCACGCCTTTCTTCTTGGTCTTGGCGTCGGCAGCCTTGGCTTGATCGCACCGCAAGAGACAATCGCCCAGGAAACCGCCGCCGGTGAAGAAATCGCCGCCCCTTCGGTGGAAGTCTCGGCGTACCGGGTGCCCACCCTGCTTTCCGAAACCTCGCAGGGCGTGAGTATCGTCACACGCGAGGAAATCGCAACACGCAATCCAGCTTCCACCGTTGAATTGTTACGCGACGTTCCTGGCTTGTACGTGGACCAGGTTGGCGGCCCGGGTGGCGTTAGTAATATCTACATCCGCGGCAGCGATCCTGAACAGGTGCTGGTGCTTATCGATGGCGTACGCGTCAATGATCCGACTGTAAGCCGCGGTGGTTCCTACGACCTATCCTCCGTCGATCCGAGCGATGTCGAGCGTATTGAAGTTATTCGGGGAGCAGGTTCGGCAATTTACGGCGCCGACGGAATGGGCGGTGTCATCAATATCGTAAGCAGGCGCGCGACTCCAGGTAGCGTAAAGCTCGGGATGGGCGCAGAAGCCGGCACATTCGGCTATAGCCACATTCAAGCATCAGCCTCTGGTGGAAGTGAAAAATTGCAGGCTTCGCTGAATGCAGCGAAACTCGAGGACGGCCGTAAAGAAGACAGCAGTACTCTGAACTTGGAAACTTTTAGTGGGTCGCTAAATTGGCAGATAAAAGAAGCTGCAGGACTACGCGTTTCGGCCCGACACAATGATCGCGCGAGCACCGCATTTCCGGATGTCAGCGGCGGCGCGCGACTGGCGCAGATTCGAACGCTTGAGGAACGCGACGCCCTAGAGTCCTCGTATGGCGCCGACTTGTCATTGAGGCCAACGGATACTGCAGAAGTTCGTATCCAGGTGTCGCGCTACGAACGAACGGAGGACATCAATTCTCCCGGAGTTCAGTTAGGTGCCAATCCACCCTTCTTTGTTCCGCCTGCAATATCAAATACTGACTTCACGCGAAATTCAATATTGGTAAGCGCATTGATAACCCTACCACTCAATTCAGCATTTACGTTTGGCTTCGAGCGCATTCGAGAAGAGGGCGAAACTCGAAGTGTACTTGACCTTTCATCGGTGGGAGGCAACCCTGCGGAGCGCGGGGACTTCAATCTCCTGAGAAAGACCCGGTCAACATTTGGCGAACTCAAGTCGAAACCCATCGACAATTTGACCGTGCAACTCGGCATTCGACACGACACCCCAACCGACATTGCATCTGAGAATAGCCCAAGCGCGGGAGTCCGCTACGATTTCCCGGTCGGAACGGCATTTAAAGCGCGTTACGCTGAAGGATTTAGACCACCTAGTTTTTCCGCGCTGGGAAGCCCTGTGGCGCTTGCCGGCAATCCAAACCTTGTGTCTGAAACCAGCAAAGGTTTTGAAGTTGGATTGGAACAACCGCTAATGGACAATAAGGCGCACATCGGACTGATATGGTTCCAAACGGAGTTCAAAAACCTGATTACCTATGACGCCAACATCAACCAACTTGTAAACGAGGAAAATGTCGATACTGAAGGTGCAGAACTCGATATGAGTTTACAGGCCATGGAAAGTCTTCGGCTCGGACTGAATTACACTTACGTGGATACGAAAATCTTAAACAGTACCAATGAATTGCGCAATCGACCCCGCCATCGGGCATCATTCAATGCTCGTTATTCGATCAACGACGCTTGGCAGATTGCCTGGAACACGATTTACGTCGGCCAATTCTTTGACTCATCAATTCCAACAGGCGTTGTAAAAATGGATTCCTATACCCGAACCGACATTTCCGCCGCATACAAGTGCAAGCGTTTAACCGCCACTATCGCCGTCGACAACCTGTTCGGGGAAAAATACGAGCAGTTCGTCGGCTTCGCCCATCCCGGCGCTCGCATCCGCGCAGGATTGTCAGCGAGTTTCTAAGATCTCAGGTTTGAGGTGCGAGGATTGAGGATCGGGGATTGAGGATTGAGGATTGAGGATTGAGGATTGAGGGGTAAGGCTCTAAACCTTTCACTCATTCACCCTTCACTCATTCACGTTTTACCCAGTCACCCTTCTCTCATTTATGGTCAAAGACCGGTACCCTGCGGGCACTCTTCACTGCTCTTCGACCCTTCACGCCTTCACTGCCCCTCCTCACTCCTAACCCCTCATCCCTCACGCTTTTTCGTCGCTCTAGTCCCTATATTTCGCCTGCGCCTTCTTCACAAATACATTCGTATACGTATCGGCGGCCTTGAGATCCGCGGCGTCCCGTACTGCGGGCTCGAAGGCGATCAACACCTTTCGCAGGGCTTCTGCGCCCGCCTCGGGAATCTGCCCATCCTTCGAGTAGCTTTCGCTATTCTTGCGAAAGGCATCCAGGTAAAGGCTTTTGTCGCCGATCAAATATTCCGGCGGCACGGTTTTCGCCACGTCTTCGGGTGTTGCCTTTTTCAGCCACTTCAAGGCTCGCACCATCGCGTTGGTCAACGCCTGAACTGAATTCGGATTGGCGCGGACGAATTCATCGCGCGTATAGAGCGAACCGGCGGGCAAGGGGCTGCCGAAAATTTTGGTTGCGCCTGCAACGCTGATCGTTTCAACCACCACCTTGATCGTTCCCGATCTCTCCAGCAAGGTAATTGCCGGTTCGATATTGGCCAAGGCATCCAGGTGCCCGGCCTGCATGGCGGCGGCCGCCGACGGACCGCTTCCCACCCCAATGATGGAAACTTCGTCCCCCGCAATTCCTGCACCGGCCAGAAGATGATTGATGAACGCATGGGTACTGGAGCCCGGCGCGGTGACACCGATTTTCAGGCCTCTTAAATCCTTTGGCGATCGGTACTTTTCGGCCAAAGCTTTTGACACGCCAAGGGATATCGCCGGGGTAGCGCCCTGAAGTACAAACGCTTGAAGATTCTGGCCACGCGCGCGCATGACGAATACATGATCGAAGCCGCCTGAAACCACATCGGCGCTGCCGCCCATCATGGCCTGCAATGACTTGGCGCCGCCGGCAAAATCGGCAATTTCGACGTCCAAGCCTTCATCCTTGAAGTAACCAAGGCGTTCGGCTACCGTCAGCGGCAGGTAGTACAGCGAAGCTTTGCCGCCCACGGCGATTGTCAGGCGCGATTTCTCCGGCGGGGCCGACGACGCCGTGCCGGCAAACCCGGCAAACAACACAATCCAAATCAGAAAATCTTTCATGAATGCCAGACTTCACGTGAAAGGAACGCCCGAATTGTAACGCGGGGATCTCAATATCCCGGTATTGCTCGAACAAGGCCGACTCGCGTTACACTTCAACTTCGCTGTTTAATCCCCCGAACTACTGCCAACGAGGAGAAAATAATATGATCGATCTGTATATGGCCGGCACCGCCAATGGTTTTCGCGCGTCCGTGGCGCTCGAAGAAACCGGAATTCCCTATCGCGTGCATAAAGTGGATCTGGCAAAGGGCGGGCAGCGTACGCCCGAATTCTTGAAAATGAACCCGGCGGGCGCAATCCCGGTCATTGCCGATTCCGAAGGGCCGGATGGCAAGCCGCTTTACATCGCACAATCCGGTGCGATCGTCATGTACCTGGCTGCGAAGAGCGGCAAGCTTATTCCGAGGGACGCCAGGCGCCGCGCGCAGGCCATTCAATATATCTTGATGGCGGCGAGCGACGTGGCGGGCGCCAGCGGCGCCATCTTCCAGCTCGAAGTGGTTTCGCCGGAAAAAAGCCCGGCCAACATTGAATTGTTTAAGAAACGGCTGTTAAATTACTTCACGATAATCGACCAGCAGCTCGCGGGACGCGATTTTCTTGCCGACGAATTTTCCGCCGCCGACGTGATGCTGTATCCGAATTTCTTCGCGCGCAAGTCGCTGGTCGATGCGGCGGGCGGGTATGAAAACCTGCAACGCTGGGGCGCCGCGATCAGTGCCCGCCCGGCGGTGCAGCGGGGCATGAAGGTCCTGGGCTAAGCGGTCCTTCTCTGGAAAACCTTCCCGGGACCGCGTATACGATGACGCGCGGCCCCGGAACCGATCAAACATCAAATGATGCTTGCCAGTTTCAAGAAATTATTCGCTGACTCCATGGCGGAGGGGCCCGCGAGTGCCCGGGAATCGGCGGGGCTCGGAATCGCTGTCGCCGGACTGCTTCACGAAATGATGCGTGTCGATCTTCATGTCAAATCGGGAGAATCGCAGGTGGCGGCCGACGCCTTGGCCAGCATTCTTGCACTGCCGCGGAGCGAGGCATGCTCCATTTTGGAGCGCACGACCGAACACCGATTTACTTCCTATTTCGGTCCGGTGTCCATCATCAAGCGACTGCTGTCAGCACAGCAACGGGGCCATCTGGTCGAAAAATTGTGGGAGGTGGCTTTTGCGGATGGCACCCTGGATCCCTACGAAGATCATTTCGTAAGGAAAATCGCCCATCTGCTTTATGTACCCAATACGGAAGCCATGCTGGCCAGGCAACGGGCACGGCATGCCGCGGAACAGCGGCCCTGAGGCTCGAGGACCTCAGGGCGTCCGCGTAGTCATTTAGCGGTCCAAGGAAACATCAAATACGTGTCTTCCCCGCGAAAGCGGGGAACCCGTTGCCTCTGTAAAATCTGGATTCCCGTTTGCACGGGAATGACATTGGGAAACTTGAGCAGTGTTTCGCTAATCCTGACAACGAACACGGATACCTCGGAAATACACCCGGTTGGTGGCGTTCTGGGAGCTCAGATAACGATTCTGAATCGAATAGGCTTCCACTTCAGAGGCGTACCAGCGATCGCAGTTCGAAGGTATGGCCTGAAATGTCCCCGCCACCTGCTGCTGATGGTGAACCAACTCGTGCAGAAGGATGGATCGGGCAAACAGATCGTTCGCCAAGTCGAACGTTTCGTCGATGTACACACCCTCCCCGGGCATGTAATAGGCTTGAACTCTGCAGGTGCTTTTGCAGACCCTCTGCTGGATCTCGGCCAAGGGGACTTGGTGAATTTCAGGTAAGTCGGTGGCCGCCGGGTACCCGGACAACCCGTGGATTGATCCCAGCAATTCCACCGCAAGCGCAGCAAGGGAAAGCGAGTCCATGAAAACTCTCCTTCAATCTGCGCTTCCCCCAAGTTCGCAGAGCAACTAAATGTCGTTTCTTAATGTTACTTACGCAATAAGCAGGCCAACTACAGTGTGGGGCGCTGACGGTTCAAAATTGTCGCACCGCACTCGAAATCCTTACGGCCTGGGCGTGACTTTCCTAAGTCGGTCGAACCGTTGAATACCGCGAGGGCGCTCGCGCTCTAGCAGCCTGTCGGACTTAGAATGATTCGGCTGCAACGCCGGGAGAGCGGTCCATATTTCGCCGCTTTCTCCTTACATATTCCCGATATGCGCGTCGAAATCGTCAAAATCTGTCCTCGCCCTCCCACCGTTTCGCTTTCGAACATCT
>CAMDKM010000063.1 GCA_945900965.1 Bordetella parapertussis | reverse complement strand
CATGATCCTCTCCGATATTTCCATCAAACGACCGGTGCTCGCCACAGTGATGAGTCTGCTCATCGTGCTGCTGGGCGTGATCGCCTTCGACCGCCTGGCGGTGCGCGAATACCCGAAAATCGATCCGCCCACGGTGTCGGTCCGAACGGTCTACAAAGGCGCGACGGCTCAGGTGATGGAAAGCGTCATCACCACGCCGATCGAAGACGTACTGTCTGGCATCGAAGGCATCAAAACCATCAAGTCGCAAAGCCGCGAGGAAGTCAGCCAGATCACGGCGACGTTCTATACCAGCCGGGATGTGGAGGACGCCGCCAACGACGTGCGAGACCGGGTGGCGCGGGTCAAAGCGCAGTTGCCCGCCGCCGCGCTGGACCCGGTGGTGAACAAGATCGAAGCCGATGCCTGGCCGATCATGTGGATCGCGCTGACCAGCGACCGCCACACGCCGATGGAACTGACCGACTACGCCGATCGTTACCTCACCGATCCGCTGAAGTCGCTCACCGGCGTGGCGACGGTGGTGATTGGCGGCGAACGCAAGTATTCGATGCGCGCCTGGATCGATCGCGACCGCCTGGCGGCGCAGGGTCTCGCGGTGCAGGACGTCGAGGCGGCGCTCTTGCGCCAGAACCTGGATTCGCCCGGCGGACGCATCGAGAGCGAGTCGCGGGAATTCACCGTGCTGGCCGAAACAGATTTGAAGAGCGCGGATGCCTTCAACAACATGATCGTTTCCGAAACCGCAGGTTATCCGGTCCGCCTCAAGGATATCGGCTTTGCAGCGCCGGGACCCTACGAAAACCGCAAGATCATTCGTGTCGGCGGCGATGAAGCGCTGGGCCTGGGTATCGTTAAACAATCGACCGGCAACACGCTGGCGATCGCCCAGGGGGTGCGCGAAATTCTGCCGCGATTGCAGGCAGGCCTGCCCGAAGGCATGAAGATGAAAGTTGCGGTGGATACGTCGAGTTTCATTGATGCCTCGATCAAGGCCGTGTATCACACCATGGCCGAAGCGCTCGCTTTGGTGGTGTTGGTGATTTTCTTCTTCCTGCGCAGCGCGCGCGCGACGCTCATTCCCGTGGTGACCATTCCGGTGTCGCTGGTGGGGGCGTTTTTCTTCGTTTACGTGATGGGGTTTTCGATCAATGTGCTGACCCTGCTGGCCATCGTGCTGGCAGTCGGACTGGTGGTGGACGATGCCATCGTGGTGCTGGAAAATATCCACCGCCACATCGAAGAAGGGCTAAGCCCGATGCAGGCGGCGCGCCGGGGCGCCAAGGAAATCGGTTTTGCGGTGGTGGCCATGACCGTCACGCTGGCGGCCGTATTTACGCCGCTGGTGTTCATGACCGGTAGAACCGGTCAGTTGTTCATCGAATTTGCCCTGACCGTGTCGGCTGCCGTAATTGTGTCCGGTTTTGTCGCGTTGACCCTGACGCCGATGATGTGTTCGAAGCTGCTCAAACATCACAGCCACAACAAATTTTATACGGTGACCGAACGCTTTTTCGAAGGCGTGAACAACACCTATCGCGCGATGCTGCGTGCGCTGCTGCGCGTGCGCTGGGTGGTCGGCATAGTCTTTGTTGCAGTGATCGGGTCCATGGTGTTCCTGTTTACGCAATTGATTCCCAAGGACGAACTATCTCCGATCGAAGACCGCGGGTTTTTCATGGCCTTCGTGGTGGCTCCGGAAGGCTCCACTATGCAATACACCGACAGCTACATGCGCATCGTGGAAGACATGGGCAAGTCGATCCCGGAACTCGAAACCATGTTTGCCGTGGTGGCGCCCGGGCTGGAACGCCCCAACCCGGTCAATATTGGCATTGCTTTCTCGGTATTGAAGCACTGGGATGATCGCGATCGCAGCCAGATGACCATTACCAAGGAACTGGCGCCGAAATTGTACGGCGGACTGCCGGGCGTCATTTCCTTCGCCAAGGACCCACCGTCCTTTGGTGGCAGCTTCCTCGCAAAAAACGTCGAGTACATCATTTACGGAACCAGCTACGAGGAGCTGCAGGGCAAGGTCGGCAAGATGATGGCCAAGTTGTCCCAATACAAAGGTATCACCGGACTGGACACCGATCTGAAACTCAACAAGCCGCAACTACGCGTGGAAATCGACCGCGACAAGGCGGCCGATTTGGGCGTGTCGATGGAAAACATCGGCCGTACGCTGGAAACCCTGATGGGCGGGCGTGACGTGACCCGTTTCAAACGCGAAGGCAAGCAATACGACGTGGTCTTGCAGGTCGAGGACGACAAACGCAGGCAACCCTCGGATCTGACTTCCATTTATGTGCGCGGACGCGAAAATAATCTGCACCAGTTGTCTAACCTGGTCGCCGTGCGGGAAACGGTTGCGCCCAAGGAGCTGAATCACTTCAACAAGCAGCGCGCCGCCGTGATCAGCGCCAACAAGGCCACCGGTTTCGGCCTGGACGAAATTCTCAAGGAATTCGACAAGGTCGCCACCGAGGAATTGCCCAAGGGCACCGGCACCGACCTGGACGGCGAGGGGCGCGAGTTCCGCGAGACCGGCATCGAGTTGTACATTACCTTTGCACTGGCTCTGGCATTTATCTATCTGGTGCTCGCCGCGCAATTCGAGAGCTTCGTTGGACCGCTGGTCATCATGTTCACGGTGCCGCTGGCCATGACCGGGGCCTTGCTGGCCATGTGGCTCAATACCAAATACGGCACTGGCGGCACGCTCAACGTGTACAGCAAGATCGGCCTGGTGATGCTAGTAGGTCTGATCACCAAACACGGGATTCTGATCGTGGAATTCGCCAACCAGTTGCGCGCCAAGGGAGTGGAAAAATTCGAAGCCGTTATCGAGGCTGCCACCCTGCGCCTGCGGCCGATTCTGATGACCACGGGCGCCATGGTGCTCGGTGCCGTGCCGCTGGCCTTTTCCACCGGCGCCGGTGCGGAAGCGCGCCAAGCGATTGGTTGGGTGGTGGTGGGCGGCCTGTTGCTGGGAACTTTCCTGACCCTGTTCGTCATTCCGACGATCTATACGGTGTTGATGCGTTCGGTGCACATGGTGGAAGACGACGAGGCGATCCCGGCTATTGCCGGTGGCGCGGGCGCCATGTCCGCGCCGCACAAGAAACTCTGAACCGGTCGACTCAGGAGTTAAACCGAACACGGCAGATGCGAAAGTATCTGCCGTTTATTTACATGTGAATTTCACCTCGAGGGCTGTATGAACAAAATGCTCAATATCGGCGTGGCACGGCAAATTGGTACTTACAGTGATGGTGTGGAGGCTCCTGCGAGTGCGCGATGGGTGTTTACCGCCGGCACGCCCGGGATCATGCCTGACGGCAGCTATCCGCATGGCATCACCGCCCAGGCCGAACAGGCCTGGAAGAACATCCTGGCGATTCTCGCGGAAGCAGGCATGGGCGTGAAAGATCTGGTGAAAGTCACCCACTATCTGGTGCGGCAGGAGGACATCAAGGACTACGTTGTTGTGCGGGCGCGCTACCTTCGCGATGCGCGACCTGCTTCCATGCTGACGATGGTGCCGGCGCTGGTGAAGCCGGAAATGCTGGTGGAGATTGAAGCGGTGGCGGCCAAGGGGTGAAAGGTGTGAATAAGAGAAGACGTGAATGAGTGAATGTGTGAATGAGTGAATGAGTGAAGGGTAAAGGCGTGAAGGGTGAAGCGATACCCAGATATAGATCGCCACCGACGACGTAACGCCGATCGCCGGTCCGTAACGTTATTGCCCGGCGGACATTGATGCCGGGTGAGATGACTGCAGCGTTGACTTCATGCGCTTCTTCAGTTCAAGCAAGTCGATCAGCTCCTGACGAATATCCTGTTCGGTCAGGACTTCCTTTTCACATGAGCCGGTGATCAGGTGCTTGCAGATCCGCCTGTCGCTCGCCAAGTAATCCCAGGTCGCCATCCCCGATTTGGCCTCGCTGCAAAATTCGGTTTTCTCGCAAGAAGACATGGTCGCCTGATAAAAATCTTCGTATTGTCCACTGGTCGTATTCATGTGGTGGCAGGTTCTGGGGCCGACGGCGGGGTCGTAGAGACAGTGGTATTTTTCGAGACTTCTCATATCCCAACTTACGCTTAGCGTCGCAAGCAACAGGTCGGAAAACTCCAATTGATAAATTTCATTACGCTCGGTGGTGGAGAGAGCGGCGTGGTAGATTTCCCCTGCCAGGAGCGGACCATTGACTGCGACAAGTGTCGAAGCAGTGATAATTCCCATGAGATAGTTTCGCGTATCTGCGTTCATGGCGATTCTCCGGACGAATTGATTGCAGGATGGCCGCTGAAACCCGTCGCAACGAAGGGATTAGTGTGACGTACTGGACCACCGTAGCGAGACCCCGATGCAACCTCCGTGCCATAAAGCGATGTGGGATAAGCCAATTTCTGGGCCCCTGAATCATGCGTAAGCACTTCTATACATTGGATGTATTTACCAACACCCGGTTCGGCGGCAATCCGCTGGCGGTGGTGCTCGATGCCGATGAACTGAGCGGCGCACTGATGCAGACTATCGCCGCCGAATTCAATTTGTCGGAAACAGTATTCGTTCTGAAGCCGGTAACGGCCGGTGCCAATCGGCATAGGCTGCGAATTTTTACGCCACAGGCCGAATTGCAGTTCGCCGGCCATCCCACCGTGGGGGCCAGCCATTTGTTCGCCGCGCTGAAGCTCGTGGATGTGAGCTTGGCCGATCCGATGATGGTGCTGGAAGAAGGTGTCGGTGACGTGCCGGTAAGGGTGTATTTCGGCACGAACGGCCCCGAGTCCACCCAGATGTCGGCGCCGAGAATGCCCGAGCGCGGTCCAGAGCCGCCGCCGCGTACCGAAATTGCCGCCATGTTGTCGCTGGCTGAGGCCGATTTACTGGTCGGCCATGCCGCTTACACCTGCGGCGTCCCTTTCCTGTTTGTGCCGGTACGTGACCGCGAGGCCATTGCCCGCGCCAAGCTGCGCATTGATCTCTGGGAAAAGTCTTTGGCGCAATGGTGGGCGAAGAGCGTGTACCTGTTTACGACCGACACGATCTCAATGGGCGCACAAATTCACGCCCGCATGTTTGCACCCGCTCTGGGTGTTATCGAAGATCCCGCGACGGGCGGCGCTGCAGCCGCACTGGCGGGTTACTTGAATGATCAGGCACCTGCCGATGGTACCCGCCGCTGGCTGATCGAGCAGGGATACGAAATGGGCCGGCCATCGCGCATCGCGTTCGAAGCCGATGTTTCCGGCGGAATCATCACGGCCGTTCGGGTTGGTGGCGCATCCGTGCTGGTCTCCGAGGGTTGGATCACCATCGGATGAATGCATCCTCTTGGCAATCATGTCATCGCGCCCCATATTGAGAGGATCCGCCAAGTGCCGTCGATAACGGCTAAACAGGAGACGTCAATGATTGCCTTGAGAAAAAGCACCGAGCGTGGGTTTGCCGACCATGGTTGGCTAAAGAGTTTCCACACTTTTTCCTTCGCCGGATACTACGACCCCCAGAACATGGGGTTCGGCTCGCTTCGCGTCATCAACGAAGATCGCGTTGCGCCGGGCCAGGGGTTCGGCAAACACCCCCATCGCGATATGGAAATCATCAGCTACGTGCTAGACGGGGAATTGGAGCACCAGGACAGCATGGGCACTGGTTCCATCATCCGGCCCGGTGATGTGCAGCGCATGAGTGCGGGCACCGGGGTCTTTCACAGCGAATACAATCCGTCGCGGACTCAGGGCGTGCATTTCCTGCAAATTTGGATTGAGCCATCGGAAATGGGAATTGCGCCCGGTTACGAACAGAAATTCTTTGGCCCCGGCGATAAGCGCGGACGCTTGTGCCCCGTGGCTTCCCCCGACGGGCGTGAAGGATCCGTGACCCTCCATCAAGATGCTCGGCTATTCGCCGCGCTTATAGACGGCGACGAATCGGTGACGCATCTTCTGGCGAAGGGCCGCAAGGCCTATGTGCACGTCGCGCGCGGTGCGGCAACTGTAAACGGTCAAATGCTTGGTGCCGGCGACGCGCTCAGAATC
The DNA here is from genome assembly GCA_945900965.1 of Bordetella parapertussis. Taxonomy (GTDB): domain Bacteria; phylum Pseudomonadota; class Gammaproteobacteria; order Burkholderiales; family JACQAP01; genus JACQAP01. The sequence continues at coordinate 9,602 of CAMDKM010000063.1, read as the reverse complement.
GGAGGCGAAGCGCAAGTCGCCATCGATAGTGGCGACAATGCGGAAGTGCTGCTGTTCGACCTGGTTTGAATAGGACGCGGGCTTGTTCAGCGTGGCATTGTCACTGGGGGTGGACATACTCGTAATTGACCGGAAGATTGTTGATGCCGCGGTCGGGGGGCGCAAGCCAGCCAGCCATTTTCCCGGGCGTGGTGACCGGCTGCATCAGGCTGCTAACGAAGGCGCGATCCGATTCCGAGGGCAGCCACTCCGGCAGGCGGCGTTTGTACTCGGCCAGATCAATGATGTGTCCCTCCGGATCGACCGGTTGATTGGCCCAGGTGCCGATACCGCGTCGGAAATGCGGGCTGGGTAACGACAGCTTCAGTTCATATCCCGCTCGGCTGATGAGATTATTCCAGCGTTTGATCCCGATGCCGCAATCGTTGATATAAGAGGCGCGCAGCACTTCGTTCATGGCATTGCGCAGATTGACGGTTTCGGTTCCGTTCGGTGTTTCCAGTACAAACGTCGTATCGAGGCAACGATGTTCTGAATACTGGTCTTCGTCTGGACGGCCTTTGATGCCGCTTGCAAACGAGCTCGCGGCATTGGAGGAGACTTCCGAGCCGAATAGATCCAGCGATGAGCTGAACCAGAAATTCAGATAACGCTGAACAGTTTGCAGATCAATGGCCCCCTGGTTTCGAATGGCGGTCGGATCGTCGGTGCCCAACTCCTTCATGACCTCCAGTGTCCGCCTAACGATCCGGCCGATGCCGGTTTCGCCCACGAACATATGATGGGCTTCTTCGGTCAGCATGAAGCGGCAGGTTCTCGACAGCGGATCGAAACCTGATTCCGCTAGACTCTTCAATTGGAATTTTCCGTCCCGATCCGTGAAATACGTGAACATGTAAAACGACAGCCAGTCAGTAATGGGCTCGTTGAAGGTGCCAAGAATGCGCGGATGATTCGCGTCGCCCGAATGGCGGGCCAGCAAGCCCTCGGCCTCCTCGCGGCCATCGCGTCCAAAATACGCATGCAGCAAGTACACCATCGCCCACAGATGGCGGCCCTCTTCGACGTTGACCTGAAAAAGATTCCTGAGGTCGTACAGCGACGGACAGGTCAGTCCCAATAATCTCTGCTGCTCGACGGAAGCCGGTTCGGTGTCGCCCTGGGTCACGATGATGCGGCGAAATTGCGAGCGCAAATCGCCAGGCACCTGCTGCCAGGCCGGCTGGCCGGCGCGGTCGCCGAAGCCGATGCGACGGTCGGCGACCGGCTCCGCGAGAAAAATTCCCCAGCGGTAGTCCGGCATCTTCACCGCCCCGTAACTGGCCCAGCCTTGAGCATCGACGCCGACCGCGGTACGCAGATAAACATCACGCGTGCTGAAATCGCTTGGCCCCATTTCGCGCCACCAGTCGAGAAATTTCGGCTGCCAGTGTTCCAGAGCGCGTTGCAACGTTCGATCGTTGGCGAGGTCAACATTGTTGGGAATGCGTTCGGAGTAGTTGATGGTCATGGAGAATTTACGTGTGTGAGTATTCGTAATATGTGTTGTGGTGAAGGGTGAAGGCGTGAAGGGTGAAGGGTGATCTCGACGCCGACTACGTCGAGCGCCTCTTTAATGAGGAAAATAATCCCATCAGCAAACCTGCAACATCGTCAATTTCCCGTGCCAGGCCGTCGTCTTGAAGGTACCCAAGCCGAATGGCGATTTCCACATGGGTATCGAGTTCCGACAAAGACGCGGAAGCGATGGACAAATACCGGAGCAACTCTTTGGTTCCTTGTCGCGCCGATCCTTCCGCGATATTCGCCGGGACAGAAACCGCTGCCCGGCGCATTTGACTGACCAAGCCGAAAAGTTCTTCTTTGGGAAAGGATCGAGTTGCTGCATATACGTGCTCAACGAGAACGATGCTTTCTTTCCACGCCTTTAGGGACCGATGGTTGCGTTTCACGATGACTTTACCCTTTCCCCTTCACGCCTTCACCCTCCACAGGTTTTCAAACCCGCTCCCAATTAAACTTGGCTTGCGATCCAGTACCGAACACCTTCAGCGCGCCTTGTTCGCCGGTGGCATTGGGACGGTTGAACACCCAATTCTGCCAGGCGGAGAGGCGGCCGAAGATGCGGGTTTCCATGGTTTCCGTGCCGCCGAAGCGGAGGTTGGCTTCCATTGCGGTGAGTGCATCGGGCGAAAGGCTGGCGCGCTCTTCGATGGCGAGGCGGATCTCGTCTTCCCAGTCGATGTCGTCGGGAGCGAACGTGATGAGTCCGTATTCGAGAGCCACCTCGGCATCCAGGGGTTCGGCCTTGCGTTTGAGTGCCCGATCAAGGGCGGAGCTGTCATCGCAAAATCGCGTTTGCAAACGGGTGCGACCGTTGGCCATCGGGTAGGCGCCGAAGTTGAGCATGGAGAGCGAAATTTCCGGCACCGGGAAATCTTTTTCCTCCGTGGCCAGCATGTAACTGCGATCGGCGGCCAGTGCCAGTTCCATCAGCGTTCCGGCGAAACAGGAGTCGTGGTCGATCAACGCAAACAAGGTGCGTGAAGACACATCAAGACGCGACAGGGTGCGTCGAAGCATTCCCGTGGTTACCTTGACGAGCCAATCGTCACGGAACCGCTGCAGCGTGGCGTCGGCGGCCAGCACGGCTTTCGGGTCGCCGCGGGTTTTCAGAATCCAGGTGCCGATTTCCAGATCGTGCGTGCGCAGCATCAGGATGGCGTTGTCGAGTTCGCGCGCCATGGCAAGCGGCCACCAGGACGCGCCTGCCGTATGAATGTTCGCGAGCGTGGCAGGCACGGATGCATTTGGGGCGCGAATAGTAAGGGTGGCTGTTCGTGCCTGCCGATCCAGGGTCGCGTCCACATGCTCGTAGTGATAACCATTTTCGTCGATGGAGCAGGTAAGCGGCGTCAATGTCACCCCTTTTCCGCCTGGCCGGTCGCCAAGGGCGGAAAGTTCGGTGGCGCGGGCCTTCATGGCTTGGGTGAATTCCTGCGGCCGTGCGGTGTGATCGACCAGTTTCCATTCTTTTGCCCGATCCGCGCGGACGCCCTCCGATGTCGAACAAAACACGTCCGCCAGATCGCGGCGCACTTTTCTCTTATCGGTGAGCCGGGTCAGTCCGCCAGTACCCGGCAGCACGCCCAGCAAGGGCACTTCCGGAAGGCTCACGGTCGAGGAGCGATCGTCGATCATCAATATTTCATCGCAGGCCAGCGCCAGTTCGTATCCGCCGCCGGCCGCCGTGCCGTTTAATGCGGCGAGGAATTTCAGGCCTTCGTGGCGACTGGAGTCCTCGATTCCGTTGCGGGTCTCGTTGGTGAATTTGCAGAAATTGACTTTCCAGGCATGGCTGGAGAGCCCCAGCATGTAAATATTTGCGCCGGAGCAGAACATGCGCTCCCGGGCGCTGGTGAAGACCACACACTTCACTTCCGGGTGCTCAAAGCGGACGCGATTGAGCGCGTCGTACAGTTCGATGTCCACGCCTAGATCATAGGAATTGAGCTTGAGCTTGTAACCCGGGCGCAGACCCTTGTCCTCGGCCACATTCATCGACAGGGTGGCAACCGGCCCGTCGAAAGCCAGCTTCCAGTGCGCGTAACGATCGGGATGCGTCTGATAACTGATACGCTGCGCGGAGGCCGCTGCGGAATCCTGCGATATTGCACTCATCGGGATTTCTTCCTTTTCGTTCCTGGTACCAGGGCCTTCAAGGACCTCAGGCTTTGTTCGACGGATTTGCCCGCTGTGTCGACTGCCGCATCGGCTTGCCCGTAGAGCTGGCCGCGTCCGTCGAGAATGCGGCGCAGATCATCCATGGCTCGCGCGTTGCCCTGCATCGGCCGGGTGTCGCCCTGCGCCAGCACCCGGGCCATATGCTCTTCTGGTGCGGCCTTGAGCCATACCGTGAAGCAGGTCGACAGCAATAGGTCGTAGGTGGCTGGCTCCGATACGATGCTGCCGCCGGTGGCGATGACGCAGCGCTCATGGTTTTCCAGAATTTTTTCCAGACAGCGGCGTTCGTACCGCCGGTAGCCTGGCTGCCCATAGAGCAGGAAAATTTCCGAAAGGCTGGTGCCGGCTTCGCGCTCGATTTGTTCGTCCAGTTCAATGAAGGGCACGTCAAGCTTCTGCGCCAATGCCGCGCCCAGCGTGGATTTGCCGGCCCCGCGAAGGCCGACCAAGGCAATGCGCCGGGATCTCTCGACAGAAGGGCTGCCGAATTCGCGTTGCAGTTGCGCGCGTACCCGCGCAAGCCGTTCCTTGGGAAGCTTTTGCAGAAACTGCCCGATCAGGGTCAGTTCCACCGGTTGTTCCGATTCTTCGTTCAGAAAATCGTCGAGCGAGGCGCCCAGGGCGCGGGCAATTTGCCGCAGCAGAAGAACGGAAATGTTTCCCTGACCTGCTTCCAGTTGCGCAAGATAACGCTCCGATACAGCGGAATCCCGGGCCAGATCGCGCCGGGTCATACCGCGGCGGGCCCTGGCCTCGCGGACCCGGTTGCCGAGCCGGTCGAGAAAGACCGCATCGTCCGGTGTGCCGGATGGTTCGGAGGCTGGGTGGCGGGATCCCATTGCTCAGGCCAGACCGAAGATGTGCATTATATTGCTACTCATAAAACAATAGTGCATCATAATGCACATGGACGCAAGCCACAGAATTTCCCGACACAAAAAGGACGGCACCCGATGCCCCTCGACCTGATCGTCCTCGTTGGCACCATGACCGGGACTGCGCAGCTCGTGGCGCAAGAACTGGAGCTGCTTTACGGCGACGACGACGCGTGCATACGAGTGATGCTTATGGACGGGCTGGAGGCGAAGATTTTTTCCGAAGGGGGGCTGTTCCTGATTTGTACTTCCACCTACGGCCAGGGCGACGTGCCGGACAATGCAAAACAATTGTTCGAGTCGCTGCAAAGTTCGCGGCCCGCGTTGACTCAGGTGGAATACGGCGTCATCGGCCTGGGGGATCGAACCTATGCCGAGACTTTTTGTTTCGGGGGGAAACGTTTCGATCAACTGCTGTCGGAACTAGGCGCGCGAAGAATCGGCGAGCCGATGTTGCATGACGCCAGCGCGGGGACCATGGCCGAGGAAGTCGCCGCCGAATGGGCGCAGGAATGGCTCGCTTTGTGCCGCTCCCGCTCCGAATTGGTGGCGTAGGGTCGAAATCGAAAAAAGACAATCTCGACGCAGAGGCGCAAAGGTCGCGAAGAGAAAACACCCTGAACAGAAATTCCTGAATAGATGTTCGGCATAGGCGTTTTCCGGGGTACTCAGTTATAGGCAAGGACCCAAGACTGAAGCAATGAGTTGAATCGGAAAAGAGAATCTCGACGCAAAGGTGCAAAGGCCGCGAAGAAATACGAATAGCTGAAAAACATTGGTTGAATCTAGGCACGTGATCTCGTGGCTGTATGCAAAAATTCTGGATCAAGTTACTTCCGACGGATTCATTCGGTTTGACTTTTATTTCCTTCGCGTTCTTTGCGCCCTTTGCGTCTTTGCGTCGAGCTTTTGTTTTGAATTTTATTCAAGCGCCAAACGACTGGTATATTCCCGCTTCGAATCAAATGCACAATAACCGGAAGGAGAGCCCGTGCCCAATCTGAGTCGAGCTGACCATGGCGTCAGCCCGCCGCGCATCGAGGTGCCGCTCGAATACAACGCGGCATTTGATCTGATCGAACGAAATCTTCAGGCCGGGCGCGGTTCGAAGGTGGTGTTTCGAGACGACGCCACGTCTCTGACCTATGCGCAGTTGGCGGAGCGGGCAAATCGCTTCGGCAGCGGTCTGTTGGCGATGGGTCTGCAGATGGAAGACCGTGTGCTGCTCGCGCTGCACGACACCATCGATTTCCCCACGGCTTTTCTGGGTTCGATTCGGGCGGGCATTATTCCTGTTGCGGTGAATACCTTGCTCACCAGCAAGGACTACCAGTACATGTTGTCCGACAGTCGGGCCAAGGTGCTCATCGTGTCGGAGGCGCTGTTGCCGCAGTTCAAACCCTTCCTCGATACGCTGCCATTCCTGCGGCATGTCATCGTGTCCGGCCCGTCGTTCACCGACGTGCTGGCCAAAGGCACGCCAACACTTGCGCCTGCCCCCACGCTGCGCGATGACGCGTGTTTCTGGCTCTATTCCTCGGGCTCGACCGGCCTGCCCAAGGGCACCGTGCATGCGCACTCGAGTATGATCGAGACTGCCGAATACTATGCGCTAGGCACACTTGGCTTGCGGGAGTCCGACGTGGTGTTTTCGGCGGCGAAATTATTTTTCGCCTATGGCCTGGGCAATTCACTTTCGTTTGTGCTGGCCGCCGGGGCAAGCGCGGTTCTCATGGCGGAGCGGCCGACGCCGGCCGCCGTGTTCAAACGTCTGATCGATACCAAGCCAAGCTTTTTCTACGGCGTGCCGACCCTGTATGCCGCCATGCTCGCCAGCCCGGATTTTCCCCAGCGCGAGAAGCTCGCGCTGCGAATCTGTATCTCGGCTGGAGAGGCACTGCCGCCGCAGATTGCTGCCGGCTTCAAGGAAAAGACCGGGCTCGATATTCTGGATGGCATCGGTTCGACCGAAATGCTGCATATTTTCCTTTCCAACCGGCCGGGAGATGTTCGCTATGGCACCACTGGCAAGGCGGTGCCGGGTTACGAACTGCGGCTGGTTGACGAGCGCGGCAACCCGGTCAAACAGGGTGAACTGGGAGAGCTCGAAATATCCGGCTCGACCGGCGCCATTTATTACTGGAACAATCGAGCCAAAAGCCAGTCCACTTTTGTCGGGACCTGGACAAAAAGCGGCGACAAATATTCACAGGACGCGGACGGGTTTTATGTCTATGGCGGACGCACCGACGACATGCTCAAGGTCGGCGGAATCTGGGTCTCGCCTGCCGAGGTGGAACAGGCGCTGGTGACGCATCCCGACGTGCTCGAAGCCGCGGTAATCGGCCATGCCGACGAACAGGATCTGATTAAACCGAAAGCCTTTGTCGTACTTAAGCCCGGCATTTCGGCGTCGCCATCGCTGGCCGAGACACTTAAAGGCCATGTGAAAGATCGTTTGGCGCCGTACAAATATCCGCGCTGGGTGGAGTTTCTTCCGGACTTGCCGAAGACTGCCACCGGGAAAATTCAGCGTTTCATGCTCAGAAGTGTGAAACGATGAAGGGATAAATGCGTGAACGGTGAACGGTAAACGGTGAACGGGGAAACAACAAATTCAAAGGCGGCTGGAGACGTTCGCGACTTGCCGATGTTTATTCGTGCGGGTGGTCATCGGCTCGAATACAGGAGAATAGTTCCGGAAGTTATTCGGTTCGGAGCGCCGACGCTGGTTTTTCTCCATGAAGGACTGGGATCGGTAGCGCTCTGGAAGGATTTTCCAGATCGAGTCGTCCAAGCGAGCGGTTGTCCCGCGCTCGTGTATTCGCGCTATGGGTACGGCAGATCGGAAAAAATTTCGGCGCCCCGGACAGTTGAGTACATGCACCGGGAAGCGCTTGATGTGCTGCCGGAATTGCTGGCGGCTCTGAGCATTGTCGATCCGGTGCTGATCGGCCATAGCGACGGGGCGTCCATCGCCGTGATTCATGCTGGCGCTCGCAAGCGGCCAGTGAGAGGCCTGGTTCTGATGGCGCCACATGTTTTTGTCGAAGACATAACGATACAAAGCATCGAGGCGGCGAAAGTCGCTTTCAACAGCACGGGTCTGCCAGCCAAACTCGGCCGCTATCATGACGATGCACAGTCGGCCTTCCGGGGCTGGAACGATATCTGGCTCAATCCGGCGTTTCGCCAATGGAATATCGAGGGTTATCCTTCGGGCATAAATTGCCCGCTGCTTGCCATCCAGGGCGAAAACGACAAGTACGGCAGCCACGCTCAAATCGACTCGATCCGCAATCGGGCCGCTGGATCGATACAGACTTTGATGCTGCCGGAGTGCGGGCATTCACCACATGTGGACCAGGCCGATGCCACGCTTGGCGCAATCAAGGAGTTTGTTGCCTCGCTGTCCGTGGCGCTCTGATAGACTGCCGCCGCCTCACGACCATTTCCTCGCCGACCCCTCATGTTGAAAGATAAGTCAGTCATCGTCACCGGCGCCACCAGCGGTATTGGCCTGGGTATTGCCCGCGCGTTTGCCGCGCAAGGGTGCAATGTCATGATTAACGGCTTGGGAGAGGCGCAGCGCATCGAGGCACTGCGCGCTGCCCTGGTTGCCGAATTTTCGGTCAACGTCATGTACTCCTCCGCAGATATGGGCAAGGCCGCGGAAATCGGCGCCATGGTGGATCAGGCGACCCGCCGTTTCGGCGGGGTGGACATATTGGTCAACAACGCCGGCGTTCAGCATGTCGCCCCCGTGGAGGAATTCCCGGTCGACAAGTGGGATCAGATACTTTCGGTAAATCTGTCGGCCGCGTTTCACGCCATTCGTGTGGCACTGCCCGGAATGAAGAAACGCAAGTGGGGCCGCATCATCAACATCGCTTCGGCGCACGGCCTGGTCGCCTCGGCGAACAAATCCGCTTATGTCGCGGCCAAACATGGGTTGGTCGGCCTGACCAAAACCGTGGCGCTGGAAACCGCCGGCCTGGGTGTGACCTGCAATGCAATTTGCCCTGGATGGGTGTTGACGCCTCTGGTGGAGAAGCAGATCGAGGATCAGGCTAAGGCTCTAAAGATGGCGCGCGATGAAGTCATCAAGAAGGTGATACTCGAAAAGCAACCCTCGAAGGAATTTGTCGAGGTCGATCAGATCGCCGCGCTGGCGGTATTTCTGGCGGGTGGTGCGGCGGCCTCTATTACCGGGGCAGCCATGTCGATCGATGGCGGGTGGGTGGCGCAGTAGTGCGGGGACGGTAGTGCGGTGACGAGAGACGGGCAAAAGCGCGAACGGAGGGAAAGGAAAGATTGACTATTCAATCCGGACGCGCACTGTTTCGGTCCTCCCTCTGGCCGGGTCGCGGGATCAGTGTGTCCCGCATTCTGCGACCGGGAACCACTTTTTTTAGCCAGTAGGTTTCATCCTCAGGCAGGCGCAACAAAGCATCGATGTAGTCTGCCGCATTCTGGATCGGCGGTATCGGGCTTGGGCGGAAGTGCATTCCAAGGTTCTCGCGGGCGGAAAGGGGCACGCAAATTAACATGGTCGGGGGCCGGAAATATGACACTTTTTTGAAACTTTGGTCCGACCCGGCATTTCAGTGATTTTTCAACGGCTTGGACAGAAATTGGCAAGTGCTACGCGGTGCATTCTTGAGAGTTACCTATTCCCGTGACAAATTCAAACACGGGGGATCTTTCCCTCACCCTCAATCCCACTCCCGGAGGGAGAAGGAAGGTAAAGCCCGTCTCCCTCCGGGAGAAGATTCCACGGCGTTGCTCGCCGCGAATTGAGCCTACGAACCGTTTTTCTCCCCTCGCCCTCCGGGCTCATCTTTACCCTTATCTTTGCGACGCACAAGGGGACACATGTCTAGTCGGGGTTACATGATGAAGGTGTCAGGGGGTCTACACGGAAGCAGTGTTGTGATACAGATCGTAGGCAAGTCCGATATCGGCAAGGCGCGCCATGCCACG
>CAMDKM010000062.1 GCA_945900965.1 Bordetella parapertussis | reverse complement strand
ATCTGGTCGTAGTTCTTCGCCTCGCCACCAAACTTCTTCGACATCACGTGTGTGATCGCCGCCGTCAGCGTGGTCTTGCCATGGTCCACATGCCCAATCGTCCCCACGTTTACGTGCGGCTTGGTTCGTTCAAATTTGCTTTTGGCCATTTCCCGGTTCCTTCCTGCTTACGCAGCTTTCTTATTGATCACGGCTTCCGCCACCATTCTCGGAGCTCCCGCGTAACGCTTGAACTCCATCGAGTACGTTGCCCGCCCTTGTGTGGCTGAACGCAGCGACGTCGAATAACCGAACATTTCCGCCAGCGGCACCTCGGCCTTGATGACCATTACGCCGGCAACGTCTGCCTGCCCTTGAATCATGCCCCGGCGTGAAGCCAGATCGCCGATGACATTGCCCACAAAATTGCCTGGCGTCTTGACTTCCACCGCCATCATGGGCTCGAGCAGGATCGGATTCGCCTTGCGCATCCCGTCCTTGAACGCCATGCATGCCGCCATCCTGAAATCGTTCTCGTTCGAGTCGACATCGTGATAGGAACCGTCAAACAGGGTCACTCTGACATCGATGACCGGGAAACCGGCCAGCACGCCGTTCGCCAGCCCTTCCTGCAAACCCTTGCCCACGGCCGGAATATATTCGCGCGGCACCATTCCGCCCTTCACCGCATCGACAAACTCGTAACCCCTGCCGGCCTGGTTCGGCTCGATCCTGAGCCAGACATGAGCGTAATGGCTGCGACCGCTGAACTGTTTTACGAACTTGCCTTCGACCTCGACCGCTTTCCTGATCGCTTCCCGATAAGCCACCTGCGGCTTGCCAACGTTCGCATCCACGCCGAACTCGCGCTTCATGCGCTCGACGATAATTTCCAGATGCAATTCGCCCATCCCGGAAATAATGGTTTGCCCGGATTCCGCGTCGGTGTGCGCGCGAAATGACGGGTCTTCCTGCACCAGTTGAGCCAGTGCGGTCGCCATTTTTTCCTGATCTGCCTGGGTCCTGGGTTCCACAGCCTGGGCAATCACCGGCTCGGGGAAAACCATGCGCTCGAGCAGAATCACGTTGCCGGGAACGCAAAGCGTCTCGCCCGTCGAAACTTCCTTGAGCCCCACCGTGGCGGCAATATCGCCTGCGCGCACTTCGTTGATTTCCTCGCGCTGGTTGGCATGCATCTGCAGCAATCTGCCGATACTTTCATTGCGTTCGCGCCCCGGGTTGTACACGGTGTCGCCGGAATTGAGCACGCCGGAGTAGACGCGAATAAAGGTCAGTTGTCCGACGCAAGGATCGTTCATGATCTTGAACGCCAGCGCCGAGAATGGCTCCTTGTCGTCCGCCTTGCGCGTCACCCTCTCGCCGCGGCCGCTTTCGCCCGCCACCGGAGGAATATCGATCGGCGAAGGCAGATAGTCGATCACGGCGTCGAGCATGGCCTGCACGCCCTTGTTCTTGAACGCCGAGCCGCACAGCACGGGCACCACTTCGTTGCGAAGGACGCGAATACGCAAACCCTTCCTGATGTCCTCAGCCGACAGATCGCGCCCATCCAGATACCGGTTCATCAGGTCTTCATTAGCTTCCGCAGCGGCCTCGACCATTTTTTCGCGCCACTTTCCGCAATCGGCAAGCAGCGCCGGCGGAACTTCGCGCTCTTCGAACTTCATCCCCTGGGAAGCGTCGTCCCAGTAGATGGCTTTCATCCTGACCAGATCCACCAGGCCTTCGAATTTTTCTTCGGCACCAATTGGAATCTGAATCGGGACCGGATTGCCATTCAGGCGGGTCTTGATTTGTTCGCAGGTCTGGAAGAAATCGGCACCCTGCCGGTCCATCTTGTTGATGAATGCCAGGCGTGGCACGCCGTATTTATTCGCCTGCCGCCAGACTGTCTCGGACTGCGGCTGCACACCCGCCACGGCGTCATAGATCATGCAAACTCCATCGAGCACGCGCATCGAACGCTCAACCTCGATGGTGAAATCGACATGCCCGGGGGTGTCAATGATGTTGATGCGGTGCTGGGCACGGCTGCCGTCCATGCCCTTCCAGAAACAGGTCGTGGCGGCGGAGGTAATCGTTATGCCGCGTTCGCGCTCCTGGTCCATCCAGTCCATGACGGCGGCGCCATCGTGCACTTCGCCGATCTGATGCGACACGCCGGTGTAGAACAGGATGCGTTCCGTGGTCGTCGTCTTACCCGCATCGATATGGGCACTGATGCCGATATTGCGATAACGATCGATGGGCGTGAGGCGAGACATGGCCGAATTCGGATTCCGTTGGGAAGTGGACTTTAGAACCGATAATGGGCGAAGGCCTTGTTGGCATCCGCCATCCGGTGCACTTCTTCACGCTTTTTCATGGCGCCTCCGCGGCCTTCGGCGGCTTCCGACAACTCGCTGGCCAGCCGCGCATCCATGGATTTTTCCGCACGCTTGCGGGCGGCATCGCGCAGCCAACGCATGGCGAGCGCGTTACGGCGAACGGCACGCACTTCGACCGGAACCTGATAATTGGCCCCTCCCACGCGGCGGCTCTTGACTTCGACCATCGGACGGACGTTGCCCAGCGCCAGATTGAACACTTCCAACGCGTCTTTGCCAGTCTTCTTGTTGATCTGATCGAGCGCGCGATAAACGATCGCCTCGGCAACCGATTTCTTGCCGCGCGTCATCAGCACGTTCACGAACTTGGCAACTTCCTGGCTGCTGTATTTCGGGTCCGGGAGTGTGTCGCGTTTGGGGACTTCTCTGCGTCGTGGCATGGTTTCCTGATCTATTGAATGCTGCGTTCTGGCTTATGCGGCCTTCGGTCGTTTTGCACCGTACTTCGACCGGCTCTGTTTTCTGTCCTTCACACCCTGGGTGTCCAGGCTGCCGCGCACCATGTGGTAACGCACGCCCGGCAAATCCTTCACCCGACCGCCGCGAATCAGCACCACCGAGTGCTCCTGCAGGTTGTGGCCCTCGCCCCCGATGTAGCTGATCACCTCGAATCCGTTGGTCAGCCGTACTTTCGCCACCTTGCGCAGCGCCGAGTTCGGTTTTTTTGGCGTCGTGGTATAGACCCGCGTACACACTCCGCGTTTCTGCGGCGACTTGTTGAGCGCCGGAACTTTGCTTTTTGCCTTCGGCGAAGTCCTGGGCTGGCGAACTAACTGATTGATTGTAGGCATTATTCAGTCCTAAAAAACCCGGGACGGCGTTGCCGCCGTCCCACGTTTGTTTGTTGCGTTTACCGCTTCATCCGGGAGTGTTGCCGGATGGGCGGGTAAAAAGAGCGCGGATTCTAGATTCAGCCGCGCATAGTGTCAAGAAAACAAAGGACTTGGCGAACAGATTCCTCACGCAACCTGTTCGTCGCTCGCCGGAACTTCGGCCACGACGGGCTCCCCAAGCAGTTCCTCGATGGCCATTTCTTCTTTCTGGCCCCGATTCTGCCGGGTCTTGTGATAAGCCAGACCGGTACCCGCAGGAATCAAGCGCCCAACGATGACGTTTTCCTTCAGGCCGCGCAAATCGTCCTTCTTGCCCATGATGGCCGCCTCGGTCAGCACCCGCGTGGTCTCCTGGAAGGAGGCCGCGGAGATGAACGAGTCGGTGGACAGCGAGGCCTTGGTGATACCCAGCAACATGTATTCGTAAGTCGCCGGCTTCTTGCCTTTCGCCGCCAGATCGTCGTTGACCTGCAGTACCTCGGAGCGCTCGACCTGCTCGCCAACGATAAAGTCGGAATCGCCGATTTCCACGATCTGCACCCTGCGCAACATCTGGCGCACGATGACCTCGATGTGTTTGTCGTTGATCTTGACCCCTTGCAGACGGTAGACGTCCTGCACTTCGTCGGTGATGTAACGGGCCAGCGCTTCCACGCCCAGCAGCCGCAGGATATCGTGCGGATCGGCCGGACCGTCCACAATGCTTTCGCCCTTGTTCACCACCTGGCCGTCGTGCGCCATGACGTGTTTGTCCTTCGGGATCAGGTACTCGTGAGCCACGCCATCCAGATCGGTGATCACCAGACGCTGTTTGCCCTTGGTGTCCTTGCCAAAGGACACCGTGCCGGTAACTTCGGCCAGCACCCCGGCGTCCTTGGGCGAACGGGCCTCGAACAATTCCGCCACCCGCGGCAAGCCGCCGGTGATATCGCGCGTCTTGGAAGATTCCTGCGGAATACGCGCCAGCACTTCACCCACACTCACCTGCTGCCCGTCCTTCACCGTGATAACCGAGTGGATCTGGAAGGTAATGTTCACCGGCAGTTCCGAGCCGGGGATTTTGACTTCCTTGCCCTTGTCGTCGATCAGTTTGACGCTCGGACGCAGACCCTTGACCTGGGATACGCCACGCCGTTTGGGATCGATCACCACCAGGGTGGAAAGACCGGTCACTTCGTCGATCTGCCGTGCAACGGTCACACCTTCTTCGACGTTGTCGAATTTCACGCGCCCGGCGTATTCGGTAATGATCGGACGGGTATGGGGATCCCAGTTGGCCAGCACTTTTCCGGCCCGTACCGGGCTGCCGTCCGCCACGTGCAGGGTGGCGCCGTAAGGCACCTTATGCCGTTCGCGCTCGCGCCCGTTGTCGTCGAGAATCAAAACTTCGCCGGAACGCGAAATCGCCACCTGCTCGCTGCGTGCATTGGTCACGTAGCGCATCAGCGGAGAAAAGCACGCCGAACCGTTGGATTTCGATTCGATCTGGCTCGCCACCGCGGTTCGGGATGCCGCGCCGCCAATGTGGAAGGTACGCATGGTGAGCTGGGTGCCCGGCTCGCCGATCGACTGCGCTGCGATCACGCCGATCGCCTCGCCGACGTTGACCACCTGACCGCGGCCCAGATCGCGCCCATAACATTTTGCGCACAGGCCATAGCGGGTTTCGCAGGTGAGCGGCGTGCGCACCTTGACCTCGTCGATACCCAGGGTCTCCACCCGGTCGACGCCTTCTTCATCGAGCAACGTTCCGGAGGCAAACAATACCTGGCTGTTTTCCGGATTCACCACATCGTTGGCCGTCACCCGGCCGAGGATACGTTCGCGCAGCGCCTCGACCACTTCCCCGCCTTCAATAAGCGCCTTCATGACCACACCCTGGGTGGTTCCGCAGTCGATCTCGGTGACCACCAGATCCTGGGTCACGTCCACCAGGCGACGGGTCAGGTAGCCGGAGTTGGCGGTTTTCAGCGCCGTGTCGGCCAGGCCCTTGCGCGCGCCATGGGTCGAGATGAAGTACTGCAACACATTCAGGCCTTCGCGGAAATTCGCAGTGATCGGCGTTTCGATAATCGATCCGTCGGGTTTGGCCATCAGGCCGCGCATGCCCGCCAACTGGCGAATCTGCGCCGCGGAACCCCGCGCACCGGAATCCGCCATCATGTAGATGGCATTGAACGACTCCTGTATGGTCGGCTGGCCCTTCTTGTCGAGCACCGGGGTCCAGTCGTTTTTCTTGACATCCCATTCCATGACCGGTTCCTGGCCCAGACGTTCCATCATGGCCTTGGCCACCATGTCGCCGGCGCGTCCCCAGATGTCCACCACCTTGTTATAACGTTCGCCCTGCGTCACCAGGCCGGAGGTGTATTGCGCCTCGATGTCCTGCACTTCTTTTTCGGCGGCGCCGATCAATTGCATTTTTTCCGGCGGAATTTCCATGTCGTCCACGCAGATCGACAGACCGGCGCGGGTGGCATAGGTAAACCCGGTGTACATCAATTTGTCGGCGAAAATCACCGTCTCGCGCAAGCCGCAGCGCCGGAAGCTGGCGTTGATGAGTTTGGAAATTTCCTTCTTCTTGAGCGCCTTGTTGATCAACGAGAAGGGCAGCCCGGCCGGCAGAATTTCCGACAGCAGAGCACGGCCCACCGTGGTTTCGTGGCGCCGGATATGCTCGGTCACCTTGCCTTCGGCGTCTTTTTCCAGCTCCTTGATTCTCACCACGACACGCGCATGCAAGTCCGCCATGCGGTTGTCGTAAGCTCGCTGGGCCTCGGTCACGTCGCGGAACATCATGCCTTCGCCGCGCGCGCCGACTTTCTGGCGCGTCATGTAGTACAGGCCCAGCACGATATCCTGCGAAGGCACGATGATCGGTTCGCCATTGGCCGGAGACAGGATGTTGTTGGTGGACAACATCAGCGTGCGCGCTTCCATCTGCGCTTCCAGCGACAGCGGCACGTGCACCGCCATCTGGTCACCGTCGAAGTCGGCGTTGAAGGCCGCGCACACCAGCGGATGCAACTGGATTGCCTTGCCTTCGATCAGCACCGGCTCGAAAGCCTGAATGCCCAGGCGGTGCAGCGTGGGCGCGCGGTTGAGCATCACCGGATGTTCGCGGATCACCTCTTCCAGAATGTCCCAGACCACCGGGTTTTCATTTTCCACCTCGCGCTTGGCGGCCTTGATGGTGCCGGCAATGCCCATAACTTCCAGCTTGTGGAAGATGAAGGGCTTGAACAGTTCGAGCGCCATCTTTTTTGGCAGCCCGCACTGGTGCAGCTTCAGCTGCGGACCCACCACAATCACCGAGCGACCGGAATAATCCACCCGTTTGCCGAGCAGGTTCTGGCGGAAGCGGCCGCCCTTGCCCTTGATCATATCGGCCAGCGATTTGAGGGGCCGTTTGTTGGCGCCGGTCATGGCCTTGCCGCGGCGGCCATTGTCGAGCAGCGAGTCCACCGCCTCTTGCAGCATGCGTTTCTCGTTGCGCACGATAATTTCCGGTGCCTTGAGTTCCAGCAGGCGCTTGAGCCGGTTGTTACGGTTGATCACCCGGCGATACAAGTCGTTCAGGTCCGAGGTGGCAAAACGCCCGCCATCCAGCGGCACCAGCGGACGCAACTCCGGCGGCAGCACCGGCAGCACTTCCATGACCATCCAGTCGGCCTTGATGCCGGATTTCTGGAAGCCTTCCAGCACCTTTAGCCGTTTGGCGAATTTCTTGATCTTGGTTTCGGAGTCGGTGCCTTCGAGTTCCTTGCGCAGCACATCGACTTCCTTGTTCAGATCCAGATGGCGCAGCAGTTCGCGCACGCCTTCGGCGCCCATCGTGGCATGGAATTCGTCGCCGAATTCCTCGACCTTTTCCAGATAGGCCTCCTCGGACAACAAGTCGCCGCGCTTCATCGGCGTCATGCCTGGATTGGTCACCACGAAGGCCTCGAAATACAACACGCGCTCGATATCGCGCAGCGTCATGTCAAGCACCATGCCCAGCCGGCTCGGCAGACTCTTCAGGAACCAGATGTGCGCCACCGGGCTCGCCAGTTCGATATGACCCATGCGCTCGCGGCGCACCTTGGACAGCGTGACTTCGACGCCGCATTTCTCGCAGATCACGCCGCGATGTTTGAGACGTTTGTATTTGCCGCACAAACACTCGTAATCCTTCACCGGCCCGAAAATCTTGGCGCAGAACAGGCCGTCGCGCTCCGGCTTGAAGGTGCGGTAATTGATGGTCTCGGGCTTTTTTACTTCGCCATAGGACCAGGATCGGATCTTGTCCGGGGAAGCCAGTCCGATCTTGATGGAATCGAACTCTTCTTCCTGCGTCACTTGCTTGAACAAATCGAGCAATGCTTTCATTCGGAACTCCTTAAGCTATGAGTGGGGGCGTCAGCCGACGGATCAGTGGCGGTCCAGATCGATGTCGATTGCCAGCGAACGGATTTCCTTCACCAGCACATTGAAGGACTCCGGCATGCCGGCGTCGATCTTGTGTTCGCCCTTGACGATGTTTTCGTACACCTTGGTGCGGCCGCTCACGTCGTCGGATTTCACCGTAAGCATCTCCTGCAGCGTATACGCCGCACCGTAGGCCTCCAACGCCCACACTTCCATTTCCCCAAAACGTTGTCCGCCGAACTGCGCCTTGCCGCCCAGCGGCTGCTGGGTGACCAGCGAGTACGGGCCGGTCGAGCGTGCGTGCATCTTGTCGTCCACCAGATGATGCAGCTTCAAAACATGCATGTAACCCACCGTGACCAGCCGATCGAAAGACTCGCCGGTGCGGCCATCGAACAGCGTGACCTGCCCCGACTTCGGCAGACCGGCCAGCTCGAGCATGGCCTTGATTTCCTGCTCGTTGGCGCCGTCGAAGACCGGTGTCGCAAACGGCACGCCGTCCTTGAGATGGTGCGCCATGCCAAGCACTTCGTCGTCGCTGAGCAGACTCAAATCCTCGCTCTTGCCGCTGGAGTTGTAGATCAGCGTCAGAGCCTTGCGCAGATCGGCGATCTTGGCATGGGCCTTGAGCAGATCGCCGATGCGTTTGCCCAAACCCTTGGCTGCCCAACCGAGATGGGTTTCCAGAATCTGGCCCACGTTCATCCGCGAGGGTACGCCAAGCGGATTCAACACCACATCCACCGGCGTGCCGTCGGCCATATGCGGCATATCCTCAATCGGCGTGATCTTGGAGATCACGCCCTTGTTGCCGTGGCGGCCGGCCATTTTGTCGCCTGGTTGCAGACGGCGTTTGACGGCCAGATACACCTTGACCATCTTTTGCACGCCCGGCGGCAATTCGTCTCCGCTGGTCAATTTGCGCTTCTTTTCGTCGAAGGCGGCATCGAAATCCTTGCGCGCCTGATCCAGACCCACTTTCAATTGTTCGAGTTGCTGGGCGGCTTCCTCGTTGGCCAGACGGATATCGAACCAATGATAGTGATCGACCTCCGTCAAAAACGCCTTGGTGATCTTGGTGCCCTTGGCAATTTTTTTCGGTCCGCCATTGGCGACCTTGCTGATCAGCAAGCGCTCGATCCGGCCAAAGGCATCGTCTTCGACGATGCGCAACTGGTCGGCCAGGTCCAGCTTGTAGCGTTTTAACTCGTCATCGATGATCTGGGCCGCGCGCTTGTCGCGTTCGATTCCCTCGCGGGTAAACACCTGCACGTCGATCACCGTCCCGGACATGCCGGAAGGAACCCTCAGCGACGTATCCTTCACGTCGGAGGCCTTCTCGCCGAAAATCGCCCGCAGCAGTTTCTCTTCCGGTGTCAGCTGGGTTTCGCCCTTGGGCGTGACCTTGCCAACCAGTACATCCCCGGCATCGACTTCGGCCCCGATCGAAACAATGCCCGACTCGTCCAGTCTTGCCAGCATGTTCTCGGAAAGATTGGAGATGTCGCGGGTGATTTCCTCCGGCCCGAGTTTGGTGTCGCGTGCCACTACCGAAAGCTCCTCGATGTGGATCGAGGTGAAGCGGTCTTCGGCGACCACGCGCTCCGAAATCAAGATCGAGTCCTCGAAGTTATATCCGTTCCACGGCATGAACGCCACCAACAGGTTCTGCCCGAGGGCCAGCTCGCCCAAGTCGGTGGAGGCGCCATCAGCCACCACGTCGCCGCTGGCGATATGGTCGCCCACCTTGACTATCGGGCGCTGGTTGATATTGGTGTTCTGGTTGGAACGGGTGTACTTGACCAGGTTGTAGATATCCACGCCCACTTCACCGGCCGTGGTTTCCTCGTCGTTGACCCGCACCACGATACGCGATGCGTCCACATAATCGACCAGGCCGCCGCGGCGCGCCTGCACCGCAGTGCCCGAATCCACCGCCACCGTGCGTTCGATGCCGGTTCCGACCAGCGGCTTTTCGGCACGCAGACAAGGCACTGCCTGGCGCTGCATGTTGGAACCCATCAGTGCGCGGTTGGCGTCATCGTGTTCCAGGAACGGAATCAGCGAGGCCGCCACCGAAACAATCTGCGACGGGGCAACGTCCATGTATTGCACTTTGTCCGGTGTCGCCAGACTGAATTCATTGTGGCTGCGGCAGGACACCAGTTCATCGGTCAATTTGCCTTTCTTGTCTATCGCGGCATTGGCCTGGGCAATAACGTATTTGCCTTCTTCAATGGCGGACAGGAAATCGATCTCGTCGGTGACCCGGCCATCCGTCACCTTGCGGTACGGCGTTTCAAGGAAGCCATACTCATTGGTGCGGGCATACAGCGCCAGCGAATTGATCAGGCCGATGTTCGGTCCTTCCGGAGTTTCGATCGGGCACACGCGTCCGTAGTGAGTAGGGTGTACGTCGCGCACCTCGAATCCGGCGCGCTCGCGCGTCAAGCCGCCCGGGCCCAGAGCCGAGACACGGCGCTTGTGGGTGATTTCGGACAGCGGATTGGTCTGATCCATGAACTGCGACAGCTGGCTCGACCCGAAAAATTCCCTGACCGCCGCCGATACCGGTTTGGCATTGATCAGATCGTGCGGCATCAGATTTTCCGATTCCGCCTGGGACAGGCGTTCCTTGACCGCACGTTCGACGCGGACCAGGCCGGCACGAAACTGGTTTTCCGCCAGTTCGCCGACCGAACGCACGCGCCGGTTGCCCAGATGGTCGATGTCGTCGATTTCGCCGCGACCATTGCGCAGGTCGATCAAAATCTGGATCACCGCAATGATGTCCTCGTTGGACAGGGTGCCGGCGCCGGTCAGCTCTTCGCGGCCGACCCGGCGGTTGAATTTCATGCGGCCAACCGCCGACAAATCGTAGCGCTCCGCGGCATAAAACAGGCCGTTGAACAAGTTGCGGACCGCATCTTCGGTAGGCGGCTCGCCGGGGCGCATCATGCGATAGATCGCCACCTGGGCCTGCAACTGGTCCGTGGTCTCGTCGGCGCGCAGGGTCTGGGAGATAAAAGGCCCCTGATCCAGGTCGTTGGTGTAAATGGTCTCGATGGTATCGACACCGGCCTCGATGATCTTCTTCAACAAATCTTCAGTCACTTCATCGTTGGCAGTGGCGACAATTTCGCCTGTCTCCTTGTTGACCAGCGAGTGACCCAGGGTGCGGCCAATCAGGAAATCCTCCGCCACCACAACCTTGCTCAGTCCGGCCTGCTCCATCTCGCGCACGTGTTTGACCGTGACCCGCTTGTCTTTCTGCACGATCGTCTTGCCCTGCTTGGTGACGATATCGAAGCGGGCCACCTCGCCACGCATGCGGTCGGGTTTGAGTTCGAACTGGATGCCTTTTTTCGACAGATGGAAGGTGTCCATCATGAAAAACCCGGCCAGAATCTGTTCCGGGGTATAACCGATGGCCTTGAGCAAAATCGTAACCGGCATCTTGCGGCGGCGGTCGACGCGGAAATACAGATAATCCTTGGGGTCGAATTCGAAATCGAGCCAGGAGCCGCGATAAGGGATGATCCGGGCGGAAAACAGCAATTTTCCGGACGAATGGGTTTTGCCGCGATCGTGCTCGAAAAACACCCCTGGCGAACGATGCAATTGGGAAACGATCACGCGTTCGGTGCCATTGACAACAAACGAACCTGTGGTGGTCATGAGCGGAATTTCCCCCATGTAGACTTCCTGCTCCTTGACTTCCTTGACCGTCGGCTTCGCCGATTCCTTGTCCATGATCGTCAAGCGCACTTTGGCTCGCAGCGGTGCCGCGTAAGTCAGCCCGCGCTGCTGGCACTCGGACACATCGAAGGGCGGCACGCCCAGTTGGTAACTGACAAAATCGAGACGGGCATTGCCCGAATGGCTCACGATCGGAAAGATCGACTGGAATGCTGCCTGCAAACCCTGATTCTTGCGCTGCTCCACCGTCAGGCCGGCCTGCAGGAATTGGGCATAGGAATCGATTTGGGTTGCCAGCAGATAAGGTACCGGCAGTACGCTGGCACGTTTGGCAAAACTCTTGCGAATCCGTTTCTTTTCGGTAAAGGAATAGGCCATAATTTCTCCGAGTCACGCTGGTGTACCGGGACGGCGCACCATGCGTTCATCGACTGGTGACAAGGGCGTGGCGGTTGGCCTCTACCAACCACTGGCTGACGATGTCGGGGAACCCCAACATCCGACCATACCTGTCTTCTGCAGTCGCTTCAGAAGACAAAGAAAAACCCGATAAGTTTTTCTTTGGCCTCTCTTTTTTCCCGCTCCTTGAAGCGGAAAAGGCCGGCGACCGAAGTCGCCAGCCTCACGGCATCACTTCTGGACTTACTTGATGTCGGCTTTGGCGCCGGCTTCTTCCAGTTGTTTCTTGATGGCCTCGGCATCCTTCTTGGGAATGCCTTCCTTAACCGGCTTCGGCGCACCGTCAACCAGGTCCTTGGCTTCCTTCAGCCCAAGACCGGTCACCGCACGCACCACCTTGATGACGTTTACCTTGTTTTCGCCGGTGACGGAAAGAATGACCGAGAACTCGGTCTGCTCTTCGACAGCGGCGGCACCGCCACCCGCGGCGGGTGCTGCCACGGCGACTGCGGCCGCGGCGGCGGAAACGCCAAATTTTTCTTCTATGTCCTTGATGAGCTGCGAGAGCTCCAGGACAGTCATGCCTGAGATTGCTTCGAGAATTTCTGCTTTGGCAACAGCCATGTTATGTGTCTCCTGAATGCTTCAATGATTGATCGTTGGGCCGGTTAGGCGGCTTGTTTCTGATCCCTGACTGCGGCAAGCGTGCGCACGAATCTGCCTGGTACTTCGTTGAGTGTCCGGACAAATTTTGCGACTGGCGCCTGCATGGTACCCATCAGTTTTGCCAGCAATTCTTCGCGGCTGGGCATGGTGGCCAGGGTTGCGACCTCTTTCGTGGTCATGACCTGTCCGGGCATGGCGCCGGCCTTGATGACGAACTTTTCGTTCGCCTTGGCAAACTCGCTGAGTACCTTCGCAGCGGCCACCGGATCCGTGGAAATTCCATAGGCAAGCGGCCCGACCATGTGCTGGGCGAGTGCTTCGAACGGGGTACCGGTAACAGCGCGACGCGCCAGGGTATTCTTGAGAACCCGAAGGTACACGCCGGAATTGCGGGCCTTGGCACGCAATTTCGTCATGTCGCTGACTTCAAGGCCGCGGTATTCAGCCAACACAATGGTTTGAGCCGTCGCCACTTTGGCGCCGATCTCAGCCACTGCCGCTTTCTTTTCGTCCAGATTAAGACTCAAGGTCTACCCTCCAAAAGTTAATGACAGGACGGGGCTATGCTTCCAACCCGCCCACACCTTCCATAGCGACCTTCGATCCAGGAGCGCCGGCATATTGCCTTCACCCATATCTGATTCGTGGGATCGCCATCTGCGTTGGGCGTCTGGCGCAAAGAGAAAGGTTTCATGCCCCACTCTCCACACTCACACGATTAAGCCTCGCCAGTTCTGCGCTCGGGATCGGTGCGGGCTTTCGCCTCACGCCTCCCCCCTCACGCCTCACCGTCTTGGCCCCAACGGTCTTTGACGGCCCCGCCCCCCGCAAACTGCCGGCAGTCGGGTCCCAAAGTTCTTACTGGGCGGACAGGCTTGCCTGATCCACCCGAATCCCGGGTCCCATGGTGCTGGACATCGAGATTTTCTTGAAAAATATTCCCTTGCTGCCTGCGGGCTTGGCCTTGTTCAAGGCGTCCATCAGGGCCAGGAAGTTTTCTTTCAGCGCCCCTTCCTCAAAGGAAGCGCGACCGATCGTGCACTGAACTATGCCGGCCTTGTCGGTGCGGTACTGCACCTGGCCGGCCTTGGCGTTTTTCACCGCTTCGGCGACATTGGCGGTTACCGTGCCCACCTTTGGATTGGGCATCAGCCCGCGCGGACCCAGCACCTGGCCGAGCTGACCTACCACGCGCATGGCGTCCGGTGTGGCGATCGCCACATCGAAATCGATCTTGCCTTCCTTGACCTGGGCCGCCAGATCGTCGAAACCGACGATGTCGGCACCGGCGTCCTTGGCGGCCTGCGCCTTGTCTCCCTGGGCGAACACCGCAACCCGGACCGATTTGCCGGTTCCCTTGGGCAATACGATGGCGCCCCGCACCACCTGATCGGACTTCTTGGCGTCAATGCCAAGATTGACCGCCACATCGACCGACTCGTTGAACTTCGCGCCGGCATTTTCCTTCACCAGTTTGATGGCGGCATCCAAGGCGTAGGACTTGTCCCGATCCACCTTGCTGCGCGCGGCTTTGGTTCTCTTGGAAACATGTGCCATGTCAGATTCCCTCTACGTCGACGCCCATGCTGCGGGCACTGCCTGCAACGGTGCGCATGGCGGCTTCCAGGTCGGCCGCCGTCAAATCCGGCTGCTTCTGTTTGGCGATTTGCTCCACCTGGGCACGGGTAAGCCTGCCGACCTTTTCGGTATTGGGCGTCTTGCTGCCCTTTTCGATCTTGACCGCCTTGCGGATCAACACCGAAGTGGGCGGCGTTTTGATGATAAAAGTGAAACTCTTATCGGCATACGCGGTAATCACCACCGGCAGCGGCAGACCCGGCTCGACGCCTTGGGTCTGAGCGTTAAATGCCTTGCAGAATTCCATAATGTTCAATCCGCGCTGGCCCAGCGCAGGTCCGATAGGCGGACTGGGATTGGCCTTGCCTGCAGGAACCTGCAGTTTGACGAAACCAACAATTTTCTTAGCCACAAAAACTCCTCTAGAGAGTGGGTGCTAACGCACGCACACTGGCGCGCTCCCCGTTAAACAAACAACTACTGCCTTCTACCTGCAACCTCGATCCCGCCGTACTCCTCAATCCGCAATCCCGCCGTACTTCTCAATCCTCAATCCCCAATCCTGCCCTTCAGGCCTTTTCAACCTGGCTGAAATCCAGCTCCACCGGGGTGGCACGTCCAAAAATCGAGACCGATACCCGTAACTTGTTTTTGTCGTAATTGACTTCCTCGACCATGCCGTGGAAATCGGTAAACGGGCCTTCCTTGACGCGCACGCCTTCGCCGACTTCAAACAGCACTTTGGGCTTGGGTTTTTCGACTCCTTCCTGAATCTGGTGCAGGATCGCCTTGACCTCTTTTTCGCTGATCGGCGGCGGCCGACGGCCGGGCGCGCCGCCGACAAAGCCGGTGACCTTTGCGGTGTTTTTTACCAGATGCCAGGTTTCATCGGTCATTTCCATTTCCACCAGCACATAACCCGGAAAAAATTTCCGTTCGCTGATGTTTTTCTGACCGGCCTTCATCTCCACCACTTCTTCCACCGGCACCAGGATCTGGCCGAACTTGTCTTCCATCCCGGCCCGCGCGATGCGTTCCACCAGTGCTCGATGCACACTTTTCTCGAACCCCGAGTAAGCATGCACCACATACCATTTCTTCGACATCATGCCCCCGGGCCCATGAGGAACTTCACGCCCCATCCGAGCAGTCCATCAACGATCCAAAGGAAAACCGCCATGATCAACACGAAGACCATGACCAATCCAGTAGTCTGGACGGTTTCCTTGCGCGTAGGCCAGACGACTTTTTTGGTTTCTACCCAGGACTCCTGGGCGTAAACGAAAAATTGCTTCCCGGGCGCGGTAGTCCAGACTACCAGGGCCCCCAGCAGCATGCCGCCAGCCACGGCCGCGATCTTCAGGATCATTGGCTTGTCGCCCAGATAATAGAACCCGGCAACGCCCGCAACGGCCAAGAGAAATGCCAGCACCAGCTTTATTTTGTCTGCCATATTTTCCAAAGCAACTCGATTCTCGGCCATTAAAAAAGACAACCCGCAACCATGTTAAAAACCACATTCCCGGTTGCGGGTGGGTGGCAGGCCAGGAGGGTCTCGAACCCCCAACCTTCGGTTTTGGAGACCGACGCTCTGCCAATTGAGCTACTGGCCTGTTGTTGAATTATTCCGCTCGCGTGCATTCGCACGCCTTGCCGGCCCGGATGGAAATCACTCCAGTATTTTGGCGACGACGCCGGCGCCAACCGTTCGGCCGCCTTCGCGGATGGCAAAGCGCAATCCCTCTTCCATCGCTATGGGTTGAATCAGTTGCACCGTGATCCCAATGTTGTCCCCCGGCATCACCATCTCGGTGCCCGCCGG
>CAMDKM010000061.1 GCA_945900965.1 Bordetella parapertussis | reverse complement strand
CTTCCGCAACGGTCGCAGCCCGTTATGGCATGGATTGTGTCGTGTACATGGGCTCCGAGGACGTCAAGCGCCAGTCCATGAATGTGTTCAGAATGAAATTATTGGGTGCCACGGTGGTGCCGGTGGAGAGCGGTTCAAAAACTCTTAAAGACGCGCTCAACGAAGCGATGCGCGACTGGGTCACCAACGTCGAGAATACGTTTTATATCATTGGCACGGTGGCCGGGCCGCATCCCTATCCGATGATGGTGCGGGATTTCAATTCGGTGGTCGGCCAAGAGTTGCGCTCGCAAATGCCGGAGGCGATCGGCCGGCAGCCCGATGCGATACTGGCCTGTGTTGGCGGTGGGTCCAATGCCATAGGTGCTTTTTATTCGTATATTGGAGATACCTCGGTGCGGCTGATCGGAGTCGAAGCTGGCGGGCTGGGGCTTGCCTCAGGCAAACATGCCGCGACCCTGTGTGCGGGCAAACCCGGGGTGCTGCACGGCAATCGCACCTATCTGATTCAGGATGCCAATGGGCAGATCATCGAAACCCATTCGATTTCCGCCGGACTGGATTATCCCGGGGTCGGTCCCGAACACGCCTGGCTCAAAGACAGCGGGCGAGCCGAATACGTCAGCGTGACCGACGACGAGGCCCTCGAAGCTTTCCACTTGCTCACCCGAATGGAAGGCATCATGCCCGCCTTGGAGTCCTCGCATGCCCTGGCACACGCCATGAAAATTGCGCCAGGAATGGCCAAGGATAAAGTGCTGCTGGTTAATTTGTCCGGGCGTGGCGATAAAGACATGAACACCGTCGCCGAACGTTCGGGAATGAAACTCTGAAAAGCGTGAGGAGTAAGGGGGCAGGAGTGAGGAGTCTCAGCCGTTCTGCGGCGCGAGCTTGTGCTTTGCACTGCCCTTTGTCCAAATGCGATTTACCCCTCACCCTCGACTCCTAACCCGCACTTTCCAAACATGTCGCGTATAGCGGAAACATTTTCCAGGCTTCAAGCACGGCGCAAAAAAGCCTTGATTCCATTTGTCACAGCGGGGGATCCTTCGCCATCGATAACCGTCCCGATCATGCATGCCATGGTGGGCGCGGGAGCCGACATCATCGAACTGGGTGTGCCGTTTTCAGACCCCATGGCCGACGGGCCGACGATTCAAAGATCCAGTGAGCGGGCGCTTAAGCACGGCGTCGGTCTTCGGGATGTACTGAGCATGGTGCGTGAATTCCGGACACGGGATGGCGTTACCCCGGTTGTACTCATGGGCTATGCCAATCCGATCGAGGCCATGGGTCGGGAGGCATTCGCGGCCGCAGCCCGGGATGCGGATGTGGACGGGGTATTGGTGGTTGACTATCCGCCGGAAGAAAGCACGGAATTGGTCGGAGCGCTCAAGTCACGCGGTATCGACAGCATCTTTCTTCTTTCTCCGACCTCCGACGATCGGCGGATCCGCGCGGTCGCGCGGGTGGCTTCGGGTTATATTTATTATGTTTCTCTCAAAGGCGTGACCGGGGCTGCACACCTTGATCTCAAGGAGGTCAAGGCCAAACTGCCCAATATTCGCTCCCTGGTGGGACTGCCGATCGGGGTCGGATTCGGGATACGAGATGCACAGACCGCGAAGGCAGTGGCGTCGGTCTCGGACGCCGTTGTCATCGGTAGCCGGCTGGTGCAGGAAATCGAAAATTCCGGTGACGATGAACGCATCGTGGGAAATCTTTCGATCTTGCTGGCCGATTTCCGTGCCGCGATGGACAGCGCCTGAGGCACCAGAATGGAACACGATGCGCCGGACAGGATTGACAGGAGGGGAACGTCGATGAGTTGGTTGCAGAAACTGCTTCCGCCTAAGATCAAACGTGCCGCGGGATCGATCAAGAAGGCGGTCCCGGAAGGTTTGTGGAGCAAATGCGCGGTGTGCGAAACGGTGCTTTATCGCGCCGACCTCGATAAAAATCTCAATGTCTGCCCAAAGTGCGCGCACCACAATCGACTCACTGCGCGCGAGCGCATCGAGTTGACTCTGGATCCGGAAGGCCAGTTCGAAATAGGCGCCGAGGTCGAGCCGGTCGACTTTCTGAAATTCGTCGATAGCAAACGCTACACCGAGCGGCTGGAACAGGCCAAGCTTGACACCAACGAGGATGACGCGCTGATTGTCATGCAGGGTTCGATCAAGAATGTTCCGTTGGTGATTGCGGCATTCGAGTTTCGTTTCCTGGGCGGATCGATGGGCTCGGTGGTCGGCGAACGTCTGGTGCGGGGCGTGCAAAGTTGCTGCGAACAAAATTTGCCCTTCGTTTGTTTTTCGGCCAGCGGCGGGGCACGCATGCAGGAAGGTCTGACGTCGTTGATGCAGATGGCGAAAACCACTGCCGCGCTGACCCAACTGGTCAAGGCCAGACTACCGTTTATTTCGGTACTGACCGATCCGACCATGGGCGGGGTATCGGCCAGTTTTGCCATGATCGGCGACGTGGTGATCGCCGAACCGGGGGCGCTGATCGGGTTTGCCGGTCCGCGCGTGATCGAACAGACGGTGCGCCAGACGCTGCCGGAAGGATTTCAGCGCGCCGAGTTCCTGCTGGAACATGGCGCAATTGACATGATCGTTGACCGCCGGCAGATGCGCGACAAGCTGGCAGACCTCATCACTTTGCTGATGCGCGCTCCGGCGGCCTGACCGCCAAATTCCGCACTTGCCCGCCACCATGGCCTCGCGGCGAAACCTTGCCGAGTGGCTGATCCATATGGAGAACATGCACCCCTCGGCCATCGACATGGGCCTGGAGCGTGTGGCCGCGGTTCGCGATCGATTGGGCCTTGCACCCCTGTTTCCCATCGTGACCGTGGCCGGCACCAACGGCAAGGGGTCCGTCTGCGCCTTGCTCGAAAGTATCTTCTCCCGCGCCGGTTATAAGGTCGGGCAGTACTCTTCGCCACATTTGCTGAGATTTAACGAGCGTATTCGAGTCGGGCGCAAAGAAGTAAGCGATGCGGATATCGAGCGGGCGCTGGAACGTGTCGAGCAAGTGCGTGCCCCGGAGTCTTTGACCTATTTCGAATTCGGGACATTGGCCGCCATGGACATTTTTATCCGTGAAAAGGTCGAGGTTGCCGTATTGGAAGTGGGATTGGGCGGCAGGCTCGACGCAGTCAATGTGTTCGAGCCGGACTGCGCGGTGGTGACACTGGTCGATCTGGACCATACCGCCTATCTGGGTCCCGATCGCGAATCCATCGGGAGGGAGAAAGCCGGCATTTTCCGAGCGGGCATTCCCGCAGTGTGTGGAGATCCCGATCCGCCGGCCTCCTTGCTGGCGCGGGCCGCCGCCTTGGGAGCGCCGCTTACCTTGATCGACAGGGATTTCGGTTATTCGACGGAAGCGGGGCAATGGCAGTTTTGGAGCGTGCGCGGCAAGCGGTCCGGGTTGCCTCATCCAGTCATGCGTGGCAATTATCAGATTGCGAACGCGGCAACAGCCTTGGCGGCACTTGAACAGGTATCTCAGACACTACCGGTCGATATGGGGGCGATTCGCCGGGGACTGATCGAAGCGGAGTTGAACGGGCGATTTCAGGTGCTGCCGGGGAAGCCGATGGTGATCCTTGATGTGGGCCACAACCCGCATGCCGCGCGCGCGCTGGCCACGAACCTGCGCGCGATGCCCGCCGGCGGGCGCACCCTGGCGGTATTTGCCATGCTCAAGGACAAGGATATTCCGGCGGTGGCAAAAGAAATAGGCGGCGAAATTGATGCATGGTACGTCGCCGGACTGACCGGGCCGCGAGGCGCCGATGCCGGGCAAATCGTTCGCACGGTGCGGGAAACCGGCACCAGTGCCGCGATCAATTCCTTTGAAACGCCTGCGCAGGCTCTTGACGCCGCGCTCGGCATGGCAGGCCAAGATGATAAGATTTTGGTCTTTGGTTCCTTTTACACCGTGGCCGAGATCATGCGGGCACGAAATGCGATGGAGAGACATGGCTAAATCGATGGTTGACGAAGAGCTCCAGCTCAAGAAACGCGCCCGGCGCCGATTGATCGGCGCCGTCGCACTGGTGCTGGTGGTGGTGATATTTCTGCCGATGTTCCTGGCGAGCGAACCCAAACCGCAGAATCAGAACATTGCCATCAATATTCCACCGGCTCCCACCGAGGAATCCGCCAAGCCGGTGTTGCCGCCTCCATCGCTTGCGCAACTTCCGGCCGCGCCGACTGTGGATTCCGTGCCTGCTGCTCCGTCGGTAACGTTGAAGGAAGAAGTTATTCCTGAAGCCAGCGGGCCGGTGGAGCCTGCACCCAAAATCGAAGCAGCGACCAAACCGGCGACCAAACCGGCGACCAAGCCAGTGACCAGGCCGCCAGTCAAGCCTGCGCCCAAACCGGCGGTCAAGTTGCCGTCTCCCGTCGCGCCTGCGGAAAGTGACGCGTATCTCGTGCAACTGGGCGCATTCTCGAATGCCGAAAACGCAAAATCGCTGCAAAAAAAATTACAGGACAATAAGTTCAAGGTTCAAACCGAGTTGATCCAGGCGCCCGGCGGCGACCGGACGCGGGTTCGCGTTGGCCCCTATCCGAGCAAAGAGGTAGCCGAAAAAGCGCGGGATCGACTCAAGATCCTGAAACTGGTCGTGGGGGATGCAACGGTGGTCAGGCAAGGCGATTGATGCCGGCAGGCTGCCAGGTCCCATGACGATTTTCGATTTCATCGTCATTTTCGTTTTGGTGGTGTCGGTAGCAATAAGCATCTGGCGAGGCCTGGCCCGCGAGGTGTTGTCCCTGCTGTCCTGGATAGGAGCGTTCTGGCTAGCGCAATTATTTGCCGGCTTGACGGCCAGTGTCCTGCCGAATTCGCTGACCAATCCCGGCATTCGTATCGCCGTCGGGTTTGTCGCAGTTTTGATGCTGAGCTTGCTGGTTTTCGGGATTACTTCGGCTTTTATCGTGCATTTGGTCAAAGTGGCCGGGCTCACGGCGACAGATCGCACGCTGGGCGCGGTTTTTGGGGTCTTGCGAGGCGCTCTGATCGTGGTGATACTGGTGCTGGTGGCGGGCATGACCTCAGCGCCGCGCCAAGCCTACTGGAAGGACGCCTTGTTTCGTCCACCCCTGGTCCATATTGCCCTATGGGTAAAAACCTCTCTGCCGCCGGAAGTGAGCCGGCGAATCGATATCGAATGACATATACTTTTGACTTGAAAGCCGGGTGGGGCATTCGACGCGCAATGCGGTCGATGGCCGCGGGCATGGAGAGCTGAGCAATGTGTGGAATCCTGGGAGTTGTCGCCAAGTCCCCCGTCAATCAACTGCTCTACGACGGGTTGCTGGTGTTGCAGCATCGCGGACAGGATGCGGCCGGTATCGTTACCGCCGAAGGCTCCAAGTTTCACACCCACAAGGACAGCGGGCTGGTCAGGGACGTTTTCCGTACCCGTGACATGCGCGTTCTGGCGGGCAATATGGGCATTGCGCATTGCCGATATCCGACCGCCGGATCGGCAGCGTCTTCCGCCGAAGCCCAGCCGCTTTATGTCAATTCTCCGTTCGGGATCGTCCTGGGCCATAACGGCAATTTGACCAACGCCGACAGCCTGAAGCGGGAAATCTTCCGCCAGGATTTACGGCACGTAAATACCAGCTCGGACTCCGAGGTGCTGCTCAACGTATTGGCCCATGAACTGCAGGAGTCCGGCACCGGTTATCAACTCGATCCACCGACCATTTTCCAGGCCGTCTCAGGGGTGCATCGACGCTGCCGGGGGGCTTATTCGGTCGTGGCGATGATCGCTGGTTATGGTTTGCTGGCGTTTCGCGATCCGTTCGGCATTCGGCCGCTGGTGATCGGCATGGCCAAAACCGAAAAAGGCGCGGAGTATCTGGTCGCCTCGGAAAGTGTGGCGCTTGATACCCTGGGCTTTGAGCGGGTGCGCGACGTCGCGCCGGGCGAGGCGATATTCATTGACGAACAGGGCAATTTCTACAGCCGGCAATGCGCGGTCAATCCGCAGCACTACCCTTGCATATTCGAATTTGTCTACCTGGCGCGCCCCGATTCCGTTATCGACGGGATTTCCGTGTACGAAACGCGCATGCGCATGGGCGCGAGCCTGGCGCGCAAGATACAAAAAGACCATCGCGATCTGAAAATCGACGTCGTGATACCCATTCCCGATTCCAGCCGGCCTTCGGCGATGGAACTGGCGGTGGGACTGGGAATTCCCTACCGCGAGGGCTATATCAAGAACCGCTACATCGGGCGGACCTTCATCATGCCGGGCCAGGAAGTTCGCAAGAAATCGGTGCGCCAGAAACTCAACGCGATCGGGATGGAATTCAAGGGCAAGAACGTGCTGCTGGTGGACGATTCCATCGTACGTGGCACAACCAGCCGGGAGATTGTGCAGATGGCCCGCGACGCGGGTGCGCTTCGGGTGTATTTCGCCTCCGCGGCACCTCCGGTACGTTTCCCGAATGTCTACGGCATCGACATGCCCACTTCGCGCGAACTGATCGCGACCGGTCGTTCGGATTTGGAAATTGCGCAGGAAATTGGCGCCGACCGTCTGATTTATCAGGATCTCGACGATTTGATCGACGACGTTAGGACGGTTAATCCGGCCATTTCTAGTTTCGAGACCTCCTGCTTCAGCGGTGTCTATGTCACGGGGGACATTACCGCCGAATACCTTGCCAATGTCCAGGCGCAGCGCGACGACGATGACGTGTCGCGCAAGCAAAGCACCCAGCTTGATTTGAATCTTGTCACCGCGGAGTAAGGCGGCCGAGGTTGACAGCCGTTCATGCCGGTAGTAATTTGCCGATGTCGCGCCGATTTGAAGAGCAGCTTGCGGGCGCGTAATAAATACGGCTAAAGCGTGTGAGGAACCCAACCCGCCTGGCGAACGCTCTAGCGGGTTTTTGTTTTTTGGGCCCCGGCGATTGCGGCCGGAATTTTTGGTAATGGAACGCGATGACGGACAATTCGATGCGCTGGGATGAGCTGGAACCGGAGACCTTGGCCGTTCGCGCGGGAACACACCGCAGTCAATTCAACGAGCACTCGGAAGCGCTGTATCTGACCTCGAGTTTCGTTTTCCGCAATGCCGCCGAAGCAGCGGCACGGTTCGCCGGCGAAGACGCCGGCATGGTGTATTCCCGTTACACCAACCCCACGGTCAGTGCGTTGCAGGAGCGTCTGGCGGCAATGGAAGGTGCGGAGTGCTGTATTGCCACGTCTTCCGGCATGTCGGCCATTCTTGCCCTGGTCATGGGCTTGATGAAGGGCGGAGAACACATCGTCGCCTCGCGTAGCGTCTTTGGCGCCACAGTCCAGTTGTTCAGCGGGATCCTCAAGCGCTTTGGTATCGAGACCACATTTGTCTCCGCCACCGATTTGGGGGAATGGAAAAAAGCGATCCTGCCCAATACGAGAATGTTGTTCCTGGAAACACCCTCCAATCCTCTCACGGAGGTTCTGGATTTGGCGGCCTTGTCGGCCTTGGCGCGGGAGCGTGGCGTGTTACTGGCGGTGGACAACTGCTTTTGCACTCCGATCCTGCAGCGGCCGCTGGAGCTGGGCGCCGACATCGTGGTTCACTCGGCGACAAAATATCTCGATGGTCAGGGCAGGGTGCTGGGTGGAGCGGTGTTGGGGCGCCGGGAGGTCATATTCGAGGGGCTCAATGGTTTTCTGCGCAGTGCCGGCCCGACCTTGTCGCCCTTCAATGCCTGGGTGATTCTCAAGGGGCTGGAAACTCTGGGAGTACGCATGCGTGCCCACTCGCAAAGCGCACTCGAATTGGCCCGCTGGCTGGAAACGCATCCTCGAATTGCGCGGGTCTATTACCCTGGGCTGCCATCGCATCCCCAATACGATCTGGCGCGGCGCCAGCAAAAATCCGGCGGTGGCATCGTGTCTTTCGACGTCAAGGGCGGCCGCGAGGCGGCCTGGAGAGTGGTGGACGCAACACAGTTGATTTCCATCACCGCCAATCTCGGCGATGCCAAAACCACGGTCACGCATCCTGCCAGTACCACCCATGGCCGGTTGACTCCCGAAACCCGGCAGGCGGCCGGCCTAGGCGAGGGCTTGCTGCGTATCGCCGTGGGACTTGAGGCGGTCTCCGATTTGAAGGCCGATCTGGCGCGCGGCCTGTCGAAAGTCTGATCAGTTCACGGGCAGGGCGCGGCAGCCGTTCTCGTCGCAGATCAGATACGAGCCTTGCGAATACCAGTCTGCCAGGACAAATCGCTCGCAGGGATTGCCGTCCACGACACGCAGATGACGGGCGGGCCGGTGAGTATGGCCGTGAATGATTCTCGGATAGCCGTGTTGGCGCAGCACCGCCTCAACGGCGGCCAGGTTCACATCCATGATGGCCGTTTGTTTGGTTTGTTTGGCCAGCTCGCTATGTTGTCTTGCCTGTTGGGCGATCTGGCTCCGCTCGGCTGGCGATTTGGCGAGAAATTCCCCCTGCCAGGTAACGCTTCGAACCGTGGCGCGAAATTTCTGATAGTCGAAATCGTCGGTGCAAAGCGTGTCGCCATGCATGAGCAGCGTCGGCTTGCCGTGCAGATCGATCAGACAGGGATCGTCCAGCAAGGACATGCCACTTTCCCGGGCAAAGCGCGCACCGATCATGAAGTCCCGGTTGCCGTGCATGAAAAACAGTTTCACACCCTGTGATGCAAGCCGGGCAAATGCCGCGCATATCTGCGGCGCGAATTCGCCATCCAGTGAATCGTCGCCGATCCAGTACTCGAACAGGTCGCCGAGCACATAGAGCGCGCTGGCCTCCCGGGCTTGTGAATCGAGGAAATTCTGTAGAGCTTGATTTGCCGCCGGCGTTTCCTGCGACAAGTGAAGATCGGAAATAAAAAGCGAGAAAGACACCTGAAAGTCAGGATTGGGGATTAGGGATTCGGAAAGCGGGACTGGGGATTGAGGATTGGGAAAGTCCTAAATCAATTTTTCGCAATCCTCAATCCCGCATCCCCAATCTTGCTTTTCACACTTTTACTGCCGTGCGCACGATCGCATCCTCGGTGGGCACATTCTGGTGAAATCCGCGCGTGATGGTCGCCACGCTTTTGAGCTTGTCGACCACTTCCGTTCCCTGCACGACTTTGCCGAATACACAATAGCCGAATGCTTCGTTGGTCGCTGCATGGAAATTCAGAAAATCATTGTTGGCGACATTGATGAAAAACTGGGCAGTTGCCGAATGCGGGTCGCTGGTACGCGCCATGGCAATCGTATACTTGTCGTTCTTCAGGCCATTGTCGGCCTCGTTGCGAATCGGCGCGCGGGCGGTTTTCTGTTTCATGCCCGGCTCGAAACCGCCGCCCTGCACCATAAAGCCATCGATCACGCGGTGAAAAATCGTGTTGTCGTAAAAGCCATCCTCGACATACTGGAGAAAATTCCGCGCACTGGCGGGCGCCTTTTCCGTATCGAGTTCGATGATAATTTCGCCCAGGGAAGTATCGAGTCTTACGCGGCTCATTTTGTCTCCACCAGCTTTATGTTTTCGATGATAACTTCCTGTTGCGGCACGTCGCTTTGAAACGGTCCGCCGCGTCCGGTGGGCAGTTGCGCGATCTTCATCACGACGTCCATTCCCTCGACAACCTTGCCGAATACCGTGTAGCCATATCCCTGAACGGTAGGAGCCGTGTAATTGAGGAAGGCATTGTCCGCCACATTGATGAAGAACTGCGATGTGGCCGAATCCGGCTTGCGGGTTCTGGCCATGGCCAGGGTGCCGATTTCGTTTTTTAATCCATTTGCCGCTTCATTGACAATGGGATCGCGGGTGGGTTTCTGGACAAAATCCGAGGTAAAGCCCCCGCCTTGAATCATGAAGCGAGGGATGACTCGATGGAAAATCGTGCTGCCGAAGTAGCCGGACTTTACGTATCCCAGAAAATTTTCCACCGTGTTCGGCGCCTTGTCGGGATACAACTCGGCAGTGATGCGGCCCATATTGGTGGAGATTTCCACTAGTGGATTGGCCGCGAACACGTTGGCGCTCAACAACAGCGCGATAAAAATGCCCGATACTTTCTTCATGCCTCGTTCCTGGTTCCGTTTTTGATTCTGCCCGTACCTCAATCCTCATTCCTCGATCCCGTTCTTATGCTGCCCCTTCGTACAGGATGCGCCATGCGCCGTTTTCCCGGATCCAATATTGGCGTTTCAGAATGCGGTTTGATAGATTGCTGCTGGCATAGTCTTGTTCGAAAGTGGCAACGGCCATTTGTTCCTTGCCCGGGTAAAGCGTCAGCGATACCTCGGAAATTCCCACCTTGATCCAGGTTTTTGCCGCGTTGACCTGATGTTTCTGGGCCGACCACTGTGCGAGACCCATGTCCCCGTTGGAGAAATTCCTCGCGTAATGCCGGAGGTAAGCGCCGGTGTTGCGGCTTTCCCAATCGCGTCGCCAATTTTCGACGGCCTTGGACAAATCCTCGCGCAGGGTTTGCACTTCCTCGGGACTCACCCAATCTATTGCGTCAGTGATGACAACCGGTGTGGAGCCCACCTGCAGAATTTTCGACAGGGACGCCAGGTCATCGTTGGTCAACACAATGCAGCCGTCGCTGGCACGTGGCGGGCGGCTGTAGGTATCGGGCGGGGTTCCGTGCAACCAGATCCCGTGGCCATTGCGCCCCCGCATGCGGTCCCACTCGTTCGGGTAATTGATGGGGTAGGCGCCGCTGCCGTAGAAATCGGTCAATTGCTCGCGTGGCAGCCGGCTGACGACGTGATAGACACCGACTGGCGTGCGCTTGTCCCCTTCACGCACTTTTTCCATGCCATTCTTGCCGATTGTCACGTAATAATCGGCCACGTAGTGCAGCGAAGTGCCGTCGTTTTCAAAAACATACAGCGTGGAATGAGTGGAATCGAGAACCAGCGCATGTTTTTCCGACGCCGGAAGCTGGAGCAGGTAACGGGGCGTCAATTCCTGTGGCGGTTCGCTCTGAAAGCGCGCGACCCGTGCCCGCGCCTCGCTGCGCAGACCAACCTGCTGATCCGAGGCACCTGTGGCATTACCTATGGTTGCGAGCGGCTTGGAACGTGCCAGCAGCAAATCGCCCTTGACCAACTGCGCCAGACGGAAGTTAGGATTGGCCGCGATCAGGTCTTCAATCTGCTCCAGCGCGGAGGAAATCTTCTTCTCGCGAATGTCCAGCAGTGCGCGAACCAACATCGCTTCGGGCCCGGCAAGCTGCCGCTCCGCCGGGGTGGGCTTTGCGTTCATCGCCCAAGCGTAGGTTGCGCACGCCGCACCAATGGCGATCAAGGCTTGCGCCAGGAATTGCCGGGATCCGGCTTGATAGCGGCGCGAGTAGACGCCCACTAGTTAATGACCTCCAGCACGATCTGCCAACGATCCTTCACCTTGGCAAACGTCAGGGTTTTCCCGCCCGAGGTACTCAAGGTGTCGGACGTGTAACCTTGACGAAATTTGACCAATGCCTTGCCGCTGCTGTCGAAACTCACTCTGGGCGACTCTACGGTGACTTCGATCATTTTGGGCTTGGCGATTCGCTCCCGTCGCTTGGCCTCCCAGGTTGCCCGGGTATCGCCGCCGGGCACTTGAAACTGCGGGGAGTAATAAGCAAGGTAAGCGTCAGCGTCCTTGTGCGACCAGGCTTTGGCCCAGCCGTTGACTGCCGTCAGTACCGCTTCTGCCTCGGCGTTGTTGGACTTGCTGGAATTCGTCGGGAGAACTTCAGCGGTATTTTTTGCCGTCGCGATCGGTGCCGACTTCACTTCAGGCGCAACATCCTCTGTCTGTACCACGGTTTTACCTGGCTGATCGCTGGCTTTGCCCGGCCCCGTGTTGGTGGAAAACAGGTCCTTGATCATGGCCAGTTTCGTTTGTGCGGCCGAGTTGCTGCCGTCGAGCTGCAAGGCCTTGTCGTAGGCATCACTGGCCATCTTCGCGTAAACATCGCCGAGATTTTCATGGGCGACGGCATAACTGGGATGAGTTCGGATCGCCATTTCCAGGGCCTTGCGCGCCTTGTCGTAATTTCCCTGCGAGGCGCTTAACACGGCCAGATTGTTATAGGGCTCCGGCAGTTCGGGATAATCCTCTGTGAGAGCGTCAAAGACCTTAATCGCTTCTTGAGTTTTGTTCTGTTCGGTCAGGATAAGACCCTTGAGGAATCGCGCCCGGGCATCGCGCGGATTGGCCGTAACGAGCGGTTCGATTTTTTCCATCGCCCCCGCAAGATCGCCTTGTTTGAACAACTTGCTGGCGTCATCGAACTTATCGGCGCGCGCAGGCTGCGGGTTGAGGATCGCCAGGCTGATCGTGGCGGCGAACACAAACAAGGTGATTCGACTCATGTGTTAAACTCCACCGCAATAATAATCGGTAGGTTATTGTAAATAATCGCAGATTCTACCAGTAGCTATCTTCCCACGACAATCAGAAATTAGCCGGCCGGATCGGGGCCACCCCCGGAACTGGCGCCCCGCATCGCTCAATGCTCAAGATTTTTAACACGCTGACGCGCACCAAGGAAGTTTTTACTCCTATTTCGCCCGGCAAGGCCCGCATGTACGTCTGCGGCATGACCGTTTACGACTTTTGCCACCTGGGCCACGCCCGGGTCATGGTGGCGTTCGATCTGGTCAAGCGCTGGCTTGACGCCAGCGGGCATGAGGTCACTTATGTCCGAAACATCACCGATATCGACGACAAGATCATTCGCCGCGCCCTTGAAAACAAGGAATCGATCGACAGTTTGACCGCGCGCTTTAT
This sequence comes from Bordetella parapertussis, assembly GCA_945900965.1. Lineage (GTDB taxonomy): Bacteria > Pseudomonadota > Gammaproteobacteria > Burkholderiales > JACQAP01 > JACQAP01. The sequence goes on along the minus strand of CAMDKM010000061.1, from coordinate 3,400 downwards.
TGGCGCCATGGGTGCCGACGCCGCCGCCCTGGGGGTGCAGAAACCGGACGTCGAGCCACGCGCCACCGGCAACGTTCCCCAGATGCTTGCTCTGATCGGGCAATTGGTCGACAAGGGCATCGCCTACCAGGCGGCCAACGGCGACGTGTTTTATGCGGTGCGCAAGTTTCAGGGCTACGGGAAGCTTTCGGGAAAATCGCTGGAAGAACTCCAGGCGGGCGAGCGCGTGGAGGTGGACGCCAACAAACGCGACCCGCTGGACTTTGTGTTGTGGAAATCCGCCAAACCCGGCGAGCCGTCCTGGGACTCGCCCTGGGGACCGGGTCGCCCGGGATGGCATATCGAATGTTCGGCCATGAGCGAGCGGTATCTGGGCGCCCATTTCGATATCCATGGCGGCGGGCAGGATTTGCAATTTCCGCACCACGAAAACGAAATCGCCCAGTCGGAAGGCGCCCACGGCCATACCTTCGTGAACTACTGGATGCACAATGGATTCGTGCGGGTGGATGACGAAAAAATGTCCAAGTCCCTGGGCAATTTTTTCACGGTCCGGGAAGTGCTGGCAAAATACGACCCGGAAGTGGTGCGTTTCTTCATCGCGCGTGCCCAGTACCGCAGCCCGCTCAATTATTCCGACCAACATCTCGACGATGCCAAGGCTTCACTGACCCGCTTGTACACCGCGCTCAAACTGGTGCCGGCCCAGGCCGGGGCTGTGGACTGGAATGAGCCGCAGGCGGCCCGCTTTCGGGAGGCCATGAATGACGACTTCAATACGCCCGAAGCGGTGGCTGTGTTGTTCGATCTGGCGAATGAGGTCAACCGCTCGCAGTCTATTCAGGCCGCCACGTTGCTCAAGTCACTTGGTGCGGTGATGGGCCTGCTGCAGCGCGATCCCGGAGAATTCTCGCGCGGAGACCTACCCGCAGGGTGGACTGCGGGGCGAATCGAAGAGGCGATTCAGGCGCGCGCTCAGGCCAAAAAAGCCAGAAATTTTGCCGAGTCAGATCGCATTCGCGATGAATTACTTGCGGCGGGCATCGTGCTCGAAGACGGGCCGACTGGTACAACCTGGCGGCGAAAATAGTGCGGTAGGGTGTGAAAATCAGTGAAGGCGTGAATGAGTGAATGAGTCAAGGGTAAAAGCGCGCCGCTCTGCAGCGCTCCACCCCTAGCCTCTAGCCCCTAGTCCCCAGCCCCCAGCCCCTGCTTTCCCCCCCCTCAATCCTGAATTTTCGCCCCTCGTCCCTATCCCTTCAGCATTACGCGTTTTCCCAGACAACCCTGCGACCGCTAGCTTCCCAACGTTCGTAGTGCACGGAGTAGAGGTCCTCGATTTTGTTACGCTTGACCTTGAAGGTAGGCGTGATGATGTCGTTGTCCACCGTCCATGTCGTGGAGGCAACGACGATACAGCTCATTTTTTCGTGCGGGTCGAGCGTTGCGTTGACGGTTTTCAGGTGCTCGCCGAGCGAAGCTTCAATTTCGGCGCGTGCCGCGGCGTCGGCGGCACGCGCCACCGTCTCGGCATTGAGCATCACGATGCCTATAGGTTGGCCCAGATTCGCGCCCGTGACAACGCAGGCCTCGACAGATTTGTGCATGACCAGCTTGTCTTCGATCGGCGCCGGAGCCACGTATTTGCCCTTGCTTGTCTTGAACAAATCCTTTACCCGGCCGGTGATGTGCAGGCAGCCCTGAGCGTCGACGCTGCCCTTGTCGCCGGTTCGCAGCCATCCGTCGGCGGTAAATGTTGCGCGACTCTGCTCCGGTTCCTTGTAATAGCCAAGCATCAGTGCGCCGTTTCGCATCTGTATCTCGCCGGTCTGTGGGTCGATGCGCGCCTCCACGCCCTCATACACCGGACCAACAGTGCCTTCCTGATTTTGCCCGGGAATCGTCAGGTGCGAAACCGCCAGATTTTCGGTCATGCCATAACCTTCGTTGATCGGCAGCCCGAGTTTGCGGTACCAGGCAAGCAACGCCACCGGCATCGGTGCCGCCCCGCCGGCGGCAAGTCGGCATTGGTCCAGGCCGAGCGCCTTGAGAACCTTGCGCCGAATCAGGCTGCCGAGCAGCGGAATTGACAGTAGCCGATTGAGCTTGGCCGGCGGCAGCTTGTTGTGTACGCCGTGCTGGAACTTGACCCACAGACGCGGCACGGAGAAAAAGATCGTCGGCCGTGCGCGCTGCAGGTCCGCGGTGAACGTATCGAGCGACTCGGCGAAATAGATACGCATTCCGGTGCGTAGCCAGCCATGCTCGACCAGTACGCGCTCGACCACATGGGCCAGCGGCAGGTACGAAAGCATGCGGTCTTCGCTACTCATTGTCAGGCGCGTGAGACCTTTGTCCAGCGCCCAGGCAAAATTGCCGAAGCTATGCATGACGCCCTTGGGCATGCCGGTGGTGCCCGAGGTATAGATCAGGGTGGCCAGTTCGTCGGCGCCACGCAACGGGTTACCCGCTAACGGGGAGGTTCGTGCCTGGATGGCATCCCAGCTCTCATAACTCTTGATCGCGTCAGCCGGCGACAACGGGTAGGTAATGCACGGCATGCCGGCCGGGATGCCTGGCTTCATTCCCTCCCAGCCATCGAGCTTGCCGACGAAACAAGCACGCGATTCGCTATGGGTCAGAATCTGCCGAATCGTGTCGGGTGCCAGTGTCGGATAAAGCGGCACCGAGACATAACCTGCCGTCCAGATCGCCAGGTCGCTCATCATCCACCAGGCGCAGTTCTTGGAAAGCAGCGCGACCTTCGAGCCCGGCTCCCAGCCCTGGGCTTTCAAATACGCGGCCATGCGGCGCACTTCGTCGGCCACTTGCGCCCAGGTGAAATCCCGGACCGCACCGTCGCCCATAGGCTGCGTAAGCGCGATACGCTGGGGCGTCGTTTTTTCCCAATGGTAGAGGCGCTGTAACGCGAACAATTCGGATGATACGGAGCTCATGTTCCGGTTCTCCTGTATTGAATGGGCCGATCTGGAGGAAATCCAATCGCGCGCGCATTGCACCCTTGGCAATGTATCGCTCGCTCGCCGACGGGTCAACCGCGCGATGACAACGGCAAGCCAGGCGCCCTTCTTTCTACGAACGGATAAGGAACTTATAGGGCGGCTAATGCTGCTCAAGAATTACCCGAGTACTCGGGTGACCGTTCCAAGGCTCGTGTGCCCAGTAGCGGAAACGAATGGACCTTTCGGCCAAATACTTCCGCTGGCGTAACGGCAGATTCCAACTGGAGGGTTCGGAGACAGCGCCGACCTACGAAGCCGGATTCGATTGCCGCAAAGCCAGATCCGACGCCGAAGTCACGATTTGCGGCCATGAAGACCTGGCCGCCACAGACCGGGAACTGGGCGAGCGCTATCAGGACATACTCAAAACCATTTCC
>CAMDKM010000060.1 GCA_945900965.1 Bordetella parapertussis | reverse complement strand
TTATTAGTTGTTTCAATGAATTGCCGAGTTCCCGCGCCTCGATTGAATAGCGCGGGAGCGAACTCCGAGATGGCGACCGGCCAATGGCCCACTGTAAATCTGGACTTTAGCCAGGGATTATTTCAGTTTCAGCCACCTGGGGTCAGGCCTATACTTTATAGTATAAAGTATAGGCCTGACCCCCACCAAAGGTATGACCCGCCGTCCCCTTATCCCCTCGCAGGGCCGTAGGGCGCAATCGCTATTGCGCCGCATGCATAGCTTCTAAATTAAAGGTAGGTCCCCCTTCACACCCGGCCTTCGCACCAGCAGCCGTTTCTAGCCGCTACCGCGTTACGCGTTTCAGCGTCCCTGCCGGGCGGCAAGCGTCTGCCCATGAAGCACATACGGCGCAATGCCCTTCGGTTATTGCGCCCAACACGGGCTGTCTTTGGCAGCGGACAGCATCAATCAGTGATGATGTCCGCCGGGCCCATGCACATGCCCGTGATGTAGCTCCTCCTGTGTCGCCGCGCGCACTTCGACCACCTTGCAGGAAAACACCAGGGACTGCCCGGCTAGCGGATGATTGCCGTCCACCACGACTTCATCGCCGGCAATTTCCTTGACGGTGTACAAAGTATGATCGTCCTCGCCTTCGGGTGCGCCTTCGAACTGCATGCCCACCGAGATATTCTTGGGGAACAAATCGCGGGGCTCCCGGCGGATTTTGCCTTCTTCGTATTCCCCGAAGGCATTTTCGGGCGTGAGTTGCACTTCGCATTTGTCGCCGGTGACCTTGCCTTCCAATGCATCCTCCACCATCGGGAAAATACCGTCGTGCCCGCCGTGAAGATAGGTAATGGGAGTTTTGGTCTCTTCTATCAGTTTGCCGTGGTTATCCGTCAATTTATATTGCAGCGATACCACCATGTCCTTGCCAATCGGTTTGCCCACATCCGCTCCTTGAAACTCTATTGACCATCAATTTCTCGCACGCGCATCCTCCGCCCGCCCGAAACCGGCCGACATTCTATCAGGCCCAAACCTGCACCCGTTCCGAACGGGAAGCCACGCAGTGATCATCCAAGGCAGGTAATTCTCAACGAAATCGGTCACAAGCTTATAGAATTCGCCTCATGACACACTCCCTGCTCGGCGGGCTGACGCCTGACCGTTTCCTGCGCCGGCATTGGCAAAAGGCACCCCTGCTGATTCGAGGGGCCATCTCCAGTTTTGAAGACCCGCTGGACCTCAATGATCTCATCGCACTTGCCTGCCGGGATGACTGCGTGTCGCGCCTGGTGACTCATCGAGGCGATCGCTGGCAGGTAAATCATGGCCCGTTTCGGCGGCGACAACTGGAGCGCTTGCCCTCCCGAGGCTGGACTCTACTGGTTCAAGGCGTGGAAACATTTCTGCCCGCCGCTCGCAAATTGCTGGACAGATTTCGTTTTATCCCCTACGCGCGCCTCGATGACCTGATGGTAAGTTATGCCCCGCCCGGTTCCGGCGTTGGACCTCACTTCGATTCCTACGACGTTTTTCTGCTGCAGGGCGTCGGCACCCGGCGCTGGCAAATCAGCAGGCAAAGCGATCTCGAATTGGTCGAGGGTGCACCCCTGAAGCTGCTACGCAATTTCCGCATTCAGGGGGAATGCATTCTGGAGACGGGGGACATGTTATATCTGCCTCCGCAAATAGCCCATGACGGCGTTGCGCTTAGCTCCTGCCAAACCTACTCGATAGGATTTCGCGCGCCATCGCAGACGGAACTGATTTCGAATTTTTTGTCGTTCCTGGAGGATCGCTTTCCCGAGGACGGCCACTACCGGGACCCTGACCTGCGCTCGCAACGATTTCCCGCAGCCATCAGCCCGGATATGATTTCTAAAATCGAGCGGACGCTGGGAAAGCTGCACTGGAGACGTGCCGATGTCGTCGAGTTTCTTGGGTGCCATCTCACTGAGCCTCGATCGCCCTCGCCATTGGCGCCACCGTCGCGTGCGCTATCCAAATTGGACTTCCTGCGCAGGGCCCGTTCGCGCGGGCTGGAATTGACGCTGGCTTCCCAGATGCTGTATTGCGGCCGACAGCTCTTCATTAACGGTGAACAGCTCACCGTCGCTCCCGACGTCCCTGCCCAACTGCGTCCTCTCGCCGATCTGCGGCGGCTTTCCGCCGTGCAAATCCCGGCGGCAAGCGAAACGATCGATCTGCTTTACCAATGGTACCGGGATGGATATATTATTCCCGCCGGGCCATCCGCCCGAAATTAATTCACCACGCAAGCAAGACGACCAGGAGATTGGAGACCACCATGGCCGAAACTTCGCAGCCGCGGCACACACCGATTCTTGGCAACGTGGATTTGGACGCGGCTATCGATTCCGTCCTGGCCACAGCCGCTCACAGCATACGTATCTTCGAGCAGTCGCTGGGGCGCGCCTACAATTCGCCGCAGCGTTTCGATTCTCTGCGTCGTTTTCTGCTCGCCAGCCGGCGTAATCGGCTGCTGATCGTGGTACACGACTCCACCACCATGGACCGCAACTGTCCGCGACTCTTGCAGTTATTGAAGCAATACAGTCATGCGGTCAGTGTTCACGAGACCCAGGCCGCAGCCAAAGGCGTCTACGATCCCTTTGTCATCGTGGATGAGCGCAATCTGGTGCATCGATTCCATTATGACGAAATGCGTGGGCTGATGGCGCTCGACGACCCGATCGAAGCCCATTCGCTCACCGAACGTTTCAATGAAATTTGGGAAGCCTCCGCGCCCGCCGTATCGGCGACGACCTTGGGGCTATAAAGATTCCCTGGTGGCACTCACATCCCCCGCTGAATCCAGCATCGAAACAATGCGGTTCGAACGGCGCGTCGTGTAACATTGCCGCAGTTTCCAAATCGCGATGTTCATGAATGCCACGCAGGTCTTACGTTTGTTTCCGCCAACTGGCCGATTGTCACCCTTGGCGGTGGAATTGAATCTGCGTTGTGAGGGGCTTGTCCGGACTGCGCCCGTTTTCCCGCATCAAATTTCTTTGCAGCCCACGGCGGCAACCTCCCCTTGAACCGATCGGCATTCTTGCGACAGTCGAATCTCGCCAAATTTCTCCTTGCCGGTTGCGCGGCAGTTGTATTTGGCTTCCTGTACGCAACGGTTCCTCGGCATCCTGCTCTGGCGGGCTACGAATTGCAGGCACACTCCCCCGTTTCGCACAAGGAAGAGGCGCCGCGTTACGAACGCCAGCAAATAACTCACGGCACAACGCCTTTCGCGCACAGCGTCGCGGTTGCGGAACTTGCAAACGGCTCGTTACGAGCATTCTGGTTCGGTGGTGCAAGGGAAGGTGCCACGGACGCGGCAATCTACAGCGCCGTTTATGCACAGGGCGCCAGGTCATGGAGTAACGAAACCATCGCCCTCACCCCAAAACAGTTGCAGGGCGACTTGCAGCGCTGGGTACGCAAGGTGGGCAATCCCGTAGTGGCGCGTGACCGGCAGGGACAACTGCGCATGTTTGTTGTTTCGGTCACCGCCGGGGGTTGGGCTGCGAGTTCCATCAACACCCTGGTATCGGAGGATGACGGTGCGACCTGGGGTCGCGCGCAGCGCCTCATCACTTCGCCATTCCTGAATCTGAGCACGCTGGTAAAAGGTGCGCCGGTTTTGTATGGCGATGGCCATTTCGGAGTGCCTGTCTACCACGAGCTTGCCGCGAAGTTCGGCGAGCTTTTGCACGTTGCCGAGAACGGCGATATGCTGAGCAAGACGAGGCTCTCCTCTGGCCGATATTCACTGCAACCGGTCATTGTCCCGCGCGACGCGAACAGTGCCGTGGCGTTCATGCGCCATTCGGGCAGCCCGCCTTCCCGTGTCCTGGTACAGCATACCCAGGACGCAGGCCGCACATGGAGTACGCCGGAAAAAACCATGCTTGCCAATCCCAATTCAGCGGTGGACGCCCTTCGACTTTCGGATGGCAGCACGCTGATGGCCTTCAACAATTCGGAAGGCAGTCGCAATGATTTATCGCTCGCCCACTCGCAGGACGACGGGCAAACCTGGCGGGTGATCCGTCAAGTGGAAAGTTCGACCGATTCGAGAGCCGAATTTTCCTATCCCCGGCTTTTGAGGACCAAAACCGGCGAATATCATCTGCTCTACACCGTCGACAAGAAATTACTTCGCCACGCCCGCTTCAACCAGGCTTGGTTGGATGTCACGCTGAAATGACTATCGAATCCTGCTTCGGCCTGCTCGGCTCCGCGCTTTTGATCACGACTGCCTTCGCGGCGCCGCTGTCCAAGGCCAGTTGGAGTGCGCGCTGGAAAGCCGTCGTTGCGGTTCTTGTTCTGTTGGCTTGTTTTGTCCCGATAGGCGGCCTCGCCATAGCGGGCTACCTGCGCGGCATTGTCGGCGATTTGAGCATTACGACCATGCTTTTTCTTGCAATGACTGTGTATTCGCGTTTGTCGCTCCGCCCCTGGCTCGAAGCAAAAGAGCAGACCTTCTGGTTCGCCGCCATTGGCGCTGCCGCGCTATTCCTCTACCCGATGGCGCTGGGGCTCGGACGATTCGATCCTTACACGCTGGGTTTCGGCTCCTACGGATTCATCACTGCGATTCTGGTGGTGACCCTCGTGGCATGGCGCGCGAACTACCTCTGGATGACCTCGATCATTCTCGCCGCGGCAAGCGCGTACCTTCTGGGACTAGTCGACTCCCGCAATCTGTGGGATTACCTCTTCGATCCCCTGCTCGCAGGTTATGTTCTGTTCTGGTGGCTGCGTTGTGGTGTTCGAAAACTGTCGGCCATCTGACGTGGCGCGCCAACCAGCACGGGTTGAACGACCGCCTGGTCTGCGTCGCTTATAAATCCCGCCAGGACAAACCCAGATCCTGATCGGCTACCGCAATCCAATCCGGCGCACACCCCAACGCCCCCGCCAGCGCGGCTTGCGCCAGGGCCGGGCGATTATTCTCCTGACTCAAGTGCGCGGCCACCAGATGTTTGAGTCGTGTGTTGTCGAGGCGACCCAACAGCCCCGCCGCCGCAGTGTTATCCAGATGCCCGAATCGTCCCGAGATGCGCTCGCGCAGTCTCGCCGGATAACTGCTCGCCTGCAGCAGAGCGGCATCGTGATTACATTCCAGCATCAGCGCGTCGCAGCCGCTGAGCATGGATTCGATGTGGGGCGTGGAAGATCCGGTGTCGGTCAACACACCGATGCGATGATTACCGTCGGAAAAAACATACTGCGAAGGTTCGCGGGCATCGTGAGGCACGGGGTACGGCAGCACTTGCAGATTGCCGACCGAAAAAGTGCCGTAATCTCCGATCACATTGACAGTTTCGACGGCGGCGAATAATTCCTCGAAGCCCGCCAGCGTTCCGCAGGTTAGCCAGACCGGAAGGTGGTGCCGCTTGGCATATCTGGCCACGCCGCCGATGTGATCCTCGTGCTCATGGGTGACAACAATTCCTGCCAGGTCTTCCGGCGCCAGATCCAGCCGCGCCAGTCGGGTAGTCGTATCCGCCAAGCCAAAACCGCAATCGAGCAACAGCCGCGTATTTCCGGCCTCGACCACCAGCCCATTGCCCTGGCTGCCACTGCCCAGCGACGCAAAGCGCACTAGCGCTAGCCCCGCGCTTCTATTTCAGCTCCTGCTGAAGCAAGGCGAGAATCTTGACTGCGGTGGGTGTTGCCGCGCGCACACCCTGTTTGTCCAGCACCGTGACAGCGCTGCCCTGCTCGGCTTCCGAGACGTTGATACGGTACTGCTCGTTATCCACAGCGTCATCCTTTTTTTTGCCGCCGAATAATTTCGACCAGAATCCGCGCGTCTTTTCCGCTTCCTTGGCATCGAGATCGACGTAGCGCACGAAGAACAGGCCTTTGGAGCGGTCACGGTCCTCGACGGTAAATCCCACCCTGTCCAACGCCAGCCCCACTCTGCGCCAGGCACGATCGAAACTCTCGCTCATCAAGAGGGTTTCGCCGACTTGTCCGGACTTTTCAATCCGCGCGCCCGGTTTCTCGGCTTCCGGAGCGGGCGGACGAGCCTGCTTCTGTTCGGCGCCCAGCCTCAGCATCAATCGCGCCAGCATCTCCGCCTCGAGCTCCGGCTCCACCGGCCTGACCTGCCAACGCAGCTTTTCAGCCCGATTCTCGCCTACCACCACCTGGTACATGCCGCGGTGACTGACGTAAATCTCCGTCACGCCGGCTTCTTCATTTCGCTCCAGCCGGGTGCGGAATTTGTCGCGTTCGGGGTAGGAATAGAGATTCTCGAACAAACGTCCTAGCGTGCGGCGAATGATGCCTTGCGGAATCTTGGCGCGATTTTCAGCCCAGTCGGTTTCCATGATGCCGGCCTCGGGCGATTCCTTATCGATCAAGAAACCCGTGTCTTGCCAGAACTCGCGGATCACCGGCCACAATGTCTCCGGCTCGGACTCCGCGACCAACCAGCGTTGGCTGCCGGCGCGCTCGATACGCAGGCCACTGCGTTTAGGCAGCAGCGCGGCATCCGCGGCAGGCTCCGCATGCCCTTCGCGATATTCGGAGAACGTTGCGGAACCTGACTTGGCCTCGGGAATTTTGTAGCGGTCGCTGGAAGGCGGGGCACTCAGATCTTCCGGCACTTGCAGGCTTTTGACCTTGCCTGCGGACCGGTAATCGATCTTTTTCCCTTCGAACAGTTTTCCGGAACAGGCGCATAGCGCCGCAACCGCCAGGACTGCGGCAACCGATCGCATCGACATCATGAGTGAGAAAGTAAGTTGGCTTGCGCCTGCGACAGCAATAACGGCACTAGGTTCATTGGGCGCGGGCTCGTGCCTGCGCGGCAACTTGTCCAATGGCGGCTTGTTCCATCGCACCGCGCAGCAGATCGTGAAAAGACGAAGACAGCGGCGTCAGGGGCAAGCGGATGCCGCCTCCCATCAGGCCCATTTGCTGAAGCACCCATTTGACGGGAATGGGATTGGCTTCCACAAACAAATGCCGATGCAGCCCCAGCAGCATGTTGTTATGGGAACGCGCCTTGCCCAGGGCCCCGGCAAACACAGCTTTGCACATTTCGTTCATCATGGCCGGCGCCACATTGGCCGTCACCGAAATCACGCCATGAGCTCCCAGCAGCATGAGTGCCAGCCCGGTGCCATCATCGCCGCTGTAAATCCCGAAGTCCGCCGGCACGCGGCGCAGGAGATCCGCACCGCGTTCCAGATTGCCGGTCGCATCCTTGAGCCCGACGATATTGGGAATCTGCGCCAGACGCAAGACCGTGTCGTTTTGCATGTCCGCCACCGTACGGCCAGGCACGTTGTACAAAATCTGCGCAATGTCCACCGCTTCGGCGATGGCGCGAAAATGCCGGTACAAGCCTTCCTGGGTGGGCTTGTTGTAATACGGCACGACGGACAGGCTCGAATGGGCGCCGACCGATTTTGCATAGGCCGACAATTCGATCGCTTCGCGAGTCGAGTTCGCCCCGGTCCCCGCGACAATCGGGATGCGCCCTCCCGCGTGTTCCACCGCCGTGCGGATCAGCAGGCAATGTTCTTCGAAATCGACGGTGGGAGATTCTCCGGTAGTGCCAACCGCCACGATGCCCGCAGTGCCTTCGCGGACATGAAAGTCGATCAGGCTGCGCAATCCCGGCAGATCGAGACTGCCATCGTCGTGCATCGGCGTGACCACCGCGACCAGGCTTCCTTTGAGCATGGTTGTCTCCTCCAAAAAATAATCGCGGATTTTAACCGATTCCCCGTCACGGCGAAGATTCAGTTCGTGTGGCACAAATTCGCTGAATAACCGCCGGCCTGGGCGCGGTGCATTGCAATGCTTCGTAGGCGACCACTCGCAGATGCCCTTGAACGGCATCGAGCAATTCCCCGTCGCGTAACAGAAATGCCGGGTTCGAAGGCTTGCCGAATCGTTCGTTACCCACTCCAAAGGTTTCGTAAATCAGCACGCCTGAGGAACCCAACGCAGCCAGCAGGTTCGGGAACAGCGGTCGATGCAAATAATTGGTGACGACGATGCCGCCAAATTGCCGGCCCGCCAACGGCCAGGCTCCCGCTTCGAGATCCACCGCCATGGCCTTCACCCGTGCGACCGAGTGCAGCGACGCGAGGGCTAGCTCGTCGCGGTCCACCGCCACGACGGAATATCCCAACGCCGCCAGGTAACGGGCGTGGCGACCCCCTCCGCAGGCCAGATCGAGGACAAGACCGCCTTCCGGGATCAGGCTTGCCCAGCGCTGAACCCATTCGGACGGTTCCAGGTCCCATTGCACGACATGCATGAGCATTAACCCAACATGAATTCTTAATCCTAGAAACCGCAATTCAGCCACAGAGGTCACAGAGAAAACAGAGAGATTCAAGGGCTTGAGTCCGCCTGCCATACTCACCAAATGGGTGAGCATAAGAAACAACATACATTCTTGATTTTCCTCTGTGAACTCTGTGTCCTCTGTGGCAAATAGCTTTTTCTAGGTTAATACCGGGAATTGTAGTTCGTGCTGACTGGCCTTGACCGTGGCCCGAACCCGCAACCGTAACGACAATGTCGAAAAGCACTACAATCGGCTGAATATGGGAGGATGGCAATGGTTAATCGATGGGTTTTTGTGAGTTCGCTTGCGCTCCTTGCCGGCTGTACCAGCGTAAGTCAAGTCTTCAGCACGAAACTATCGGCGGTTTCAATGCTGGCGCCGACCAAGGGCAATACCGTGAGCGGCACCGTCAATTTCACGCAGAAGAAGGGATTTGTGCAAATCGAAGGAAAAATCAACGGATTGACCCTCAACGGAATCCATGCAATCCATATTCACGAAAAAGGCAATTGCACCGGCGACGGCTCAAACGCCGGCGGTCACTTTAATCCGGCAGGCGCCCCACATGGCGCCCCAGGAAGTGCCAAGCGCCATGCCGGCGACTTGGGAAATTTGACCGCCGACGCCAACGGCCAGGCGCAATTGTCGATGAGTGTCAGCGGCATTTCGCTCGGCACGGAAAACGACAGTATCATCGGCCGCGCGGTGATTGTGCATGCCAGCGCCGACGACTTGACCTCGCAGCCCTCCGGCAATGCCGGCGCTCGGGCAGCTTGCGGGCTGATCGGCAAAAATCCGGATCGGATATTTTAAGAATCGGATGGCTGGCCGGCATTGCTGACTTGGCTTGACGTCAACGACCCTTTCCCGGATGTCGCACAGGCCATCACGGAGCCTAATGGCTTGCTGGCAGCCGGCGGCGATTTATCGGTAGATCGGCTGGTAGCCGCCTATAAGAGGGGAATATTTCCCTGGTACAGCGAGGGGCAACCGATTTTGTGGTGGAGTCCCGATCCGCGCATGGTGCTGTTGCCCGGAGAATTCAAAACCTCCCGCTCGCTGGCAAAAACCATTCGCCAAGAGGATTTTCAGATCACCGCCGATACCGCCTTTCGGCAAGTCGTAGACGGTTGCCGGGCGCCACGCGATGGACAGCCGGGCACCTGGATTACCCAGGACATCGCCGATGCTTATTGCGCGCTTCATCAAGTGGGTGTTGCCCATTCCGTGGAAGCCTGGCGCGAGGGAGTCCTGGTCGGTGGCCTCTACGGGGTTGCCCTGGGTAGGGCGTTTTTCGGAGAGTCTATGTTTGCACAGGTGGCGAATGCCTCCAAGGTCGCCTTCGCAGCCCTGGCGTACCAACTCCAGCAATGGCAGTTCGGAATCATCGATTGCCAGATGTCCACCCGCCATCTGGCCTCATTTGGAGCCAAGGAAATTGCTCGCGGCGAATTCACGCGCAGGCTGTCAGAATTGATACACTATCCACCGCCTCCAGTGCCATGGCGACTGGCGCCGATGTGAATGACACAGCTTAACGATTTGCCGTTTTCGGTACTGCAGTTTTATGCCACTGCTCCGTACCCCTGCAGTTACCTCCCGGACAAGCTGGCGCGCTCCCAGGTTGCGACGCCAAGTCATGCCATCGATAGCGGGGTCTATAGCGATCTGGTGAAAATCGGTTTTCGTCGCAGCGGCGCGTTTACCTATCGCCCGTACTGCGACCATTGCCGCGCATGTGTGCCGGTGAGAATATCGGCGAGCAGCTTTGTCCCCGGCCGTTCTCAGCGGCGCGCCAAGGCCAGACACAAGGCCTTGGATGCCCGGCTGATGGAACTCAAATACCATCCGGAACATTACGCGCTGTATCTGCGCTATCAGTCGCATCGACACAGCGGCGGCGGCATGGATCACGACAGCCGCGAACAATACCGGCACTTCCTGCTTCAGAGCAACGTCAAATCCAGTCTGGTGGAATTTCGCGATCAGGGAAAATTGCGTATGGTCAGTATCGTCGATCGCCTGGAAGATGGGCTGTCGTCGGTGTACACCTTCTTCGAACCGGACATCGCAGGCGCAAGCCTCGGCACCTACAACGTCATCTGGCAGATAGAACTATGCCGCCGTCTCGGTCTGCCCTATCTGTATCTGGGCTATTGGATTGGTCAAAGCCGCAAGATGGCTTACAAGATCAGCTTCCAGCCTCTGGAAGGATTAATCGACGGCCAGTGGCGCAGGCTCCCGCGCGACGCCACGCCGCCAGAATCGGTTTGAGCGAATTGTCGGGGGCCGGCCGCGCCGGCACTCGGAACTGAATCATGTGGTATCAACTGGCCCGTCCACTGCTCTTTCGCTGCGACCCCGAATGGACCCATGATCAGGCCTTGCGGGCGTTCGACATCGCGAGTCGCATCGGGCTCCCGCCAGGCATGGTCGGTGCGCCCGTGCATTCGCCGATTCGGCTCATGGGCATGGAATTTCCCAATCGCGTGGGACTGGCGGCCGGTCTGGACAAAAACGGCCAATACATCGACGCCCTGGCCTCGCTGGGCTTCGGCTTTCTCGAAGTGGGCACTGTCACCCCAAGGCCTCAATCGGGCAATCCCCGGCCACGCATGTTCCGCCTCCCGGTTGCCCAAGCGATCATCAACCGCATGGGATTCAACAATCAAGGCGTCGAACACATGCTGCGCAACCTGGAGCGCACCCGTTACAGCGGAATTCTTGGCATCAACATCGGCAAGAATTTCGACACCCCGATCGAGCGCGCGGCCGACGATTATCTTTATTGCCTGCGCAAGGTATATCGGCGCGCGAGCTACGTGACGATCAATGTGTCTTCGCCCAACACCGCCCAGCTTCGGCAATTGCAACACAGCGACGACTTCAAACGCCTGCTGGCGACGCTGGCCCGGGAGCGCGAAGTCCTGACCGCGCGCGAGGGTCGTCAGGTGCCGTTGGCCGTCAAGATTGCGCCCGATCTTTCCGAAACCGAAGTCCGATCGATCGCCGAGGCACTACTTGAACACGGCATCGACGCCGCAATCGCCACCAACACGACCACTTCCCGCGAAGGCGTGACCGGCCTGCCCCATGCCGACGAAACCGGAGGCTTGAGCGGCGCCCCTCTGAAGGAACGCGCAACAACCGTGGTACGACAGCTCGCTGCAGCACTCGCCGGGAAAATTCCGATCATTGCGGTTGGAGGCATCCAGAGCGGTGCCGACGCCCGTGAAAAGATCGCCGCCGGTGCCAGCCTGATCCAGTTGTATAGCGGATTGATCTATTGTGGGCCGGCGCTGGTGGGCGAAACCGCCCGCGCCCTTGCCGGGGCGTTATAACCTTAGCGCCAGCTTGTATAAGGCGATACTTCCCGCTGGTTATAATGCCGCCCTTTAGCCGTTCCGCCCCCGCGGTCGCAAGTTCCCCGCATGAATATGCCCAACGATGTTGCTTTTGAATCAGCCGTCCTGCCCCTGGCCTTCGGCCTGCGCTTCGCCGATCTCCATGATCGGGAAGGGCTGGCGAAAGTGGATGCCGCCTTTCTCGATTTCCTGCGGGATACGCCGCTGGCGGAAGGCCTGAGCGCAGCACGATCTTCGCCGGACAAACTGAGCGATAAGGATCTGTCGCAATTCCTGATCGACGTCGCGAGCCATCTCGACGACTTTCTAGGCAAACTGTTCGGCATCACGAAGCAGGTGCAGACGCTGGCCGGGCAGCACCACGCATTGGCTCCGCTCTACGCCTGCAAACGCCTGTTCGTACAGCGTAAGGCGATGAACACCTACAAAGCCGAGGTCGCGGCCAGCTTCGACGGCCCCGCTCTCGAACAAGCGCTCGTCGCTCGTTTCGGCGAACCTTTCGGAGAACTTTCTTTCGCGCGCCAGGTGACCGAATGGCAGAAAGACGAAGCGGCAAATACGGACAAACTCGATCTGGCGCTGCGCTATGCGGCCTGGTCGGCCCACACCCCTGAAGGCCAGCACCGGCACGCCTCGGGTGTGCTCTTCAAGGCGCCGAAGAAACTCGACTTTCAAAAACTGGTGCCGCTGACGACTCGCCAGGAAGACGGCATCACCGTCCATACCTTCGGTCATCTAAGGCGACGCGAAGGCTTTGCCCTCACCGATGCCGGCACCGATCTGGTGGGCGCGCTCGATCAGGCCCATTACTGCATCTGGTGCCATGAACAGAGCCGCGATTCCTGCTCCCACGGGCTCAAGGAAAAAGCGCCCGCCGATGGCAGTCGTCCGGCCTTCAAGAAAACCGTGTTCGGTATTCCCCTGGCGGGCTGCCCGTTGGAGGAACGCATTTCGGAATTTCAAAAACTGAAATCCGAAGGTAGCGCCCTCGGTGCGCTGGCGATGATCACGCTCGACAATCCCATGGTCGCGGCCACCGGACATCGCATCTGCAACGATTGCATGAAATCCTGCATCTATCAGAAGCAGGAGCCGGTCAATATTCCCCAGGCCGAAACCCGCACCCTCAAGGATGTTCTGGAACTACCCTGGGGCTTCGAGATCTATTCGCTGCTCACCCGCTGGAATCCGCTCGACTTGCGACGGCCGATTCCCAAACCGCGCAGTGGGCGCCGTATCCTGATCGCCGGCATGGGTCCGGCCGGTTTCACGGCCGCCCACCATCTGATGAACGATGGGCACACGGTGGTCGGTGTGGATGGACTGAAAATCGAGCCGCTGTCGGCTGCGGTGTGCGGCGTCGATGCCAGTGGTTCGCGGGTACCTTTCCTGCCAATCCATGACGTGCACTCGCTGTACGAGCCGCTGGACGACCGGGTCATGGCGGGATTTGGCGGCGTCGCCGAATACGGCATTACGGTGCGCTGGGAAAAAAACTTCCTGAAGCTCATTCGTCTGCTGTTGCAGCGGCGCGAGCAATTTGCCCTGTTCGGCGGAGTAAGGTTCGGCGGCACCTTGTCGGTCGATGACGCCTTTGCATTGGGCTTCGATCATGTGTTGCTGGCAGCAGGCGCCGGACGCCCCACCGTGCTCGACATTCCCAATGGCCTGGCCCCTGGCGTCCGGACCGCCTCGGATTTTCTGATGGCATTGCAACTCACCGGCGCGGCGAAAAAAGATTCCATCGCCAATATGCAGTTGCGCCTGCCCGTGGTGGTGATTGGCGGCGGACTCACTGCCATCGACACCGCGACCGAGTCGCTGGCTTACTACCCGCTGCAAGTGGAAAAATTCCTGGGCCGTTTCGAAGTGCTATGCGCCGAGCGCGGCGAAACCGCGGTGAGGGCAAGTTGGAGTCGCGCCGAACAAACCATCGCCGAAGAGTTTCTCGCCCACGCCCGGGCCATCCGGGCGGAGCGCGCGCAGGCCGAAGCCGAAGACCGCCCGCCCAGAATTGTCGAGCTCCTGCAATCCTGGGGCGGCGTCACGCTGGCCTATCGCAAGCGGCTGATCGACAGTCCCTCGTACACCTTGAACCACGAGGAAATCGAAAAAGCCCTGGAGGAAGGCATACGCTTCGCCGAAAACCTGACACCCGCCGAAGTGCAGATCGACGAGTTCGGCCATGCCCGTGCTCTGACAGTCACGAGCCGGGTTACGGCTGCCGATGGCGCAAGCTCAGAGATCACCCGCAGTCTTCCGGCGTGCACCATATTGGTCGCGGCCGGCACACAGCCCAATACCGTGCTGGCGCGCGAAGACAGCGTGAATTTTCAGATCGACGGACGTTACTTCCGGGCCTGCGACGAATCGGGTACCCCGATCAAACCGGAGAAAAGCGCCAAGCCGGCTACTCCCGATGTACTGCTTTCGAAACGTCCTGACGGACGCTTCGTGAGTTTCTTCGGCGACCTGCACCCCTCATTTTTCGGCAACGTTGTCAAAGCCATGGGTGGCGCGAAACAAGGCTACCCGGTGGTCAGCCGTGTGTTATCGCGAGTGGAGCCCGCCTACCGTGGCGATGACGCCGATTTCCTGAGCCGATTGAACGACGAACTGCGCGCCACCGTGCAGGAAGTGATTCGCCTCACACCGAACATTGTGGAAGTTATCGTGCGTGCCCCGCGCGCCGCGCAAAAATTCCAACCGGGTCAGTTCTACCGGCTGCAAAATTTCGAGACCCTGGCGGACGAGGCCAATGGCACGCGACTGGCGATGGAAGGTCTGGCCTTAACCGGTGCCTGGGTGGACCGTAGTCGCGGCCTCGTCTCCACCATCGTACTGGAGATGGGCGGCTCCTCCGACCTGTGCGCAAAGCTCAAGCCCGGCGAGCCGGTCATTCTGATGGGCCCGACCGGCACACCGACGGAAATTCACGGCGGCGAAACCGTGGTTCTGGTCGGCGGCGGGCTCGGTAATGCGGTGCTGTTTTCCATCGGGCAGGCAATGCGCGCTGCCGGATCGAAAGTGCTTTATTTCGCCGGATACAAAAAGATCATCGACCGCTACAAGGTTGCAGAGATCGAAGCCGCCGCCGACGTCGTGGTGTGGTGCTGCGATGAAGCGCCGGGCTTCAAGGTGCAGCGCCCCGGCGACAAGTCTTTTGTCGGTAATATCGTTCAAGCGATGGCCGCCTTCGCCGAGGGTCGGCTGGGCGAGCAGAACATTTGCATGAAAAGCGCACAACGCCTGATCGCCATAGGCTCTGACCGCATGATGGCGGCCGTGGGAGCGGCACGGCATGGCATTCTCGCTCCGCACCTCGACCCGAAGCATTTCGCCATCGGCTCTATCAATTCGCCGATGCAATGCATGATGAAGGAAATATGCGCCCAGTGCCTGCAACCCCAGATCGACCCGGTGACCGGCGAGCGCAGCGTGGTGTTCTCCTGCTTCAACCAGGATCAACCTCTCGACAAGGTGGATTTCAACGGCCTGGCCGCGCGACTGTCGCAGAACTCATTGCAAGAAAAACTCACGGCGCAATGGGTCAACCGCTGTTTGGCGCTTTCCCGATAAAAGCACAAGTCAAAACAAAATCTGGACGCAAAGACGCAAAGAACGCGAAGACCGCAAAGTAACCCCGGAGACAATTCACAATGTCACGGGACCGTCGCGAAAGTGCGAGTCAATGAATTCTTGTCTTCTTCCGTTCTTCTTTGCGTGCTTTGCGATCTTTGCGCCTTTGCGTTGAGCATCTCTTTGAGCCTTTGGGTTGAGAATGTCTTTCGCTGTAGCGGTTAAACTGCGGTGATGAATGCCGAGTTGATCGACGCCACCGACGACCTGCTGCCGCAGACCCAGTGTACCAAGTGTGGCTTCGCAGGCTGCCGGCCTTATGCACAGGCAATCGTTGAAAGTCGCGCCGATATCGATCAGTGCCCGCCCGGCGGCATTGAAGCAGTACGGAAGCTCGCGCGGCTCCTGAATCGCGAAGAAAAACCACTCAATCCCGCCTACGGTACCGATTCGCCGCGCAGAGCGGCTGTCATCGACGAATCGCGTTGTATTGGCTGCATGCTGTGTATAGCGCCCTGCCCGGTGGATGCCATCGTCGGCGCACCCAAACGCATGCATACCGTTCTTACTGCGTACTGCACCGGTTGCGAGCTGTGCGTTTCGCCCTGCCCGGTGGATTGCATCGAGATGGTCGAACTCGGGGAACTGGCCGCGCGCGGGAATCATCACACGGCTGAACTCACGCAGCAAAGCATCGAGGCTATGGCGGCCATCGCCCGGCCCCGCTACCATTTCCATCAGTTTCGTATCGAGCGCGAAAAGACTGAGCGCGAAGAGCGGCTTGCGGAGAAAGCCCAGGCCAAACTGGCCCACCTGGAAACCATGACCATCGGCCACGATCTGGATCGCAAGAAAGCCGCCGTGCAGGCCGCTCTCGAACGGGCCCGCGCTCGACGGGCGGAAAGAGAATCCTAAAAACACTCTCGCCGCGGTAAGTGCGGTTTTACGCATTAGAATTTCGCATGAACCCAACCAAACGATCGGAGATCTTCCGCCGCCTGCGCGACGCGAATCCGCATCCGACCACCGAACTCGCTTACCAGTCACCTTTCGAGTTGCTAGCCTGCATATTTCACCGTAATGTTTTTCCCCGTGGGAGTGTTCCAGATGAAGTTAGAAATGGCGCGTTTGACGATCTAAAGGGCACTTTCCAGCGGTTATTTTCTGTCTCACAAGATTGTCGGCAAAGCATCCCCCTCCCCGAC
>CAMDKM010000059.1 GCA_945900965.1 Bordetella parapertussis | reverse complement strand
CTAGCAGCCTGTCGGACTTAGAATGATTCGGCTGCAACGCCGGGAGAGCGGTCCATATTTCGCCGCTTTCTCCTTACATATTCCCGATATGCGCGTCGAAATCGTCAAAATCTGTCCTCGCCCTCCCACCGTTTCGCTTTCGAACATCTAAGTCCGACAGGCTGCTAGCTGTCAGAAAAACGGTACCCCAATGATTTAGATAGTTATACGCCCACTCTGGAGCTCAAATCCAATCTCGCCCCGGTTAATCCAAAAAAACCGAAACCCAGCCACCGAGATCACCGAGAACACGGAGAGAATCAAGGAATTGGGTCAGCATGCCCCACTAAGCAGATGGGTGAGCATGAGAAACAACATACATTCTTGATTTTCCTCTGTGATCTCCGTGTCCTCATGTGGCAAAAAACTTTTTTAGGTTAATGGGTTCGCGACGCTTACTCTGGCACCAGCCACTGCACCCGAGCACGGCCGTCCCCATCGGCGGACAATGCGGGCCATATCCAATCGAGCATGCGTCGCGATATCGCCTCGAATCCAAATGGCGGGTTCACCACGAGCATTCCGCAACCGCGCATGCTGGCCGTCCAGGAATCCGGAAAAAGGGCAAGTTCCAGTTGCAGGATTTTGTGGATGCCCGTTGCGAGCAGCCCCCTCTCAAATAACCGCATGGCCATCGGCTCCATCAGCGGGTACCAGAGTGCATAGACTCCAGTCGCAAATTTTGCATGGGCCTCTACAAACCCCTGTGTCAGCCGATCGAATTCTTTCGATCGGTCGAAAGACGAATCCACAAAAATCAGGCCTCGCCGTTCTTGCGGCGGAAGATGAGCCTTGAGCGCCTGATAGCCGTCCGCAAGTTCGACCTTGACTTGGCGATCTCGGGAAAAGTGCCCGTGCAGTTCCTCGCAATCCTTCTTGTTCAACTCACACAGGACCATCCGGTCACCGGGGCGTAACAAGCGTCGCACAATGCGCGGTGACCCGGGATAAAAACGCAGTTCTCCGTCGCCATTTTCGCCGCGTATAACATCCAGATAGGGCTTGAATTCCGCAGGAGCTCCCGGCCGCCGCCAGATTTTGGCAATGCCATCGCGAAACTCCGCATTTTTTTGCGCCCAGGCGTGAGTCAGATCGTACAGGCCGGTCCCAGCGTGGGTGTCGAGCACAAAAAACGGCTTGTCTTTTTTCTCCAGCAACAACACCAGTTGCGCCAGCAGGGAGTGTTTGAAAACGTCGGCAAAATTTCCCGCGTGAAACAAGTGTCGGTAGGCGAGCATCGGAGACAGACGAGGAAAGGGTGGCCGGATGGTATCAGGTTCGGGATTGGGGATTGGGGATTGGGGATTGAGGATTGAGGATTGAGGATCGTGGATTGCGGATCGAGGTACGAAGGGCTTGGATTTCCACCTTCAATCCTCAATCCCCAATCCTCAATCCCTGTCCTCACCCCTCGCCCCTCGCCCCTGTAGTTCAGGCTTCATGTGATAATTCCGCCATTCGACCCATTCCCTAACGAGAAGAACATGGCCGCTCAAGACACCCCAGAACTCAAGATGGATTCCGCGAATCTCTATCGCGAGGAGGTTTTTACCGACCGCAAGGTGGGCACGATCAGGTTGATGACGCCGGTCAAGAGCGACGGTACCGTGGACGGCGGACGCAAGCTGGTCTTTGTCGGCGAAACTCAGCTCATGACGCCAATGGGCGCACTGCCACTGGCTTTTGAAATCGATGCAAAGACCATTGGCGAAGCAGCCGAAAAATTCGCCGAAATTGCCACCGGGGCGGTGGAGCGCGCCGTGCGCGAATTGCAGGACTTGCGCCGCCAGGCCAGTTCCTCGATCGTGATTCCGGACGCCGCGGGTGGCTTGGGGGCATTGGGCGGAATGGGCGGTCTGCCCGGCGGCGGCAAGATTAAACTTCCATGACAAGTGATTAGCGACAGGCCACGCCCCCCAATGAGACAGCGGCGCCCATGATCCATATCCCCGGGGGGCGCTGATCGTGTCCCGACACGACCTCAAGGCAATTGCCGTTCCGGGCGCGGTTTTGCTACTTGCCGCTCTGGTCGCTTTGCTCGGCTCGAACATTTCAGTCGAGCTGTTTTCCGGCGCCACGGTCATCGGACCGTTCGCCGTGTTGGTCATTGCAACATTAATCAGCATCTGGTTTAACCGGGGGCGCGCCTGCATAGCGTCCGCGTCCCTGGCAGTTGCCTTTGCCGGCTATAGCTTTGCGCTTGAGTTTGGCGTCACGGAATTTCCCGCCCGCGCAACCCTGACTGCTTTTTCGGTATTCGTCCCCGTCAATATTCTGATTGCCCTGGTGCTACCAGAGCGCGGCATTGCTCACTTTCGCAATTACCGCTGGCTGATGCTGGCCACTATTCAGCTCGTACTGACAGCGTGGGTTTCTGGAGCGGGCCGCAACGATCTGTCGGGCACCATGTGGGTTACGGCACTCGACCACTGGCTGCTGCGAATTCAACCTTTCCCGTTACTGGGTGCTGTACTGACTTTGACCGCATTCGCGATGGCAATCTACCGCGCCTGGACTCAGCGGGCGCCGGTTGAAATTGGAATGCTGGGCGTCTTGATCGCTTTTTCGGTTGCCTTCCTCTCGCCGATGTCGTCAGTCGTGTTCGGGATGTTCATGTTTTCCGCCGGCGCCATTCTTCTGCTCGCAGTCCTTCAAGAATCCCACCGCATGGCTTTCCAGGATGAACTGACTGGCCTGCCGGGTCGCCGTGCCTTGGAAGAACGGCTCGCTGCGCTGGGTCCGGTGTATGCGATGGGGATGGTGGACGTGGATAATTTCAAGAAATTTAACGACACCCACGGCCACGACGTTGGGGACCAGGTCTTGCGCATGGTCGGCGCACGCCTCTCCGAGGTCGGCGGCGGAGGCCGTGCGTTCCGCTACGGCGGAGAGGAGTTTTGCGTTCTGTTTGACGGGCAGTCTCTCGACGAAGCACTGCCGCATCTGGAAGCGATACGCCAGAATATCGAGCAATACCGGATTGCCGTTCGCTCGGAACAGCGGCGCAAGAATGCACGGGAAGAAAATGACCGTAGATTTCCACTCAAGAAGAAGCCCGCCAATGACAGCTCCTCCACGATGCGTTCGAACCGGGGCGAAAAACTATCCGTTACGGTAAGCGTTGGACTCGCGGCGAGGAGCGAACTATTCGACACACCCGAGATTGTGATCCGCGCCGCCGATCGGGCGCTCTACCGTGCTAAGGAAGGCGGTCGGAACAGGGTAAGCGTATGAACGGTAATCGGTGAACGGTCGAAAAGCAGTGAAGAGGTGAAGAGTGTCCGCAGGGTACCGGTCTTTGATCATGAATGAAGGGTGAAATACCAGGGGAACCGCTTTGGTCCAGCGTCCAGGAGATGACAATGAGTGAAGTCCATTCCGGCGGTTGTGCGTGTGGTGCGGTCCGATACCGGGTGCATGGGAAGCCTGTGCTGGTAACAGTCTGCCATTGCAAATTCTGCCAACGCAGACTGGCAAGTGCTTTCGCCGTGCTAGCCACCTTTGAAGAAAAATCGGTCGAAGTTCTGCAAGGGAAAATTTCCCAATGCGAACACCGCTCCGACGTCAGCGGCAGATGGTTAAGGATGAACTTCTGCCCTGCTTGCGGCACAACCGTGACCCACGCCGCCGAGCTTCGCCCCGGCATGCGCACCATTGCCGCCGGCACGTTGGACGATCAGGATTGGTTCTCGATCGACCGACATATCTGGACGCAATCGAAGCGCCCATGGGTTACCGTTCCGCCCGGGGTTGCTACCTATGCGCAGGGTTACGTGGCGAATCCGACACCATAGAAAATGATGAGGCCTGCTCGGCCGACATGTTTGGGAAATACTGAATAAATGTCTTCCCCGCGAAGCTTGTCCCCGAGTGATTTTATCGGGGAGCGGGGAACCAGTTTTCCTCTGAAAAACCTGGATTCCCGTCTCCACGGGAATGACATGGGGGGCTTATGCCAGTGTATTCTTAGGAAAAAATTACGCGGTTAAACCTTCACTCGGGCAATAAAACAAGAGGAGATGATGAAACGCCTCGGTCAATTACTGGTAATTCTGCTGTCAACCAGTTTTTTATACGGCGCGCCCGCCTTCGCAGGCGATGAATTTCCGTCCAAACCGATCCGGATCATCGTGCCATTTCCTGCCGGATCGAGCGCAGACCTCAATGCCCGGGAGATCGGGCCTTTGGTAGCCGAACGCCTGAAACAGCAAATCATCGTCGACAACCGGCCGGGCGCGGGCGGCAGCATCGGTACGGAAATGGCGGCGTTTTCCCCGCCGGATGGCTACACGGTCCTTTTCACGTTGAACACTGCGGTTACCGTCAATCCTCATATTTACAAAACCTCCAAGTTCGACCCATTGAAACATCTCCTCCCCTTCATCGTCACGGTGAAGAGCGGAGCGATTCTGGTGGTCAATTCGAAATCCCCAATCCGGTCTGTGATTGACCTGATCGCGACGGCCAAAGCAAAACCAGGCGGTTTGACCTTCGCGATCTCCGGCCCGGGGTCGCCGCAGCACCTGATGGGCGAGCGCTTCAAAAAACTCGCCGGCGTCGACTTACTCCAGGTGCCCTACAAGGGTGAATCGCCTGCATTGACGGACCTCATGGGCGGACAGGTGGACATGGCTTTCGGATTCGCAATTGGCACACTGCCGCACATCCAGTCAGGGAAGCTACGGCCACTGGCCGTCACCGCCGCCAAACGCTTGACGTCCCTGCCCCACATACCCACCTTGGCCGAATCAGGACTTACTGACTACGACGAAACTGTCTGGGTCGGCTGGTCCGTTCCGGCCGGCACACCCGAACCCATTGTCGAGAAACTCTACCAAGCGTTTCACGCAGCCGCGATGTCAGCCGAGTTTCGCCAAAAAGTCGAAAAAAGAGGCAGCGAGCCGCAAGCCAGCACGCGCGCCGAAGCCGTCGCGTTGATGAAGTCCGACTACGAACGGTATCGAAAAATCGTCAAGGAACTGGATATTCGCGTCGAATGACTTCTGAGGGGTGAAGGGTGAACGGTGAACGGTCGAAAGGCAGTGAAGGGTGAACGGTCGAAAGGCAGTGAAGGCGTGAAGGGTGAAGGAGTGAAG
Organism: Bordetella parapertussis; assembly: GCA_945900965.1. Classification (GTDB taxonomy): domain Bacteria; phylum Pseudomonadota; class Gammaproteobacteria; order Burkholderiales; family JACQAP01; genus JACQAP01. The sequence goes on along the minus strand of CAMDKM010000059.1, from coordinate 11,392 downwards.
GGTGAAGGGTGAAGGGTGAAGGGTGAAGGGTGAAGGGTGAAGGGTGAAGGGTGAAGGAGTGAAGGAGTGAAGGAGTGAAGGAGTGAAGGGTGAAGGGTGAAGGGTGAAATTCCTCAGACCTCAGACCTCAAACCTCAGACCTCCTCCCTCACCGTCCTGTTCTCGCCCTTTCCACCAACGCGTCAAACAATTTTTGCTGCAAAGGATCCGTCGCGGCAGTAAGTTCCGGGTGCCACTGCACTGCCACCAGCCACGGGTGAGAAGGCAGTTCGATCGCCTCGATAGTGCCGTCGGGAGCATGGCCGACCACCTGGAAGCCGTCCGCAACATTGCGCAATGCCTGATGATGCCAGGATGCCGCGTCGAACTCTTCCCGCCCAAAAATACCGGCCAGCCGGGAGCCCGCCTTAAGGCGTATGGCATGCGTTATCGGCTCGCGCGGCGGCGCACGGTGCAGCACGCTTTCGCCGAATTCGTCGGGAATATGTTCGACCAGACTACCGCCACCGGCCACATTCAGAATTTGTGCACCCCGACAAATGCCCAGGGTCGGCAGCTCCGAGCCAACGACCCAGCGGCTAATATCCAGTTCCAGCGCATCGCGCTCCGCGTTCAAACCGTAGTTCATTTCGTGGACCTGGCCGCCGTATGCGCCCGGCTCGATATCCCCGCCTCCGGTCAGAATCAATGCGTCGAGGGTTTCGACCAGTGCCCGCCAACGCGCCTCGCCCGGAGCGATCAACAACGGGATACCTCCGGCGCGCCGCACTGCCTCGATGTAGTCGGCCGGCAGTGTGTAGCGGTTTTCCGAGTTGCGGCCGTAGGTGGTCAATCCGATCAGGGGAAACTTTCTATGGCGCATGGCTGGGGTATCTGGTCAATATCCTGACCCGGGATTCTAACCCTGGCAGCCTGTCGGACGTGGGTGTTCAACCAGGATTGCCTGTTATTTCGATATCGCCCATACTGGCCGCTAGCATAGGGGTACAAGTTCGGTACCCAATGGTCATACACGCGGCAGACAGCACTCTTGGTCGTAATGGCCGGCGCAGCCGCGGCGCCTGCCCCCGATCCGTTAAAATAAAACCGAAGGAGGGAAGAGATGGCACAAGAGCAACGATACGAACAGTCCCGCGAACATCAGGACGATCTGAAAACCCTGCACGGCATGGGCTACGCCCAGGAATTGTCGCGACGCATGGGTGCGTTCCAGAACTTCGCGATTTCCTTTTCCATCATTTGCATTCTGGCCGGCGGCATCACGGCATTCCCTCTGGCATTGAGCGCCGCCGGAGGCGCATCGGTGGGCTACGGGTGGCCACTCGCCTGCGCCTTTGCGTTGATTGTCGCAGCCGCGATGGGTCAGATCGCTTCGGCCTACCCGACTGCCGGTGGCATATACCACTGGTCATCGCTGCTGGGCGGTCGCGGCTTTGGCTGGGTTGCGGCATGGTTCAACATGCTCGGCCTGATGTTTGTGGTGGCGTCGGTAAACTTTGGCGTGTTCACGCTGTTTCGCGATCTGGTTTTGGCCAATATGCTTGGCATGGATGTAACGTCGTGGACCTCCGCGGCATTCATGGATCAGGGCTGGTGGACCCAGACGATATTCATCACCGCGATTACCATTACGCAGGCGATGCTCAACCACTTCGGCATCCGCGCCACAACGATTTTGACCGATTTCAGCGGCTATTTGATCTTCGTTGTCGCCGTGGTGCTCACACTTGGATTGCTCGCCTACGCACCTTCCATCGACATTTCCCGCCTGTTCACCTTCAGCAATTTTTCCGGTGAGGCCGGCGGTGGAGTGTGGCCCACGGCGGTGCAATCGATCGGCTTCGTTTTTCTGCTCGGTCTGCTGCAAGGCGTTTATACGGTAACTGGCTTCGATGCCTCGGCGCATACTGCGGAGGAAACACGCAACGCCGCACGCGAGGCACCCCGTGGCATGCTGCACTCGGTGTTCTGGTCTTTCCTGTTCGGCTACATCATGATCAGTGCCTTCGTGCTCGCGCTGCCCAGCGTTGAAGAAGGCGCAAAGCAAGGATGGAGCGCCTTTCCCTGGCTGATGAACCAGTCCCCCATGCCGCTGATGTTGAAGAACGCACTTATCATTGGCATTGTCATCGCCAATTACCTGTGCGCGCTGGCGGGCCTGACATCCACTTCGCGGATGATGTACGCCTTTGCGCGCGACGGCGGCCTGCCGTTTTCCGCCGCGCTACGCTCGGTCAGTGCGAAACATCGCACGCCGGTTAACGCAATCTGGTGGGGCGCGATCCTGTCGATTGTTGCCACATTGTATGGCGGCGCATTCGCGGTGCTCTCAACAGGCTGTGCCGTGTTCCTTTACCTCTCCTACCTGATGCCGGTTGCGGCGGGATTGCGGGCGGAAATCAACGGAAGCTGGACCACCAAAGGCCCCTTCCACTTGGGCGGGGCATCAAAGCTGGTGGCAGTACTGGCCATCATCGGCTGCGCGTTGCTGATATTCGTAGGAGTCCAGGAGCCTTATGAAAAAGTGGGATACCTGATTGTCGCAATGCTGGTGGCCATGATCGTTATCTGGGTGGCATTCGAAAGCCGACGCTTCAAAGGCCCGCCGATTGGCGAAATCATCGCCAAACGCCAAGCGGAAATCGTCGCGGCGGAAAAGGCGGTCGGCGAAAGGACCTGACGCAATAAATCTGAAAGCGATGGCCGTAAAGGGCGAGGTTCCGCGAGGGGCCCCGCCCTTTTCAATTTTGTGCAACGATTTCGTGTGTACTGCTTGGCAAAAACAAACTCACAGCGATGAACGAACCGGTTTATGACGTAGCCATCATAGGCGGTGGCGTCGTGGGCTGCGCCATCTTGCGCCGATTGGCGCTGGGCGGAGTGCGCTGCGTCCTGCTGGAAAAAGGCGCTGACATTCTCTCCGGCGCGAGCAAAGGCAACAGCGCACTTCTGCATACCGGATTCGACGCGCCCACTGGCAGCCTGGAACTTCAGTGCATGCAGGCCGGCTATCGGGAATATCTGGACATACGCGAACGCCTCAACCTGCCTCTGGTCGAAACCGGCGCCATCGTTGTAGCCTGGAACGACGAAGAACTCGCAAAGCTGCCAGGGATAGCCGCGCAGGCACACGCCAATCACGTGGCCGATGTGCATGAGGTTGCAGTGTCGGCGCTCTACCGCCTCGAACCCCATCTTGCGCCCGACGCACTCGGCGCGGTGCGGATAGCGGGGGAGCACGTTATTGATGCATGGTCCGCGCCCCTGGCCTATGCCCTTCAGGCCATTGCGCTGGGCGCCGAAGTCCGACGTGCTACGCAGGTAACCGGCGGAACCAGGGTCGGTGATGAGTGGCGACTTGAAACCTCAACAGGACCTGTTACCGCTCGCGTCGTTGTCAACGCAGCCGGTCTTTATGGCGACCGCATCGAAGCGATCGCACGCGAATCGCCTTTTAGCATCCGGCCGCGCAAGGGGCAGTTCATCGTATTCGACAAATCCGCTTATCCACTGGTCAAGGCCATCGTGCTGCCGGTTCCGACCGAACGGACCAAGGGCGTGCTGATTTCGCGCACGGCGTATGGCAATCTGCTCGTGGGTCCCACCGCCGAGGAAGTCGATGAACGGGACACCGCCAGCGTCGAACACGACACGCTGGAACAATTGATGGGCAAAGCCCGGGCGCTCGTCCCTGCCCTGGAACAGCATTCGATAACAGCAGTTTATGCCGGGCTGCGGCCCGCGACCCAGTTCAAGGACTACCAAATCGAAGCGCTCGCCGATCGCGGCTGGATCACGGTGGGCGGCATCCGGTCGACCGGTTTGACCGGATCGCTTGGAATTGCTGTCCACGTTGCGGATCTTTACGCCCGCCACTTCGGCCCGCTTCGGGAAAACACCCGACCTCTGTGGACCCCTGTGCCTAATCTGTGCGAGGAAAAGTTGCGTCGCTATCAGGAACCCAATGCGGGTGAAATAGTATGTCATTGCGAGCAGGTGACCAGGCATGAGATCGAAGCGGCATTGTCCGGCCCATTGCCTGCCGCGGACCTCGGGGGACTCAAACGCCGGACGCGCTGCATGATGGGGCGTTGCCAGGGATTCTATTGCAGCGCGCGCGTGCTGGCACTCGCCTCAAATCGTCTGACTGATCCGCGCATCGAAAAGCTGCCGGCATGAGTACACCGGCCCCGCCAGTTGAACATCACGATGTCGTCATCATTGGCGGCGGGCCCGCAGGGCTGGCGGCCGCCACTGAACTGCGACGCCAGGGCGTGCGCGACATCGTGGTACTCGAACGCGAACAACAGGCAGGCGGCGTACCTCGTCACTGCGGACATGTAGGCTTCGGCTGGCGCGAATTCCAACGTGCGCTCACCGGCCCGGCTTACGCCCGTCGTCTGCTGGGCGCCGCCGAAGGGATCGACATCCGCACCGGAGTCAGCGCGCTTGGCCTGGAGGCCAACGCGCGCGTCCGCGCACTGACACCGGAAGGCATCCACATCTTCGAAGGCCGTTGCGTGTTGCTCGCCCTTGGCACACGCGAAACGCCACGTGCCGCGCGACTGGTCTCCGGCACTCGCCCCTGGGGAGTGTTCACCACCGGCGCATTGCAGCAGATGGTCTATCTCGCCGGATTGAAGCCCTGCACCCGGGCAGTGATCGTCGGCTCGGAACTGGTGTCATTTTCCAGCCTTCTCACACTTCGACACGCGGGCATCAAGGCAGTAGCGATGCTTGAAGAATCGGCCCACACCGTTGCGCCACGCCCCGCCCAATGGATCGCCCGCGCCGCATTCGGAACGCGTGTCCTGACTCAGACGAACCTGATCGCGATTCATGGCGAAAAACAGGTCAGCGGCGTAGAGATCGAACGCTACGGCCGGCGCGAACGAATTGACTGTGACGGCGTGATCTTCAGCGGTCGCTTCGTCCCGGAAGCCGCGCTGCTCAAGACAAGCGCACTGCTAATTGACTCTGCCACCGGCGGCCCGGTTGTCGATCAATACGGTCGCTGCTCCGATGCAACCTATTTCGCCGCCGGAAATGTATTGCGGCCGGTGGAAGCCAGTTGGACGGTATGGCAGGAAGGGCGCGAAGTGGCACGGACAATTGCCGCCAGCCTGTCCGGACGCCTGCCAAGGGCCGAACGACACACAAGCTTGGAAGCAAGGGAACCGATCCGATACGTTTGCCCGCAGAAAATCGCCTTCCCGGCCCCCATTCCACCGGCACTACCAATCAACATCCGGGTCACTCGCACAGTACAGGGCAAGGTTCGAATACGGGACGGCTCACGAGTAGAGTATGGCGAGGTACGCAACTGGCTGCCCGAACGCCGCTTTCTTCTGCCCTGGCCGGCTGCAGTTGCGAAACATGTCGAACGTCTTGACATCGACATTGACGAAATTATGAATCGTGGATGATCCATTTTGACCAAACTTTCCCAGTTACCAAACTTCCTCTGGACGACCCTGCTCGACCCATGAGAGGATGAAATTGTGAGAAATGGGGTGCGCGACCGGGTATATGATAGCTGTCCGCGCTTCGCGATCCACGCCAAGCGTTCTTGAGTTCAATAACCAAAAATCGGGAGATAAGCATGTTTTTGAAGAAATCATTGCAGGGAGTGCTCATGTGCGGCGCCGTGCTGGCCGCAGGCATGAGTTCATCGGCGTTTGGGTTGGACAGCAAACCCGTTCTGAGTATCGAAGTGGCCGAAAAAATGGCCCTGGCCTGCGACAAGTTTGCCAACAGCAAGGGATGGAAGGTCAATATCGCGGTGCTGGATGAAGGCGGTGGACTGCTTTACTTCCGTCGCCACCCTGCCTCTTTCCGTGGCAGCGTGGACATTTCCATCAACAAAGCCTGGACCGCAACGCAGTTTGGGTTTCCGTCACGATTCTTCGGCAGCACCATCATCAATGCGGCCCCTGGAATCCAGTACACCCCGCGCCTGATCATTTTCCCGGGCGGTCTTCCGGTCAAGGTGGGTGATGCGCTCATCGGCGGCATCGGCGTCAGCGGTGTGACCGGCGACCAGGATGAGGAATGCGCTCAGGTTGGCCTGGATGCAGTGGCAAAGGATCTGAAATAGTCTAAGCAGCAAAGCCTTTTACGAAGGCCGGAGGAAAATCCCTCCACGCATGACGCACCACAAAACGGGCACCCAAAGTGCCCGTTTCTACGAGCGACCCATATGGTAGCGGACTGAACGCTCCTCACCCCTTGCCCTCCTCTCCCGTCACTCGTCACCTGTCTCTCGTCACCGATTTATGATCCCTTCCGTCATCGGCATAGACCAGGGCACCACCGCCACCAAAGCCTTTCGGCTGGCTGCGAGTGGCCAATTCGAGCACTTGTGCTCATTCGAGCATCGGCAAATCTATCCGCATCCCGGCTGGGTCGAACATGATCCGCGCGAGTTGCTGGCAAACATCGAGCGCTGTCTTGAAAGCGCTGGCGGCGCCGTTGGAGCCGGTCTCGCCAATCAGGGCGAGACGGTGATTGCCTGGAATGCCGACACCGGCGAGCCGATCTATAACGCTATCGTCTGGCAGGACAATCGAACTCAGGCCTGCATCGAGCGGCTCAAGGCTGTGAGGGTACGGAACAACTCACGATCGAACGCGCCGGGCTGCCGCTGGACCCGTATTTTTCCGCGTCGAAACTACGCTGGATTCTCGATCAAGTTCCCGAAGCGGCGGCGCTGGCCAGGCATCACAAATTGCGGCTCGGGACCAGCGATGCATTTTTCCTTGACCGTCTATGGGGCGAGTACGCCACCGACGTCGTGACCGCCTCGCGTACCAGCCTGATGAATCTTTCAACGGGGGAATGGGACTCGGACTTATGCAAGCTATTCGGCGTACCGATGGAATTACTGCCGCCGATCCGCCTCACCATCGGCCAGTTCGGCATTGCGCAGCGCAATCGAATTCCACTGGTCGCAGGCATTGTCGATCAACAGGCTGCGCTCTTCGGACACGGCTGCCTTGACCCGGGCCAAACCAAGATCACCTTTGGCACTGGCGCTTTCGCCTTGGCTCTCACCGGTGCGCAGCGGCTCGGCGCACCACAGCGCGGAATATTGCCCACACTCGCCTGGAGGCTCGGAACGCAGACGACCTATGCCATCGACGGCGGGGTGTACAACGCCAGCTCGGCGCTGGACTGGACAAAACGTCTCGGCCTGTTCGAGGATTACGACGACATTTCCGATTTTGACGGGCCGAGCGCGCTTGAGCGCGGCCTGGTCTTCGTGCCCGCGCTCTCCGGACTGGCCTGCCCTTACTGGGACCGATCCGCCGCCGGAATGTGGCTGGGCATGGGGCTGGAGACCGAGCGTCGCGATCTGGTTCGCGCGGTCATCGAAGGCGTCGCCTTGCGCAGCGCCCAGGCGGTGGCTGCCATGAACGAGTGCCTGCCGCTTGCCGGCACCATTTCCATCGACGGCGGTATGTCTCGCAATCGCTACTTCGGAAAATTCCTGGCGAGCGCACTGGGCCGAACAATCACCGTGCCCTCTGCACCCGACCTGACCGGCCTGGGAATTTGCCGGCTGGCGCTCATCGGCGCCGGACTTGCCGACGCTCGATCGCTGCCAGAATTACCCGCACCGGAGCGCACCATCGTGCCGGATATGCCGCTCGATCACGCACTCCTTGCCCGCTTCGACGACGCCGTGTCGCGCGTACGCGGCTGGCGCGGCATTTGAAGTATCCTTATTCAAACATTAAACAACTCTCACCGCAGAGGACGCGGAGGACGCGGAGGAAACCCAGAACAACGAGGGGAAATCTGGAATTAATGTCAGCGCGTATGTTTGAGTGAATACCGTGTGAAGTTTGCCACGAAGGATGATCGACCAATGCACCCGTTTAGAACAGGATCTTTGTTGCACTTGCTTTTCCTCCGCGTCCTCCGCGTCCTCTGCGGTGAGAGAGTTTTCGCACTTGCAGATTCAATTAAACGCGCCACTTCATGACATCAACCAGCGCCGCGCTCGATCGGATTCATAACCTGCCCTGCTGGTCCGGCAAGGTCGATCCTGTGCCACTCGCGGGCGGCATCACCAACAAGAATTATCTGGTCGCGGATCGCGGGCAGAAGTTTGTCGTGCGGCTTGGGCAAGACATTCCCGTCCACGGCATCATGCGCTTCAACGAACTGGTGGCCAGCCGCACCGCCTTCGCAGCCGGCATCTCTCCCGAGGTCGTCCACGCCGAGTCCGGGGCGCTGGTGCTGCGCTTCATCGAAGGCCGCGCGCTCACACCGGAACTGGTTCGCGATCCCGTTCTCCTGCCGGCCGTCGTGGATCTGGTGAAACGTTGTCACCAGGAGATCCCGCGTCATGTCTCCGGCCCGGTGCTGATGTTCTGGGTATTTCACATCGTTCGAGGTTATGCGACTGAGTTGCGCGCTCGCGGAAGTCGGTATGTAGAGTTGCTGCCCAAATTGATCGAGCGTTCGGACCATCTCGAGCGCGCAGTCGGCCCGGTGACCATCGTGTTCGGCCACAATGACCTGCTGTCTGGGAATTTTATCGACGACGGCAAACGTCTCTGGCTGATCGACTGGGATTACGCGGGCTTCAACAGCCCGCTATTTGATCTGGGCGGTCTGGTGTCCAACAATGAACTGGACGCGGCGCAGACCTGCTTCGTGCTGGAGCGCTACTTCGGCAAGGCAGACACCGCACTGATGCGCAGATTCGATGCAATGAAATGCGCCTCTCTCCTGCGCGAGGCGACCTGGAGCATGGTCTCGGAAATCCATTCCCAGATCGATTTCGACTACCCCGCCTACACCGCTGACTACCTGGGCCGATTCAACCGCGCCTACGACGAATTCACCAAAGGATAACCATGAACTTGGAGAGCTCAATTGAACCACAGAGACACGGAGATAACTTTGTCCCTTTTGCAAACTTGTGCGTTTACCGGCATGGTGGTCGCATTTATTACGTCACTTCGTTTGGTTGTCCTTTCACTCCGTGTCTCTGTGTCTCTGTGGTGAGGTGTTCGGGATGAACCAGATTCCATCCGCGGCGCAAGTTGTCATCATTGGCGGCGGCATTATCGGGTGCAGCACGGCTTACCATCTTGCGCGCCTGGGCTTCAAGGACATTGTGCTGCTGGAGCGGGCCAGGCTCACCAGCGGGTCCACCTGGCACGCCGCCGGGTTGGTCGGGCAGTTGCGCACGTCGGCGAATGTCACGCAGCTTCTCAAGTACAGCGTCGAGCTGTACGACAAGCTCGAGAAAGAAACCGGTCAGGCCACGGGTTGGAAACGCAACGGCGGTCTGCGCCTGGCCTGCAACCCGGAGCGCCTCACCGAAATCAAGCGCCAGGCAACCACTGCACATAGTTTTGGACTCGAAATGCATGTGTTGTCGCCATCCGAGGCGAAAGAGCTATGGCCGATTATGGACATCAGCGATGTTGTGGGTGCGGCGTTTCTCCCCACCGACGGGCAGGTCAGTCCCTCCGATCTCGCGCAGGCGTTGGCCAAGGGCGCCCGCATGCAGGGCGTGAAAATTATCGAAGAGTGCCCGGTCACCGGTTTCGATGTGCAGAACGGCCGAGTCAGCGGGGTGCTTACAGCACAAGGAACGATACGCGCCGAGAAAGTCGTGAACTGCGGCGGACAATGGGCACGACAGATAGGACGGTTGGCTGGCGTGAATGTGCCGCTGGTCTCGATGCAGCACCAGTACATCATCACCGAGCCGATCATGGGGGTACCGAAGAACCTTCCGACACTTCGCGACCCGGACCGTCTGATTTATTTCAAGGAAGATGTCGGCGGCCTGGTCATGGGGGGCTACGAACCCAACCCCATTCCCTGGGCGGAAAACGGGTTTCCCGATGGCTTCGAATTTCAGTTGCTCGGCGAGAACTGGGATCATTTCGAGCAGCACATGACTCAGGCAATGGCCCGCGTGCCTGCGCTTGAGAAAGCCGGCATCAAACAACTCATCAACGGCCCGGAGTCCTTTACGCCGGACGGCAACTTCATTCTCGGCGAAACGCCCGAAGTAAGCGGTTTCTTCGTTGGTGCCGGCTTCAATGCGTTCGGCATCGCCTCCGCCGGTGGCGCTGGCCGCGCACTCGCCGAGTGGGTTGCGGCGGGAGAACCGCCGATGGATTTGTGGCCGGTCGATATCCGTCGCTTCGGCCGTCATCATCGCTCGGACGACTGGGTGCGTACCCGCACGGTCGAAGCCTATGGCAAGCACTACACCATGGCCTGGCCTTTCGAGGAATATCGCAGCGCGCGCCCGTTACGTATTTCGCCGCTCTATGCGCGGCTCAAGGAGCAAGGCGCTTGCTTTGGCGAGAAGCTCGGCTGGGAACGCCCCAACTGGTTTGCACCCTCCGGCATGGCCGCCAATGACGTCTACACCTATGGACGGCAGAACTGGTTCGCGCAGGTGGGTAAGGAGCACCAGGCCTGCCGCGAGCGCGTCGCGCTGTTCGATCAAACCAGTTTCGCCAAGTTCATGCTCATCGGCAAAGACGCCGAACGCGCATTGCAGTGGATCTGCGCAAATGACATCGGCAAGCCTCCCGGAAGGCTGACCTATACCCAGATGCTCAATGCCCGCGGCGGCATCGAATGTGACCTCACAGTCGCGCGGTTATCAGCCACACAGTTCTACATCGTCACCGGCACCGGCTTCGCCACCCACGACTTCGATTGGATCCAACGCAACCTGCCGGCCGACTGCCCCGATGCGACACTGGTCGACGTGACATCGGCCTTTTGCGTTCTGGCGCTGATGGGTCCACGCGCTCGTGATGTACTGGCAGATGTCGCTCGCAATGAAGTGTCCAACACCGCCTTCCCATTCGGCGCCTGCCGGGAAATCGATATTGCGGGGGCGACAGTACGTGCGTTACGAGTGACTTATGTCGGAGAACTCGGCTGGGAGTTGCATATACCGGTCGAACACGCGGCCTCGGTCTATGGCCGCTTGATGGCGGCCGGGCAACGTCATGGCATTGCAAACGGCGGCTACCGCGCCATCGAATCTCTGCGCCTGGAAAAAGGCTACCGGGCCTGGGGCAGCGACATCGGCCCCGACCACACTCCGCTCGAAGCAGGACTGGGTTGGGCGGTCAAACTCGGCAAGGATATTCCCTTCCTCGGGCGTGAAGCGCTCCTTACCCAGCGCGCCCAGCCAATGAAGAAGCGCCTCGCCTGTTTCACCGTGGATGAACCCGCAGTAGTGCTGCTCGGACGCGAGACAATCTACCGCAACGGCGAGCGCGTGGGCTGGTTATCCAGCGGTGGCTGGGGTTACACCATGGGCAAGAACATCGGTTTTGGCTATGTTCGCAACGCGCAGGGTGTGGATGACGCCATGTTGTCCTCGGGACGGTATGAA
>CAMDKM010000058.1 GCA_945900965.1 Bordetella parapertussis | reverse complement strand
CGATCGGCTTGAGCAGGTCGGCTTCAAGCACCCTGCGCCAGTGAGCATGATCGCGAAACAGGAAAGGTGCGTCGATGAATGGCGCGGCGCGCGAGAAGGTGGACATGTGGGCCGGCGAGACCACCGCGTAATCCACGCCCTTGCCCTGATTCATGTAGACGAAGTAATCCTTCTCCAGCCCCAGCTCGCTGTTGCGGTGAAGAACAAATTTCAGCGGCTTGGCGTAATACTTTCGGGTGAGTTCCTCGAACTTGAGCAGCGTCTTGTTGTAGGCGTGTTCGTCGTTGAACTGGACTGCGCCATGTAGTGTGATGATGTCCTGTGCGACGGCCGGCAACCCTGTCAGCGCCAGGACCAGCGCCGAGGCAACGATTGATGGAAGTAGTAACTTTCGAGACATTCTCTCCTCCTTTATTGAGCCGTTTGCTGCATCGCAATGACTTCCTGTGAACCGGGTTCTTTTGCCCCATGGTACCAAAGCCCAGCCCGCTCAATGTATGGCGACGACCGATAAGCAGGCCGGGGTCTAACCCGAACCGACCCCGTCGCTTTGCACCCCATGCTCAAGTCCTACGCGGCTTGGTCGATATCCCTTCTGGGAACGAATATTCCAGGGTAGAAACATGGCAAGGTTTGGCGACTACGAGTTGGTGGAGAAGATCGGGGAAGGCGGCATGGCCATGGTGTACAAGGCCGTGCAGAGTTCGCTCGGCCGGCCGGTGGCGATCAAGGTCCTTTCTCGGCTGCTGTCGGAAGATTCGGAAGTCGTTGAAGGGTTCGGCCAGGAGTCCCTGATCATCGCCAGGCTTAACCACCCGAATATCATTCACGTTATCGATCGTGGCATAGCCGACTCGGTGCCGTACTTCGTGATGGAGTTTGTCGAGGGTACACATCTGGGGAAGATCATCGCCGAAAATTCCTACGACTTCCGCCAGAAAATAGAGGTCATCGTCCAGCTATGCAAAGCGCTGGCCTACGCTCACAAAAACGGGGTGATCCATCTCGACATCAAGCCCGCCAACATCCTGATCGACGTCGACGGTAACGTAAAAGTGGCGGATTTCGGAATCGCCCACCTGTTCGGCGGCGAAACCGCGGATCAATGCTCCACCGTGTTGGGCACGCCGAGTTACATGTCGCCCGAGCAGAAGACAGGTGCCGCCCCCATCACGATTGCGAGCGACATCTACTCGCTTGGCGTGGTGATGTACGAACTGTTTACCGGAAAAAAACCGGTCATTGGGCTGCTGCCCTCCGCCATTGATACAAATATTCCCCGGCGTCTTGACGAGATTATCGTCAATTGCCTGAGAACCCATCCTGCCGACCGATTTGCCAGCGCTGACGCGATAAAAGATGCGCTCCTCGCCTATCTCAAGGGTATGCATATCCGCGAGGAACAGAAAGCCCATGCGGTGGAAGGCATCACGAGTATGGCCGAAAAATTCGGCTTGCTCGACGTAATAAAGGACGATCGTTTTGGCTCGGTCTATCTGTTTGAAAACCGGGCGACTCGCCACTTGCTGGTGATCAAGAAAATCAAGGACTCGCCTTCTGGTCTTCTGGAGGCCAAACTACTCACCAATCTGAAACATCCCAACATCGTGGACGTCTATGGCTCTTCGGCCAACGGCCGGACTTCGATCATCGTGATGGAGTACCTCGCCGGCGGCAACCTCAAAGACCGGCTCGCCCATGTGCGTCCCTGGTGGGAAGTTCTGATCACGGGCCGCGAAATTTGCGAGGGCTTGTCCTTTCTGCACAAGAACAGAATGGTCCATGGCAATCTGCGCCCCACCAACGTTCTGTTTTCCGACAATGGCCACGCAAAACTTTCGGATGTCGGTCTGGAGGAGCACTACTCCGAGAACGAGGGCCAGAAAAACTGGTACGGAATTCCCGAAGAATCACGCTCCGTGCGCTCGGATATTTTTTCGGCGGGAATGGTTTTGTCCGAAATGCTCACCGGGGCCATCCCGACGGTAGTGCAAGGTCACCTGATCCAAAACGAGACATTCCGCCTTCTGCCGGCCGAGCTACGAAGGATGATCGCAAAAATGCTCGCTCCGGACCCCGGAGACCGATACGGCAGTGCCGAGGAAATTTTGCCGGCGATCGACAAATTGCTGGCCAACGCGGAGGTGTACGAGAATGATATTTCCGGCCGCAGCCAGGCGGCGCGCGCCATGCCGTCCCGCTTCGGTTTGACGCGCTTGTCCGGCGTGATTGGATCTTTGGTAAAAGGCGCCTTCGGCTAGGCGTTCGTCGGGGCGGCGATAAATTCAAAATGCGGCAGATATTTCCTCCTATTCGGAGCAATGCATTTGTGTTTCGACACAGACAATGGTCACGCTAGTACTAATACCTTTGGAAGGGCCATGTGGCGGAATCGATTACCAAGGAGTTCAATATGGCTGAAGACAACAAGAACGGCTGTCTGATTGTGGGCGAAGGCGTCAAACTGAGCGGCAATTTTGTTGTGCCGAACAGTGCATCCATCTCCGGGATTATTGACGGCGATTTGACCGCGCGCGAAATTCTGGTCGGCAGCACCGGCGTACTGAAAGGCAAGGTTACCGCCGATCTGGTGGACGTTCGCGGAGAGATCCACGAAAACGTCACTTCCAACAAGGCGCTTTTTGTCCGCGCCACGGGCAAGGTGACCGGCGCCATTCAATATGCCGAAATCGAAATCGAAAAAGGCGGGGATCTGCAGGGTAACCTGACCCGGATCGCCGTTGCCGCGTCCGCGGCCTGATTTCCGAATTCGCGAGAACAATCATGTTTGCAAAAAAAGTAGAGACTGGATATGCGGAAGCCCTTCCCATGCAAGGCGCAGTTCTGAAAATGCCCGACAAGACCCCTCAGGCCGACCTGGTCCGTCCGGTAACCACCGTGCCCATGAAACCGCCGATTACCGACGAGCGATCGGGACCATCTGTCCTTAAACCGTCCGTCATCAACGAAGGTTTCGAATTTACGGGCGACATGAAGTCTGACGGATCGCTGACCGTGAATGGCAGCATGAAGGGCAATCTGGCGGTAAGAATTCTCGTTATCGGTTCCGGCGGGCTCGTGGACGGAAGCGTTACGGCCGAAACCATCACTGTGGAAGGCAGTTTATCTGGCGCGGCAACCTGCTCCGATCTGATTGTCGGCGCTCGGGCAACTGTCGATGGCGAACTGAAATACTCGACGCTGACAATCCAGCGTGGCGCAGTGATTCAGGGCCAACTAAGGCGTACTTAGGCGCTATTGCACCGACTGTGGCACGAAAACCTACTGCGGTTCCGCAAGAATCAGATCCGCAGCTTTTTCCCCGATCATAACCACTGCTGCATTCGAATTCCCGGATACGACATTGGGCATGATCGACGCATCTACCACGCGCAGCCCCGCGAGTCCCCTCACGCGCAAACGCTCATCCACCACGGCCAAAGCGTCCTGCCCCATGCGGCAAGTGGAACTCGGGTGATAAACCGTCCCGCCCACTTCGCACGCGTAGCTCAGCCATTCCTCATCCGTGACGGCCCGCAGGCCCGGTACGTGTTCGGCCAGCACGTAGGGCGCAATGGCCTTGCCACTCATCAACTGGCGCACCATCTTCAATCCGGCGATCACGGTCCGCTTGTCTTGCTCCGTGCTCAGGAAGTTGTACTGGATGGCGGGAGCCTCGTGCGGATCGGCAGATCGAACGCGCACGAATCCCCGCGACTCCGGTTGTAACGGCGACATCGATACCGTGAAACCAGAAAATCCATGCAGCCCCGTTCCCATCTTGTCGGTACTGAAGTTGATGAAGTAGAGCTGGATGTCCGGCCGGGATAACTCGAGGCGGGTTCTCGCGAAAGCCCCGGCATAACCCGCACTCACGGTTAGCGGACCGCGCCGGAATAAGGCGTAACGCAGGCCGGTGGCAACACGCCCGTAGAGCGTGCGCATATCGTCATTAAAAGTGATCGGCCGGGCGCACTTCCATACCGTGCGCACATAGAAGTGCTCCTGCAAACCTTCCCCCACACCGGGCGCATCCAAAACCATCGGAATGCCGTGACGCTCCAGCAGCGCTCTAGGACCAACCCCGGAGAGCTGCAGCAGTTGCGGCGAATTGAAAGAGCCGCCGCACAAGAGAATTTCCTGATGGGCACGAACGGAGTGAGTCGTGCCGCCTTGTTCGTATTGGACCGTCGCCGCTCGCGTGCCCTCGAAGCCGATGCGCGTAACAAGCGCCTCGGTCAGCACATGCAGATTGGGCCGGTTTCGAGCGGGGCGCAGGTAAGCCACCGCGCAGCTTGCGCGACGGCCATTGCGCGCGATCGAGTGATAATAACCTGCGCCTTCCTGCTGGGCGCCGTTGAAGTCGTCGTTGCGGGGAATGCCCACTTCGCCCGCCGCAGAGATAAAGGCATCGCACAGAGGATGTTTGTCGGGCAGATCGCTGACCGCCAGCGGGCCACCTGCGCCATGAAAAGCATTTGCGCCATGTTGGAAATCTTCCGATTTCTTGAAGTACGGCAGCACGTCATCGAAACCCCACCCTTCATTACCCAGCCGCGCCCACTCATCGAAATCTTCGCGCTGACCGCGCACATGCACCAGTCCGTTGATCGAACTCGATCCGCCCAGCACGCGCCCGCGAGGCGTGAACACCCGCCTGCCATTCAACTCGGCCTCGGGTTCCGACTGGTACATCCAGTTCACGCTCGGCATGGCAAAAAGTTTGCCGTACCCAAGTGGGATGTGGATCCAGGGATTGGTATCTTTCGGACCCGCTTCAAGCAGCAGCACGTTGTAACGGCCATTGGCGCTAAGCCGGTTCGCCAACACACAGCCCGCCGAACCGGCGCCGATGATGATGTAGTCGTAGATCAAGGACACCCTTGAAGCGGAGCAGTAAGGACGGGGCCACCAGAGAATTTTCCAGCGCCCACCAAAACTCTTTGATAGCGCGGCTTAATCTACGCCGCCGTGGCGAAAGTGCGGTCGCGCGTAATGCCGGCCTGCTTGAGAGCCTGCGCCAGTCTGTCGATTTCCGCCTGAGTAATCTTGACCATCGGCGGGCGAACATTTGCCTGCGAGATGCGGCCGAGCAGCACCAGGCATTCCTTCATACGATTATGCATGTCGAGAAAGGGCGGCGTGTAAAACGCCTGGGCCAGCGGATAGATCCGATCATTGATCGCCTGCGCGGCCGTCAAGTCCCCCGCCTTTACTGCCCGGAACAGCGCCACCTGGAGATCGGCGATCACGCTGCCCGCACCTGACAACAGGCCGTTGGCGCCCATGGCAAGCGAGGCCATCAGCCAGGAGCTGTGAGTGGTGAGCACATTCACCGGGCGCGGCAGGTTCTGAAAAGTTCGGATATGGCGCTCATGCAGCATCGCATCGTTCGACCAGTCTTTGATGGCCTTGATCGAAGGCACGGCATCGAAGAGCTTGAGCAGCGTTTCGAAGGGATAACCCAGGCCGGAAACCATCGGGTACTGGAAACAGATCAGCGGCAGGCTGGTCGCATCCGCGATGCGCTTGAAATGCGTGATCGCCATTTCCGGGCGCAACTGGCCACCCATCGCCATGGTATTGGGCGGAAAAACCAGCAGGGACGAAGCCCCGCGGCGTTCCGCCATCGCAGCGATTCGCGCCGCCTCGATGCTGCCATCGGCATATACCCCGTTGATTACCGGTACCTTGTCGCCCACCTCGTCCACCGAGTCAGCAAGGATGCGCTCTTGTTCTTCGAAGCTACATGCGTGGACTTCCGAAGCGTGGCCGTTCACCGTTACCGCACTCACGCCCGGCACCAGTGCGCAATCCCGCAGGTGCTTGCGCGTTGCCTTCTCGTCGATGCTCAGATCCTGATTGAGCACCAGCAGCGTGGCGGGGATAACGCCTTCGGGTTTGTAGTTGGCAAATCGGGGCATGGCCAAGCCTCCTGAATGATTCGCTACCGCGCGTGCCGGAACAAAAACTCCGTTAAATCCCGCGAGATGTGAGAACTGCGAAAGATAGGACCAATTTTATAACGTCCATCCCGCGCATCTCAAGGTTGCATTCAACTTCATCCCTTCGTCAGGATTTCCTTACAAACCAACGCCGACGTATGTCGAGGTAAACCGATGATGAAGGCGTCGTCCTGGTCGCGGTCCTTATGTCAGAATTTCCAACCGCTCTCCTGCTCTTGCCAATGACGGTCGTTAACCTTCTCAGTAGGAACTTGATTAGGCCTGTATAGTGCGCATACTCCCCGCTTGGCCCCTTAAACTTACCCCCTGTCCCTTAAGCTATACATGAAGGCCGCTCCAAACATCGCACAAGACATTCCTAAAGACTTGTTCAGTCACAGAAAATACTGGGCAGCGCGCTTTGGCACGGTACCCTACTTGCCGATGTCGCGCGCGGAGATGGAAGGGCTGGGCTGGGATGAGTGCGACATCATCATCGCGACCGGCGACGCCTACGTCGATCATCCCAGTTTCGGCATGGCCATCGTGGGCCGCCTGCTGGAGGCCCAGGGCTTTCGGGTCGGCATCATCGCGCAGCCAGATTGGCAGAGCGCCGAGGCATTTAAAGTCCTGGGCCGCCCGAAACTTTTTTTTGGCATCAGTGCCGGCAACATGGATTCGATGGTCAATCGCTACACCGCCGACCGGCGAATCCGCAGCGATGATGCCTATACGCCGGGAGGCGAGGGCGGCCAGCGGCCGGATCGCAGCGTGATCGTGTACAGCCAACGCGCACGTGAGGCGTATGCCGAAGTGCCCATTATCATCGGCGGCATCGAGGCGAGCCTGCGGCGCATCGCACATTTCGATTACTGGTCGGAGAAAGTGCGTCGCTCGGTGCTGATCGATGCCAAGGCCGACTTGCTTGTGTATGGCAATGCCGAGCGCGCCATTGTGGACATCGCCCATCGCCTGGCGGCTGGCGACAAGCCCGCGGACATCACCAATATTCGCGGAACCTCGTTCGTACGCGCAGCAATGCCCGAGGGCTGGATTGAAATCGACTCCACCCGCATCGACCTGCCCGGCGCACTGAATCCGCCGGTGGATCCTTATGCAACGGAAGAACAGATGCGCTCGGCTAATGAAAAGCGCGAAAACCTTCCCTCACCCGGCGCTGCGCGCCACCCTCTCCCGGAGGAAGAGGGGCCGGGAGCGAGGGAAAAGGTTGCGCCAAAACCCCAAGTGGTCCGGTTCATCCGCGAAGTGAAAAGCGCCGACCGTGCACGCAGCGTGATCCGCATGCCCTCCTACGATACTGTCACAAAAGACTCGGTGCTTTACGCACACGCCTCGCGCATCCTGCATGTGGAGTCCAACCCCGGCAACGCGCGCGCTCTGGTGCAGCGCCATGGCGAGCGCGAAGTGTGGATCAATCCGCCGCCGATTCCGCTCACCACGGCGGAAATGGACAGGATTTACGAATTGCCCTACGCGCGACAGCCGCACCCCTCGTATGGCAAGGCGAAAATTCCCGCCTACGAAATGATCCGCTTCTCGGTCACCATCCAGCGCGGCTGTTTCGGTGGCTGCACGTTTTGCTCCATTACCGAACACGAAGGCCGCATCATTCAGAATCGTTCCGCCGAATCCATCCTCGGCGAAATCGAAGCCATACGCGACACCGTTCCGGGATTTACCGGCGTGATTTCCGATCTCGGCGGACCCACGGCAAACATGTATCGGCTGGCCTGCAAGAGCCGGGAAATCGAGTCCGCCTGTCGCCTACCCTCCTGCGTGTATCCGGGCATCTGCTCCAATCTCAATACCGATCACACGCCCCTGATTGATCTTTACCGCCGAGCCCGCGCGCTGCCCGGAGTAAAAAAAGTGTTGATCGCCTCCGGCGTGCGCTATGACCTCGCCGCAGAATCGCAGGAGTATGTGAAGGAACTCGCCCAGTACCATGTCGGTGGCTATCTCAAGATCGCGCCCGAAGCCATCGGCGAAGGCCCGCTGTCGAAGATGATGAAGCCCGGCGTGGGCACGTATTACAAATTCAAGGAATTGTTCGACAAGTATTCGAAACAGGCCGGCAAGGAGCAGTACCTGATTCCGTATTTCATTGCCGCGCATCCCGGCACCACCGACGAGGATATGCTCGAGCTGGCGCTATGGCTCAAGCAAAACGGTTTTCGCGCCGATCAGGTACAGGCCTTCCTGCCCTCGCCCATGGCCACCGCCACCGCGATGTACCACTCGGGCAAGAACCCGCTGCGCAAAGTCACCCGTACCAGCGAGGAGGTCATCGTCCCCAAGGGTCTGCGCGTTCGGCGCCTGCACAAGGCCTTCTTGCGCTATCACGATGCTGGGAATTGGCCAACACTGCGCGAAGCCTTGAAGCGCATGGGCCGCACCGATCTCATTGGCCCCGGCAAACACCATCTGGTCCCCGCCTACCAGCCGCTCGGTACCGGCAGACAGCCCGAGGGCGCACGGCGCGTGGGAAAATATCAGCCGCTGCGCACCCAGCACACCGGCCTGCCACCGGCGCCGGTGCATAAAGACAAGAAAATAAGACGGCCGGCGGCCAAAGCATCTCGTGCAGGACGATGATCCATCTTCGCAAATTCGTCTCGTATTCCGATGGTTTTTGCGCAAGCGTTTCGCGGTAATATCTAGGTCTCCATCTCTATTCGGCAATTTGGGATTCACCATGCGACAGGTCGGTACTCGTAACCCACAGCTCCCCTCTGCGTCACCCAGTGCCGAAGCATTACGCGCAGCTGCAGTTCATCAAAAGACGGGTGCCGCACTCTCGGCCCTCTCAACTACCGGAATGGCAAAGGGCGTGTATCGTTTTGCCTCCCACGCCGAAATGAATCGCCACACCGAAGAGGCCTTGGCGCGCGCCATAGCCCTTAACAGGCAATTGCGCAACGCGAAAACCGAATGACAGGTCCAAAACCAGCTCCCGTCTGCCTTTAGCGGACAAGGTGTCGTCCTGCGCAGATTCCTGGATCGAACTGCCAGTGCACCTAGCCGACCTCGGAGCATGGCAAACGACCCCTACGCGAGGAAAAGCGAGTACGCTGGATTGCGCGTCTCATCCCAATACGCGTAACCCAGGCGATCGAGGAATTTCCGGAACGCGGCTTTGTCCCGCACTGGCACCTGCAGGCCGACCAGTACGCGGCCAAAATCCGCCCCGTGATTGCGGTAGTGGAACAAACTGATATTCCAATCGTGCGTCATGCTGTTGAGGAATGTCATCAAGGCGCCCGGCCGCTCCGGAAATTCGAAGCGATAAAGCAATTCATTCTTAACGCCCGGCGCGCGACCGCCGACCATATGCCGCACATGAAGTTTGGCCATCTCGTTGTCGGTCAGGTCCTCGGTTGAGAGCCCATTGCGCCGTAACGTCCGCACCAGACGTCCTGCCTCCGCCCGATCAGTTATCTGCACCCCGACAAAAACCCGCGCGGCGATCGAGTCCGCATACCGATAATTGAATTCCGTGACCGAGCGGGAACCAAGCAGAGAGCAGAAAGCGCGGAAACTTCCGGGCTGTTCCGGGATGGTGACGGCAAGAATGGCCTCCCGGTGTTCGCCAATCTCGGCTCGCTCGGCGACAAAGCGCAGGCGGTCGAAGTTCATGTTGGCGCCGCAAGCCACAGCGATCAGGCACTTCCCCTTTACCCGGCGTTGCGCTACCCACTGTTTGGCGCCGGCGATGGCCAGCGCACCGGCCGGCTCCAGGATCGAGCGGGTGTCTTCGAACACGTCTTTGATCGCCGCGCAAATACTGTCGTTGTCCACCTGAATCATCTCGTCCACATAGCGCCGGCAAAGACGAAACGTTTCTTTCCCGACCTGTTTGACCGCCACTCCATCGGCGAACAGGCCGGTGTGAGGCAGCCGCACAATCCGTCCGGCCTTGAGCGATCGACTCATCGCATCGGAATCCAATGGCTCCACACCGACGATTCGAATTTCCGGACGCAGGCGCTTCACGTAGGCGGCGATGCCGGCAATCAGTCCACCTCCGCCCACTGCTACAAAAATTGCGTCGATCGGCGCCGAATGGGCACGCAGAATCTCCATGCCAATGGTGCCTTGCCCGGCAATCACATCCGGATCGTCGTAAGGGTGAACGAAGGTCAGTTTCTTCTTGCGTCCGATGATCTGCGCCTGTGCGAACGCCGCATCGTAGGCATCGCCATGCAGGATGACGTGCGCCCCTCGCCTGACCACTGCGTCGATTTTTATTTGTGGCGTGGTGACGGGCATCACAATGGTCGCCGCGCAGCCAAGGCGCTGCGCGGCGAGCGCCACACCCTGCGCATGATTTCCCGCCGAAGCGGCGATAACGCCATGTTTCAACTGCGCCGCCGACAAGCGCACCATCTTGTTATAGGCGCCGCGCAGCTTGAATGAAAACACCGACTGCATGTCTTCCCGCTTGAGCAGCAGCGTGTTACCCAGTCTCCGCGATAGCCCGGGGGCAATGTCGAGGGGCGATTCCACGGCCACGTCGTACACACGCGCGGTCAGAATTCGTTCGAGGTAATCGGTCTTCATGTTAGGGAACTGTATCAGTTCCTTACGTCAGTCACCTCGGGGAATACTCGACACATCGCGATGCCGGGAGCAGTAAAGGAAAGCACAGCGAATTTACGACTTGCCTTCCGCGCCGCCGCGCCAACGCCGTTCCGCGTCATCCCAGGCCGCCAGTGGTTGCAGGTCCGGCACCCAGGCCAACCCCGATTTGCCATCGGAGGAGCGCGCTTCGGGCGAAACCACCACATCGAGCAGGGCCGGGCGGTTTGCCAGTGCGCGTTTGATTGCGCCTTGCAAATCCTCGGCTCGCTCCACACGTTCGGCGAACATGCCGAAGGCCCGCGCCATGGCGGCATGGTCGGAGAATTGCAGCCGGGTACCCACGACCTTTCCATGCGTATCGGTCTGGTCATGCACTTCGATCTGCCAGGCGCCGTTGTTCGCCACTATCACCAGGACAGGCGCCTTGTGGCGCACAGCGGTATCGATCTCCATGGCGTTGAAGCCGAAGGCGCCATCCCCGGTGGCGACCACCACCTGACGGCCGGGGCAGGCCAGACTCGCCGCAATTCCGAATGGCGTGCCCACGCCGATGCAGCCGAGCGAACCGGGATCGAGATAGGTCGATGACGACAACCCGACGCGGGCAAAGCTCAAGAAGTCGCCGCCATCGGCAACGATGACCGCATCCGGTTCGAGTTGTGCCTGCAGTTCGGCCAGCACGCGGTTTGGATGAATGCGTCCTGCGCTGTCGGAGGGAGCCGATTGCATGGAGCTGCGCAGTGTCGCCGCGCGCTCGGCGTGTTTGGCACGCATGCCATTGGCCCAGGCGCGATCCAGTGAGGGCGCGCGCGACCCTGCTTTCTTTACGATCGCCGACAAGGCCGCTGCAGGCTGCGCGAATAATTCCACCGCGCCACGTCGGTTGTCACGCACCTCCGAAGGCACATCTCCGATGCGCAGGAAACGCGCGTTGCCGAACACGGCGGGCGAACCATAGGCCAGCTGAAAATCCAAGCGGCGCCCGACCGTTACCACGACATCCGCCTCGCCCATGATGGCGCCGCGCACCGCTGCGACCACGCAGGGATGATTGTCCGCGATCAAACCCTTGCTCTCGCCGGTATCGAGATACGGCGCGCCGAGTGCGTCGAGAAAAGCGGTCAGCTCGGCACCTGCGCCGCGCGCGCCGCGACCGCTGATGATCAGAGGGCGTTTGGCAGACCACAGCAACTCCACCGCCGAGCTGACATCCGCATCGTCGGGCAACAACACGGGCCGATCCTTCGGCTTGAAGTGTTCTTCCAGTTGCACGGCTTTCGGCACTTCGCCGCGCAGCGTGTCGGTTGGAAAATCCAGATACACCGGCCCAGGTTCGCCACCCTGACCCAGCGCCCGTGAAATAGCCTCGTCCAATTCCTGCAGCACCAGTGCCGGTTCGCGCACCGTGCGCGCATACCGGGTGATCGGGCGCACCATGTCCACATGGGGCAGGTCTTGCAGGCCGCCGCGATTTTCCTGCGCACGGGGAGGACCGCCCGAGAGCACGAGAACAGGCGCGCGTGCAATATGCGCGTTGGCGATTCCCGTCATGGCATTGGTCAAACCCGGACCGGCGGTGACCAGCGCAACGCCAAAGCCGCCGGTCAATTCCCCATAGGCATGCGCCATGTATACAGCGGCGCGCTCGTCGCGCACATCGACGATGCGAATACCCTCGGCATCGGCGCGCATCCAGATCGGCATGATATGGCCGCCGCACAGCGCGAAGACACGGTCGACGCCGCGCGCCTTGAGAAAGCGGGCAATGACGCCGGCGGCGCTGTCGGGAGTCAGTGGTGCAGGGGTCATGTCGTGATTCTCCTGAAAAATGTCATTCTGGAAATGCAGATGAACCACAGAGGCACGGAGAAAACCTGGCCTCTATTGCCGGGCTTAACAAACACGTTCACTTTGAAAGTGAAGTCATGTGAGTTTGGGTTTCGTCTGTGCCTCTGTGTCTCTCTGGTGAGCCTTCTTGTTTCAATGCGATACGGCCTGTTTCTGTTTCTTTTGCGCGCGCAGGTCGATCGCGCCTGGCTGGCTGCGCGGATCGGTCCCGGCCGGGAATATATGGATCTTCTGCACCTTGGCGGAAGTACCCAAGGGAAGGTTGTCCACAAACAGAATCCACCCCGGTGCCTTGAAATAGGCCATGCGTTCGAAGCACCAGCCGAACAAATCCTTCGCCAGCGCCTGGCGTGCCTCGGGGTCGGCGACATCCTGCGCCGACTTGGCCACCACGCAGGCCATGACTTCTTCCTCTCGCACCTCGTCCGGCGCCGCGATGACCGCCACCTGCCGCACTTTTTCGTGCGCGGTGAGGCATGCCTCTATTTCGGCGGCCGCGATATTTTCCCCCGAGCGGCGAATGATGTTCTTCTTCCGGTCGACAAAATAAAACACCCCGGCAGCATCCCGCAGCACGGCATCCCCGGTGTGGAACCAGCCACCGCGCCAGGCTTCTTCGGTGGCCAGGTCGTTCTTCAGATAACCGGAGAAAAATCCCTTGCGCGGCGTCGCGGCACTGTGGCGGATCACCAGTTCACCGGGCACATTGGCGGGTACCTCGCGGCCCTGATCGTCCACAGCGCGCGCCTCGACCCAGGCATTGGGCCGACCGAAGGCGCGCGTACGAATGGCGCGCGGCTCGTGACAGTCGCTGATCAGTCTCCCGGTCTCGGTCATTGCCCACATTTCCACCACCGGAAAACCGAAGCGCTTCTCAAAGACTTCGTGCTGACTCGGCTCCACGCCGGCGCAAAGCGCGAATCTCACGCCATGGGCACGTTCATCCGGACAGGGCGGCAGCTTCAGCAGAATATTGGGAATGATCCCCTGAAATTGTGCAGCGGTAGCCCGAGTGGCCACCAGGTCCTGCCACCATGTGCCCGCGTGAAAGCGATCCGGAAAAATCAGACACCCCCCGGTCAACAACATGGCGGGTGTCGATACCGACAGGCAATTGGCATGATGCAGGGGTAGCGGATTGTAGAGGCGATCCTCGCCTTCGCGAAAATCGAGCCGGCCACCCAGAGATAGATAACACGCACCAAAGGTGTGAAAGTACTCGTTGGTGAGAATGCAACCCTTCGGCCGACCGGTGGTGCCCGAGGTGTAGAGCAGCGCCGCTTCGGTAGTGGCGTCAGTGGCGCTAGCGATGCCGGGTCGCGCCGGAGCGGGCAGACGTTCGGGAAAGCGCTCGAATGAAACGGCTTGTAATCCGCCACCGATGGAAGCCACCACGGTTTCCATATCTTGCAGCCGCGCATCGATCGCGACTGCGAGGCTTGCCTCCGAGTGCTCCACGACGTAACGGATTTCCTCTAAACGATAGTCGGGGTTGATCGGCACCACGCTCACGCCAAGTGCGTTCAGCGCGTAATAGTGAAAGAAAAATTCCGGCCGCTGGTCAAACAGCATGGCAACGCGATGCCCGCGCCGGAAACCGGCTTGTTCGTAAATTCGTTTCCTGACTTCGACCTCGCGCCAAGTCTCGTTCCAAGTCATTTCCCAGCCATCGGGGTGATAACTGCGCCCTGCTCTTGGTGGCACCGCGTAAGCCGGGCGCTCGCCGTGTTTCGCTACTGTGCGTTGCAGGGATTCGTACAAAGTTCCGTATTTCAGTGCATCCATGGCAAAGTTCTGATTCAAATGGAGGTTGTTCTTATTCGGGGGCTTTCCCGAATTGCCTCTCGTAGTCGGCTCTTTAAATACTCGTGTTTCCGACTGTGTCCCCGTGGCCAAGTCAGGTACGCCGGGGGCACGATAGTTTAAACCCTTTGTTATCGTTTACGCGGTGGTAACGGAGCACGCGGCGCCGGAAATGCGCGGTCGGGCGATGAGCTGGGTTATGACCGGACAATCCTTGTCTCTGGTGCTTGGTGTTCCGTTGGTGACCTTGCTCGGTACATTTGGCGGTTGGCGGGGCGCAATCGCAGCCCACGGGGCAGGCGTACTGCTAACGGAAGTTGCGGTGTGGCTGGCAACACCGCCCGATCCTGCTCGCCAGCCACACGCCACGCGCGCGAAGACGCCTTACGCCGCGCTATTCAAACCAAAACTGGTCGCGTTGCTGATGGCTGGCACGACGGAGAGGATGTGTTTCGCAGTGATTGCGATTTACCTGCCGGCATATTTGCAGCACGCCTACGACACGGCCCTTGGCGGCCTCGCACTGGTGTTGGCGCTGGTCGCGCTCGGAAATCTGGCCGGCAATATCGCGGGCGGGCGCATCGCTGATCGCACGCGCTCCCGTGCGAGAGTCTTCGCGTTGGCATCCGCGCTCACTGCTGTTGTGGCCCTGCCTCTGCTTACCTGGCATCCGGGATTAGCCGTATCGGTCGCATTGGGCTTCGTGTTCTGTTTTGTGGGTCTTCGTTACTTAGTGTGGGTAAATTAAACGGTAAATATGCCTAAAACCCGCATGGATAGGGGGTCTTGGGAATTTTCAATGCTGTTCAAACTTGGCATGATGTTTGGATGGCAAATTCAACCAAGCGAAAGCGGCGACTGTGGGATGCATATGCGTTCTCTGGCTTTCGTCCGCCACATACGGTGCGCGGTGTCTTTGGTGATCCGAAGGCGCGTGTCATCACTCTTGTGCGTCGTTCAAAAAAAACGCCTGTGGGGCCTGTGGTCGCATGCGCACGGGATGGTACGACCGCAGTACGCGTCTGGTTCGCGATCTGTCCAGCGCCGACAGCCGCATTTATCTCGAGTTCGAAGTGCGCCGCGTGCTGTGCAAGAGTTGTGGCCAAGTGAAGCGCGAGCATTTGGCGTTTCTGGCCGACAACCCCTTTTATACCAAGCGTTTTGCTTTCTACGTGGGGCGGCGCTGCCGCAGTGCCACGATCAAGGATGTTGCCAAGGAATTGGACTTGGATTGGCATGGGGTCAAGGAACTCGAAATGCAGTACATGCGCGCGCAGATTGCGAAAGCGGGTATTGATCGTGGCGGCCTACGTGCCGGGCAATCACATCAAAGCCGAGGTGGGCCACCCGATGTTACTCGGCACCAAAGTTTGGGCCATTGGCCACCTCCTTTCGAACGGCCGGCTGGAGGATGTGGTCCTGTTTGGTGCGTTTCTAGCCTGGGCGGCGATTAATTTTTCCGCCTCGCGCAAGCGTGACCGCGCTGCCCGTACTGAGTATCATCCCGGAACCGTTATGGGCACGATGATCGTTGTCATTGTCGGCGCGGCATTCTGGGCGGTGTTCGCCCGTTACCTGCACCCGTGGCTGATCGGCGTGGCGCCAACCCTGGTAGCCTGAGCGGCGATCCGTCGTACAGCATAGGCGCCAAGTCATCTCAGCCCGGCGTAAATGAGTCAACTGCGCAATTCCGGAAGTTTTTCTTCCTTCGGGACAAAGCGCAGTGCCACACCATTGTTGCAATAGCGCAACCCGGTGGGCTTGGGGCCGTCTTCGAAGACGTGGCCTTGATGTCCACCACAGCGTGCGCAGTGATACTCGGTGCGCGAGACAAAAAGTTTCCTGTCTTTCTTCGTTCCCAGCGCGTCCGGCAATGGCTGGAAGAAACTCGGCCAGCCGGTGCCGCTTTCATACTTGGCATCGCTGCTGAACAGCGGCAGGTAACACGCGGCGCAGACAAAGGTGCCCGCGCGTTTTTCTGTGTTAAGCAGGCTGGTTCCCGGCCGTTCGGTATCTTCCTCGAACAGGACGTTGTAACTCATAGGGGGAAGCAGGCTCTTCCATTCGGATTTGGGCTTCATAAGGGGCTTTACCTTTCCTTCCTTCGCAAATACCGGCAGTCCAAAAAACAGGCAGGAGATGCCTGCCAACACTTGACGTCTATTCATGGCGCACCCTCGCTATTCGATTAAGGCATTAGTCTAGCGAACCGCCTACAGCTTACAACGGGCGCTTCGACGGCGTTTGGGACCGAAAATCCGAGCCTGGCACATATACGCTGAAATGCGCCCGATTGGATGCATATTCCCTGAGCCCGTAAAAGGCGATTGAAGCACGGAGGCCACGGAGCATGTGAGCGTACTGTGAAAAATATCTCAAGAGCGGCTCCTAATGTGTCATTCCCGCGAAGGCGGGAATCCAGATTCTGAAATCGGGCGGTAATTCCATGCCTTTTAGCCCGCATATTTCACCACGACACTTTAATATCGCGATGGATGGCACGCCTGATGGCCGAAATGACGTATTTGGCGGGCTGTAAGGCGCAGTCATTGGGTAATTTTCCGCCGCGCGCGGTTTGAGGCGAAGCATCCCCCTCCCCGA
>CAMDKM010000057.1 GCA_945900965.1 Bordetella parapertussis | reverse complement strand
GCTTCAGGGTCAAAGGGGTCAGTAAAAAGTCGAAGAATTCCGATACCCGAGGCCAAGTTCCTCACGCCTCTGGGTTTGCCTGCCTGGGCGGCGCCGTGTACCCCCGCACGGCGAGTCGATCTGTTCCAGGCGGCTTGATCCTTAACCCGGAGTGGTTTTGGCCAAGGCTGGTGAACCCGCTCGGCCTTATGCTCGTGTATCAGCGCCAACGGGGCGCAAATCGCCCGCTTTGGGTGCGCACAACTTCGCAACACAGCGGGGATTGGCGGAATTTTCGCGCGCTCGACCCTTCAGCGGGCCGGGGATACATTGTCAATTCGTGAAAAAGGGTGTTTAAATTTCCTATGCGCCAGCTGCAAAACGTGTTGCCGGCCTACCAGCCCGAGCGCCTCAATATGCCACCTCTCCTGATCACCGACTTCACATCGAACAGTGCGGATCTCGGCTGGTACACAGTGAACGACGAGGTCATGGGTGGCCGCAGCGAGGGCGACTTCAGGCGGGTACACGGCGAACTCATTTTTGAGGGCTGCACGAATACCAGGGGCGGTGGCTTCAGTTCGATCCGCACAAAGCCCCTGCAACTGGAATTGTCGCGTTACAACGGAGTGCGCCTGCACCTGCGCGGTGACGGTCGTCGTTACACCTGGCGACTGGCGACCGCTGCGCGCTTGCGTGGCAGGCCGGTCGTTTACTCCGCGGACTTCGAAACCGGCGACGGCGCGTGGACCACAGTCGACATTCCTTTCGCGAGCTTCGTTCCGAGGTTCCGTGGCAGTCTGCTGGACGCGCCACCGCTCGATCCGGGGCAGATCACGGGCATGGGCCTCATGATTTACGACCGTCGGGACGGACACTTCGAACTGCATCTCAAGAGCGTACAGGCGCTAGCGACGATCCAGGATTCTTGAGTCGTACGCCCAGTGCAGCAATGCCTGGCGTTGCTTCGGGCGGCAATTGAGGTCGTACTTGTCGCAGTTCTTTTTTATCTGCGCGATATGCCGGCGCATGGCCCGCCAGCGCTTGATCTGGCGTTCGTCGTCCTCGCAGCGTCGGCCCAGGTAATAGCGGCAATACCACTGGAACCAGCCGCGCGGATCGTCATCCCGGATCCACCCTTTGCGCCGCCACTCGGCGAGCGGCTGTGAGGCGGCGACGCCGAAGTAATTGATTTTCGGATCGGATCGACCAGGACTCAACTTGGCGTTCTTGAACCAGTCTTTGGGAAACTCGTCCTGGCAGTCCGTCATGTACTTCCCGCCGAACACGCCTAACTCGAGCATTTCCCTGGGCGTGAGGTCGGGCTGGAAGTCCGCGGCGAAGTCCTTCCCGGTCGGAGCGGTCAAAAAATAACTGTAGTCGGCCTGCATCCGGTCGTTTACGACAATTTCTTTTCGTCTAGTGGCCAAGGTATTGAAGATTCGCTGCACTGAAGGCCACCGGCTCTCTGCGGATCAGGTTCTTCACAACGGCCGGATCGGCGACGTTGCCCTCTTCCAGCATGGTCAGTTGATCGCGCGTCACGGGAAAGAAAGGCAGCCAGTCCAAAAGCGTTGCGCCGATACGCATCAAGCCGATCGGCATGGGCAGAAAGCACTTCTTGCGACCAACCGCTGCGGCAATTCTCGACACCATTTCCTTCCAGCAGAGGGCCTCGGGTCCGCCCAGCACGTAGGTTTTCCCGATG
Source organism: Bordetella parapertussis (assembly GCA_945900965.1). Lineage (GTDB taxonomy): Bacteria > Pseudomonadota > Gammaproteobacteria > Burkholderiales > JACQAP01 > JACQAP01. Next base: position 15,981 of record CAMDKM010000057.1, on the reverse strand, counting down.
CACTCCTCCTTCTCGAGGGCGGCGACAAATGCGCTTGCTACGTCTGCAACGTGGATCGGCGACATCACGACTCCGCCATGCTTCTCATCGCCACCCTTGGCATCGCCACCCGTCACAAAGTTGACGCAGGGAACCGGCGGACGAACCATTTCCCGGAACAGCTGCGTCGCGAACTCCATAGTCCCGCGCGGATCGCCGAAAATTACTGACGGGCGAAATACCGTGACATCCAGTCCGCTCCTCCGCGCGAACTCCTCCGCTCGATACTTGGTCTCCTGGTAGCGAGTTCCCGGAACCTTGACACCGTTGGCACTCATGAGCAGCAGTCGCTGCACACCGAATTCAAGCGCGGCGTTGACGGTATTGACCAGGCCCTGGTACTGCGCGGACTCGAAAGTATTTCCGGTCCGCTTCACCTCACGCAGAATACCGACGTTGTAGATAACCGCATCGCATCCTTCGAGCAGGCGCCGAATGGATTCGCTGTCGGCGATATCCCCGGTCACTGTCCTGACATTTTCTGTTTGTCGCAGTTTGTTCTCGCTGCCTCGTCGCACGAGTAGCGAGACGGAGTGGCCAGCAGACAGCAGGGCATCGGTCAGGTAACTGCCCACAAAACCCGTGCCACCAATGATCGCGACCTGCATAAAGCGCTACTCCTGAGTTATAGGATCGTGTGAAACATAGATCAGTTCGTCCACCGCAAAAGCCAGCTCTCTCGCTTTTGCCACCAGCGATTGCAGGACGGTATCGGAGAGATCCGGCGACCGCGCCAGGATCCAGAGGTAGGAGCGATCCGGCCCCGCGACCAGCGCATACTCGTAGTTCTCGCTATCCAGCTCGAGAATGTTGTAGCCGCCGTAAAACGGTCCGAAGAACGATACCTTGAGCCGGCCGACGTCCGGCGTGTCGACGAAATAGGCCTTGCCGACTGCCTCATTCCACTGCCCTTTCTCGGCGCTGAAGCCGCGATTGACAACCCGCACGCCGCCATCGTCCCGCAGGCTGTAGTTTGCCGACACGTTGGTCAGTCCGCGTTCGAAGCGATGGTCAAGCCGGGCAATTTCGTACCAGGTGCCGAGGTAGCGATCGAGCTCAAAACCCGACACGGCACTGGTTCCTTTCGGCACGCCGGTACATGCCGCAACAGCGAGCGCCGTAAATACCAGCAGGCTGGCACGCAATTTCATCTTACGCATCAATCCATCCTTCGTGACGGGCACCCGGACGTACCAGGTGCATCTGTACAACGCCTATGGCGCGCTCAGTGAACGCACTTTCGCAAGAGCAGAGGTAGAACTGCCACATGCGAATGAACGCAGCAGAATAACCGAGCCTGCGAACCTCGTCGATGCGGGCGAAAAAGCGGTCATGCCAGTGACGGAGCGTGGTCGCGTAATGCGGGCCTATGTCCTCCGTGCTTCAGGGTCAAAGGGGTCAGTAAAAAGTCGAAGAATTCCGATACCCGAGGCCAAGTTCCTCACGCCTCTGGGTTTGCCTGCCTGGGCGGCGCCGTGTACCCCCGCACGGCGAGTCGATCTGTTCTAGGCGGCTTGATCCTTAACCCGGAGTGGTTTTGGCCAAGGCTGGTGAACCCGCTCGGCCTTATGCTCGTGTATCAGCGCCACCGGGGCGCAAATCGCCACCTTTGGGTGAAAACTTCGCAAAACAGTGGGGTTTGGCAGAATTTTCGCGCGCTGAATTTTCGCGCGCTTGACCCTTCAGCGGGCCGGGGATACATTGTCAATTCGCGAAAAAGGGTGTTTAAATTTCCTATGCGCTCTCGATCCGCATTCCGAAAGACTATCCAAGCTCTCACGCAGCGAGATCGATACCGCGCTGAAGCAGTTTGGCAAGTCGAATCCGTTCCTCTCACACCCCTCACAAAGGAAACAAGACGACGCTTGAAGTGTAATTATCTTCGGTAGTCTTTGCGAAACTGCTGGGCGAAGAATTCGCCTTCAACCCGCGATCGGACCCGGCCAGAAAGCAAAGTACAGGTCCTCGCACCGCGCGTGGCAGGCAAGAGGCAAGGCTTGACCCTGTGCCTCCTTTTAAACACATGGAACACGCCTACCCGGCCTATCGTGTAACATCAAAAATCAAGACTCGCCGCCCGAAAGCCGCCACTCAAATCGCTTCGATAGTACCTTCGCCTTGGCACAGGAACTCATCGCGCTTAACGAATAATTTGAACGCCCGATCGCAATCCAAATGAGTCCCTATCACAGAATTAAACCAGCGCCACGGTCTCGCAAGCACGGGTGATCGCGGCGATGATCACGCAATCTAGATGTTGGCTGTGGGTCTGGATGATTTGGGTTACCCCGCTCGCTCATGCGGCGGAAGATCCGTGCAAACGAACGGCTTATCTTTCACTTCGCTATGACGAGGACTGGCGTTTCCTGCGCAGTGCTGCCTGCCAAACCGACTGGCTCGACCCCTTAAAACTTGTCACTTTCGATCAGTCGGGTGAACGCTACCTGACGCTCGGCGGTGAAGCGCGCATGCGCTATGACCGCTTTACCAACCCGGCGTTCGGCGCCGAAGTAGATGACGCCGACGGCTTCTGGCTGCAGCGCTACCTGTTGCACGCCGATCTGCATCGGAGCGAGCAGTTCCGTTTTTTCGGGCAGCTCCAATCAAGTTTAATAAATGACCGCAAGGCGGGCCCGCGGCCGTCGGACAAGAATGCGTTTGACGTAAACCAGGTCTTTGCGGACTGGACGCCCTTCCGCACAAGCGAGAAATTCCTGACGTTTCGGCTGGGTCGGCAAGAATTGGAATTCGGCGCCTCGCGCATCATTTCCGGCCGTGACGGCTTGAACGACCGCTTGAGCTTTGACGGACTGACGATCCACGGTAATCATGGCCCATGGCGATACAATGGGGGAATCACGCGCCCGGTTCTGAACAAGCCCGGCTCGTTGGATGACGAGAGTCACGATCAGGGCAGGTTTTGGGGACTCTCTCTGGCCCGCTCGCACCAACTGCTGCCGGGCGCCACGTCGGTAATTTACTTCCATCGCCGCGATCAGGATTCCTTGCGCTACGATCAGGGCGTCGCCGACGAACAACGCTATACGTTGGGCACGCGCTGGTTGGGGCGCGGCTCCCGCTGGGACTACAATTTCGAGACGGGGCTTCAGTTTGGTGATTTCGGCGATGCATCGATCCGCGCCTGGTACATCGCAACCGACAATGGCTGGACGTGGCCCGCCGTGCGTTTCAAGCCACGTCTTGGCCTGCGAATAGATGCTGCCAGCGGCGATCGCGATCCGAACGACAGCCGACTGAATACCTTCAACCCGCTGTTCGCATCCGCCGCGTATTCGGGTTTGGCCGGATTGATCGGGCCATCCAATTCCATTGATGTTGCGCCTTCGACTGCCCTGCGGCTTAACGATAAGACGGTGTTGACCACCGGCGTGGTCGGATTCTGGCGGCAAAGCGTCCATGACGGCATTTACGGTACGCTACAGAACCTTCAGCGCACCGGTCAACGTAGTCGCGCTCGACACGTCGGCAATCAAGCAACGTTGCAGCTGACTTGGAGTGCGACCAATCATTTGACGCTTTACTCGACGCTTTCGTACTTTGTCGTCGGACGCGTCCTGAAAGATACGCCGCCAGCCGAGAACGTCTCTTACTTCACCGCATTCGCGACCTATCGGTTCTAACTTCATTCCCGAATGGGCATTTCCGAGAAATATTGCTCACCTCGCTTGTGTCAGTAATCTACCAGGCCATTCGTTGACTCGATACCGTTGGATAAACGGACAACTTGAATGAGAAAGTTTCGACATAAATCGCGATCCTTGGCGCTGGATATGGCGGATTGACGCCGAGAGGATCAGGCTTCGGACGTTGCATATCGCTCGAATTACTGGAACAAATAGATCCGGCACATTACTAGGGGCAAAAACTACCATTCTCGCCAACCTGCGTGCAGCGGAGTGCATGCGCGCGGCAGAGCGGCGTAACGTGCGAGGCTGTATTCAGGTATGTTTCACTTTCGACTTCCGCCTCAACAAGAACGAGGGAGATATTCGTGATCAAGTTCTATTTCAGCCTGGCACCAAACCCGATGAAAGTGGCGCTGCTCCTGGAAGAGCTCGGAGAGCAATACGAGCCGATCCCTATCGATACGCGCAAAGGCCAGCAGCACACACTTGAGTACCTCTCGGTGAACCCGAATGCCAAAGTGCCTGCCATCATCGATGGCGACACGACCGTGTTTGACAGCAATGCCATCCTGCTTTATCTGGCAGAAAAGACCGGCCGCTTTCTGCCGGAGGGTGGACTCGCGGGCAGGGGGCCGCTTCTTTCATGGATGATGTTCGTGGCAAGTGGCATCGGTCCATACTCCGGCCAAGCAGTGCACTTCCGCCAGTATTCTCCCGAGCCGAATCCGTATGCGTTGAACCGCTACGACTTTGAGGCCGAGCGCCACTGGAAGATCGTCGAAAAGCAGCTGAGCCTGGGCCGCTACATGCTAGGGGAGACCTATACGATCGTCGACATGGCGGTATGGGGCTGGGCACGATTGATTGCCACCGTCCTGGGAAACGAACAGGCCTGGGCCCGGTTTCCTAACGTCAAGCGGCTGCTCAATGAGATCAATCAGCGTCCTGCTGCCGCTGCGGTGGAGCGGCTGCGCAGCAGATTTTCTTTCAAGACCGAGTTCGACGACGAGGCCCGCCGGCACATGTTCCCGCACCTCGCCCGCCCCGTGCCCGGGCAGGCCGCTCGCTGATCTAACGCTCCGCTGGGCCGTCAGGGGCCTTTCTTTTGCCTCGCGGTCCGCTGTCTCGATGCCTGCTAGCCTTTCATCGGCGTCCATCCATACGTCCTGGCGCAGGCGCCGCCCATCAGCATCGCGCGTTCGCTTTCGCGCAGGCGGTCGGTTAGGCGGAAGGGCTCGACGGCCTGCTCGTAGTTGACGACGGCGAAGGCGCGGGTCCAGTCGGTGCCCCACAGGCAACGGTCGAAACCCCAGGCATCGAACACGCGGGCGAGCGGATCCCAGATGTCCGGGAAGGGATACGGTTCCCGGGATAGCGTGCAGGCGCCACTGACTTTGATGACCGCGTTCTTGCGTCGGGCGAGGGCCAGCACTTTCGGCAGCTCGGCCCACGGGCGTGGCGGCGCAGGGGGCGCGTGCGGTTGCATCAGGCCCAGATGGTCGATGATGAATCGCACGTCAGGGTGGCGATCAATCAGCGCGGTGCCCGCGTCCAGGTTGTCCCAGCAAAGGATATTGACCGGAAAGTCGTGGCGGATGGCGGCGCGAAGGATCCGGTCGAGGCCCGAGTGTTCCGCCCCGAGCCCCGATTCTTTCGTCAGCATGATGCGGATGGCGACGGTACCGGGTGTCTTCTTCCAGTCCGCAATTGTCTCGGCCACCGCCGGATCCTCCGGATCCACCGGCTTGACGATGCCGAACCGGCCGGGATGCTTGCGTTGCACCTGCACCGCATAGCTTCCGTCGTAGCGGTACAAGGACAAGGCGGAGACGAGGATCGCGCCGTCCACGCCAACCCTGTCCATCGCCGCCACCATCTCGTCGCCGGTGACCTGCGCGGGCCAGTTCGGGACACTGTGCCAGGGACGTTGCGGCGTGTTCGCCTCGTAGGCGTGGACCTGGGAATCAATGATCGGCATCGGTGGATTTTCTCCGCGTGTTTTGAATTGTGCGATGAGGGACCTTTGTTTTCACCCTCACTCGCCAACGGCATCAGCCCACGGGGAGCTGCTTTCGGTCGCACCCCAGTTTGCATTTCCGCGCCTGAGAACGCCGCTTGGGCAGGCGTACTTGAAGGGCAACGTCAGCCAGTGTTGCTGAATGTAGTCGAAGCGCGCCTGCAATGCCTGATGAATCTCTTCATCGAGCGCCGTATCGCCGATGACCATGGCTCCTTCGCTTGCATCGATGCGCGGCCGATGGAACGCGGTTTCCAGGGCATCGCCGTCCTCTCAGGCAGACATTCGAAGGCGCACTCTACAATCGTGCTCCGGCACTGCGGGCATCTGCAACAGCATCAATATACTTCGTCGTGGATGCCGACATTGATCGGCACAATCTCCGACTTCGTGACCAGCATTTCGAGGGTGATTCGGTAACTCAGGCTGATCGATATGCTATGGAGTCCCAACAGTCTGCCCTTCAGGGCGTGCAGCCGCAACGAAGGGTGATGAGGATTGGCCTGTAGCAGCTTGAGCGTCTTGGCATATTGCCGGACTGCGTCCGGATGACGTTTAAGAAACCGCGCGGCGCGGCGATTGTATTGCTCGGTAAATACGAGCTGCCACCCCATTCAACCCGCCAATTTGGCAAGACGCTTGATGTGTTTTTCGACCGACTCTTTGACAAAACGGCCTGCGTCCAAATCCGCCTTCGATTCGGCCAGCGCGGCCTCCAGTTCGCACTCGCGCAGGTGCGCATACTGTTCACGGCTCATCACCACATATTTGGCCTGCCCGCGAACCGTCAGGGACACTTCGGGCTGATCCGCGAGTGCACGTTCGATTGCGCTGACGCCCTGGGTTTTCAAGTCATTCGCTGAAATGGAGTTCAAATCGGTTTCCTCGCCTCTTTCGATCAACCCGTATAACACTCTTAATCGTACTAATCAGAGTATTGTATACAGGGCGATTCAAACAAACAAGCAAGTTGGGGCTGCCCGCTTCCGGGTCGAACCACATGATGGCGTTATTCATCAGAACGCCCGACTCGGGCCGATGCATCGATTGAGGAACCCCCGCAACCGGGCACCCTCGTCAAGCCACGGCCGCCATCCATAGCGGAGACTCTAACTTACTCCCCACACAGAATTTTCGCGCGCTTGACCCTTCAGCGGGCCGGGGATACATTGTCAATTCGTGAAAAAGGGTGTTTAAATTTCCTATGCGCGACCAGAGTTGTCGGGGACGGATTGGGGAAAGAAATTCTTCACGGGAATTAATTCGAGTCTGACCCTATTAATACCTCTCAAGTGTAAGGGGCCGCGGCAGGGAAGGAAAATGGAGGCACTGCCCATGTTTGCCGCTCGTCTCGGCTTCTATGCAGGCGGGGCTGCGAGGAGCGCCTTACTTTGTCGACGTTGGCGGCGGCGCAGCGGCAGCCACCGAAGTTGCTGACGCTGCTGCCGGTGCCGGCCGCTCCAACACCCGCACGGTCAACAGGCCGAACACCAGTCCCCAGAAAGCCGCGCCGATACCAAATATCGGCACATCGGCCACAGTGACCAGAAAGCACACCAACGCGCCAAGCGTCGATTGGTCGCGGAACGATGCCACGAACGCGGTTTGCAGCACGCGCAGCATGGCGAGGCCGGCGAGCGTGGCGATGAAGGCTGGCGGCATCGCCAGCATGAGCCGCGTGAAAAAGGGCGCGAACAGGCCGAAGCCGATGCCAAGCAAGGCGACCATGACCGCCGACGTGTACTGCCTTTCCTTCTCGCCGGTCGCCGAGATCAGCGCGTTGACCGGGCCGGTGAGGCAGGTCGAGACCGTGCCCACCAGGCCGGTAACGATGGCACCGATTCCGCACGCGGCCGTGATCGCATTGACCGGCGGCTGGTGGCCGTTGGCGCGCAGGATGGCGATGCCCTGGCCGTTTTGCACCACCAGAACAGTGATGGCAAGCGGCACCACGAGCTCGAACATCGCGGCCCAACTGAACTGCGGCACATAGAGGTTCGGATGCGCCATGCCAAACAGCGCGCCGGCGGGCTGCCTGAACGCGCCGAGTTGCCACACGGCGAGCGCACCCACGGCCAGTGAACCGACCAAGGGCGGCAGGGCGCGGCCGATGCGCGGTGCGGCAGTGAGCAGAACGAACACGAGTGTCATCGGCAAGGCAATCCACAGTTGCTCCCGAAAGGCGTGTACCAGGTCCACGCCAAAACGCAGGAACACACCGGCCACCATGGCCATGACGATCGGCATGGGGATCGCATCCATTGCGCGCCGCACCCAGCCTGACAGCCCCAGGCCCAGCATCAGCACGCCGGTGGCGAGAAACGCGCCGATCACTTCGGCATAGCTCAGGTGCGTGAGGGCAGGGCCAACCAGCACGGCACCGGGAATGCTCCAGAACAGCACCAGCGGCTGCCGATAGATCAGGGAAAGCGCGATGGTGAAAAAGCCGTTGAGAAAAAACGCGCCAAAAATCCAGGACGAGATGTCGGATTCAGTCAGTCCGCCGCGCGCGCCGGTGGCGAGGATGATTGCGACCGGGCCGGTGCAGGCGAACAAAAAGCCGACCAGCGCGCTCAGGGCATAGTGGCCGCCGCTGTCGGCAAGCCACTGGCGTGGCGTGGCCGGTCTGGTGGCCGGTTTCTCGAACGGCATGCGCATCATGCGGGGGAATGTAGTCCAGCAGTTGAGGAGCGTCAAACCAAGGCGCACCGGTCAGGCCGTCCGATATTCTTTTCTGATTTTCCAGAGGCCGGGGGCAGCCCGGCGGCTGGTTACCTTTCTTGGCCGCGCAAGGAAAGTGACCAGCCGCCGGTCTGCCACCGGCCTGGCGAAGCTGCTCGGCGCGCCAGAAGGGGACAACGGCGTTTCGAACCCTAATCCCGTTCCGCACTTGCCAACCAAGCCCCTCTTTGTTTTCGTCCTTCTTCGTGCTACTTCGTGCCCCTTCGTGCTCTCAAGGGAACACTCATATGCACCCGTAGGGGTGTGTGCCGCTCGCGGCGCGTGGTGGGTGGAGGCGGTAGATACTCCTGTCCTCTTACAGCGAAGGCGGAAAATCGCTAATTCGCCTTGCGCGCCCCTACGAAAGCAGCCAGCCGCCGTCGACATCGATCGTGGTGCCGGTGACGAAATCGTTCTGAACCAGGAACACGATGGCCTGCGCGACTTCCTCGGGCGTACCTGCGCGAGGGATCAGGTTCTTGGCCGTCAGGTTTTTGTACAGCGTTTCACGCTCCGTGCCCTTGAGGGCTACCATAGGCGTATCGATGGAACCTGGCGACACCACATTAATGCGCCGTGGAGCGATTTCGGGCGCCACCGCACGCACCAGGGCTTCCACCGACGCCCCGACCGAAGACAGCGCAACCTGGCCCGGCTTGCACTTGCGTGCCGGCGCTCCGCTGACTATGACGATCGTGCCGTCCTTGCTCAGGTGGCTCGTGCCGTAGCGCACTACGTTCGCGTAGCCCCACAGCTTGTCGAACGAAGCCTTGTAGCCGTCCATTTCCATTGCCAGAAACGGACCCATCGCGCGTGTCCCACCGGTGGCCGCACTGATGAGGATGTCGAACGGGGCATGTTGCTTGAACAACGCTTCCATGGCGGCGCGATCCAGCACGTCGCACTTGGCCAGCGTGACGCCTGCGGGCGGAGCGCCGGCCTTGCTTGGATCACGGCTTACCGCTACGACCTTGGCGCCCAGCGCGGCCAGTTGCCTGGTCGTGGCGAGGCCGATGCCCGATGTGCCGCCAAAGACGATTGCTTTCTTGCCATCTACGTTCATTGCTGTGTTCTCCGTAATAGAAAATGGGTTCAGGCCTGCATGGTTGCGTAAAAAGGTTCTTTTACGCCGGCGTCACTTCTTCGCGCATTCGCCAATTGCGCTCTTCGTTTCTACAAGAATCACATGGGTGGGGGTGTCGCCGCTGTTCGTGCCGATATGGGTCTGCGAGTTTGACCACATGACGTCGCCCTGCTTGAACTGCCTCTGCAGCACCTTGCCATCCGGCAAGGTAATCGACCGCTTGAAGGAGGACAACGCCTAGAGAACGAAGGCCGGGTGCGAATGCTGGTGCGTCGACTCTCCCGGTGCATCCTGATAGTCGAGCACTCGAACACACTCATTCTCGAAAATCGTTTTGTATTTATCGGCGTCGGTCTGCACCGCGTCTTGGGCGTGTGTCGAAAGTGAGGTGAATACCAAAGCGGCAAGTGCAGTTCTGCGAAACATTTCATCTCCTGGCATGTTAAGGCGGACCGCCACGACGGGCTGAAAATGCAAACCGGTTCCCATTGTGCGCTTCGCTGGGCCGGGGGTTGCCCGGCAGCAAGTTACCTTTCTTGCGCGGCCAAGAAAGGTAACCCAAAGAAGGCCGCCCCTGTTGTCGCGCCCCGTGTTCGCGGGGTGGCCCTGTGCTGCCTGCCTCGACAAGGCGGCTGCGGAACTCGACCTGGCAGGCCACACACGACGTGGCCTGCCATGGGACTGACTCGGTTCCCGGCGGGCGTAGCTTGGGGCGGAATCCGTGTCAGGGGCGCCTGTGCTGATGTCGGTGGACCGAGTCTCGGCGCCTGCTCCCGCAAACGGAGCTACGCTTAACGTGTCGACAGGCGCACAGTCCTCGCCGAAAACTCCTTGTCGAGTCGAGCTGCTCGGCGCGCCAGAAGGGGAAAGCGGCGTTCTCAATCCAATACTGTCGCCAGGAACCGATTTTCCCAATTCTACCAAGCCTCACCTTCTAGCCCCGTAGTACAGGTCGCCAGAGAGTTCGAGCCTCAGCGGGCGGACGGTGGACTGGATGCTATATTCCGGAACGGTATCTGACCCGTACGCACGATTCCAGGCGACACCAGACAGATGAGTTCGTGTTCCTTATGGCTGGCCGATGATTCCGGTGCGCGGGCGCCGGTGCGGCGGCTCGATCGCGACATCAGCGCAGACGTCGCGATCATCGGCGGTGGCTTCGTCGGGCTGTGGACGGCGCTTGCGCTGAAGGAACTGGAACCGGGGCTGCGCGTCGCGGTGCTGGAAGCGGGCCGCTGCGGCGGCGGGGCTTCCGGTCTGAACGGCGGCTTCGTGATGTCCTGGTGGCCGAAGATCGCCAGCCTGGTCGGCATCTGCGGTGTTGACGATGCGCTGTGGCTGGCGGACGAAACCACGCGGTCGGTGGCCGCACTCGGCCCGTTTCTCGACAGGCACGGCATCGACGCGGAATACCGGCAGTCGGGCTGGCTGTGGACCGCGACCGCCGCCGCGCATCTCGGTGCCTGGGACAGCGTGGTGGAAACCGCGCAGCGCCTCGGCCGCGGCGAAGTTTTCCAGGGACTCAGTCCGGACGACATCGCGCGCAGGACAGGCTCCGCCGCCCACCTCGCCGGCATCTGCGAGCCCGTCAACGGTACCATCCATCCCGGCAAGCTCGGCCGCGGCCTGGCGCGGATCGCCGCAGAAGCAGGCATTCAGGTCTACGAGCATTCCCGCGTCGAAACCCTGATCCGCTCGACGCCGGCGAAGCTGGTCACGCGTTTCGGAACGGTCACCGCAGACCGCGTGGTGATCGCCACCAACGCCTGGGGTGCCGCGGTGCCGGAGCTGAAGCGACGCTTCGTCTGCGTCGGCAGCGCCATCGTCGCCACGCCGCCGATTCCCGGGCGCCTTGCCGAAATCGGCTGGACCGGCGGCGAGAGCATCACCGACTCGCAGGCCACGGTGGATTACTACCGGACCACTCGCGACGGGCGCATCGTATTCGGCAAGGGCGGTGGGCGGCTGTACTTCACCGGCGAGCCGGGCGCGACGGCATTCAACGATCCGGTCGGCATCGCCGAAGCCACTGCGGATTTCCGCAGGACCTATCCGATGCTGGCCGACATGCCGATCGAGCGCAGCTGGTCGGGGCCGATCGACCGTACGTACGACAGCTTGCCGCTGCTCGGCACCTTGCCCGGCGCGCCGCACGTTTGCTATGGCATCGGCTGGAGCGGCAACGGCGTCAACCCGAGCCGAATCGGCGGTCGGATTCTCGCGAGCCTGGCGCTCGATAAACGCGACCGCTGGGCGCAGAACGGCCTGGTCAATCGCGCCGCCCGGCGCTTCCCGCCCGAGCCATTGCGTTTTCTCGGCGGCGCCATCGTCCGTGCCGCGATGGCGCGCAAGGACCGGAAAGAAATTGCCGGTGGGGCGGTGTCCCTGCTAGACCGGGCGCTGGCGCGTCTGGCGCCTTCCGGGCTGGAAGACAAGAGCTGAGTAAGTGTGGGTCTGGGACTAGGGCCAAGCCTTACTTTTTGCCTGCTTCGTTCGTGCAAGGAAACTAGTAGAAAAATAAACCACGTCTCGATGAGGCAAAAGGCAAGGCCCCATGCACACGCACTTCGATCGCCGCCGCATCGCCGAAGCCGTTGAGCATAGCGCGCGCGCCCGCCGCGGCCAGCGCTTGGGCGATGCCCAGGCCGATGCCACTGGTCGAGCCGGTGACAATCGCGCTTCGGCCAACAAGTGCTTTCATGGGTAACTCCTTCCTATCAGTTGCCGTAGGCGGTCTTGGGCAGCCACAGGATCAGGTCCTTGAACAAGAAACACAGTACGATCATCAGACCGATAATCAGGTTGAACGGGATGACGCCACGGTAGATGTCCATCGTGGTCACCGACTTGGGCGCCACACCCTTCAGGTAGAACAGCGAAAAGCCCACCGGCGGCGTCAGGAAAGAGGTCTGAAGCACGATCGCGAAAGTGACGGTGAACCAGACCGGGTCGTAGCCGAGCAATTTGACCACCGGCAGCACCAGCGGCAGCACGATGAGCGTGATCTCGATCCAGTCGAGAAAGAAGCCGAGGATGAAGGTGAACAGCAGGATCGCGATCACGATGCCGGTGGGGCCGAACGGCAGCGACTTCAGCGCCTCGGCGATCAGCTCGTCGCCACCCAGGCCACGAAACACCAGCGAGAACGCGGTGGCGCCGATCATGATCGCGAAGATGTAGGCCGTGGTCACGGTGGTCTGGCGGCCGGACTCGCGGATGACCTTCGTGTTCAGGCTCTTGTTCGCGCCGGCCAGCAGCATCGCGCCCAGCGCGCCGATGCCGGCCGACTCGGTGGGGGTGGCGATGCCGAAGAAGATCGAGCCCAGCACCGCGAGGATCAGCACGATGGCCGGCACGGTGGCCTTGGCGACCTCCCACAGGACGGCCAGTGACAGCGGTTCGACGTTCGCGGGCACCGGCGCCAGCGAGGGCTTGAACTTGGCCGCGAGCAAGATGTAGATGATGTACATCAGGCCGAGCAGCATGCCGGGGATGAAGGCCCCGAGGAACAGGTCACCCACCGACAGCGAGAGCCGATCGCCCATGACCACGAGCATGATCGACGGTGGAATCAAGATGCCCAGCGTGCCGACCGCGGCCACCGTGCCGGTGGCCAGACCCGGGTCGTAGCGCGCGCGCAGCATCACCGGCAGGCCGATCAGCGCCAGCAGCGTCACCGAAGCGCCGACGATGCCGGTCGAGGCCGCGAGCATGATGCCGATCACCGCCACCGTGACCGCCATGCCGCCGCCGATCGTGCCGAACAGCTTGGAGAACGACATCAGCATCTTCTCGGCGATGCCGGCGCGGTCGAGCATCAGGCCCATGAAGACGAACAGCGGCAGCGCCACCAGCACCCAGTTCCTCATCAGGTCCCAGATTCGGTCGACCACCAGCGACGTGTAGGACCAGTCGATGGCGATGTTGGCCACACCGAAGTCGACGCTGGCGACGATGCCGATCACGGTGAACACGACCGAGATTCCGGCCAGCGTCCATGCGACCGGGAAGCCGAGGAAAAGCAGGACGATGAAGCTGGCGAACATCGCCAGAGCAATCCATTCATTGGCAAGCATGGCTGCGTCTCCTCACGTCTTTTCGACGGCCGGTTGGTTCAGGAACAAGTAGGCCAGCACGCGCGAGAAACGCGACGCCGCAGCCAGCGCCAGCAGCAAGAAGGCCAACACCATCACCGACTTGACGATCCAGCGCCAAGGCAGTCCACCCGGTGCGTCGGAGCGCTCTCCGATCGACAGCGAGTAGCCGACAAAGGGCAGTGCGTACCAGAGCACGAGGGCAATGAAGGGCAACAGGAAGAGCACCAGGCCGTAGAACTCGATCCAGGCCCGGGTCCGGAAGCTCCAGCGTTCGGCCAGCACGTCGATGCGCACGTCCATGTCCTTGACCATGACGTAGGCCAGGCCGAGCATGAAGCCCACCGCGTAAAGGTGCCACTGCGCCTCCTCGAACTGGATGAGGCCCTTGCCGAACACGTAGCGCAGGATCACGTTGGCGAACACCAGAACCACGAGCACGACCCAGACGTAGGAGAAGGCCTCGCCGACGCGCACGAGCAAGGGGTCGGCCAGGCGCGACAGCGATGTGGTCGCGAAGTCCTGCTCGGGGTGGTGTTGCGCAGCCGCCTCGGCTTCGGCGAGGTGATCCGAGGAATTGGGTGTGGAGGTCATGGCTGATCCGCGCTCACCAGTTGCGCGGCAGGTAGCCGAGCGTCTTCCAGTTGCGGTACTCAGCCGAGAACTTGCGCTGCGACTCGAGGACCTCCTTGAACAGCGGGTTGGCCGCCGACTCCGACTCTAGAACCTTGTCGCTGGCCTTCTGCAACGCGCGCAGCACCGGGTCGGGCAGCGTGATGGTCTTAACGCCGTTGGCCTTGTAGAGCTCGATCGCCTTGCCCTGAATCGCCTCACCCTTGGACAGTGAGCGCAGCACGCCGGCCGTGCAGGCGCTCTCGATCGACGCCTGGCTGCCTTTGCCGAGCTTGTCCCAGGTGTCCTTGTGTACGACGAAGTGAAAGGCCGAGAAGACCTGGTGCCACCCGGGGAAGTAGTTGATCTTGACAATCTTGTAAAAGCCCATTTTCTCGTCGATTGCAGGCATCGAGAACTCGCTGGCGTCGATCACGTTCTTCTCCAGCGCGCCGAAGATCTCGCCCGCCGGCAACACGGTGACCGAGGCGCCCAGGCTCTGCAACACTTTGCCGCCGAGCCCGGCGAAGCGGATCTTCAGCCCGTTCAGGTCGGACAGCGTCTTGATCTCGTTGCGGAACCAGCCGGCGGCCTCGGGGCCGGTGATGCCGCACAGGATCGGCACGACACCATGCTCGGCATACACCTTCTCGCCCAGCGCTTTGCCGCCGCCCTCGTACCACCAGGCGGTGAACTCCCAGGGCTCCATGCCGAAAGGCACCGCCGCGAACAGCGGCGACGCCGGAATCTTGCCCTGGTCGTAGCCCAACCACGTGTAGCCCGCCTCGACCTTGCGGTCCTTGACGGCGTCGGTGATTGCGTTGGGCGGCACCAGCTTGCCGGGCTCGTAGATCGTCAACTCGGTCTTGCCACCGGACGAAGCTTTGGCGAGCGCAGCCACGAGCAACGGCGTATCGCCCAACGCCGGCAGCGTGACCGGGAACGCCACCGGTACCTTCCACTTGATGACGTCCAGGGCCACCTCGCTGCCGGCAGCCGCGTGGCCACCCTGCCCAGGCGCACGCAGCGCAAGCGAACCAAGAAAGCCGACGATCAGCGACGTGGCAACCAGGCCGAGCACGGCCGTGTTGGAAACGCCGCGTTGCAGCGACGCAAGGGAACTGTTGGGCATCTCGATGTCTCCTCGAACACAAGGTGGGCGCGTATAGGAAATTTAAACCCCCACTTTCACTGCCAAGAACTCTATAACCCCCATTCAATTCAGCGGGTAGTCAATCGCACGAGCGTTTGGTGACAATTTCCCTCTCGCAGGCATTGTTCGAACCCTGCATCACCCCGAGGTGCCCGATTCCGACGCAGTTTGAGCGCTTCGCGTGAGTGCGGGCCGCGCCGTCCCGTCGGCGTTGTTGCGTAACCGTCGTTGGCTTGCGTCGCGGATCGGGGTCGGACCACCGAAACTGGAATGCACTTATGCAGGCTTGCCCCTCGTTTCCCTCATCCGCGGCATGAGGCCCCTCCCAGCTGTTCGAGTCATTATGACGGCAAAAAAAAAGGGGGGTGGATTTATTTCGGCTTCGCCGTTTCGGCTGAGTTTGACGCTAAGCATCTCGCCACTGAACAATCGGATCGGCGATTGAGGTGTAGAAGTTTGGATTTTCTCCGACAGCCAGTGTCAGAACCACATGCCCGGCGACGGCAATTTTCGGCAATGACCGGGCCTTCGCGTATTTGCTCATAAGCGGTCGTTCGCACTCGTGCTTCAGGGTCAAAGGGGTCAGTAAAAAGTCGAAGAATTCCGATACCCGA
>CAMDKM010000056.1 GCA_945900965.1 Bordetella parapertussis | reverse complement strand
GCCGGTTTTCGACAGCTACAGCCAGGGGCTTGGTTGCAAAATGCGCCAACCAACCGCCGGCGGCGAGGACGCAAAGCAACAGCAATCCAAGCAACCAACGCAGTATCCGCCCCAGCGTCCATTTGGGTTCGGGAAGAAACAGGTTCTTGTGTCGGGCCATGGAAAACCTGTGTCCTCACCGGATAAATAAATGGGATTGCTGGAAACGAATGAACATCGATCCTACTTCACCGCACCCGCTTCGGGCGCATGCAAACAATCAAATGGCGCGGAATACCAGCGTTCCATTGGTGCCGCCAAAGCCGAAGGAATTCGACATGACGGAGCGAATTTTCATCTGTCGGGCCGTATTGGGAACATAGTCCAAATCGCACTGTGGATCCGGCGTGGTCAAATTGATAGTCGGCGGCGCTATCTGGTCTTTTATCGCCATGACCGAAAACACCGCTTCCACTCCGCCGGCGGCGCCCAATAAATGTCCGGTCGAAGATTTGGTCGAACTCACGGCCAGGCGCTTCGCATGCGCCCCGAAACAGCGCTTCAGGGCAACTGTCTCGGCGATGTCGCCCAGCGGGGTGGAGGTTCCGTGGGCATTGATGTAATCGATATCATCGGGATTCATCTGCGCATTGCGTAGCGCATTGCTCATGCCGCGCGCGGCCCCTTCTCCATCTTCGCAAGGCGCGGTGATGTGGTGGGCGTCGGCGCTCATTCCGTAACCGGCCAGTTCGCAATATATTCTGGCACCTCGCGCACGCGCATGTTCGAGCTCTTCCAATACCAGCACTCCCGCGCCCTCCCCCAACACAAAGCCATCGCGCCCCGCGTCCCAGGGCCGGCTGGCCGTCGTTGGATCGTCATTGCGGGTGCTCAGCGCTCGCGCCGCGGAAAATCCTCCCACGCCAAGCGAGCAGATTGCGCCTTCGGAGCCCCCGGCCACCATCACGTCGGCATCGCCGTATTCGATCATTCGCGCCGAATCGCCAATGCAGTGATTGGCCGTGGTACAGGCAGTCACCATGGCAAGACAGGGACCTTTGTATCCAAACATGATCGACAGATTCCCGGAAATCATGTTGATGATGGCGCCAGGAATAAAAAATGGCGAAATCTTGCGGGGACCGCTTTCCATGACGGTCTTGCAGGTTTCCTCTATCAGCGGCAACCCGCCGATGCCCGAACCGATATTCAGTCCATAGCGCTCAGCGTCGGCGGGATTTTTTGCAAGCCCGGCATCCCCTATGGCTTCCACGGCAGCGGCAATACCGTAGTGAATATAGATATCCGAACGCCTGGCTTCTTTGGGCGAGAGCACCTGGCCGATGTCGAAGTTTCTGACTTCCCCCGCGATCTGGGAAGCATAGGCCGAGGCGTCAAAACGGGAAATTCGCGAGATACCCGACTTGCCCGCCTGGATATTCGACCAAGCTTCCTTGACGTTGTTACCGACCGGACAAACTGTCCCCAGACCGGTAATGACTACTCGGCGTTTAGTCAACTGAACTCCATGGAAAGATGGGAATAAAGTTCAGTTTACGTGTGCCTTGACGTAATCGATCGCTTGCTGCACCGAGGTGATTTTTTCCGCTTCCTCGTCAGGGATCTCGCACTCGAATTCTTCTTCAAGCGCCATGACCAATTCAACCGTGTCGAGCGAATCGGCGCCGAGATCGTCGACAAAAGTCGATTCGGTCTTGACGTCGGTTTCGTTTACTCCCAGTTGCTCGGCAACGATTTTTTTGACGCGCAGTTCTACGGATTCCATTGATGTCCCTTCCCTTTCTTTACTTGCATGATCACGCAATCACCCGTTGGCCCGTCCTTGGCCCATGGGGCCAAAAGCGGGAAAAAACTCGGGCGCTAGTCTACCAAAATTGAACCACTTAGGGCTTCAATCCATATACATTCCGCCATTGACATGAAGGGTACTGCCGGTGATATAAGCGGCTTTTTCCGAGGCCAGAAACGTCACTGCCGCGGCCACTTCGCCCGGATTGCCAAATCGCCCCAGCGGCACATTCTGCAGCAAGGCCTTTTTCTGTTCTTCGGGCAAACCGCGCGTCATATCGGTATCGATGAATCCCGGCGCAACGCAGTTCACCGTGATATTGCGGCTCCCTACTTCTCGGGCCAGAGATTTGCTGAAACCGACAATGCCGGCTTTGGCGGCCGCGTAATTGGCTTGCCCGGCATTGCCCAGGAAACCCACCACCGAAGTGATATTGACGATGCGCCCAAATCTCGCCTTCATCATTTGCCGAATGACCAGTTTACTGAGCAAGTATACGGACTTGAGGTTGGTGTTCATGATTTCGTCCCAGTCCGTTTCCTTCATTCTCATCAGCAAATTGTCCCGGGTAATGCCCGCATTGTTGACCAGGATCGCAACAGGGCCCAGTCTGCTCTCGATCTGATTCAGGGTTTCTTCAATGGAAGCGGGCTGGCTGAAATCCACGCGGAAACCCGCACCCGCAATTTTTTCGGTGGACAGCAGCTCGCCAATGCCTTGTGCCCCCGCCTCGGTGGTCGCCGTCCCCGCTACGATGGCACCAGCGCGCCCGAGTTCGAGCGCAATTTCCCGACCAATGCCCCGGCTGGCGCCGGTTACCAGTGCAACTTTTCCTTCAAGCATCACGATTCAATCCGATCACCCTTGAACGATGCGAGCGCTTCTTCAAAATTTGTCGCGTCACCGAAAGTCAGAATTTTTGCATCCGGCACAATTCTCTTGTTTACGCCGGCCAGCACCTTGCCCGGGCCGCATTCCACGATATGGGTTGCCCCCGCGGCCACCAGGGTCCGGACAGTTTCCACCCAGCGCACCGGTTGATATAACTGGCGCACCAATGCATCCTTGACCTTGTCTTCGGTTGCGGCAGCAGCCACGTCGGCATTGTGCAACACAGGTATCGACCCGACGTGCAATGCAATTTGCGCAAGACGATTTTTCAATTGCATCGCCGCCGGTCGCATCAGGGCACAATGAGATGGAACACTCATCGGCAGAAGCATGGCACGTTTTGCGCCTTTTGTTTTTGCCAGTTCCATACCGCGCTCCACGGCCACCTTGTGTCCCGCGATAACAACTTGTGCCGGAGAATTGAAGTTCGCGGCCTCAACTTGCTCCGCCCCTGCGCTTGCCTCGCGGCACACTGCCCGGATCGCATCATCGTCAAGTCCAATGATGGCCGCGATGGCGCCCACGCCGGCCGGCACGGCATCTTGCATGGCTTGGGCGCGAAAGCGCACTAGCGGTACGGCGTCCGCGAATTTGAGTATGCCGCTTGCCACCAGGGCGGAATATTCGCCGAGGCTATGTCCCGCCATCGAGACGGGCCGTAGGTCGCTGGACGCCTGCCACGCGCGATACATCGCAACCCCCGCCACGAGCATTACGGGTTGCGTATTGACGGTTTCGTTGAGTTTTTCGGCGGGGCCCTCCTGCACCAGTTTCCAGAGATCGATCCCCAGATACCCGGAAGCTTCCTCGAAGGTCTGCCGAACTGCGGGCAGTTTCTCGAAATTACCCATCATGCCCACGGACTGGGAACCTTGTCCCGGGAAAACGAAAGCCGCTTTCATGTGCGCCACCTCACCATCGCAACAGTACCGCGCCCCAGGTAAATCCCCCGCCCACGCCTTCCAACAGAAGCGTCTGTCCAGTACGAATTTTGCCCGCGCGCACCGCCTCGTCCAGCGCCAATGGTATTGATGCGGCGGAGGTGTTGCCGTGATGATCCACGGTCGAGATCAATTTCTCCAGAGGCAATCCTAGTTTCTTGGCGGTGGCTTCCATGATGCGGCTATTTGCCTGGTGAGGAATAAACCAGTCCAGGTCGGCAACCGTCAGGCCCGCGGCATCGAGCACTTCATGGGCCACCTCCTCAAAGACGCGGACCGCGAACTTGAACACCGCTCCGCCGTCCATGCGCACATAAGGCGTACCCGAAATTTTCCCGCCGCAAACACTTCCCGGCACGGACAAGTTGTCCTTCTGACTGCCATCCGCGTGCAGCTTGGCCCCGAGAATCCCTGGCGTTTCGCTGGCTTTGAGGACAACGGCACCGGCACCATCGCCGAACAGAACACAGGTGCCGCGATCGGTCCAGTCTAGAATCCGCGAATAGACCTCGGCGCCGACAACCAAAACATGGCGCGCCTGGCCGGACTTGATGAACAGATCCGCCACCGTCAACGCATAAACAAATCCGCTGCATACTGCCTGCACGTCAAATGCTGGACAGCCAGTGGCGCCCAATTTGGCTTGCAAAATACAGGCGGTACTGGGAAAGATCATATCCGGCGTGGTGGTGGCGACGACAATCATGTCGAGCTCGGCCGCGCTTACATCGGCGGCGTGTAAGGCCCGCTGCGCCGCATGCAAGGCAAGATCGCTTGCCATTTCGCCCTCGGCGGCAATATGCCGGCTGCGAATTCCGCTGCGGGTGCGGATCCATTCGTCGCTGGTATCGACAAGTTTCTCCAGTTCCGCATTGGTCAGGATTTTTTCCGGCAGATAGCTGCCGGTCCCTGCGACTCGCGAATACATCAGGCCACCTTCTGATGCAGGGTCGTCATGTGCTTGCCGATCTGCTCCAGCACGTTGTAACGCGCCTCTTCGTAGGCACGTCGAATCGCGATTTCGAATGCAAAACTGTCGGCGGAACCGTGACTCTTGACCACGATACCTTTTAATCCCAGAAGACTGGCGCCGTTATAACGCCGATGATCGACCCGCCTGCGGAAGGCACGGATAACCGGCAGCGCGAATGCACCCGACAATCGGGTAAACCAATTGCGGCCAAATTCCTGGCGCAAATACAGCCCAAGCATCTGTGCGAGGCCTTCCGAAGTCTTCAAGGCGACATTGCCCACAAAGCCGTCGCAGACGATGACATCGGTGGTGCCCTTGTAAATATCGGTGCCCTCGATATTGCCGTAGAAATTCAGTCCGCTTTCACGCAGCAGCTCGGCGGCCTGCTTGACCACCTCATTGCCCTTGATTTCCTCTTCCCCGATATTGAGCAAGCCAACGGAAGGCGTCTCGATATGATCGACCGCACTCACCAGTGAAGCTCCCATCACGGCGAATTGCAATAAATGCTCGGCGCTGCAATCGACATTGGCGCCCAGATCGAGCATACAGGTGCGGCCACGTTGGGTCGGCAAAAAAGACGCGATCGCCGGACGATCCACACCCGGGAGCATCTTGAGTACAAAGCGGGACATGGCCATCAGTGCACCGGTGTTGCCGGCGCTCACGCAGGCTGCGGCCTGCCTTTCCTTGACCAGGTCGATGGCCAGACGCATGGACGATTCGCGTTTGTTGCGCAAGGCCGAGGCGGGCGCCTCGTCCATTGCAACCACTTCCTTCGCGGCCAGAATTTGCACCCGATGATCTTCGTGGGTGCCGCGAGTTTTTAATTCGTGTCTGATCGCATCCGCATCGCCAACCAGCATTACGGTGGCGTCTTGCGCATCACGAAGAAAATTCAGGGCAGCGGGAACGGTGACCGCTATGCCGTGGTCACCCCCCATGCAATCGACGGCCAGCACTACCGCCATTGAGAATCCGGCGTTACCGGATGCAGCGCGATAACATCCAACCAATTCAGCCATTCGGCTGGGGGTTGCAGGTGAAGGACTGTCAATATGATCCAGCCCATCGCCCCCGGATTGCCCGGATGTGCCGCCAAAGGTCGAATGGCTTATTCGCCTTTGGACTTGACGACCTTTTTGCCGCGATAGAAGCCGCCAGGGCTGATATGGTGCCGTAAATGGACTTCACCGTTGCCCGGCTCTATGGCCAAAGGCGGATTGGTCAGAAAGTCGTGCGAGCGGTGCATGCCTCGTTTGGACGCGGATTTTTTATTTTGCTGAACTGCCATGCTAAAACTCCTTCAATTGAATATATTTCTACTGCTTAAATTTCGACAAGGCCTCGAAGGGCGACTTCTGCTGGTTTTCCACTCGTTCGGGTACCGGCAGGGAACAAGAACCCTGAGGGTGCGCAACAACCATCGGAAGTTCCAGAAGCAGCTCGTCTTCGATCAGCATTATCACGTCCAGCGCCGGGTCCGCATGGATTTGTTCAATGTCGTCCGGCTCCTCGGCAAGAGCCGTCAGTGCCGCAGTCGGCGGCACCAGCTCCAGTTGCCGCGTGGAATCCGCCCTGAATTCCACAGGGCCGAGACAGCGATGGCATTTCAGTACCAAATCCGCCACCACCTTGACACGCAATGCAGGTTTGCCGCGCAATTGCGGAAGGCCTTCCACTTTGAAGGCCACCGCACCACGAGGCTCAAACAACTCCTCCCGCAGCCGTGACAGGCTCGCCACTTCTATCGAATCGGCGATCTCACCCGCTTCCAGGGCGAATTTCATGCTGTCAACGACCATCCGACCAAACATAAGCCGCGCATAATATTAGCTTTGTATTTCCCTGTCAAAACAGAATGTCTTACACAAACAGTGATCTATCGTTGATTCTTGCCTCAACATCGGCCTATCGCAAGGAATTGCTGACGCGCTTTAAGATCCCTTTTCAAACATTTGCACCCGGAATCGACGAATCTGCATTGGAGAACGAGCCGCCCCCACACACGGCACTTCGTCTGGCGAGAGTCAAAGCGGAGGCTGCCCGTTCGCAATATCCGGCCGCCCTGATCATCGGTTCCGATCAAGTGGCGGTCTGCGAAGGAATAACACTTCCCAAGCCGATGACCCATGAGAAAGCCGTGGAGCAGTTGGGCCGGGCTAGCGGTAGAACGGTGAGCTTCTTTACCGCCCTGGCCTTGTGTAATAGCGTGACCGGCGCTGTACAGGCTGAAGTGGTGGATACCCGGGTGCGATTTCGAGCATTGAGCCGAGCCGAGATCGAGCGTTATCTTCAGGCCGAACCTGCCTACGATTGCGCCGGAAGTGCAAAAGCCGAAGGTTTGGGCATCGCGTTGGCGGAAAGTATCGAATCCTCCGACCCTACGGCTCTGATTGGGCTGCCGTTGATTGCGTTATCCAGAATGCTGCGAAATCAGGGGTTGCAGCTCCCATGACAGGCCGTCTGTTTCTCATTCCCACCGACCTGGGAGAGACCACGTCCCGGGAGTCCTTCAGCTCGCGACACCAGGCCGCCTTATTGTCGCTTCAGCATCTCGTGGCCGAAAACCCCAAAACCGCGCGTCGCTTCCTCAAAGCGCTTGGTATTCCCGTACAGCAGAGGAAAATCGACGTGCTCGACGCGAATACCCAGGCCGCCGATGTCGAGAAGCTCGCGGCTTTACTGAGATCCGGGGAAGATCTTGGGCTGCTGTCCGAGGCAGGTTGTCCGGGTATCGCCGACCCGGGCGCCGCGCTTGTGGCCCTGGCCCACCGCGATGGCCAGACGGTGATTCCGCTGGTTGGCCCCTGCTCCATCGTGCTGGCGTTGATGGCCTCCGGCCTCAATGGGCAGCAATTCGCCTTTAATGGCTATCTCCCGCAGCGATCGCCCGAACGCGAACAACTCATTGCCGAGATCGAGGCTCGCTCCGTACGTTTCGATCAAACGCAGATATTTATCGAGACGCCGTATCGCAATGCCGCGCTGTTTCAGGCTTTGGTCGCCACTTGCCGCCCGGAGACTCTGATATGCGTTGCGAGCGAACTCACCACCGAGCGGGAATTCGTGAGCACCCGTTCCATTGCCCAGTGGAGAAAAATGCCGCCGGATATTGACAAACGTCCGACGGTATTTTTGCTCAATGCGAAGCCGGTGCGATCGCTATCGCGGCGCGACTCCGGATCCGGCCGCGTGCAGTAAGGCACCGCCGAACTCGGTCCCCAATTTACTGGCGAAGCGCTCGAGCAAATTTTCCCTGGGCGTGAAGTCCACGACTTTTTCCGCCTTGATGACCTCGCGGGCGACATAGGCGACACTTCCCAAGGCATCGGCCAATCCCAGGTCGATGCTTTTTTGTCCCGTCCATACCAGCCCGGTAAACAATCGCTCGTTTTCTTTTAGCTTATCGCCGCGGCCAGCCCGTACCGCATCGATGAACTGCCGGTGAATGTCATCCAGCATGTGTTGCGCATGGACGCGGGCGCCCGCATCCATGGGCGAAAACGGGTCAAGAAAGCCCTTGGACTCGCCTGCGGTGAGCATGCGGCGCTCGACGCCGAGTTTTTGCATCGTGCCGGTAAATCCAAAGCCATTCATGACTACCCCAATGGATCCCACGATACTGGCACTTTGGACAAAAATCCGGTCCGCGGCCACCGCCACATAATACCCCCCCGAGGCACAGATATCCTCGACCACCGCATAAAGCGGAATCGTCGGATATTTTTCGCGCAGGCGCCGAATTTCATTATTGATGGTGGCCGACTGCACCGGGCTGCCTCCCGGGCTATTGACGCGCAGAATGACCCCGCGCGTAGATTTGTTTTCAAAAGCATTCTTGAGTCCGCGGCTGATGAAATCCGAATTGGCGGACTGATCCGCCGCAATGACACCATTCAATTCGACCAAGGCCGTAATATCGTCGGTCAGTCCGGCATCTGAGCGTTCGAACCACCCGGCGGCCAATATAAGCAGAACAATTACATAACCAAACCCCAATAACTTGAAAAATATCCCCCAACGTCGCGCCTTGCGCTGCTCGTCCAAAACCGAACGGGCCAGATTTTCAATGACCAGACGTTCCCAACCCTCGGACGCGCTTCTTCGGTCTAACTCAGACATGAATGTTTCCCTTTTCTTCCATCAAGAATATTTGCCCGTCAATTTCCTGGACCGCCAATTTGGCAAGGCGAGCCCCCTTGCAAGGCCCCCCTATACAAACGCCGGTATCGGGCAGATAGGCAGCGCCATGCGTTTTGCAAACCAAGTATAGCCTCGATAGATCGAAAAACTCGCCGGCTGGCCAATCCAGCTCTACGTGCACGTGTGCGCATCGATTCAAGTACGCCTGCACTCGCCCCCGATAACGCACCGCAAATGCAGATTGTGTGCCATTGGCCGCAGGCACTTCGAAACGCACGCCGGGACCACATTCTGCGAGCATGTCCGACGAGCAGATCAACCGGCCTTTTTCAGCCATTGCAGAAGTCTGGCGAAGGAATCGAGGCAGGCAAGTGGTGCACAGGCTTCAAGCTCGGAACGCGGATGCGCCCCGTAGGCAACGGCCAGACTTGGCGTGCCGGCATTGGCGGCCATTTGCAAGTCATGGGTGGTGTCGCCGATCATCAAGGTTCTGTCCGCTGCCGTGCCCAGGGAATCGATGAGGTAATGCAGCATGTCGGGGTTGGGTTTGGGGAAGCCTTCGTCGGCGCAGCGCGTGGCATGAAAATGAGCATCCAGTGCTGTCGACCGCAGGTCGCGGTCCAGTCCGCGGCGGCTTTTGCCGGTCGCCACCGCCAGCAGGTAGCCTTCTGCCTTGAGAGACTCGATTCCCAGACTCACGTCCGGAAACAGCTTGATCGCCTCATGGCCAGCCAGGAAATGCCGGCTATATGCTGCCGACACCTCCTGGTAGCGCCCCTGATCGAGGTCGGGATTCAAATAACGCATGGCGTCCAGCAGGCCAAGCCCGATGACGTGGCGTGAGGCCTGTGTCGTCGGAACGCCGAGCCCCAGCTCTCGAAACGCCGCCTGCAAGCAGGCAACGATGTGCGCTGCCGAATCCACCAAGGTCCCATCCCAATCGAACACCAGCAGATCGAAGCGGCGGGCTGCGCCGCTGGTCATGAGGAACTCCGGGCGGCGCCCATAGATTCCAGGAAGCCTTGCAATTCGGGGGGCAGCGCTGCCGCCACTCGCAATGTGTCTCCATGACGCGGATGTTGTAACTCGAGGGCGTCGGCATGCAAGAACATGCGTTTCAAGCCTGTTTTGGCAAGAGTGCGATTGGCGGCGAAATCGCCATACTTGTCATCCCCGGCGATAGGGAATCCCAGGTGGGACAGGTGGACACGGATCTGATGGGTGCGCCCAGTCTTTAATTCGGCGCCCAGAAGACTGTATTCCCCGAAACTGGCCGCCAAGGTAAATAACGTGTGAGATGCCTTGCCGGAAGCCTCATCCACCACCACCCGCCGCTCGCCGGAGGCGCCGATCAATTTATGAAGCGAGAGCCGGACATTGCGCTTGGCATCGGTCCAGCGTCCGAGCACCAGCGCAAGATAATGTTTTTTGACCCCGCCTTCGCGTAATTGGGCATGCAGACTGGTCAGGGCCGAGCGTTTTTTTGCCAGCACCAGAAGGCCGGAGGTATCCCGGTCCAGCCTGTGCACCAGTTCCAGAAATCGCAATTCCGGGCGTTCATGACGCAACTGCTCGATAACCCCGCTGGAAATGCCGCTCCCACCGTGCACCGCCAGTCCGCCGGGCTTGTTGACGATCAAGAGATCTTCGTCTTCATGCACTATTTTGCCGCTAAAGGCCGATGGCATCGAGATTCGGGCCTCAGGTGCCGCCGTCCGAATCGGCGGGATTCTGATCCGGTCGCCTGGCTGCAGCCGGTAGGTCTGACTGACCCGGCGGCTGTTGACTCGGACTTCTCCGCTCCTGAGAATGCGGTAGACATGGCTTTTCGGGACGCCTTTGAGATACTTATGAAGATAGTTGTCGATTCGCTGGTCAAGGGAATCTTCGTCCGCCTCATGCCATGTTGCGGAACCTTTGCTTAAGCTATTCATTTTGCTTATACTATTTGGGCCTACGGGCAATTCGAAATTTCTGGATCAGGGCTATGGGGCTCGCGCAACGTCGCGATTTAAAGTCCTGCCAATCCTGATCCGTCGAGAAGGGTTAAATCGCTGACCCGACAAAGTAGCGATGGTAATCGATGAATTACGCGCTCGCAGCACCCAGTGGATTCCCACCGCCTGCACAAAGCAGGTCGTGTCCCTGACTAGGATTCGGTAAACATGATGTGTTCCCCTCAATTCAAGCGAGATTTTTGACGACCTATAGCGAAAACCTCTGACGGGCATGCCCGAACATAGTCCTCCCCGTGAAATTGTGAGCGCGGGAGAAAAAAATGAAACGCATGTTATTCAATGCGACCCATGCCGAAGAGCTGCGGGTCGCCATAGTGGATGGGCAAAAGCTCATCGATCTGGACATTGAAACAGCAGGAAAAGAACAACGCAAAAGCAATATCTATAAAGGAGTCATCACCCGAATCGAGCCCAGCCTCGAAGCCGCATTTGTAGAATATGGCAGCGAGCGCCACGGGTTTCTGCCATTCAAGGAAGTCAGTCGCGCATTTTTCCAGAATCCTGACGCCGATCCGGCCCGGGTAACTATCCGGGAGGCCCTGCGCGAAGGCCAGGAACTCATCGTCCAGGTCGACAAGGACGAGCGCGGCAGCAAAGGCGCGGCTCTTACCACCTTCATCAGCCTGGCAGGTCGTTACATAGTGCTGATGCCCAACAATCCACGGGGCGGCGGTGTTTCCCGGCGTGTGGAAGGCGAAGAGCGCAACGAACTGCGCGATACCATTTCCCAACTCGAAGTCCCGGCCGGCATGAGCATTATTGCCCGGACCGCGGGGATCGGCCGTTCCCTCGAGGAACTGACCTGGGACATGGGCTATCTCATGCAGTTGTGGCAGGCGATAGAGTCCGCGGCCAAGCAGCAAAGCGGGGCTTTCCTGATTTACCAGGAAGGCAGTCTGGTTATTCGCGCGATTCGCGACTATTTCCACCAGGAAATCGGCGAAATACTGATCGACACGGAGAGCATTTTTGACCAAGCCCAGCAGTTCATGGGTCATGTCATGCCCCAAAACGTCGGCCGAGTGAAGCTATACAAGGACGACGTTCCGCTTTTTTCCCGGTTTCAGATCGAACATCAGATCGAAACTGCCTATTCCCGACAAGTTCCATTGCCGTCCGGGGGCGCCATCGTCATCGACCATACGGAGGCACTGGTCACCGTCGACGTCAACTCGGCGCGCGCCACCAAGGGCGCCGATATCGAAGAAACGGCACTGCGGACCAATCTGGAAGCGGCCGACGAAATTGCCCGCCAGTTGCGACTCAGGGATCTGGGCGGCTTGGTAGTGATCGATTTCATCGACATGGAGGCCACCCGTAACCAGCGCGACGTGGAAAACCGCTTGCGCGATGCACTCAAGTACGACCGCGCCCGAGTCCAGACCGGCAAGATTTCGCGGTTTGGTCTCATGGAATTGTCGCGCCAACGCTTGCAGACTTCTCTGGGGGAAACCAGTCATATTTCCTGCCCGCGCTGCAATGGCACCGGGCATATCCGCTCGATCGAATCCTCGGCTTTGCACATCCTGCGCATCCTTCAGGAAGAGGCCATGAAGGACAACACCGCCGCGGTGCATGCCCAGGTGCCGATCGATGTGGCGACCTACTTGCTGAATGAAAAGCGCAATGAATTTCATGCCATCGAGACGCGCCTCAAGGTCAGCGTACTGCTGATCCCGAACGTCAATCTGGAAACGCCCCATTACACGATTTCACGCCTGCGCCACGACGAGTTGAATCAGAACGAGCCCGTTGCCCCAAGTTACAAGATGGCTTCCGTTCCGGTCGATGCCACGGAGCCTGCCTCCGCCGCCCAAAAAGCCGAAATTATTCGTCCTCAGGCTGCCGTGCAGGGGATCACGCCCTCCCAGCCGGCACCAGCTCCCGTTCCCGCGCCGGTGATGGAGAAAGCCGCAGGGCCCTCAATATTCGAGAAAATTTTCGGCTGGCTTTCCCGCAAATCGGAGCCGGCGCCTGTCGCCCCGGCGACCCGGGTGCGCGAGCCGCAGCGCCGGCATGGTCATGAACGCAAGGAACATCGGGGCCGCCCCGAAGAGCGTAAAGGCGGCCCGCGCCGGGAACCCAGGCAGGACGCCGATGCCCGCCGGGAACCCAGGCAGGACAACGAAGCGCGCCGCGAACAACCCCGCAACCGCCCGGCATCGGCAACCGAACGCAGGCCAGAGCGGCCACAGCCCCAGCAGAATGCGCGTCCGCCTCGGCCGGATCTTGCCGCAGTCGAGCAACGCCTACCGGGTGATCGTCCCGACGCAGCGAAAGAGGGGGAAGGTCGCGGACGGCGGCGGCGTGGACGGCGTGATCGTAACGGCGAACGCTCCGAACCGCGTCAGGAGCAGCGAGCCCCGATGGCTAATGCACCGGTAGCGGAAGAGTTCAGATCGACTCCGATTTCGGATTATTCCGCTCCGACTCCGGATTATTTGGCGAACGAAGTTGTGACCCAAAGGCCTGTGGAAGTGGAGGCGACGCCGATCATTGTCGAAAGCCAACCGATGGAACGCCCAAGTGCCCCCGCGCCAGTGTCGATCCCGGAGGTTGCCGAGGTGTTCAGCAAGCCCGCCGCCTCCGAGGAAAAGGAGCCGGACGAAGAACCGAAGGCCCAGGCCAAACCCGCGCCGGCAACACAACCCGCCTGGAAAATGGAGCCAGTCAGTTTGCCCACGGATCTGGTCATGATCGAAACCCAGTCGGAGAAAATTCAGCCAATCCACAGCGAGGCTCCTGCCGTACGTCCGGCGCGCCCGCCCCGCCGCCGGGTCGAACACGTGCCGGAAGAAATGCTGCAACAAGTGGAAACCGGTGGCCGGCCGGCCGATCAGGTCGGGAAAGAATAGAATCGAGGATTGAGGATCGGGGATAGAGGATTGAGGGTTTACACCCTTCACTCATTCACTCATTCACTCATTCACTCATTCACGCCTTCCCCATTCACACCTTCCCTGCTCAGGTAACTTCCGGCTTGTGCGACTCAGGCCGGAAGGTTTTTTCTGATCTCGGCCAGCAAGCCCGCGGTGGCGTCTTCCACCATACTCAATACCTGTTCGAAGCCGTCTATGCTGCCGTAATAAGGGTCTGGCACATCCTGACCATGGTGCTGTGTGCTGAAGTTCATGAATAACTGCGTCTTGTGATATTTATCCTTGGGAATCAGCCGCCGCACCTCCTCGAGATTTTCCGAATCCATCGCGAGCACGTAATCGAAATCCATCACGTCCCGGGCGCTGAACTGACGTGCCCGCAGTGCTGACAAGTCATACCCTCTTTGCGCGGCGGCAGCCTGTGCGCGCGGATCGGGTTGGAGCCCGACGTGGTAGCTATGGGTTCCGGCCGAATCCACCATGATTCGCTCCAGCATGCCGGCGCGTTCCGCCAGACGTCGGAATACGCCTTCTGCAGTTGGAGACCTGCAAATATTGCCCATGCAGACAAACACCACCCCTGTCCGCGGCGGCTGAATGATCATTTTCTGTTCCGCCTTTTGGACTGAGGGCGCGGGCGCAGGGGCAACGCAGGCCGGCCATCGGTTCCGGTGGCCGGCAAACTCAGCGTTTCCGACTCGCCGGTACCAAAGGCCAGGCCCTTGATCTCCTTGAGCTGGTCTCGCAACTGGGCAGCCCGTTCGAACTCCAGATTTCTTGCGCTCTCCAGCATTTCTTTTTCCACCCGCTTGAATTCCCGCAGCAGGTCCTTTTCCGTCATGGCGCCATAGGATGCCAGTTTTTCCGCCGCTCTGAAATCATTTTGCAGGGCCGGCTCGTAGACGCCTTCGATCATATCCTTGATGCGTTTGGAAATGCCGATCGGTGTTATGTTATGAGCGAGGTTGTGCGCGGTTTGTTTTTCACGCCGACGCCGGGTCTCCGCCATCGCGCGTTGCATGGAATCGGTTATTCGATCCGCATACAGGATCGCCGCCCCGCGCAAATGGCGCGCCGCCCGGCCAATGGTCTGAATCAACGAGCGCTCGGAGCGCAGAAAGCCTTCCTTGTCGGCGTCCAGAATTGCCACCAGAGACACCTCCGGAATATCCAGTCCTTCGCGCAACAGATTAATGCCGACCAGCACGTCGAATTCGCCCAACCGCAGATCGCGAATGATTTCCACCCGTTCGACGGTGTCGATATCGGAGTGCAGGTAACGGACCTTCACGCCGTGTTCGGCAAGATAATCGGTCAGATCCTCGGCCATGCGCTTGGTCAGCGTGGTCACCAGAACCCGCTCGCCGACGGCCACCCGTTTGTTGATTTCCGACAGCAAGTCGTCCACCTGGGTTGCCGCCGGACGCACATCGATTTGCGGATCGATGAGCCCCGTAGGGCGCACCACCTGCTCCACCACCTGGCCTTGATGTAGACGTTCGTATTCGGACGGCGTGGCGGAAACAAAAATCGTCTGGCGCATGACTTTTTCAAATTCGTCGAAACGCAACGGCCGATTGTCCAGGGCGCTCGGCAATCGAAATCCGTATTCCACCAGATTTTCCTTGCGCACCCGATCGCCTTTGTACATCCCGCCGATCTGGGGCACGGTCACATGACTTTCGTCGATAATCATCAGCGCTTCGGGCGGCAGATAATCCAGCAAAGTCGGCGGCGGATCGCCGGGCTTACGGCCGGACAAGTGACGGGAATAATTCTCGATGCCCTTGCAAAAGCCCAGCTCATTGAGCATTTCCAGATCGAAGCGGGTGCGCTGCTCGATACGCTGAGCCTCGACCAATTTGCCCTGCTTCTGGAATTGGTCGATGCGCTCCCTCAATTCCTGCTTGATCGCCTCGATGGCGCGCAGCGTGGTGCTGCGTGGCGTGACATAGTGGCTCGAGGGATAAACAGTGAACCGGGGCAGCTTCTGCATTATTTGACCGGTGAGCGGATCGAACAGTGTCAGCACCTCGACTTCGTCATCGTCCAGGTTTATCCGCAAGGCCAATTCCGAGTTTTCCGCCGGAAAGACATCCAGGACATCGCCACGCACCCGGAAGGTTCCGCGCCGGAAATCGAACTCGTTGCGCTCGTACTGCATTTCGGCAAGCCGGGTAATGATGTCGCGCTGGCCGATGCGTTCCTTCTCCCGCAGATGCAGGATCATGCCGTGATAATCCACCGGATCGCCGATGCCGTAAATCGCCGAAACGGTGGCAACGATGATTGAGTCTTCGCGCTCCAGCAAGGACTTGGTTGCCGACAAACGCATTTGTTCAATGTGTTCGTTGATGCTCGAATCCTTCTCGATATACAGATCGCGCGAAGGGACGTAGGCCTCCGGCTGGTAATAGTCGTAGTAGGAAACGAAATACTCGATGGCATTTTCGGGGAAAAATTCCCGCATCTCTGAATACAGTTGCGCAGCCAGCGTCTTGTTGGGCGCCATGATGATGGCGGGCCGTCCGCATCGGGCGATGACATGGGCCATGGTGTAGGTCTTGCCCGAACCGGTCACGCCGAGCAGGGTCTGAAAGGCGAGCCCCTGTTCCAGGCCTTCGATCAGGCCGGCGATGGCCTCGGGTTGATCGCCGGCAGGCTCGAAGGGCTGGTGAAGACGGAAGGGACTGTTTGGGAATGTCAGCAGCACGGGTACAATACGCCGCCCATAATTTTTCATGTTAACACGATGAACGCCCTCCACTCCGCATCCGTCCTGTCGGGTGTCCCGCTGGCGCCGAAAGATCCCATTCTGGGTGTGACCGAGTCTTTTAATGCTGACAAAAATCCGTCCAAGGTAAATCTGGGCGTGGGCGTTTATTACGACGATCAGGGAAAGGTGCCGCTGCTGGAGTGCGTCAAGCGCGCGGAGGCTTTGATGGCCGCCAATGTCTCTCCTCGCAGCTATTTGCCGATCGATGGGCTGGCCGCCTATGACAGCGCGGTTCGCGAGCTGGTGTTCGGACGAGACTCGCCCGCCGTCAAGGAAGGCCGGGTGGTCACGGTTCAGGCGCTGGGTGGAACCGGCGCCTTGAAACTCGGCGCCGATTTCCTGCGGCGAATTTCGCCCACGGCACAAATCTGGATCAGCGACCCAAGTTGGGAAAATCACCGGGCCTTGTTCGAGGGTGCCGGATTCACCGTCAACACCTATCCCTATTACGCCGCCGCCACCCACGGAGTGAATTTTTCCGCGATGATTAGCGCGATCGATACCTTGCCGCCCGGCTCGATCGTTCTGCTGCATGCGTGTTGTCACAACCCAACCGGGGTGGATCTGGACAGCGATCAGTGGGCCGCCGCAATCCAGACGATCGTCAAGCGTGGGTTGATTCCGTTTGTCGATATTGCCTACCAGGGTTTTGGCGACGGGATCGATGCCGACGGCACGATAGTCAGAAAGTTTGCCGCGGCCGGCATCCCGGTATTCGTGTCGAATTCCTTTTCGAAATCCCTATCGCTGTATGGCGAACGGGTCGGCGGTTTGAGCATTGTCGCCGCCGACAAGGAGGAAGCGGCTCGCGTTCTGAGCCAGTTGAAGCGCACCATCCGAACCAATTATTCCAATCCTCCCACCCATGGCGGCAAAGTGGTTGCCACCGTCTTGGGAACCCCGGAACTGCGCGCACTCTGGGAGCAGGAATTGGAGGCGATGCGCAATCGCATCCGGGCCATGCGCTGGCAACTGGCCGACGAGCTGAAATCCAGGGTGGCGGGCACCGACTTCAGCTACATCGTCAAGCAGCGCGGCATGTTTTCGTATTCCGGATTGTCCAAAACGGCGGTAACGCGCCTTCGGGAAGAATTTTCAGTGTATGCAATCGACACCGGTCGAATTTGCGTGGCCGCACTGAATTCCCACAATGTTGGCTACGTTGCTAATGCCATTGCAAAAGTGATCTAAGAGCGAACGACCGGCTCTGCGTTGACCATGCTGGGGCGAGCGCGTATCATGCGGCGGTTTTCGTGTTCCCTGATAGCTCAGTTGGTAGAGCGACGGACTGTTAATCCGCAGGTCCCTGGTTCGAGCCCAGGTCGGGGAGCCAAATAATCAATAGGTTAGGAAGTCCGCAGGGGAAATTTTTTAGGCTTTAGTGGTTCTCGTGCCCGCTCCGTGCCCGTTGAAAATCGAAGACAAAAAAACCGCAACGCGAGCGAGTCCGCAGGTGAGTGTTTCGCCTTGAAAGTGTGCCGCGGGGGTGCCATGGCACAACTTGGGCGGTCGGTGCGGATCAATTCTTGGTCTTGAAAATGAAAAACCCGCCGAAGCGGATCGAGGCGGAATATGCGAAGCGGCGGATGGAAAGCGGGCGGAACCAATACAGCCCTAGCGCATTAATGCG
>CAMDKM010000055.1 GCA_945900965.1 Bordetella parapertussis | reverse complement strand
CCTTTATGTTCAACAAGAATCCTGGGCGGCACATCGACTCTTTACGCAGCAGCGTGAGCGCGCACGAGGACTGAAGAAGTCGCAGACCGCTCGGCACGAAGAAGGGCAAAGCGATTCCAGCCTGGGCGATTTTTCCCAGAACGGACCGGCTAATGCAGGCGCCTACTCCAGAATCATCGGCGGTCAAGAATGCTTTAGCCGCAACGAGCAAAAATGAATCGGACATGTACACGAAATTACCAAGAGGAGTTTGCATCATGAACACGTATTCGCGAATAACTTTGCTGATTGTCAGCCTGGTGCTGACGTCATGTGGCGGTGGCGGATCTGAGAATGGCGGCATGGGTGGTACCGGGATTGTATCGACAGGCGTCATGACCAAGGGGAGCGTGATCGTGAACGGCATCCACTTTGAAGACAATTCGGCGACAATAGTTTCGGATGACGTTTCAGTTGGCACCGGGGCGCTTCAATCAGGAATGGTTGTAAAAGTCAAAGGTCGTCGAAATAACGACGGATTAAACGGCATTGCGGATCGCGTGGAATCGGAAAATGAGGTGCGCGGCATCGTTCAAACACACAGTACAACGGCAACACCCAAAACTTTTACTGTGATTAACCAGAACGTATTTGTCGACTATTTGACAACATTCGCGAATTTCTCGACGTTAGATCCGATCGGCGAACTCGTAGATGGGGTGAGCG
This sequence comes from Bordetella parapertussis, assembly GCA_945900965.1. Taxonomy (GTDB): domain Bacteria; phylum Pseudomonadota; class Gammaproteobacteria; order Burkholderiales; family JACQAP01; genus JACQAP01. Next base: position 17,470 of record CAMDKM010000055.1, on the reverse strand, counting down.
CGGTTGAAGTGCACGGGATTCGCGATTCCGCTGGAAATATTCGGGCTACGCGGGTGGAACTTTTTGGCCAAAGGTCGCCTGTTGTAGACGAATTGCGTGGCGTAGTCTCAAACCGCCTTGACACATCTTTTATCCTACAGGGCACTCCCGATGTAATGGTTACCTATAGCGCCAACATGGTCGTACCTGCCGGCCAGCAGCTCTCGAACGGCATGTTGGTTGAAGTTCATGGCAACTTTGACGGAGGAATTGACACGTTCGCCGCGACAAAAGTCGATATTGAGAATCTGGAAGACGACGCTTTCGACCCGGCGGAAGGGCAGGAAGTCGAAGTGGAGGGCTTTGTGACGGGTTGTGGAAATCCCTGCAGTTCGTTTAAGGTCAATGGTCAGAATGTCCAGACCAACAATGCGACGCAATACGTTAATGGCACTATTAACGATCTCCTCGATGACGTAAAGGTGGAAGCGGAAGGTCATTTCGTTAACGGTGTACTTCTCGCCGATAAGATCAAATTCAAGCGAGTGCAGGTAATTCTAACTGGTGATGCGAGCGGCATTACGGGGTCGATCCCTGGTGTCGGAACCGTACAGATCATGAATAATACGATTTACATTGATAGTCTCACTAAGGTTAGTACGGGCGATACTATTACTGCCGAACCCTTGGAAGTTCGTGGATTCCTCGATTCAAACGGGAAAATTGTTGCAGAGGAAGTAAAGGACAATCCGGGCGGTGGGGGAATAGAAGTTATTCAGGCTCGTGTGACTGCCTTGAATGGCGATTCCCTTACAATGCTGGGAATCCGCGTAGATACTACCAGCGCCTTGCAGATTTCCGATGTGAATGACTTCCCCATATCGCTTGCGTCATTCCTTGCCGCGATCTCGCCTGCCCCGGCTCCCGGCGGAACCCTTGTAAAAGCTAAAGGAAACTTTAACGCAGGGATACTTACTGCTGAAGAGGTTGAACTCGAAGACTAACTCCCTCCCTTGTTAGTTTTCGGACGCCGTCCCCTCGGGGCGGCGTTTTTTTTGCCGAGAATTGTCCGCGAAATGAGCCGGAAGGAATGGAGGCGCGGATGAGAGTTTTATTGGTTGACCGCCGCTTTGGCGACACCTTCCGGGAACCAGCGCAGCAACATATTTCTCAAACTCAGAATACTAAACGGCTTGGTGAGGTAATCGTCCATCCCGGACTCCAGAAATCGTTCGCGGGCTCCCGTCATGGCATGCGCCGTCATGGCAATGATCAGGACATGGCGGCCGGTAGTCTTCTCAAGCAATCTAATCCTGGCTGTTGCCTCGTAACCATCCATCACGGGCATCTGGCAATCCATCATAATCAGGTTGTAGCGATTGGCTTGTACCGCTTCCAGCGCTAGTTGCCCGTTTTCCACGCTATGGCAGGTGTAGCCAAGATTGGTTAACAAAGCCTCGGCGATTTTTTGATTGATCTGATTGTCATCCACTACAAGCGCCATCTGATCGGTGATCGGGCCGATGGCGTTGTCTTGAGCACGGCCCGGCGTGACGCCGCGTGCAGTCGGTGCCTGTTCCAGCGTCAGTTCCATCCAGATGAGCGCGCCTTGAGTTACCGTGAGGTCAAATCCGATCTGGCCGCCCATGCGAGTGACCAGTTGTTTGCAGATGGCCAACCCCAGACCGGTGCCGCCCGACTGGGGTAGATTTGATTCATCGGCCTGAGTAAAGGGGGAAAATAATTTATCCGCCGTTTCCTTGGTCAGGGCGATTCCGGTGTCCTGCACTTCGATCCGGACTCGATGCCATATTCCCGTTGCCGCCTTGTGTAGAACCCGCACGGAAACTTCGCCGGCGGGGGAAGATTTGATCGCATTGCCGATCAGGTTCAGCAGAATCTGCCGCAAGCGACGAGGGTCGCCCAGCAGCCGTGCAGGGATGGTCGAATCTACTGAACTGTTCAGCCCGAGTTGCTTTGCCTGCGCGTCGAAGCTCAGCGTACCCACGGCCTCTTCGATTACCGACTCCGGTTCAAACGCAATATTCTGAATCTCCAGGTTGCCTGCTTCCAGCTTTGAGAAGTCCGGAATGTCATTGAGGAGCGTCAATAATGCATTGCCCGAATCGCTGGCGATTTTGGCAAAACTGCGCTGCTGTTCATTCAGATCGGTGTAAAGCAACAGCTGGGTCGCGCCGAAGAGGTCATTCGTCGTGGTGCGAATTTCATGACTCATGGTGGAGAGAAATGTCGACTTGCACTTCGAGGCTTCCAGCGCCGCATCGCGTGCCGCCAGCGCTTGGGCGGTATTTGTGACATCTGTGATATCCAGGTTGGTACCGATCATCTGCAGCGGTCTGCCGGTCCTGTCTCGGAATATATGGCCCTCGGATTTAATGTGACGCACCTTGCCGTCAGGCAAGAGTATGCGAAAGGCTGTCGAATATTTACTGCTGCCGGCAATGGCGTCCTGCACTGCAGCCTCGGCGGCCGTTTTGTCTTCCGGATGCAGTCGTGAGGACCATGCATCGTATGGCCGTGGAAAATCTTCGCGGCGTGCGTCATACAGGGCGTACATGGCATCGTCCCAGGTCAGCTCATTGGTCACCAGATTGTGGTCCCATATGCCGATGTTGGCCGACTCGGTGGCGAGCTTCAGCCGTTCCTCGCTATTGCGCAATCCCTGCTCCATGCGAAGCATGCCTCGGGAGACGTAGAAGCTGGAGGTCAGGGCGATGACGACGCCGGCGATCAGAAAAAACAAGGTGAGGCGTTCGGTGGCGTCAGTATCCGCGACAAGGGTTGTGCTCTGGGTATCAAAGGCCGCTACCGCGTCGGACTGAAGTTCTGCGTCCAGAAATTGTTTCAGCGCCAGGCGCATCGATGCCAGGCGCGCATGTTCATCCGGCGTGGCGCGACCGGCTGCCAGCAGCGCCTGACCGTGCGCGTAGAGCTCCTGCCATTGTGCGGCGAAGCGTGTCGCCAACACGCTTTGCCTTGAGTTCCGGACCAGCCGCTTGTAAGTTTCCAGATGAGCGGCTACTTTGCCAGCATCGTTGGCAGCGCTAACGCGCCCGCGAGCACTTCCGTTAATGACGTCGCCAATGGCCAAGGTGTAATTGAGGACATGGATTTGCATTTCCCTCGCCGCGACCGAGCGCTCGCGGTCAATCCTTGTCAAGTTATCAATGCCTTTTCCAATGGAAGTTATGTTGGCGGTGAAATAAAGGCACGTAGCAAAGAGCAATGCGGTGAAAACGCCAAATCCGATCCACAAGTACCACCGTGTGGGTGCCATCCGGTTGTAAACGACGGACATGCCCTCGTGGTCCGCGCAGTGCAGACCCCACGAAAGAAGAATTATTGCGACCGCGGCCTCCAGCGCTATTGTGCCCAAGCCAGTCAAGGAATAGAGCGTACCTACCTCAAGACCGTAGCCAAGCATTACTATGGTCGCTGTCCCGCCAGCCGCCAATGCGGAAATCTCGACGGCCCACCGCCACCGGCGGTTCTTGAGCTGCAGCAGCGCGAGCCCCATGCCGCAACAAACGAAGCACAGGGCGGCAATAAGCGGGATACGCCCAGGCGCGCCGGCGTTCGTCTTGTTCAGGACCATATCGCGAACAAAAAACTGGTCGATGCCAAAATCGTAGCCCATGACATATTCGCCCAAGGTCAATACGGCGACAAACGTGGTGAGCAGCCCACAACCGAGACGCCATGCCGGCCATGCCCGGCCCCAGAGGCCCGCGCCCAATAGAAAAAGGCAGAAGGCGGTGTTGAAGTCCACCGACGTCATTTGCAGGCGCATGAGCATGAGCGCATCAGCGCCGATTGCCCGGCGGGCCATGCCTGTCAGCCCGATCATCGCAACGACCAGCGCGCAGCCGGTTGCCATGCGGGCAGGAGTAATTTTGGGGAGGTACGGCAGGGAGTTCATGTCAGGGAAATGCCGTGAAACTTGAGATTACGATGCGCCACCCTCCGGTTTCGGGCGATGGAATGGACCTGAGGATGGGAGCGCGACAATGCCGAAATCATGTTTACCCGAGATTGTTTTTTGACGGTCATCCTGGCGGGTATCGGGGCGCTTGAAGACATACGTGGCGCGAAAATCAGTCGGATCTATCTGTCGTAGCCGCGAAACGATGCAAACGCAAGTTCCGCGCCTGCGGCGCTATCCATGCTCACAACGTATCCATGAAGTCTACCATGCGGGTTCGGGCTGCCATGTCGGGAAACGGGTCTGAAGCGGCGGCCATGTTGTCGATCAGGTGTCTGAGCTTGCCGGTAGCGGGAATGGCGCAGGTGACGGCCGGGTGACCCAGAATGTACTTGAGGAAAAACTGCGCCCAGGAATGGCAGCCGAAATCCGCCGCCCAATCCGGCAACTCCTTGCCCTTTACACGCGAGAACAGGCTCGCCTGTGCGAAAGGCCGGTTGACGATCACTGCCACGCCCAGATCGCGAGCCAGCGGCAGAATGCGCTGCTCGGCCTCGCGCTCGGCGATCGAATAATTGAACTGCACGAAATCGAACGCCTTCATTTTCATCAAACGTTCGAGTTCGTCGTAGGCGCCGGAATGGTAATGGGTGATGCCGAGGTAGCGAATGCGCCCCGCGGCTTTCCATTCCTTGAGGGTGATCAGATGCGTGCGCCAATCCAGCAGATTGTGGATCTGCATCAGATCCATGCGCTGGACGCGCATGCGGGCGAAAGATTCCTCCATTTGTCGGACGCCGGCAGCATGCCCGCTGGTCCAGACCTTGGTGGCCATGAACAGTTTTTCGGTGATGCCGAGTTGAGCGGACAGTTCGCCTATTACCGTCTCGGAACTGCCGTACATCGGCGAGCTGTCGATCAGGGTTGCGCCGTGTTCGCGAAAACTCTTCAGCACTTCCAGGAGCGCGGGATACTGCGTGGCATCCGTGCCGACATCGAAGCTTTGATAGGTGCCCAGGCCCAGCACTGGCAGTAATTCGCCGCTCGCGGGAATGGCGCGTTTCTCCGCCATTGGCCGGGGCTGATCAGCCGCCGTTGGCCTTGCCGCCGTCAGCAGGCTCGCCGCCGCCATCAGCTTGAGCGCGTTGCGCCGCGAGCTGTTCCTCGGCCCGCGCCTGCCGTCGTCTTGAAGCTTCGAATCTGGCACGCAATTCCTCCTGTGAACGACCGAGCATCCATCCCGTTCCGGCCCAAAGCAATGCCAGCGGCACACCGGCAAACGCAATACCCGCGAAACCCATTCCCACAATACGCAATCCTTCGAACATCCAGCCGCTGATCGCATCACCCCCGCGAAAGACCACGGTATCGATGAAGTTCTTCGATTTGTATTTTTCCTCGCGCGTCAAAACGGTAAACAGCACTTCGCGCGCCGGTTTGGCGATGGCATATTCCCCGGCGCGGCGCAGCACCTGGAATACGAACAACACCGCAAGCGTAGGCCAAATCCCGATGACGATGAAGCCGGCGATGCCCAATATCGGCAGCACCATCAGGGTGCTGCCCACACCGAAGCGGCCTATGAGTTTGCCGACCACGAACACCTGCAATACCAGTGTGACCAGGTTTACCGCCAGGTCGATCTTGGCGAACATCGCGGTGCGTTCGCCGGAAGACGTGAATTCCGCGGCGATGATGTAGGCCTGGTGAAAGTAGAGGAAGGTTCCCAGCATGGTGCCCACGATCACGTAGAGGCAGATTCCCATGAGGTAGGGCGTCTTGAGAACCTGCGTCACGCCCGCCAGAATATCCCCCCCCAGGGCCGCACCCAAATCCCCGGCCCGGAATTCCGTTTTGTCGCCGCGAGTACGCTCGGCCCACTTCGATAGCCGGGAGATGCAAAAGGTTGCCGCGAACAACAGGACGGTGGAAATCGGCAATAGTCCGGCCGGCCCCAAGTCCGCTGCCAACCAGGCTGTCAACGCCGGACCCGCCAATGCGCCCGCGCTGCCGCCTGCCGAAATGAAGCCGAACAATCGGCGCGCCTGTTCGTTACGAAACAGGTCGGCCATGAAGCTCCAAAAAACCGAGACAATAAACAGGTTGTAGACGCTGACCCATATGAAAAAGGCGCTCGATACGGCTTGCGGGGCCACTCTTGCCTCGATCAGAATCTGGAAAATAATGAGATTGGTCGCGAAGAACAGGTAGACGATGGGGAGTAATATCTTGCGCGGGAAACGTGCCGAGAGCCATCCAAAGACGGGGATGATGGCTACCATGGTCAGGAAGGTCCCGGAAAACAACAGCGACAAACCTTCGACCCCGGCCTGAATGCCCATTTCGTCCCGCACCGGGCGCAAAATGTAATACCCGCACAGCAGGCAAAAGAAGTAGGCAAATGACCATAACATGGCCCCCAGTTCCTGGCGGCGCACGTCGACCAATCGGGTCAGGAAAACGGGGAGGGGAGGAATATTCATGGGGCGAGACTTTACCTTACCATGGGGCAGTTCTGTGCATCTTCATGCATCCCTTCCCGCGCTACGCAGATCGAGAAATTTTGTCGTATCATTGCCGCGTGTTGACGGGGTGGCGCCCGAAGATATCCTCGCGGCGCAACCCAGAGTAACAGTGTTCGGTATTGGTTCAGCCATACGCGGTTCACCTGTAACTCCAACATCGGGTGTAACCCGTTTTCCAATTTCTTCAGAGGAAGCATCATGGCAACTGGTACCGTCAAGTGGTTCAACGATTCCAAAGGTTATGGTTTTGTCACCCCGGATGGCGGAGGGGACGATTTGTTCGCGCATTTTTCCGCCATCAACATGCAGGGTTTCAAGACCCTCAAGGAAGGTCAGAAGGTCAGCTTCGAAGTGACCACCGGCCCCAAGGGCAAGCAGGCTTCCAATATCCAGGCTGCCTGACCTGCCCCCCTCCCGCAAAAAAACCCGCCGCGGCGGGTTTTTTTGTGGCTTATCATCCAATAAACAGACCCCAGCCGGCTCATTCCCCCCATGCCCGTTACCCTGCAGGAGGTTCGCGCGGCCGCCGATACCATTCGCGGCGCAGTGATTGAAACGCCTTGCCTGTATTCGCGTACGCTTTCCTGGATCACCGGCGCGCAGGTTCATCTCAAATTCGAGAATCATCAGTTCACCGCCTCTTTCAAGGAGCGTGGCGCCCTGGTCAAGCTATTGTCCTTGACCGGCCCGCAGCGAGAGGCGGGCGTCCTTGCCGTGTCCGCGGGCAATCATGCGCAGGGCGTGGCCTACCACGCGCAATGCCTCGGTATTCGTGCCGTGATCGTGATGCCAAGATTCACACCACACGTCAAGGTGATGCACACCCGTGCGTTTGGTGCCGAGGTGGTGCTCGAAGGCGAGAATTTCGAGGAGGCAAAAGCGGTTGCACAGGCGCTGATGAAGCAACGCGGCTTGACGATGGTGCACCCTTACGACGACGAAAAAGTCATCGCCGGCCAAGGCACGCTCGCCCTGGAAATGTTGCAGGCCCGACCGGAACTCGACGTCCTGCTTGTCCCGGTCGGCGGCGGGGGGATGATTTCCGGCGTAGCAATAGCCGCCAAGGCAATCAAGCCGACAATTGAAATTATCGGCATCGAGGCGGCGAGATTTCCTTCCATGCATTGTGCACTGCGGGGCACGCCCGCCGAGTTCGGCAGCACCACCATTGCGGACGGTATTGCCGTGAGGGAACCCGGCCGCCTGACCCTGGAGATCGTCCGCCGCCTGGTAAGCGACGTGTTGCTGGTGGAGGAAGGCGATATCGAAGAGGCGATGTTGCTGCTGCTGGAAATCGAAAAAACCGTGGTCGAAGGGGCCGGCGCCACCGGACTTGCGGCACTGCTGAAATATCGAGATCGATTCGCGGGCCGCCAGGTCGGTTTGATTTTATCCGGGGGCAATATCGATCCGTTGACCTTGGCTGACATCATCGAACGCGGCATGGTGCGCAGCGGCCGGCTGGCGCGTTTGCAGGTACAGTTGCGCGACCTGCCGGGATCCCTGGCGACAGTGACTGCCTGTCTCGCGCAAGCCAATGCCAACATCGAGGAAGTCCATCATGAACGCGCTTTCACCCGCGCGCCGGTGCAGTCGGCCGAAGTGGATTTTGTACTCGAAACCCGCGGCCATGAACATATCGAACAGATCATCGAGGCGCTGGACAAGGCGGGATTCAAGGCGAGGAAACACTAAGGGCGAGGATCGAGGATTGAGGATTGAGGGGAAAAGCGCGCCGCGGTGCGGCGCTCCAACCCTAGTCTCTAGCCCCTAGTCCCTCACGCGCTATCGCGAGAGGGCGCGTTCCAAAAACTCCAACCGGTCCTGCCCCCAGAACAACTCGTTCCGGTACACATAAGTCGGCGCACCGAAGACCTGCCGCGCGAGGGCTTCTTCGGTGAATGCATCGTAGCGGGCGGCGATTTCCGGACTGCGCGCGGTCTTGAGCAGGGCAGCGGAATCGAGCTTGCACTGGCGAATCGTCTGTTCCAATTCCTTTTCGTCGGCCATATTTTTTTCTTCCGCCCAGCAACCGCGCAAAATGGCTTCCGTGAGGCTCATGGCATGATCGCCGGCCGCGGTGATGGCGCAGGTTGCCAATTGGGTGTCATAGGGGAAGAATTTTGGCTGAATCGTGAGCGGTACCTTGAGATGGTCGCGCCAGCGGGCAAGTTCGACGAGGCGGTAAGCCTGGCGTTGCGGGGCGCGTTTGGGGAGAGGCAATCCGCCCGACGCAGGAAAAATGCGACCGAAGTCCACCGGTTTGACGTTGATCGAAGCGCCATGTTTCTTTGTCATGGCCGCGAAACGGGCATGGCCAAGGTAGGTCCAGGGCGACATCGGCGACAAATAATAATCCACGACTTTGTTCATGTTTTGATCCTATGCTCTCATCCGGGATGGAATTCACGTGCGCTGGAGTTTACCATTCATAAAATAATGACCCGGGTACCGGCAACTGTGACGAGGAGACGAGTATGTTGATTGCGAGAACCATGGCGTGGCGAATGATGGCGGCAATGACCATGATTCTGTGCGCGGGGATGTGCTGGGCGCAGGAAGTGGTGCTGAAGGTCCATCATCCATTGCCTGCCTCCTCCACCGCGCACCAGAAAATTCTGGAGCCCTGGTGCGCCAGGATAGCCAGCGAATCGGGTAGCCGGCTCAAGTGCCAGATTTATCCGTCGATGCAGTTGGGTGGATCGGTGCCCCAACTCTACGACCGGGTGAAGGACGGCGTGGATGATGTGATCTGGACGGTTCCCGGTTATGCGGCGGGGCGCTTTCCGCTGTCGGAAGTATTCGAGTTGCCGTTTTTTGTTCGCGACGCGGAAGCCGCGAGCAAGGCTTTGTGGGAGTACATGCGCGACTTTGCTCCCGCGGAATTTGGCGACGTGAAGCTGCTGGCGCTGCATGTTCACGGCGGCGGCGTGTTCCACATGATCCGCAAGCCCATAGTCCGCCGTGCCGATCTGCGCGGAACCAAAATTCGCGCCCCTACGCGGCAGACAACAAAATTGATTGCCTCGCTCGGTGCATCGCCGGTGGGCATGCCGGTGCCGCAGGTTCCCGAAGCCCTTTCCAAGGGAGTTATCGATGGGGCGATTCTCCCCTATGAAGTCCTGCCGGCGCTCAAAGCCGACGAACTGACGAAGTTCCATAGCGGCGTCGATGCCACGCAGCCGATGATCTATACCACGGTGTTTATACTGGCAATGAACAAGGCGCGTTACGACGGATTGCCCGCGGACCTGAAAAAAGTCATCGATGCCAACAGCGGTCTCGGTTTGTCAGGTCAGCTTGGTCGCTTGTACGCGGAGGTCGAGGCGGCCAATAAACTCAAAATACCCCCGGGCAGTATCAACGTAATTGCCAACGAAGAAATCGAGAATTGGAAGAAAGCCTCCCGGGGTGTAACGGACGGCTGGATCAAGGATGCCGATGCCAAAGGCGCCAATGGCAAGGCCTTGCTGGAAGCCGCCAGTCGGTTGATGGAGAAACACGGGAAAAAATGAGGCGGGAGGAGTGAGGCGCGAGGCGAGGGGTGAAAAGTAGGGGCGCTGGAAGAAGGTCGAGAGCAGGAGCGCCGCGTAGCGACGATCCGTAATGAAAATATTCATAAACCGAAAGGCACGGCAAGCCAATGAAAACACGCATCACGGAACTCTTCAGCATCAAGCATCCGATCATCCAGGGCGGCATGCACTACGTCGGTTTTGCGCCGCTCGCTGCAGCGGTCTCCAACGCGGGCGGGCTGGGCATCATTACGGGATTGACACAGAAGACCGCGGCTGACCTGGCCACTGAGATCGCGCGCTGCCGCGACCTGACCGACAAGCCCTTCGGCGTGAATCTGACTTTTCTGCCGACGGTTTCGGCACCCGATTATCCGGGATACATCAAGGCCATCATCAAGGGCGGTGTGAAGATTGTCGAAACCGCAGGGCGCAATCCGCAGCCTTACCTTCCATATCTTAAAGAAGCTGGCATCAAGGTGATTCACAAATGTACCTCGGTGCGCCACTCGCTCAAGGCTGAATCCATCGGCTGCGACGCCGTCTCGGTGGACGGCTTCGAATGCGGGGGACATCCTGGCGAGGACGACATTCCGAACATGATCCTGCTGCCGCGCGCGGCCGACGAACTTAAGATTCCCTTTGTTGCATCCGGCGGCATGGCGGATGAACGCAGCCTGGTCGCGGCACTCGCCATGGGTGCCGAGGGCATGAACATGGGCACGCGCTTCATGGCGACCAAAGAGGCACCTATCCACGACAACGTCAAACGCGCGCTGGTCGCCGCGAGCGAGCTCGACACGCGCCTGGTGATGCGCTCGCTGCGCAACACCGAGCGGGTGCTTAATAACGCCGCTGCCGAGCGTTTGCTGGAAAAGGAAGCCGCGCTCGGCAAGAACCTCAAATTCGAAGATATCATCACCGAGGTGGCCGGTGTGTACCCGCGCATCATGCTCGATGGCGATATGGACGCCGGCGTGTGGTCCTGCGGCATGGTGGCGGGGTTGATACATGACATTCCGACCTGCAAGGAACTCATCGATCGCATCATGGAGGGCGCGGAGAAGTTGATCCGCGAGCGCCTTGAAGGAATGCTCGGCGTCGCTGCCTGAAGGGCAATTGGACAGTGACATCACCAAAAATGAACGGCGCTGAAAGTCTGGTTCGAACCCTGGTCGCGGGTGGCGTGAACGTGTGCTTCGCCAACCCCGGTACGTCTGAAATGCATTTCGTTGCTGCGCTCGACAAGCTCGACGGCATGCGCTGCGTGCTGGGCTTGTTCGAGGGCGTGGTCACCGGTGCCGCCGATGGCTACTACCGCATGGCGCGCAATCCCGCCTCGACTCTGCTGCATCTTGGGCCGGGCCTGGCCAATGGTCTGGCCAACCTGCACAACGCCAGGAAAGCCGGCTCCGGGGTGGTGAATATTGTTGGCGAACACGCCACCCATCACATCAAACACGACGCGCCGCTTACCTCCGACATCGAAGGCATCGCCCGACCGGTTTCGCATTGGGTGAGAACTTCGCGTTCTTCCAGGAGCGTGGCGCAGGACGGCGCTGCTGCGATGCAAGCCGCGCGACTTGCGCCGGGACAGATCGCCACTCTGATCCTTCCCGCCGATACCGCGTGGAACGAAGCCGACAGCGTTGCCGCAACATTACCGGCATCGCGGCCCAGCCGTGTATCGCGGGAGATGGTCGTCGAAGCGGCGCGCGTGCTGGCCCAGGGCGCGGACACATTATTGCTGCTGGGCGGTAGTGGCCTGATGGAGCGTTCGCTAGAATGGGCGGGCCGTATCTCCGCGAAGACAGGTTGCCGCGTAATGGCAGCGGGTTTCAATGCGCGCGTGCAGCGCGGCGCAGGGCGGGTGCAGGTTAATCGCGTGCCGTATGTGGTGGATCAGGCGCTCGGTGCTCTCCAAGGCGTGCGCCATGTGGTGCTGGCCGGGGCGAAGAATCCGGTGTCCTTCTTTGCCTACCCCGACAAACCCAGCGTGCTCACGCCGGACGGATGCGTCAGCACGCAACTGGCGGGCGTGGAGCGCGACATCGAAGCGGCGCTCGAAGACCTCGCTGCGGAGCTTGGCGCCACCGCTACGCCGCCGTCGTTCCTCGCGCAGTCCGGGCGGCCGTCACTGCCCGCCGGTCGCGTAACACCAGAGGGCCTGGGTGCCGTGCTCGGCGCGCTCATGCCCGAAGACGCCATTGTGGTGGACGAATCCGTCAGCATCGGCCGGGGCTTGTTTCCCCTCACCGCAGGCGCGCCGCCCCACGACTGGCTCAACAACATGGGCGGCTCCATTGGCTTTGGCCTGCCTGTGGCCGTCGGCGCCGCTATTGCCTGCCCTGACCGCAAGGTGATCACGCTCGAAGGTGATGGCAGCGGCATGTACACCCTGCAAGCACTCTGGACCATGGCGCGCGAGGGACTGAACGTGACCATCGTGGTACTCGCCAATCGCTCCTACGCCATTCTCAAAGGCGAATTCGCCAACGTGGGTGCCGGCACGCCGAGGCAAAGAGCTACCGACATGATGAGCCTCGACCGGCCAAACTTGGATTGGGTAGCACTGGCCAGAGGCCACGGCGTCGAAGCCGGGCGTGCCAACGATCTGGAAGAATTGGCGCGCGAATTCAAGAGCGCCATGGCGGTGCGAGGGCCTTATCTGATCGAGTTGATCATGGCGTAAATCGAAAACTCCTGTTCTGTGCACGTCTCAGTGTGTCGCACCGCGTTCTCCGTGATTCAATTGCTGTCTTTAACGTGAAAGAATCGATGTTCGAAGAGAACGCAAGCCTGACCAGCCGGGATTTAACGCGAAAGAAATCTCTTTCATTTGCCGGGGCGCGCCAGGCGCACTGATCCTCAGGATGGAGGGTCGGCGCCAGGTGCGGACTCAGCGAAATTGGGCGTCGCCGTCGCGCTCGATCTGCGGCATCAGGTTGACTTCCCATGTGAGGTAATCCTCCATGGCCTTGCGCACCCCATCCGGTTGTTCATAGGGTTTGTACCAGACATCATTGGCTTCGCTGGTGAAGCCGTCCGCCCCGCTTTCGGTCGCGTAGCCGGCCTCGATCCAGGCGCGGGTGCCGCCCTCAAGAACTTTCACGTCACGCTGCGCACTCATGAGATCCTGCGCGGCGTAGTGCGCCAGCATGCCGTCGGGTGATGTGACGACGACGCGATGTCCGTCAGGCAGCACAGCCAGGGCCTGCGCAAGCCGCGATCGCACCGCCCAGCGGGCACCGGGGATGTGTTGTCGGCGAAACTGCAGGCTGGTGCCGAAATCGAATACCGTTAATGCGTCGCCATGTTCCAGCGCCTTCTGGAGTGACTGAGCGGTCAACGTGGGCGCGGCGGTGAAGGCGAAGCGCGGCGCGACATGCGGGCCCGTTTCCAGTTCCCCTGTCAATGCGTCTTCGAGCACCCGCACGTCGTTCCATCCCATTTGATTCAGCCAGGAGGCGGTCATGGTGGCCCGCACGCCGTTGTCGTCCACCAGCACGACGCGGGCGTGGCGTGTGGCCACGTATTCGTCAGTGGCCTGCACCAACTGCCCGCCGGGCGCGTGACGGCTGCCGGGCAGATGGCCGGCGACGAACTCCGGGGCGGTGCGCACGTCCAGCACATAGAGGCTGCGCATATCGCTCTCGGCCCGCCACTGCGCGAGACCGGCCTTGTCGATGGTCTTGACGTTGAAACGCCGGGCCACATGCTGGGCAGCATCGCGTGCGCGCGCCAGGCCCGCGTCGGATGGGTCGGCGGCGTGCCTGGTCTGGCCGCGCGCCACCTCATAGCCCGCCAGTTGCCAACCCATGGTGCCGTTTTTCAGCGCCATCACGCGATTGGGAATGCCGGCATTGATGAGAGACTGCGCGCCGATGATGCTGCGGGTGCGGCCCGCGCAATTCACGACCACGAGGGTATCCGGTTCCGGCGCGGCATCGAATACGCGATACACCAACTCTGCCCCGGGGCAATCGACACCGCCGGGAATGCTGAGGTTGGCGTATTCCTCCATCGGCCGGCTGTCCAGAATGATCATGTTCTCACCCCGTGCGATCCTGGCGTTCAGTTCCTCGGCGCTCAGGCGCGGAGTGTCGTAGCGGTGCTCGACGTATTCGCCAAAGGCCTTGCTCACCACATTGACGCCCGAAAAGAGTTCGTAGCCTGCCTCGCGCCAGCCACGCACACCCCCGTCGAGCACGGCGACATCCGTATAACCAAAACCGGCCAACTTGTCGGCCACGCGCCTGGCGAGGTCCTCGCCGCCGCCGTCGCACAGCACGATGCGCGTCCCCTTGCGCGGAATCAGGTCCGCCACGCGCATCTCCAGATGACTCAGCGGAATGCAGGCCGCGAACAGCAGATGCTCGTTAAAATAGACGCCTTGCTCCCGTACATCGACCAGGGCCAGTTCCAGTCCATCGCGCAACATCGCCTTGAGTTGTGCCGGTCGGACTACCCGCGCCATCGTGCCTCGCGGATGTCGCTGTGAGGGGGAAAGTGGCGCCAGACATGTTCGCGTGCCGTGTAGTACTGGCGCTGCGTCAACTGCTCGATGGCCAGCCCGTACATGTGGAAGTTGAGCAAGGGCGCTTCGCCCTTGATATCCAGCGAGTGCAGGTCATCGGGCATGAAGGTGACACCGGTGCCCGCCCGTACCACCTCGCCACCGATATCCTCCACGCCGCCATCGGCCGTGCGACGATAGAAGCGATTCGGTTCCTCACCGTGCACGCCCACGATCACCGCCCACGTGGTGTGATTGTGCGGCGCATTCACGTAGCGCAGCCGGGTGGAATTGGCGTAGAGCGCGAATCGATGGTCATCATCCTCGGACAGGCGATAGAGGCAGGAAGGGCGACCGGAGCCGGGCCCCGGCGAGGGAAAGTCTTCCAGCGGAAACAATTTCGTCTGCTCTGCCAACTGCAGGAGTGCTGCCTTGATTTCCAGCAGCGCAGGAGGATTGACGCCCTTGTCGCGCTCGATGCGTCGAACTCGCTCCACCATGCTGGCGATGGCTTCACCCCGGGCCTGGGCTCTCGTCTGAGTGGCAACGTCCATGAATTTTCTCCCTGAAAATATTCCGTCGTTTACCCGCTTTTTACTTTGGCGCGCGCGTCAGGGGCAAGGCCGTGACAAACGGCGAATGGAACCCCGTGTCAGAATGCCTGGTGACAGAACGACGAAAGATGACATTGTGACCCAAAAATACCGTTGCATGGGCGGGCGCGAAACGCTGGCTACGCGAAAGGAAATGAACCCTGTCTCCTGGCGGGCTTTCCCGGAATTCACAACGACATAGCATGGTCCAGCCCCGGCATCAGTCAACGGATTCCCCGCATCCCGAGTCCCCGGCGCGGCGGCGCGCGATCGGCGCCGCCGTCATCGGCAACGTGCTGGAGTGGTACGACTTCGCCGTCTACGCGTTCCTCGCCACGGTCCTTGCCAGAAAATTCTTCCCGAGCGGTGACGAGTTAAGCGCGCTGCTCGCGACCTTCGCGGTATTCGGCGTCGGCTTCGTCGTGCGTCCTCTGGGCGGCATCCTCATCGGCCGCCTGGGAGACCGGCGTGGGCGCAAGATCGCGCTGTCGCTGACGATCATCCTGATGGCGCTGGGTACCGTGATGATCGGTCTGCTGCCCAGCTACGAATCGATCGGCGTTGGCGCCTCGGCGTTGCTGGTCGCCGCTCGCTTGCTGCAAGGTTTCTCGGCCGGCGGCGAATGGGGGAGTTCGACTGCCTTCATCGTCGAGTGGGCGCCGCCGCAACGCCGCGGCCTCTTCGGCAGTTTGCAGCAGGCAAGCGTGGCGGGCGGATTCCTGCTCGGCTCGCTCACTGCCGCCACACTGAGTACCTGGCTCAGCCCTGATGCGCTCGAAGCCTGGGGCTGGCGAATCCCGTTCCTGTTCGGCGGTCTGCTGGGGCCGATTGGTCTGTACATGCGCCGCAATATCGAGGAAACGCCGCCGTTTAAAGCTGCAATGCAGGAGCGCGCGGAACATGACCTCGCGTCGGCGCCGAATGGCTGGCGCCTGGCGGCGCGCGCGTTCGGTTTCACCGTGTTGTGGACGATCGCGTATTACATTTTCCTGAGCTACATGCCGACGTTCCTGCAAAGGCACGTCGGGCTGGATCGCGCGCAAGCGTTGTGGTCCAATACGCTGGCGCTGCTGGTATTGGTGGCAGCGGTGCCGGCGGCCGGCGCGCTGTCCGATCGCATCGGACGCAAGCCCTTGCTGCTCGCCTCTTGCGCGGCGTTTCTCCTGCTGCCGTATCCGTTGTTTGCGATGTTATTGTCGAACCCTTCGCTGCCGACTGCGATTGCCGTGCAAGTGTTGTTCGCCTTGGCGCTTGCGCTTTTTTCCGGCCCGGGACCGGCGGCGATTGCCGAGATCTTCCCGACGCACATGCGTTCGACCTGGATGTCGATCGGTTATAGTGTGGCGGCGGCGCTGTTCGGCGGTTTTGCGCCGTACGTGGCGACGTGGTTGATCGCGCGCACCGGCTCGCCGCTGGCGCCGTCCTGGTACGTGATCGGCGCAGCCGTCGTCAGCGCGGTCACCATCGCCACGCAGAGAGAAACCGCGCACGAGGCATTGCGTTGAGACAACCGCCATGAACGAACCCGCGCTGGAACCCTGGCAATGGACCGAGCAGCACTGGCGCCAAGTCGTCAACCACGTGCGTGCCGGGCGCCGGCTGCGTCCCGCGCACTGGAAAGGCGGCGCGCGCTGCGCGGTCGCGCTGTCGTTCGACTCCGATCACGAAACCAACGAGCTGCGCGACGGCGGAAAATCGATCGGCCGGCTGTCATGGGGTCAATACGGCAACCGGGTCGGCGTGCCGCGCATACTCAAGGTGCTGCGACAACATGACGTGCGCGCGTCGTTCTATGTGCCCGCGGTGACGGCACTGCTGTATCCGGACGAACAGCGGCAAGTCGCCGGCGACGGCCACGAAATCGGCATCCACGGCTGGATACACGAATTGAACTCGGTGCTGCCGCACGCGGCCGAGCGTGATTTGATGATGCGCGCCGCGGACACATTGGAACAAGTCTCCGGCGTGCGCGTCGTCGGCATGCGCACACCGTCGTGGGATTTCAGCCCGAACACGCTATCGATCGCCAGGGAAATGGGGTTGCGCTACGACTCCTCGCTGATGGCCGACGAGGATTGCTACGAGCTGCTGCTCGATGGCGAGCCAAGCGGCGTCATCGAACTGCCGGTCGAGTGGGTGCGCGATGACGCGGTGTATTTCTGGATGCACCGCGGCCAGTCGTTCCGGCCCTACACGCCGCCTGCCGCAGTGTTCGAAATTTTTCGCCGCGAGTTCGATGCGGCGTACGACGAAGGCGGATTGTTCCAATTGACCCTGCATCCGCACGTCATCGGCTATCGCTCGCGCATCTGGATATTGGAAGAGCTCATTCGTCATGCGCGCCAGCGCGGCAGCGTTTGGTTCGCGACGCATGCCGAGGTGGTCGATTGGGCCTGCGC
>CAMDKM010000054.1 GCA_945900965.1 Bordetella parapertussis | reverse complement strand
CGCTCTGGAAGATCGGCGCGCTCGGCCACTGGCTCGCCAAGTGCAGGCGGATGCGCCGCGTGTTGCGGGTGATGACGGCTGCGAGCTTGAGCAGTCGATCGCGCAGCGTAGATATCTGAGCGTTGGCCAGGACCGTGCCCTTGAGCACTATCGCGCGCAGCCTCTTGAAGCTGGCAATGAACTGATCGACCAGCACTTCATGCAGCTTGACGGCGCTGGCCCGATCGCCAAGCTTCTCCAGACGGCACAAGGTGGGCGCACTGGCCGGTTCGTCTTCGCGTCCAACGGCTTCTTGGTAGGCAATGTCGCAACGCAGCTGAGCATGGCTGTTCAAGTCTTCCCAGCCTTGCACCAAGCCATAGACGCGCTGGTGCAGCATGTCGCGGATGCTGTGGGTGACCTTGGAGGGCTCGCGCGGATCAGCAATCGCGCGCGAAGCCGCCTCGGTGAGCCCCAGTCGCTGATCCAACTTGGCCAGCAGCATGATGCCTGCGTCGCTGGTCATGTTGCCGCCATCAAATCGGCCTTCAATCACATGCCTGCCAAGGCGCCCGAATTCAAGTCGTTGAGCTTCAATTTCAGCGGTACAATTTGGCATCGGCGTTACTCCTCTCCCGTGTGGTTGCCTTGACACCAACATCATAGGAGAGATCAGAGTTAACGCCGATTTCTTTTGCGCGGGATGATGAAATATTCAGGTTAGTCGGCTCCAGTCATGCATACGTTCCAAACAGGATGAAGCACTACACTAGCATCGACATGCTGCCTCAGTAACGGTTTACCGGCAGAATGACGATCTGCGCGATTTGCACGTGGCGCGGTTCGTTTAGCGCGAACATGATGCTGCGGGCGATATCTTCCGGCGCCATCGCCATCTTGAACTGGTCGAAATAGGCTTTTTCCTTTGCCTTGTCGCCGCGATAGCGCGTCAGGATGATGTTGGTCTTGGTGAGGCCGGGATTGAGTTCGATGACCCGAATGTTGGTTTCGGTCAGCTCGCCGCGCAAGGTCTCGGTGAGCATATGCACGCCGGCTTTCGAGGCGCTGTAGGGCGCCATGTCGGGAATGAGCCGCAGCGCATTGATCGAACTCATGTTGACGATGTCGCCGGTGTTGCGTTCCACCATGCCGGGCAGGACGGCGCGTGTTACCCGCATGAGGCCGATCAGGTTGGTTTCCACGATGGCGGCCCAGTCATCGGCGGAGCCTTTGGCGAAAGGCGTGCGTCCACCGATGTCGTGGCCCGCATTGTTGACGAGAATATCGATCGGCTTGAATGCGGCCGGGATGGCATCCAGGAGACCGGCTGTGGCTTTGGCGTTCGTGATGTCGAGCGTCAGCGCAAAAGCCTTCGGTCCCAATTCCTTGACGAATGCCTCAAGCGAGGCTTTGTCCCGATCTGCCAGTACGACGGAGTGCCCGGCATCCATCAGCGCCTTGCAGATGGCCCGTCCCATGCCGCCGGCGGCCCCCGTAACCAGTGCCTTGCGTGCTTCGCTCATGTCGTATCTCCTCGAGTAGTTGCCAGTGTCGGGCTTTGGTGGGTAACGGGAAACTGTTCTATCGCGTTAAAGAATGGATTCTAAATCATCGCCGAGCCAGACCCGACTGGTGCGCACTCAAAGTGAAACTGCAATCAATTCGTTGGCAGGGCGGATGGGACGATCTGAAATCGACAAGTTCTTCCTGAAGGCTAACATCTGCATCCTTACGCTGGTGTAGGACGCTACCGGCTGGGAGGATCGAGGATCGGAGATCGAGGGGGCGAGGGGGCGAGGGGCGGAATTGAGGATTGGGGATTGAGGGGCTACACCCTTTACTCATTCACGCGTTCACCATTCACTCATTCACGCCTCACCCCTCACGCCTCACCAATCACCGTTTACCGTTCACCGTCCATCCCAAACCTCTCGCGCCGTTTCGACCACCAGCCGAAGTTTATTCGTCTGGCTTTCGCGGGCGATTGCGTTGCCATGCACGGTGCTGGAAAAGCCGCATTGCGGGGACAGGCAAAGTTGCTCCATCGGCACATGGCGTGCGGCTTGATCGATGCGCTTCTTGAGAGCGTCCTTCGATTCCAGTTCTCCCACCTTGGTGCTCACCAGCCCAAGCACCACGGTCTTGCCCTTGGGCACAAATCGCAGCGGTGCAAAATCGCCTGATCTCGCATCGTCATATTCGAGAAAATAAGCGTTCACTGCGAGTTCGTTGAACAGCACTTCGGCAACCGGTTCGTATCCCCCTTCCGCGGCCCAGGCGCTCTTGAAATTGCCCCGGCAAAGATGAACGCACACCGTCATGTCGTTGGGACGGCCGGCAATGGCGGCATTGATCAAGCGGGCGTAGCGGCGGGGCAGGTCGTCCGGATCGTCGCCGCGCTGGCGGGCGCCTTCGCGCATTTTCGGGTCGCATAGATAGGCGAGATTGGTGTCATCGAGTTGCACATATCGACAGCCTGCTTCTCCCAGCGCCTTGAGTTCCGCCCGATAACAGGCCGCGACGTCGTCGTAGAACGCCGGATCGAGTTCGGGATAAGCCTGCCTGCTGATGGCATTGCGGCCGCCGCGAAAGTGCAGCA
This sequence comes from Bordetella parapertussis, assembly GCA_945900965.1. Classification (GTDB taxonomy): domain Bacteria; phylum Pseudomonadota; class Gammaproteobacteria; order Burkholderiales; family JACQAP01; genus JACQAP01. The sequence goes on along the minus strand of CAMDKM010000054.1, from coordinate 15,875 downwards.
TGGTGGGCGATGGAAGGGTGACCTTGGGAATTTGTTTCGTCACCGACTGGAGAAACTGGAAATCCGCCAGTTGGATCGGTTTGACGTGGCGGAGTTTGCCGGTCACGTGCATCACCGGCGGAGAAAAATCCACGCTGCCCGCGGCACTGCGGAAACTCACCTGGATGCCACCCTTGGTTTCCACGCCTTCGAGTTGTTCCAGGAAATCGATATGAAAATAAGTCCGGCGGAATTCTCCGTCGGTGATGCCACGTAAACCCAGGTCTTCCTGAAAGCGCACGATGTCGGCAATGGCGGTGTCTTCGATGTTGTGAAGCTCTGCTCCGGTGATGCTGCCCTGCTTGAAGCGCTCGCGGGCGTCCAGCAAGGCTGGCGGACGCAGGAAGCTGCCGACATGATCGGCCCTGAATGGGGGCGCGGTACGCATGGTCGTCTCTCAGCGCTGGCGATTGAAGCGCTGAACTTTTTTCCCGGTATCCACTTCGCCGGTTACCAGATTGCCCTGGGAATCGATGGCGATGGCATGTACCCAATGAAATTCGCCGGGGTAACGCCCCTGGCGGCCGAAGGCGGCGATTTCCTTGCCTGATGCGCGATTCAGGATATGAATTTCGTTGTTGCTGCCGTCGGCGACATACAGGTATTTCTGCCCAGTGTCCTCGGATAGGGCGATATCCCACACCGAGCCGACAAACAATGTGGCGGGCGCCAATGAATATTCCGTCACGAATGTGCCGTCCTTGCGGAATACCTGAATACGGTCGTTGACCCGGTCGCAAACGTACACCAGGCCATCGTTGGCGATGCGGACGCAGTGCACCGGGTTGCGAAATTGTTTCGCGGGGGCCGCCGTCGGGTTGTACTTGCCGGCGTCGGCATCGTCAGGCGATGCGCCGTATGCGCCCCAATGACGTTTGAATTCGCCGCTGTTGGCGTCGAACACAACGATTCGCTTGTTGCCATAGCCGTCTGCGATGTACAACTCCTTTGCCGACTCGTCCACAATGGCCAGCGCGGGCCGCCCGAGGTAGCGTTTGCTTTGGCTGCCCTCCGACCTGCCCGATTCGCCGATCTGCTTGACGAATTTTCCGTCCTTGGTGAATTCGAGAATCTGGTGATCGTCCTTTTCGTTGCCGCCGATCCAGACATGATCGCGGGCATCGACAAATATGCCGTGCTCCCGCTGTGGCCACTCGAAACCGCTTCCCGGCCCACCCCAGGATTGCAGGAGATTGCCGGCAGGGTCGAATTCGAGCACCGGCGGGGCAGGCATGCAGCACTTCGACATGGGAGGAGTCAGCGCGGCGGCCTTTTCATCGTCTTTCAGCGAACGTGGACGCTGGAGAACCCAGACGTGGTCGTGACGATCCACGGCGACTCCGCCGATCTCGCCAAAGATCCAGTTGTTCGGCAATGGCTTGGGCCAGAATGGATCCACCTGGAACCGGGGAGTTTCTTCCGCCCGCGCGGAGCTGGAACCAAGAATCGCCAATGCAGTGAGTGCCGCGGCGCAATGTTTAACTTTCATGTGACCTCCCTGATATTTTGTTCGTTTTCTCGATTATGCCGCCATTCATGAAGCGATTGCGTTACTTTGACGGGATGGGGGAATAACGCCATTATCCGTCTACCGAATTTCGCTTGGTTGGATCTTCCGCATCATGAGTCTTGCGCTTATTTCGCTGATCGCGTTATTGCTGGTGGTCGCCGTGGGAAGCTTCCTGCCGGTGAATCTCGGCATCCTGTCGATTGCGCTGGCATTAATTGTCGGCTCGGTGGTGGGCGGTATCAAGGTAAGTCAGATTGTCGCCGGATTCCCCGCGGGACTTTTTCTCACCCTGCTTGGTGTGACCTTGTTTTTCTCGCAGGCGCGCGCCAACGGCACGCTGGATCGAATTTCGGTTTTCGCGGTGACCATCGCAAGGGGCCGGGCAGGTGTTATTCCGGTGGTGTTTTTTGTTTTGGCACTGATGTTTGCATCCATCGGGCCCGGCAATATCGCGGCGGTGGCCTTGCTGGCGCCGCTGGCCATGGCGGCGGCCGGACGCGCCGGGGTGCCAGCGTTTCTGATGGCCATCATGGTGTGTTGTGGCGCCAATGCCGGCGCCTTGTCGCCGTTTGCCCCGACGGGAGTAATCGCAGGTGGCTTGATGGCGAATATCGGCCTGGAGAATACGAAATGGATCAATTATTTCAGTCTCCTTGCGGCGCAATCCACCGTGGGTTTCGCGGGTTATTTCGCATTGGGTGGCATGCGTCTGTTATTCGCGAGTAACTCCGGTAACGCACTCGAACCGGCGCCGCAAGCCCCGTCCCTGACATGGCAGCAAAAACTTACCCTGACCCTCATGATCGTGCTGGTGCTTTCCGTACTGCTGTTCAAGATCGACATCACCATCGGGGCCTTTGTCTGCGCTGCGGTGCTCTCACTTGCCCGGGCGGCGGACGAAAAGGAAGCGTTAAGCGCCATGCCCTGGAATGTCATTTTGATGGTGTGCGGGGTGACGATCCTGATCGGCGTGGCGGAAAAAACCGGCGGTATGGAAATGCTCACGACGCTCTTGTCTTCGCTCTCCACGCCGAACAGCGTGACCGCGGTGATGGCGTTTGTCACCGGGCTTATCTCCGTTTACAGCAGTTCTTCCGGGGTCGTATTGCCCGCCTTTTTGCCGACCATTCCCGGATTGATCGGCAAGCTCGGTGGCGGCGATGCATTCGCCATTGCGTCGTCGATCAATGTCGGTGCCCACCTGGTCGATGTTTCTCCCCTGTCCACCCTTGGGGCATTGTGTATCGCCAATGCGGCACCCGATGTGGACCGCAAACGCTTGTTCAACCAGATGCTGGCCTGGGGCTTATCCATGTGTCTGGTGGGCGCTCTGATCTGCTATGTGTTCTTCGGGCTGATCGGGCTTCCCGTCGGCGCGAAATAGAAGGACCGCGATCAAGCGCCGGGTATAATTCCTGCTTTTCTGGGCCCGGTTAATCCCCAGCCAAGCAGAACCCGAGTCTCGGTATATTGCCCTTGTCCCCCATAGAGCTCATCAAACGTCAAAAACGCAGCATCATCGACCGGCATACCAGACCGGAAAATGCCAAGGCCCTGACACAAGTTGTTAGCACGCTGGTGCCCCTGGGGCTGCTTTGGTGGGCCGCCGTTCAGGGTTCGAGGATTTCGGTATGGTTCACTGTCGGGGTGACCTTGTTGATGAGCCTGTTCCTGCTCCGCGCCTTTGTGATGATGCATGACTGCGGTCATGGCAGTCTTTTCCGCACCGGCTGGCTCAATAAGGTTTTCGGATTCGTGTTTGGCGTCGTCTCGGGCATGCCGCAGTATGTCTGGTCGCAACATCACGCCTATCACCACGCGACCAATGGCAACTGGGCCAAATATCGAGGGCCGCTGAATATCGCATCGGTCGATGAATACGCGGCGTTGACCGACAAGCAGCAGCGAGCCAACCAGCGTGCCCGCAATATCGCCATGGCGCCCCTCGCGGGATTCATGTACTTGATACTCAATCCTCGTTTGACATGGGTGAAAGGCAGCCTCCAGCTTCTTGGGCACATCATGGCAAGGAAGATTGCCCAACCCGCCATCCCTCTCAGGAAACATGCCGCCGAGTTCAAGACGGGCTATTGGGCATCGGCAGCGGAGTACTGGCACATGACCGGTAACAACGTCGTGTTGTTGAGCGGCTGGTTGCTGATGTCATGGCTGATCGGGCCCGCCCTGTTTTTTTCCGTATATCTGGTGAGTGTTTCCCTGGCTGGCGCCGGCGGGATCGTGCTGTTTATAGTGCAACACAATTTCAAGCATTCTTATGCGAGTGGCGACGAGGGCTGGGATTACGATACGGCAGCGATCGAAGGAACCAGTTTTTTAATATTGCCTGGCTGGCTGAACTGGTTTACCGCCGATATCGCCTATCACCACGTTCATCATTTGTCCGCCCGCATCCCGAATTACTGCCTGGTTCGCTGCCACGAGGAAAACGCGCATCTGTTTGCGGACGTCACGCGCGTCAAACTGTCGGAAATTCCCGGTGCGCTGAAATATATTCTGTGGGACACGAGAGCTCGCCGGATCATATCGGTGGCAGAGCGCGGTCTGTAAAGTTTCCGACGCGGAACCGCCGGCCGAGCGGTTCTTGAATACGTACGGCGATATCCAGAGTTTCTCCGTTTCCGCTCCTCTTTGCCCCGATCCTAATTTTCACGTAGGGCAGAACCGTTCGAAACCTGTCATGCGCAGTTGGCAGGCGGGACACTTTCCACAGCCGTAACCCCATGCACGCAACTGCGTGTGCTCGCCCAGATAACAGGTGTGGGTTTCGCGGGTTATGATCGACACTAGGGTCTGTCCGCCCAGTTCGTGCGCAAGCGTCCAAGTCTGCGCCTTGTCCCGCCACATCAACGGTGTTTCGATAACCATGCGCTCGGCCAGGCCGAGGCTGAGCGCCACTTGCATTGCCTTTATTGTGTCATCCCGGCAATCGGGATAACCGGAGTAATCCGTTTCACACATGCCGCCCACCAATACGCTCAACCCTCGACGAAATGCGAGGGCGGCCGCCAGAGCAAAGAACAGAAGATTACGTCCGGGAACAAAAGTATTCGGCAGACCGCCGCGATCGAATTCGATGGCCTTGTCCTGTGTCAGGGCAGAGTCGCCTATTTGCGCAAGAACGCCCAGGTCGATGACCCGATCTTCACCGAGCTTGTGCGCCCACTGCGGGAAAGCATCGCGCAACGCATCCAGGATGCGCGGGCGGCATTCCAGTTCGACAGCATGGCGTTGTCGGTAATCGAAGCCGATGGTTTCCACCCGCTCGAAACGTTCGAGCGCCCAGGCCAGGCAGGTTGTGGAGTCCTGACCTCCGGAAAACAGTACCAGGGCTGCGTGGTGCGGCATGCGTAATTTATTTTTCAGTTCAGGCCGCCGACGGAAAACATGCCGGTCCGATGGGTTCAAAACTCTTGTAGGTCAGAATAAATTCCTGGTGGCCGAGTTCTTCGGACTTGGTTTGTTCGCCGTTGGCGACCCGCAGAATCAGGTCGTAGATTTCGCGGCCGACGTCATCGAGAGTCGCGCGACCTTCCAGGATGCGGCCAGCGTCCACGTCCATGTCGTCGGACATGCGCTTGTATGTGTCCGGGTTGGCGCAGACCTTGATCACCGGTGCGATCGCGGAGCCAACAACAGAGCCGCGTCCAGTGGAGAACAAGCTGAGGTGGCTGCCGCAGGCCATGAGTTCGGCGATCTCGGCGTTGTCACTGATATTCGGGAAACCGAAGCGAGGCTCTCCATCGGGTACAACGTCTAGCAGATACAGGCCGCCACGGATCGGCACATCGCCCGGTTTGATGATGCCGGAGATGACTGACTGGCCGGACTTGGCGTAGGCGCCGAGCGATTTCTCTTCGATAGTGGTGAGTCCGCCATCGGCATTGCCGGGGCCGATGCTGGCGTGGCCGTAGGCGGCGTAATACTTCGCGGCCTTGGCAACCGTGTTGACGATTTCCTTGCCCAACTCGGGATTTTCGGCGCGCCTGGCCATCCAATGTTCCATGCCGATCAATTCTCCGGTTTCCTCGAATATACAGGTGGCGTTCTTCTCGACCAGAAAATCGAATGCCCGGCCCATTGCCGGATTGGCGGTCAGCCCGCTGGTGGCATCCGATCCGCCGCAGATCGTGCCAACAATGAGTTCGTCGATTGCCATCGGTACACGAGGCGTATGGTGGAGTTGTTCAAGCGTTTGCTGCACCCAGGCGCTGCCCTCGGCGATGGTTTTGCGCGTGCCGCCGGTACCCTGGATTTCCAGCAGCTTCACCGGGCGGCCGGATTTGCGGATGGTTTCCTGGAGTTTGCCTTTGTTGAAGCCTTCGCAACCGAGTGAAACCAGCAACGCGGCGCCCACGTTGGGATGGGTGCACAGCCTTTCCATCATCTTGTGCGCATAGGCATTCGGAAAGCATCCCGGGAAACCGATCAAATGCACACCCTTGTCGCGATAGGGATACACGATTTCCCGCGAGACATGGTGCGCGCATTCGACCAGGTAACCGACCACGATGGTATTGCGGATTCCCTTGCGGCCGTCGGCACGGAGATAGGCATTGATCATGATCAGTGCTCCTGAAGGAATTGATGGCCCTCGTCAAGGGTATAAGTCGGGATGTAGTCGCTGGTGATGTTATGCAGATGCATCGGATCTCCCGGCGCGATGTCCTGCGTTGCGATGCCAATCGGCGCACCGTACTTGATGATTTTTTCGCCCTTGGCAACGCGCTTGAAGGCGAACTTGTGGCCGGTCAGCATTTTTTCCTTCAGCGCCACATGGGCACCCGAAACTTCCAGAGAAGTGTTGGCAGGCAAGTCCTGTTTGGCGATGGCGACGTTGTCGCCCGGTGCGAGGATCAATACGCGCGCGTCGGTCTTGATGTCGATTGTCATGTTGCTTGGCTCCGTGAAATCAGGGGCTGGGGGCTAAAAGCAGGATCGAGGATCGAGGATTGAGGTTTACACCCTTCACTCATTCACGCCTTCACGCTTCGCCTTTTACGATTTTCCGATCTTCGACACCCGTATGCGTGCATCCTTGCGCTTCATGACATCGGGCTGCAGCTTGGTGCCCAATCCGGATCCCTCGGGTGCGGTGATGTAGCCATTTTTCAGCGGCGGCAAATTCGTGACGAGCTTGCCGTACCAGTCGGAGTAAAACGCCCGCACGACTTCCTGCACCAGTGTGTTCGGACAATTCATCGACAGGTGGACCGCTGCGGTAAGCAAAACAGGTCCGGTGCAATCGTGCGGCGCGATGGGCAGTTGGTAGGCTTCGGCCATGGTGGAGATTTTCTTGGCTTCCGACAAACCGCCAGTCCAGCCGATGTCGAACATGCAGACCGATACGGCGCGTTTTTCGAACAGGTCGCGGAAGGCCCAGCGGGTGGCCAGCGTTTCGCTGGCGGTGACCCACACGTCGGTACGGTGCGCGTATTCGGCGATGGCGTCGAGGTTGTCCATCTTGATCGGATCTTCGTACCAGAAGGGGTTGAACTGCTCCAGTGCCTTGGCGATCTTGATCGCGGCGGGCAAATTCCACAGGGAGTGGAATTCGACATGGATATCCATCTTGTCGCCGACCGCCTTGCGGATTTTCTCGAAGGGCTGCATGGCCTTCTTCAGATCGCCATTCGAGATGTAGGTGCCGTTGCTGGCTTCGGCGTATTCGTCGAAGGGCCAGATCTTCATGCCCGTATAGCCTTCGTCAAGCAGCGACAAGGCCAGTTCGTCGGCGTATTTCATGAAGCCGACCAGGTCTTCGTAGGGCTGGTACTTGCCCTTGTCGCCTGGCATGCCGAAATTGGCCGTACCCTGCTCTGACTTGGCGCGCACGTATTGGTATCCGGCGCAGGTGTTATAAGCCCGCACCTTTTCGCGACTGGCTCCTCCCAGCAATTGGTAAATGGGCTGGCCGGTTACCTGGCCGAAGATGTCCCACAACGCGATGTCCACCGCCGAGGCCCCACGCATTTCCGCGCCCACCGTCTTGAAGCCGAGGTAGTTGTAGAGCATGTGCCGGCTGTGTTTGTCGATCGCGAGCGGATCCTGCCCCAGCAGGTAGGGAGCGATGGTCTGATGGATATGGCCGATCACCGGTTCGACGGCATAAAAAGTCTCACCCAGGCCGATGATGCCGGCATCCGTGTGAACCTGGACCCACAGGACGTTCGGGTATTCATCCAAGTTGATGGTTTCGATTGCGGTGACTTTCATTTCATTCCTCCCTGATTTTGCGGGCAATTCTACCGTGACCGGAGTGGCCGGCGGCGGTTGCCAGGCTTATCGTTGCCTGACACATTGTAAGCTAGGCAATCAATTGGTGTAGAATAGTGTAGAATAGCACCCATGTTCCGCGAAGACCTGTCCCGAAACTTCGGTTTCATCATGAACGACGTTGCCCGGCTGATGCGCACCGCATTCGACCGCCGGGTGAAGACGCTCGGGCTCACACGCTCGCAGTGGTGGGTGCTCAATCACCTGTTCCGCAACGACGGCAGTACCCAGTCGGAACTGGCCGACCTGCTGGAAGTGCAGAAACCCACTTTGGGTCGCCTGCTCGACCGCATGGAACAGAAGGGCTGGATCCGGCGCGAAGGGCATAGCGCCGACCGCCGTGCCAAGCGGGTATTTCTCACCAAGGAGGTGGAGCCCGCCATCAAGGCCATGCGCTCCGCGGCGGCGGCCCTGCGCAAGGAAGCGCTGGGCAACCTCGCGGCGCAGCAGCAGGAACAATTTGTCGATGCCCTGCTGGCGATCAAGGGCAATCTGTCGCGCCTGGAAAACAGCGCGTCGGCCAATGGGTCGCGTAAAGCGAAGCGCAAAGATGTCTGAAATCAGCCAAAAAGCGGTGCTTGCCGTATCGCGTCTGACGCGTGCGGGCTTGCTGGTCGCGGTGCCTCTGGCCGCCGTGCTCGCGGCGCTCTACTGGTACTCCACCGGCGGGCAGCAGGTCGAAACGGAAAACGCCTACGTCAAGGCCAACATCGTGGTTATCAGCACCGCCGTCACCGGGAGGGTGTTGGAAGTGTTCGTGCACGACAACCAATCGGTGGAAGCCGGCACCGTATTGTTTCGCCTGGACCCTCAGCCCTACGACATTGCGGTGGCCGGCGCGCGCGCGCAAATGGACGTGGTGCGCACCGACGTCATGTCGTTGCGCGCCGAATATCGTGCCACCGAGCAGGAAGCGGCCGAGGCGCGCAGTCGCATCGAATTTCTCGCCCGCCAGCTCCAGCGCCAGGAATTGCTCAAGGAAAAAGGCATGACGCGTGGTGATACCTATGACGAAGCGCGTCACAACCTCGAGGCTGCGCGTCGCCGGCTGGACGCGGTAAGGGAAAAAGCCAACCAGGTGTTGGCTGCGTTGTCGGGCGATGCCAGGATTGACCCCGAGCTTCATCCGCGCTTTGTCGAAGCCAAGGCGGCTTACGATGCCCTCATGCTCGACGTGGCCAGGAGTTACGTGAAGGCGCCCGCCACCGGTGTGGTCAGCAACATGAAACTGCAAGTGGGTGAATTCGTCGAGCGTGGTGCTCCCGTGTTCAGCGTGATCGAAAGCGGTTCGTTGTGGATCGAAGCCAATTACAAGGAGACCCAGCTAACCCATATGCGGGTCGGCCAGGCCGCGACCTTGGTTGCCGATGCCTATCCGGATGAGGAGTGGCCGGCGGCGGTGGAAGCGATTGCACCGGCGACCGGCGCCGAATTCGCGGTACTACCCCCGCAAAATGCAAGCGGTAACTGGGTGAAAGTCGTGCAGCGCGTTCCGGTGCGCATCAAGGTGGAGCTCGCTCCCGGCAAAACGCCATTGCGCGCCGGCATGACCGTAACGGTAAAGGTCGATACGGGCAAGCCACGCGGGCTGCCGCGCACTGTTCAGAAGATGGTGGATAGCGGCTGGCTGCCAAAATTCCTGGCGCCGACCTCGGCGGTGGCGGGTACCTCCCGCTGAATCAGTGAGCACCGCCAGGCACCCAGCGCTGATCACCGCTTCGGTGGCGCTGGCGAGTTTCCTGTATTCGGTCGATTGGACCATCGCGGCGGTGGCGCTGCCGCACATGCAAGGCAGTTTCTCCGCCACCCAGGATCAGATTGGCTGGGTCATCACCTCTTACATCGTCGCCTCCGCCATTTCGATTCCCGCCTCGGGTTGGTTGAGCCTGCGCTTTGGCCGCAAGCGAGTTTTCCTGTTGGCGATGATGGTATTTCTGCTTGCATCGGTCATGTGTGGCGCGGCGCAGTCCCTGGCGGTGGAAGTGACGGCGCGCATTCTCCAGGGCTTCGGCGGCGCGTTCCTGATCCCGCTTTCGCACGCCATCATTCTCGATACCTATCCTCCGGAAGAGCAGGGCAAGGCAATGGCGCTCTGGGGCATCGGCTCGGTGTCCGGATCCTTCATCGGTCCGACACTCGGCGGCTTTATCACCGAGTACCTGAGCTGGCATTACATTTTTTATATCAACATCCCGTTCGGATTGCTCGCGCTGGTTGGTGTCGCCGTGTTCGTTCCGGAGACCAGAACGGAGCCGAATCGCCGCCTCGACTGGTTCGGATTTCTGAGTCTGTCGATGGGCGTCGGCGCATTGCAGTTGATGGTTGATCGCGGCGGGCAACTCGACTGGTTCGAGTCCTGGGAAATCATCATCGAAGCCTTTCTGGCGGTGCTGGGATTTTATCTGTTCAATGTGCATTGCCTGACGGCGAAGCAACCGTTTCTCGATCCTCGCTTGCTGGCCAGGCGGGCGTTTTTTATCGGGCTGATGTTTGCGTTTGTCTATGGCTTTATCACCACGCCGGTGATGGTGCTCATGCCGTCTTTCCTGGATCAGGTGCGCGGCTATTCGATCGAGGATATCGGCATCATGCAGGCGCCGCGTGGATTCGGCCTGCTGGCCGCGATGATTTTTGGCGGCAAACTCCTGGGCCGGGTGGATTCCCGGGCATTGATCGCGTTCGGACTGCTGTGCCTAGGAATGTCCAGTCTGGAGATGGCGTCCTGGAATGCGGACGTGGGCGCCTGGCCCCTGTTGTGGACCAACTTCGTGCAGGGCGTTGGTGGTGGGATCATCCTGGTGCCGATTCAGGCGATTGCCTTTCCCAGCCTGGAGCCGCATCGCCGAACCGAAGGCGCAGCGGTTTACAGCCTGGTGCGCAGCATCGGCGCGAGCGTCGGCGTCTCGGGAGCGCTGGCCATGCATGTGCGCGCGAGCAGCATGATGCATGCGCAGTTGACCGAATACATCGCGCCCTACAGCCAGGCCTTGCCACTTCAGGCGGCCGGTGGCTGGAACATGAACTCCATCGAGTCTCTGGCCCGCTTGCAGCAGGAAATCGACAGACAGTCCCTGGTGATTGCCTACACCGGCGACTTTCGCATATTCGCATTCGTTGCGCTGGCCGCATTATTGCTGCTGCCGTTCATCGGCCGGACGCCAATACCCAATACGCCGAAGGATCGCGCCGAGGCGCTGGTGGTTGAATAGAGGATGCCGCCGGCTCGCGCTGGTGGCAGCCGGAACGCTGGCTGCCAAGACAATTGCATGGTCGCAATGGATCATGGGCTGGCGCATTGTCGTGCGCGGGGATAGCATTCGCTTCTTTCGATAGCCCGTCTACCATGAGTCAAATCCCGGATCGTATTGTCCGCCCGCGCCGCAGCCTGTTGTTCGTGCCCGGATTGCGTCCTGACCGTTTTCCCAAGGCACTGGAGTCGGGCGCGGACATCGTGTGTGTGGACATGGAAGACGCCGTGGCGCGAGCCCGCAAGGATGAGGGGCGGGCGCTGACGCTGCCGCTGTTTCGCAACAAGACCCATCCGCAGGTCGAGCAGATGGTCCGCATCAATGGGCTATCGACGCCCGATGGCCTCAAGGATCTGAGTTCCCTCATCGAATGTGATGCGCCACCGCCCTCGATCATGATTCCCAAGGTGAAATCCGCCGACGAAATCCACCTGATCGAAACCCTGCTGTCGGCGGGGCCGGCGCGTCACATCCGCTTCTGCGTGATCGTCGAGACCAATCAGGGCCTGGAGCGCGCGGTCGAGATCGCGAAGTCTTCTCCCCGGATCGATTCCATGATCCTCGGCGCGGTGGACATGTCCGCCGACCTGCGTTGCCAGAAAGCCTGGGAGCCATTGCTGTACACGCGTTCGCGGCTGGTCCATGCCGCCGCCTCGGCCGGCATCGACCTGCTCGACGTGCCCTATCTGAATCTGGACGATCCGGAGGGCCTTCGTCGCGAGGCACAGGGCTGTGCTCGACTGGGCTTCACCGGCAAGGCCTCCATTCATCCCAACCAGATCTCGATCATCCACGAAGCCTTTACGCCGGACGACAAGACCATCGCAAAGGCGCGCAAAGTATGTGCGGCGTTCGAGCAGGACAAGACCGGTTTGGTGGTGGTGGACGGCGAACTGATCGAACTTCCGGTGGTGCGGTCGATGTACCGGATTCTTGCGATTGCGGAGAGAATAGGAGCAAGGGGCGGGGAATGAGGATCGAAGGGCGGGAATGAGGATTGGGGATTGAGGATTGAGGGTTTACACCCTTCACCCTTCACTCATTCACCCATTCACGCCTTTACCGATCACCGTTAACCGTTCTCCTGACTCATGATCGCCCCTGACTCAAAACCCTTCCGTCTCACCGATCTCGCGCATGGTGGTGGTTGCGGCTGCAAGCTGGCCCCAACGGTACTGCAAAGCATTCTTGCGAATTCCGCGCCGGGTCTGTTGCCGAAGGAGTTGCTGGTAGGCACCGAGACCAGCGATGACGCTGCGGTTTATCAGATCAACGACACGCAAGCGATTGTCGCTACCACGGATTTTTTTATGCCGGTGGTCGATGATCCTTTCGACTTTGGCGCCATTGCGGCGACCAATGCGATTTCGGATATTTACGCCATGGGCGGCACGCCTCTGTTCGCCCTGGCACTGGTGGGTATGCCGATCGACAAGTTGCCCGTGGATACGATCCGCAAGATTCTCGAAGGCGGGCAGTCGGTGTGCGCCACGGCAGGTATTCCGGTGGCGGGCGGGCACAGCATCGATTCGGTCGAGCCGATATACGGGCTGGTGGCGATCGGGCTGATCGATCCGCGCAAGGTGAAGCGCAACTCGGACGCGCAGCCCGGAGACAAGATCATCCTCGGCAAGCCGCTCGGCGTGGGAATTTACAGCGCCGCCATCAAGAAACAGCAACTCGATCCCGTCGGGTATTCGGCGATGATTGCCAGTACCACCCAGTTAAATACCCCCGGCCGCTTGTTGCCTGAGATCAAGGGAGTGCATGCCCTAACCGATGTGACCGGCTTCGGATTGCTGGGGCATCTTCTGGAAGTTTGCAAAGGGTCGAATTTGGCGGCGACTGTGCGATGGAATTCTGTTCCCCTGCTGCCCGGGGTGATGGAGCTTGCGTGCGCGGGAATCAAGACCGGCGCATCGTCGCGCAACTGGAGTGGTTATGGGCAGCACGTCGATATTCGCAGGCATACGGAAGTCGAACGAAATTTGCTTACCGACCCGCAAACCAGTGGCGGGTTGCTGGTAACGTGCGCACCAGACGCCGTGGCGGAAGTGATGTCCCTTTTTCTCAGTCACGGTTTCGATCGTGTCGCGGAAATAGGCGAGATGCATTCCGGATTGCCCACCATTCATATCGAGTAGAAAAATGTCGCAGGCCTCGTCAGTTAAAGCGGTTCTTTATGCGTTGGGCGCCAATTCCGGCATTCTTCTGGCCAAGGGAGTCGCGGCCGCAATAACGGGTTCGAGTGCCATGCTCGCGGAGGCCATTCATTCGGCGGCCGATTGCGGCAATCAGGTGTTGCTCTTGTTTGGCATGAAAGAGGCGAAACGGGCGCCCGACAGCCGGCATCCGCTCGGCTACGGGAAGGTGGTGTACTTCTGGGCTTTCCTGGTGGCGGTGATGTTGTTCACGCTCGGCGGATTGTTTTCCGTGTACGAGGGCTGGCACAAGCTGCACCAGACCGAGCCGGTTTCGAATCCCGCTATCGCCATCGGCGTACTGGTGGTCGCCATCATTCTTGAAGCCTTTTCGCTGGCCGGGTGTGTGCGGGAAATTCGCAAGATATCCGGGAAGAAAAGCCTGTGGCGATTTTTCCGTGCTTCGCGCAACAGCGAACTCATCGTCGTGCTTGGCGAAGATATCGCCGCGCTGGCGGGCCTGGTGTTTGCGCTGACTGCCATCTCGCTCGCGCTGGTTACGGGCAACCCGATGTACGACGCGCTCGGGAGTATTGCGGTCGGCGTGCTGCTCGTGATGGTGGCGATTCTGCTGTCGATCGAGATCAAGGGCATGATTACCGGCGAAGCAGCGGAATTCGAAACCGAGTCCGCCATCCGGGCTTTCATTCAAGCCCGGCCGGAAGTGGCTGAGCTCTATAGCCTGCTGACTCTGCAATTGGGGCAGGGCGTGATGCTTGCCGTCAAGGCGAGGATGGCCCCGGCAGCCGATGTAGGCAGCCTGATTCATGCCATCAATCGAGTGGAGACTGACTTGCGCGCCGCCTTTCCCGTTGTTCAGTGGTGCTTCTTCGAGCCGGACGATAAGAACTAGCCTTTGGACTAAAGACGCACTCACCGCAGAGGACGCAAAGGACGCGGAGAAAAACAAGAAACTCTCCAAGCAGTTCGTAACCCGTATGGAACGCAGCGGAATACGGGGAAAATGCACGGTAGTTTTCCAATCCCCGGATTGCGCTGCGCTTCATCCGGGCTACAGACCTCCGCGTGAGACCGGTTAAACTGCCTTATCGCGCACCAAGCAAGTCTCCTCAAGGCCTCGTCATGAGTCAATCCACGCGCGCCGTGCTCGGCATGGATCTGGGCACCAGCAGCCTCAAGTGTGTCGTGATGGATGCGGCAGGTCAGATCCGTGCGGTCGCGGAGCGTCCCTATCCCACGCACACGCCACATCCCGGTTGGGCCGAGCAGAATCCTGCCGACTGGATCGAGGCGCTACGTGCGGCACTCGCGGAATTGCGCCAGAGCGAGCCGCAACTCATGAATGCACTCGCGGCAATCGGCCTGTGCTCGGCTGCCCACCTCCCGGTGCTCCTGGATAGCGCCGGACGAGTACTGCGTCCGGCGATTCTTTGGAGCGATCAGCGCAGCAGTGTCGAAGTCGCCGAGCTCAAGGCCAAGCACAGTCCTCAACTGGAAGACATCTCGCTCAATGAAGCAGGCTGCACCTGGACGCTTCCGCAATTGCTCTGGGTCTGGAAACACGAACCCGGTGTGCTGGGTCATGTGCATCGCCTGCTGAGTTCCAAGGATTATCTGGTGTTCCAGTTGACCGGCCAGGCTTGCATGGATCATGGCAGCGCAGCGGCCACATTGATGCTCGATGCGCGCAGCAAGAGTTGGTCACGCGAACTTTGCGCATTGAGTTGCCTACCCGATGCCGCCTTGCCTGACTTGCTGCATCCTATGGCGATCGCTGGGCGCGTTAGCGCGCAGGCCGCGCGCGCTTTTGGATTATCTAAAGGCACACCGGTGATCGCGGGCACGCTGGATTCCGCCGCCGAAATGGTCGGCTGCGGCCTGCTCGCCCCCGGCGCGGCCGGCATGGTGCGCGTGGGCAGCGCCGGCGGCATCATGCTTGTCACCGGCAAGGCCGTTTTCAATAGCGGAATTATTACCTACCCGCACGTCATAGACGGGTTGTTCTACAAGCAAGCCGGCACCAATTCCTGCGCCACGTCCATGAAATGGATTCGCGACCTGTGCGTGGCGATGCGCCCCGTGGATGCGCCGGTACTGACTTATGACGAACTGGATCGGCTCGCCGCGCAGGCCAATGCCGGCGCCGACGACCTCATGTTTCATCCCTACCTGCAAGGCGAGCGTGCACCGCACTGGAACCCGGAGTTGCGCGGCAGCTTCACCGGCATCGACCAGCGGCATGGCTGGCCGCAATTCATTCGGGCGGTGATGGAAGGCGTCGCCTTTTCCCTGCTCGATGGGCTCACGATGTTTCGCCGCGATGGGCTGGATATGAGCTCGGCGGTCATGAGCGGCGGGGTGACCAAAAGCCAGCTCTGGTCGCAGATCATCACCGATGTGCTGGGCATGAAGACACGGACGATCCGTCAGGGCGATTCCGCGCTCGGTAGCTGCCTGCTCGCCGCGACCGCAGCCGGCCTGTTCGCAAGTCTCAACGAGGCCGTGGCTGTCTGCGTCCAGGACGAGCAGACCATGACACCCAATGCTTCAACACGTGACCTCTACGCGCGATCTTTCGCTCGCTACCAGGAGACGGGGCAGTTTCTCGATGCTCTTGCAAGG
>CAMDKM010000053.1 GCA_945900965.1 Bordetella parapertussis | reverse complement strand
GGGGCAGGGGTCGGACCTGCGTAACTCATTGATGTGACGTAATTGGCTATGGAAATTGGGTCAAAATTTAACCTTAGAACCCTGTTTTTGGCGCCGGAATGCACGGGCTAAGGAAGATGCGGACAACAATTCTCCCCGATAGGCCCCGGGGATCAGGTATGCGAGATGACCTTTAGCATCACGCAATGCGCACAGGCCGGGGCACCGGATTCATCATTGTGGAAACGTTCATCGAACCCGCGCAGGTCCAGTTCGTGATCGATCAGATGACTCAGCGCGTGTTCGAAGGTACCGGGTAGCAACTGAACGGAGAGATCGATGGGTAGTAACTTCATGCCCCGGTTGATCGCTTTATATCGGGGCATCGCGTTTTTCCTCAGCAAGTATCGATGATGAGATATTCCAGGATGCAAATGACAGGAGCAGGATTACGGGAGGATTTTTCTACACCCACGTTGAGGCTGTAAAAACCCCTTTTTCCGCACAGCCATCCTCATCCACTGGCGCCTGCGCGCGCTGAATCGGAAGTGGATTTTTCGTTATTCGATTTCAGTGGGCTGCGAGTTTTGTTTTTCTGCTTCGATCGCCGCTTGACCCTGCCTGTTCTTTGCCATCCTCACTTCCATTGCCCGTAATGCGCGAGCTTCTCGATGTTGTGCACCATGCAGTAGAGCTTCCACTGCGTATCGACCTTGGGTTTGCCGCATGTTAATCGTCGCCCATATGGAGACAAAGCATTGTCGGCATAAAGGAGCCACTTTGTCGTCGCCATAATGGCGCCAGTAAATCGTCGGAATAAAACCACGACCTGAACCGTTTGTTGGACTAGCCCGGTCCCGGAGTGCGGGCCGCGCCGCCTAGAAAATATCCTTCTGGAAACTGCCCCGGTTTGAAGTTGTGCCGAAGCAACTGAACGGAAAGGTCAATGGGCAGTAACTTCATGCCCCGGTCGATCAGTTTGAAGCGCGGCATCGGACAAATCTTTTCACGACATCTTGATGAGGCAGTATTGCAGGATGGAAATGCCAGGAGCAATCTGGCGAGATGGTTTTTCTACAGCTTCGTTAAGCCGCGGAAAGCGAAATAGCGTGCTTCGGAAATGCCTTAAGAAGCTTTTTGTCCATCGTGACTAGCTTGATGCCAAGCAGCATTGCGATGGCGATAAACTCGCAGTCATACGCTGTGCAGTCGCTGTCGAGGACAAGTTCGAAAACGCGTCGCGAATCGACTTCATGCTCGTTCCCGGCTAGAAGCATCTCGGCCTCGGCCTGGACCTTCGCAACCTCGTCGAAAGTGAGCGTCTTGCGGCGCAGGTATCCAGCCAGGAGGTTTCGGAATTCGCTGCGCCAGAAAATCGGTACGGCCCAATCCGGGTCGCTCTTGTACAGTACGTCGGCTTGCGGGCTGAACTCATAGGGCAGGAGCAGGTACGCAAGTATGTTCGTGTCGACAACAATCACAGCCGGCCTTCTCGCTTGAGCAGATCGATGTCTTTAGCCCGAAATTTCCCCTTTGGTAGCGAGGCACGGAGTGCCCGCGCTCGGGCCAGGCGCTCTGCCGGTGGCATTTTTCCGGGGAGAAGCACGGTCTCCAGGCACACGATTGCCTCGCTGTTCAAGCTTCGGCGGTGCGCCTCGGCGGAGGCTTTAAGTCTTTGGTACACCTCATCTGGAATACTCTTCAATGTCAGGGTCGCCGGCATGCAAACCTCCAAAAAACACCATTTTGGTTCCACGTTGACCTTCGGTCAAGTAGCCTCCAGCCAGCCTCCAGCCTCCCGCCAAATTGTGGGGAGTAAATTGGTTGTGGATCGGGGTTGGACCAGCGCAACACTCTGATCCAAGCGGGCAAGTCCCTAAAATAGCGCCTTGCAATAGACTTGCATCCCTCCTTTTTGGCGGCAAAAAGATAGCTGTAAGATGTCTGCGCAATGCCGCGTGCCAACCCCGGAAGTGTTGAATCCATGGCCCTGCCCGAACCTGATCTCAGACGTACCTGGCTGTTTGGCCCAGGCGCCGACACCGGAGCCCACTCAGCAATGCTGCGCAGTGGCGCGGACGTCCTGATCGTGGACTTCGAGGACTCTACCCCGCCGCCGCGTCGCCTACAGGCGCGCCAGGGAATCGTCAGACTAATCCAGCAGTTTCGCGAAGCTGGTGCGGTCGCGGCGGTGCGCATCAACGCCCTCGACGGCGACGGACCTGCCGACCTGGCCGCAGCCATGCCCGCGCGCCCTGACGTGATCGCCTACCCGATGGCAAAGAGCCCTGAACAGATGCGGGCGCTCCATCTGGCGATCGACCAGTGGGAGGCTAGATTGAACATCGCTCCCGGGACGACCGAAATCCTGCCGGTGTGCGAGACTGCGCTGGGGGTGCTGGATGTGCGTGCTATCGCCAGTGGCAGTCGTCGCATCCGTTGTGCACTGCTCGGCGCGGAGGACCTCGCCGCTGACCTGTGCGCCGAGCGCCACCCGGATGCCGTCGAACTCGACTATGCCCGGCGACGCTTCCTGCTGGAATGCCGGGCGGCAGATATCGAACCAATCGACGCGCCTTATACGTTCAGCGACGTCGAAGGTGCCGTGCGCGAAGCGCGCTATGCCCAACGCTTGGGCTACCGAAGCAAGTCCCTGGTCTGTCCGGAGCACGCACAGTCACTCAACGTCGCGCTGACGCCGAGTGACGAGGATCTCCGCCGTGCCACTGCCATGATCGAGGCCTTCGAGGCGGCACGCGCTCGTGGTGAGGACCGCGCACTCGTGAACGGGTTGTGGGTCGAGGTTCCAACCTACCGAAACGCATGTCGCCTTGCAGAACGTGCGCGTCGGCTGGGCGTGCGGACATGAGGGTGAGGTGACGAAAATCCAGTTGATCTCAGAGACCCAAGGGGTGAGGCCTGACGAATAAGGTTCGATCGCACGAGAGAAGCGGGCCCCGAGCTGAACCGTTTGTTGGACAGGCCTGGTTCTGAAAAGTAATTGGAGTAGTTGGTGTCGAACTTAATCAAAATAGAGAGGACTCAATTGTGGTTCTACGAATTGCAATCGCTTTTTCGGTTATTTGTTTTTCCATTGCTCTCTGCCATGCGTTTGAAGGCATCAAGGATTGTGATGCATGCCCCGAAATGGTAGTTCTGCCCGCGGGCCAGTTCACGATGGGATCGAAGAACAATGAAAGCACCCTTCCCGATGAGAAGCCCGCGCACCTTGTAAGAATCCCCAGATCCATAGCCGTCGGAAAATTCGAAGTCACCTTTCAGGAATGGGACGCCTGTGCTGCCGACGGGGCTTGCAAGGAAGTCGATGATGAGAATTGGGGGCGCGGTCGTCGACCGGTGATCAATGTTGACCATGAAGCGGCGAAAGCTTATGCGCAGTGGCTATCGAAGAAAACAGCCAAACGATATCGCCTGCTTTCGGAAGCGGAGTGGGAGTACGCGGCTCGCGGTGGTACAGGCACGGCATGGTATTGGGGAAGTATCGAGGACGGAATAGGACTACCGGAGGGCTGTCAGTATGCCAACACACACGATCAGTCCAGCAGGCAGAATCGCCCCGACTATGCCTGGCTCGCCCACCCCTGCGAGGATGGTTTTACCTATACCGCACCGGTGGGCTCGTTCAAGCCAAACGCGTTTGGCCTATACGACATTCTGGGAAACGTGGCGGAGTGGGTGGAGGATTGCAATGTTTCCTATGCGGATGCGCCCACGGATGGTTCTGCGGGAGTAGTAAGCGAATGCGAGCGGCGTGTCACACGCGGAGGAGCCTGGCTCCATGGGCCGACCTGGGTCAGGTCGGCTTTTCGCCATCCCCAAGTTTCCGGCTACGCCAACTATACCGTTGGGTTCCGCGTCGCACGTGATCTGCCGTGAAATAATTTTGAAGGACATAGTGCTTACCGCGAAAGTCGAAGTTGTTTGAGTGTGATTGTCATGAAATACGCTCGTGCAATATTTCGACTGGAATTCGGAAGCGAAAATCGCCAACTTTGGATTGGTCAACAACAAAGGCCCACATGTCGCAAAACTCCTTCCGCGCTGGAAATACACTTCAATGATCCTTGCCCGCATTATCGGACTCATGGTGCTAACGCACATGGCGTTTGTCGCCGCGCGCATGACCGGCTCGCTCTATGCGCTGGCGAACAAGGCATCGACGTTCACTGTCGGCGTCGTCATGGCGTTGTTCGCATTGGTGCCCATGTTGATCGCCGTGCGCGCCGGACGTTGGCTGGACGCGGTCGGGCCGTGGCGCCCTACGCTGGTGGGCGTTGTATTGATGCTCGTGGGCATGGTGCTGCCCGCAGTGTTCCCTTATGCGACGGCCGATGTTGCGCCTCTTTTGGTAGCCGCCGCACTCATCGGCACGGGTTCGACATTGGCGATGATCGCGATTCAGCAAATTGTCGGAGAGCGTGCGGACCCGAATCGGCGCGCGGCCGCGTTTTCATGGCTGGCCATGGGCGCCTCGATCGCCGGATTCACCGGGCCGGTGGTGTGTGGCCAATTGATCGACGCCTTCGGTCACCGAACCACCTTTGCCGTGCTGGTTCTGCTGGTGCTGCTGGCGTTACTATGCCTGTGGTTAAACCGCGATATTTTCTCCGTGCAAAAACACCGGGGTGACGCGCCGGAACCTTTGCATCCTTTCGAGTTGTTCCGTTTTACCGAATTGCGGCGGGTGTTGATTGCCTCGGGCCTGATCTCGATGTCCTGGGATCTGGTGACTTTCGTCGCGCCGGTCCATGGAACATATGTCGGATTGACCGCGGGGCAGATCGGCTTTGTGCTTGGTGCCTTTTCGGCGGCGACCTTCAGTGTGCGTCTGGCCATGCCTTGGCTTTCGCGTCATTTCAGCGAATGGACCGTGCTGACCTATACGCTGCTCAATACCTGTCTTGGGTTTGCGCTTTTCCCGCTTTGTTCGACGCTCTTGCCACTCATGATGGTTGCGTTCCTGCTCGGTTGCGGACTGGGCGCGGCGCAGCCCAATGTGATGTCGCTGGTGCATGCGCGTTCGCCGAAGGGGCGGGTGGGCGAGGCGCTGGGCGTGCGAACCACGATCATGAACAGCAGCCATGTTGTCCTGCCGCTGATGTTCGGCGCCTTTGGCTCCGTGCTGGGCGCGGCATCCATGCTTTGGGTGATGGCCGTGCTCGCCGGGGCGGGCGGGGGCGCCGCGATGCGATGGCGCAAACTCGGATGAACCGGATCAGCAAAACGCTGGCTGGATTTGTCAACAAAGACTGAAACGTTTGACCATGCGCTTCTCAATTGAGGCGACCGGGATGTCGCTTGCCGGGCTTCCGGCGCAATGTTAGGGTCATATCGCCCGCTATTTGAACCTCGAAACTCGAACCATGAAGAAAATTCCTTTGGTCCTGTGCCCGGGTCTGCTTTGCGACGCTGCTCTATGGGCAACGCAGGTCGCCGCGTTTTCCGATAATGCCGAGTGCTGGATTCCCGACCTGACCAGGCAGGACACGATGCAGGCAATGGGGGAGTTCGTGCTGCGCGAGGCGCCGTGGAAGGAATTTGCGCTGGCTGGGCTTTCGATGGGCGGCTACGTCGCGCTTGAAACCCTGCGGCAAGCGCCGGGGCGGGTGAAGAAACTGGCTCTGCTCGACAGCCGGGCACGGCCGGAAACGCCTGCCGACAGTGATCGGCGCAGGCAACTAATGGCATTGGCGCAAAGCGCGCGCGGCTTTGCGCCGGTCAACAGCCGCATGATGCCGCTGCTGGTGCATCCCGACCGGATCAAGGATGAACCGCTGGTGCAAGGCATTCGAGACATGGCGGAGCGGGTTGGCGTGGAGGCCTATGTTCGTCAGCAGCAGGCGATCATGTCCCGCATCGATTTCCGTCCCAGGCTCAAGGACATCCGCGTGCCGACATTGGTGTTATGCGGCCGTCAGGATCAGCTCACCCCGCTCGATTGCAGCGAGGAAATGGCCGGGGCGATTCCGGGAGCGAAACTGGTGGTCATTGAAGACTGTGGCCACATGGCCACACTGGAGAGGCCGGCGGAGGTGAATACGGCGATGAGGGAGTGGGTGAGGCGTGAGGCGTGAGAATTGAGAGGCGAGGATTGAGGATCGAGGGGCAGGAAGGCAGGATTGAGGATCGGGGATTGAGGATTGAGGGGGCGAGGCAAGGCATTTCACTTATTCACTCATTCACCCGTCTTGCGCCACCCGTCACTCGTCACCCGTCACTCAATCACCCTTCCCCGTTCCCCAATCACCGTTCACCGCCTTTACAGCGCGGGTCCATTGCCATACGCAGGGCGTCTTCGGATTTGCAGTAATAACCGGGCACCACGCCAGATTGCGTGAAACCGAGCGACTCGTAGAATTTTCGCGCCACGGTGTTGTGGGCGCGCATTTCGACTTTTACCTGGACGATTCCCGCGGTTAACGCGGATTTGCGCAGCCACTCGAACAAACGTCCGCCGACCCCTTGGCGCTGATGCTCTGCGCTGACTGCGAGCAGACTCAGGTGAGCGGTTTCGAGGCCGAAGATCATGATCGCGAAGCCCGCCAGCGCAGTGCGGTTACGCGCAGTGAGGACCACTGTTTCCGCGTGTCCGATGGATTTCGCAACCCGGGCCGGAGTCCATGACCACCCAAGCCCGGTTTCGATCAACTCCCGGGACATGACGGCAATCACTGGTGCGTCGTCCGGGTGGGCGAGCGCGAGTACCAAATCGCGAATTCGGGAATCGGCCATGATTCAGGGTGTCTCGATGTTTATGGCGGACCGAATTTCAATGACGATAGCAGCGCGGTTCCGATTTGCTCGAAAGCCAGGTTCTTGTCCTCCGGCAAATGTCGATGCGAATAGACACTGCTGATGCCGCGTGTGGGGCTCTTGGGATGCGGGCAGGTGAGCGTCAGGGTTTCGAGCATGGTGTTCACCGGCGAACCGGTACCGACCGCCGTTGCGCGTTCCGCGGTTTCAAGGTAGGCAATTGCGCACGCTTGTCCCTGAACATCCAAGCTGCGGACCTTTAGCTGAAGCACTCGCAAGCGCGCCCGGTCCAGTTCTCGTCGCAAGCCGGACTCCGCGTAGCGCAATAATTCCTGGCTGGTATTGAAGGTTGGCAAAATGATGACCGACGCCTGAAACGCCATTGTATCGCCCATGAAGTCACCCGATTTGGCCATGACCCATTGCTCTGCGGTCTGGCTGACGACTTGCCAGCCCTCTTGCGTGGGCCTGGAGACCAGAAATCCCTGCAAATTGCATGTAGCCGGTATCCTGGGTGCAGATGCGCAGGCGCAGGCGCAGACCAGGCACAAGGCCAGAGTCGGCATCCATTTCAAGTAATATCTCATGCGGAAATGTTTCGAGTCTTCAAAGTCGCCTGGCGATTCTACCGCTAGTCTGCCCGGGAATTATCGGGCGATTTGGTCTGAATCGCCCGGCTCTCCCGAATTGCGATAGCATGGCGCCCGGGCCAATCATCGCAACCTACCCGGCCCACCCTGTTCGGCAGGTCTTCCCATCCGGCGATCTTAACCGTACCAGACGAGTCCGATAAACGGACCAAAACGCGCGAGCCGGGGCTTAATGCAATCCGATATGTACATCCTTTACTGCCTGTTTGTCGCATTGTTTTCCGTTGCCGGATTAGGTCTGGGCGGTGGACATGTTGCCGCCGCGGAAGCCGAGGCCAAGGCGTTCGAACTGGAGCCGGAGTACGTTTGGGGCAGGAACCGCAAGCCGACACTGGGCTATCGCAAACCCGAAGTGTTCGATCCGCTTTCCGATCGGGTTTACCAATCCGGATACCGGGATTTTCCGCCGACGGCGATTCCTGTCGAATTGAAGAATGTGCCGGCCATGGAAAGAGTGCAGAAGATGGGCCGCATTCTGGCTTGTGCCGATGCCTGGTTTTGGCCCTTCTCGCGTACCGCCCGCAAAAACGAGCCGGCCGGCATCGAAATCGAGCTGCTGCAGACCATTGCCAAAAAGCACAATTGGGAAGTCGATATGGCCTGGGTCAACATGTCGACTCGCTGGGGGCCGGGTGGACCGGGTGGCGCCTATGGCCGCTCAATCAACAAAGGCATCTGCGATCTGGTGATGGGAGTGACGATCAGTGGAGACGATCATCACATGAAACCGAACGAGTTGGTGTTCACCAAGCCGTTCATGAGCACCGGGTTTGTGCTGGTAACCCAGGAACCGGCGAAGGCCGTCAGAAAACTCGATGACATCAAGACGCTCGGGCTGAAAGTCGGCGTGCCGGCGTACTCGCCCATGAGCGAATACGCCCAGGCGCACGACATCCCGCATTCGACATTTTTCCAGAACTACCAGGTCATTGACGCCTTGCTGCGCCGGGAGGTCAATGCCGCGATGATCTGGTCGGGTGCGATTTCGCAGGCCAGGCTCGAACACCCGCAAGCCGAATTTACCCTGGCCGACGGGTATGTGCCGGAAAAGGAAATGCGCTGGAACAGCGCCTGGGTGATCAAGGAAAAGGAAGTGGAGTTCAAGAAATTCATCGACGACGCGTTTGTCGAGATGCTCAAGTCCGGAGAGACCAAGCGCATCGTCGAGCGTTATGGAATGCCGTTTTTTCCGCCGACGGAAGAAGAGCGGTCAATGGTGAACAGTGAACGGTAAACGGTGAACAGTGAACGGTGAGGCGAAAGGCGTGAGGAGTGAAGGGCGAGGATTGAGGATCGGGGATCGAGGATTGAGGGGCTAGGGCGTTACGCCTTTCACCCTTCACGCAATCACTAAATCACTCATTCACCCATTCACCCTTTCACCCTTTCACTCATTCTCGCATTTGCGCATTTACGGATTCACCCATTCACGCTTCACGAATCCGAAGTGAAATGAGGAGAAATGCATGTTTGAAAAACTGATTCAATTAAGTGTCATGTCCGGCGGCGTGTTGCCATTGATGGCGGTCTTGCTGCTGATCACACTGGCGGTGATTATCGAGCGGGCGTGGTTCTTTCATCGCGTGCTGACTACGGGCCTGGCGATGGAGCACGACCTGCAACTGGTCGAATATCAGAATGTCCAGAAACTGGAACAACTGGCGACCCACTATGACGGATCGCTCCAGCGCTCGATCATTTCCTCGGCACTGGCCTCGCGCGGAGGTGATGCCGATACTATGGATCGCCACATCGAGGAAGCCATCATGTGGCAGTTGCCCAAGATCGATAAACATGTCTGGGTGCTCGATACTGCGGTGACGCTGGCCCCGCTGCTGGGTCTGCTGGGCACGATCATCGGCATGGTGCATGCGTTCGACGTGCTTGGTACCTCGGGCGCCGGCGCCAACGCCACACAAATGGTCACCGGCGGCATCGCCGAGGCGCTGGTCGCCACCGGAGCTGGCTTGTTCATCGCTATCATCGCCGTGCTGTTTCTGAATCACTTCAACAAGCGCGTGCGCCTGGCGCTACATCAGATGGATCTGCTCAAGGTCATGGTGCTGAACCGGCTCTACGGTGGCGGCTCCGCGCACCAGGGCGTGCCGGTTCTTGAGGCCCACGCCGGCAACGTTACCGCCTTGCATGCCGGGGGATCGACGTGAACCGTCGAGGACGCGGCGCCTACTTCGAAGCGGACCGACCCCGCGTCGAAGTCATTCCCATGATCGACATCATGATGTTCCTGATGGTGTTCTTCGTGGTGATTTCGATTCGCATGATCGCCGGCAGTGGGGTGGCCATGGAATTGCCGGGTTCCAAGTCTACCCAGGAAATCAAGGCTTCCACGCTGACCATCGGTGTTTCCAAGGACGGCCAGTCGGTGGTCGAAGGCAAATCTGTCACACCCGACGAGCTGGCCGCCAAACTCGCGACGCTGACCAAGGAGCAGAAAATCGACGTGATCATCGCCGGCGACAAGGATGCCTCGCTGCAGACCCTGATCGGTGTCATGGATACGGTGCGAGGGGCGGGTATCACATCGGTGGGAATCGCCGCCAAAGCGGACAAGCCTGCAACCAAAACGGCGACCGAAAAGAAGTAATGAAGTCCGACGGCAACAATCCATGACCAGGACAACTACGCCGGTCCGCGGTGCCCTGTGGGCGCAACCGGGCGATATCGAAGAGCAGACGCTGCCTCTCTGGCGCGCGGCACTGATCGCCTTCGGCATCGAATTGCTGGTGCCATTCCTGGTGTTTGGCGTCAACTGGAGCTGGCTGCCTTCGTTCGACGAGCCGCTGCCGGTGCCGGTCATGTCCGTGCGTCTGGAAGAACCACCGCCCGTCGAAATTCCGCCGCCCCCGGAAAAAGAAAAACCCAAGGATGAACCGCCAAAGCCGAAGAAGCTGAAGAAACTCAAGAATCAGATTCCCATCGAGCCGCCCAAGCCGATGCCGGACGAGCTGGTCTCGAAAATCGAGATTCCAAAAATCGAGCCGGAGCCCAAACCGGAGAAGAAAGAGGAAAAAAAACCTGAGCCCGAGCCCGAAGCCCCGCCATTGCCCTCGGTGTTCCGCGACGTCAAGCCGGTCAAGAAGGCCAAACCGAAATATCCGCGCGAGGCGGAGGATGCGCATATCCAGGGGCGCGTACGCGTCAGGTTGGCGGTGGATCTGGATGGCAACGTCACCAACGTGACTTTGTTATTGGCCGAGCCGCCCGGCGTGTTCGACGCGGTGGTTCTGGAAGCGGCGAAACAGTTCAAATTCAAGAAAGACGGCACGGCCTACGATGCCGACCAGGAATTTTTCTTCAAGCTTGATGAGTAAGGCGAAACTCTTTTAACACGAAGGATCACGAAGGACACGAAGGAAAGATAGAACAGGGGCATAAATGTAAGCTGTCATTCCCGTGCAGAAGGGAATCCAGTATTTTTATTTGACCATGCTCCCATTTCCCGTTCAAATGATCCGAGGAAGAGTTTCGCGGGGCCGACATTACACACGCCTTCAAAGCTTCCCAAGGAATTTGAACGGCAATATTGTTTATACAAAGATTTCCTTCGTGTCCTTCGTGTTACCTTCGTGCCCCTTCGTGTTTGCGGTTTTCTTTTTCCATCTCCAGATAGATATCGACAGTCATGGCGCTCAAGGCAACGATCTTCAAGGCTGAACTGCAAATCGCGGACATGGATCGCCACTACTACGGCGATCATGTCCTGACCATTGCCCGGCACCCATCCGAAACCGACGAACGCATGATGGTGCGGCTGCTGGCGTTTGCATTGCGAGCGACGGAAAGGCTGGAATTTGGTCGAGGGCTGAGTGCGGAGGACGAGGCCGATATTGGGGAGAAGGATCTGACTGGCTCGCTTATTACCTGGATCGACGTCGGCCTCCCCGACGAGCGTCGCCTGCGCAAAGCTTGCGGGCGGGCGCGATCGGTGTTCGTGTATGCCTACGGAGGGCGTGCGGTGGACCTCTGGTGGAGCCAGGCTGCTGACGCACTTAACCGATGCGATAACCTGGAAATCTGGAATCTGCCGCATGAAGCGACTCAGTCGTTGGCGAGACTGGCCAGCCGCAACATGAAACTGCAATGCACGGTTCAGGAAGGTCAGATCTGGCTGGGAGACGGAGCGAGTGTCGTGCAACTGGAGGCAGCTTGCCTGAGAAACGCAAAAAATCCTTAACACGAAGGTGCACGAAGGAAAAACGGAATGCACACAAAGAAAATAAAAATCGAGAGAATCTTATTTTTCGGAATTGGCGGCCCCAAATCGAAGTCGCCCTAATTAAGTTGTCGATCAGAGGCAGGTTGTGGTAACAGCGACTGGTCGCCATCGACCTTGAGTGCCTCTCGTGCGGTATTCAGAAGAAGCCGATGCACTCCGATTCAAACCGACGCGTTTACGCACTCTCGCCACAAACGCCGCACAAGATCCCCGGCAGGCGGGATGTCGTTAATTTGACCTACTCCCATCCCTGCGTGCAATGCGCATTCGCCAATGCGATCACCAATGAGGAGTTTCGACGGCGAAAATCCTAAATACCGAAGAACGGCGCCGCCGTCCGGTCGTGTCGCGAGCACATCGCCCTCTCCAGGACGTTGTCCGGACGGAGGGCAGCCGGCCGCCTCCCATCGCGTAAACGTCTTGTTGCGCAGAGTGCGGTGTAGGGCATTGGACCAGCCTCCCTCAAAACACACGCTCAGGGCAGTCTGCCCGGCTTGTGCCTTGACCAAGGCCTGCTTGTATACGGGGTGAGCGTAGCTTTCTTCGGTGGCGACGAACCGGGTCCCGATTGAAGCGCCAGAGGCCCCCGCTGCAAGGACCTTCCTGATCGCAGCTCCGTCAGCTATCCCACCTACCGCGAAAACGGGTTTGTCAGGAGATACTTCCAATACATTGGCCAGGGCTTCCAGAAGGGGTGACGACGCCTGAACGTGCCCCCCGGCTTCCGTTCCCTGACAAACCAGATAGTCCGCATCAGCGTCCAGCGCAGCCTTTGCTCCATCCGCACTCGCCACCTGTACTCCAAACCTGGCCCCCGCGCTGCGGACGAGAGACGTCATCTGCCGGTTTGGAATTCCCCAGGAGAATTGAATGATGGGGGCCCCTGCATCGAGCACACTGGCAAGCGAACGGGGCTCGAAGCTGAGGATGTAATTCACCGCAAAGTTCGCGCTTGTGGCGGCAAGAACCTTCTTGACCCGTTCTCTCGCATCGTCCGGTGCAGCGCCCGTAAGAGCCATAGATCCCATCGCCCCGGCGCGACAAACCGCAATGACCAGGTCCGGGCCACTGGCAAATCCCACGGGTGCCTGCAATATCGGATACTTCAGATTGAATTGCGCCAGCAATTCTTTTGTCCGGGGAGAAAGGACAAGGCTTGGCGGCGATGGCTTTTCGTCGGATTTAACTTCTCCGGTACCGGCTATCGCTGCCCCCATTGCGGCTGCACGGGTGAGAAACTTGCGTCTTTCTCCATTCATTGCGACCGCCTCGGTTTGTTTGCTACGTATTGACGCCATTTCTGGATACCTATTGCTCAGGTGCAAGCCTGGTCAGACGCCCTGAATTCGATTTCAGGAGTTCACTGAGACAGCGCGACGCCCGTTCGATTTATCAGTTCCTTCCAGCGTTTTACCTCGGCCTTGATGCTTGGGCTCGTGGCCGAGAGCGGACATTGGGTAGCATGCGTCACCGGGCGCCGGCGCGCAATACGCGGCGAAAACCGGGAATCCGCGCGTTCGGCGCTCCGGATGACGCGATGGTCAGGCTATCACCTGGCTTCCGAGTACAGACTGTCGGAAACAATCTTGCGCATCTTGTCGAGACTTCTGACCCATGCGCTTAATGCGGGGTCGGTTGCCAACTTCTTGTCGTCCGCGGCCAGTGTGGTCAAGCTTGGGTACTCGATGGCGATAATGACATTCCCGGCATCGCTTCCTGCGAACTTGGTCCTCCAAATACGGAGATTGCCTGCACTATCGACGCGCTTCAGGTGTGCCCGGCCTGTCTCCAGCACTTCCTTGATGTAGGCGCCCGGGTTTTCAGACTGGACCACGATAACCCGCATTACGGGTGCATCTTGCGCCAGCACTGGGCCGGACATGAACAGAAGGCAGGCAATTGCTCCTAACATGAGTTTCGATTTCATGATGGTTCTCCTCGTTGGTTGATTATGTTCTACATTTCAATGACGCCGGTCCGAATGTTTCCGATTTGCAGCGAGACCGGAAAACGCTGCTCGGGGTATCTTTTCGTAAAGCCCACGAGCGTTCACTTGAGCGGCGGGCCCACCACTTCCATGTTATGCGTCTTCATGAGTGCACGGTATGTGTCCGCATCCATTCTCACAGAGGGCACCAATGTTTGCACCCAGCGTACATTGAATTGCGAGGCCCAACGTAAGTAAACGATGGCCTTTGTCCTGTCGGGCTTCAAATTCCAGAGCGATGGGCAAGCTTCCTTGGTTCCTGCCCTCGGGGATGAGCAGTACCGGAGGGCGGGCGTTATTGCCGGCGTGACATTGCGCCCACTGTGATGATAAGAAATTCGCGAGCAATGTCGCCTGACCCACCTCGGGCAAGGCCATGTGAGCGTCGAAATCGGCAAGCGGAATGTCGAGCCCGGGGTTACGCATACGCGGCATTCTATTCCCGTGGATAGCCTGTGTTCAGGCTGAGGTAGGATGCGAAGGGCAGGATTGGGGATTGAGGGGCGAGGGAAGGAACCCAGGGACTAGGGGCGAGGAACGAGGGACGAGGGACGAGGGGTGGAGCGCCGCATATGCGGCGCGGTTATTTGCCTTTCACCCTTCACCCTTCACCCTTCACAGTTTACCGATAACCGATTACCGTTCACCTGTTACCCTTCACTCCTTCACTCCTTCATTCATTCACCCTTCACGCGCTCTCCCTTCAATGATTCCACGACTGCATTTCGCCCATTTGCCCACGCCGGTGGAAGAGCTGCGGCGTCTGAGCAAGGTACTGGGCGGGCCTAGGTTGCTGGTCAAGCGTGACGATCAGACCGGGCTTGCCTTCGGCGGCAACAAGACGCGCAAGCTGGAGTTCCTGATTGCGGAAGCGCAGGCGGAGGGGGCACAGACGCTGATCACTGGCGGTGCGATGCAGTCGAACCATTGCCGCCAGACTGCCGCCGCCGCTGCGCGCTTCGGGCTCGGCTGTGTGTTGGTGCTGACCGGCGAGTTGCCGCGTGAGCCTTCGGCAAACATCTTGCTTGATCTTTTTTTCGGCGCCGAGATTGTTCCTGTTGCCCAACGGGGCGAACGCGATCGCGTACTTCGCGAAACGCTGGAACGCGTCAAGGCCGAGGGTCGCCGTCCGTGTCTTTTGCCCTATGGGGGCTCCAGTCCGACCGGCGCATTGGGCTACGCTTTTGCCATGGAAGAATTGATGAAGCAGGGCATTCGGGCGGATTGGATTATTTTCGGTACCTCATCGGGCGGAACCCACGCCGGACTCGTGCTGGGTCAGCGGCTGTTCGGATTCCAAGGCAAGGTACTCGGCGTGAGCATCGATGAGCCGGAAAGTTGGCTGAAGCCTCATGTCGCCGCGATTGCAATGCAAGCTGGGAATAAACTCGGCCACACACTCGAATTCACCGAAGGCGATGTACTGGCGACAGACGCCTACTGCCAGGCGGGTTATGGTGTCCTGACCGGCGCGGAGCGCGAGGCCATTCAATTGTTTGCCCGCAATGAAGGATTGCTGCTGGATCCGGTCTATACCGGACGTGCGGCGGCAGGAATGATCGATCTCATTCGCAAAGGCTTTTTTTCCAAAGAACAGACGGTGTTGTTCTGGCACACCGGCGGACAGCCGGCACTCTTTGCAAACGATTACAGTCAAAGTTTGATCAGGCAGTGAAGCCGAATCTGCTGGTCTTTCTACTGCTTGTTTATCTGCTTCCCGTATCGGGCCTGGCGCAAGATCAGCAGCCCCCCAGCACCCAGGAGCGGTCTCTCGTAGAACCAGCGACCGAACAAGAGGCGCGGCAGGCCAGCGACCAGGAACCGTCCGTCGTAGAGTCAGCCAGCGGGCAAGAGGCACCGTCGGGCAGCGAGCTGGAATCGCCCGTCGTAGAGCCTGCTACCGAAGTTGCCGAACCCTCCGCCGAGGACGTCGATCCCTGCCACGAACCGAGCGACCGGGAATTGCTCGGGATGGACTGGTCACGGCGCGAACTCTTTCGGTTTCTCTGCCTTTCCGCACGTTGGTTCGACGGTTTTTTCGGCGAGGAACGTTACGATGATGCCGCGAGGGAGGTCGCAGGGCGCGTGTCGTACACCATGGAGCGCCGGGAACGGATTGGCAACAGCGGAAATGGCCGATTCACCGTGAGGCTGCCGTTGCCGAATCTGAATCGGCGGTTCAAGTTGGTGATTGAACGCGATGACGAGCGGCGGACCATCGAAGGTCGAACTGACGCCGAACCTGGCGCAGTTGCGGCCGGGCCAGCGGGGCAGGAGACGACTCAGGTAGGCTTGGGTCTCCAGCTTGGGGAGATTCTGGATCAACTGTTCGACTTCCGACTCGGCGCGCGTGTTCGGGATGGAACACTTGATCCATTCATCAGGGGGAGGTACCGAAAGGAATTTGCCCAAACCGAAAAGACTCAGTGGCGATTTACCCAGACGCTGTTCCATACTCGTTTCGACGGATTCGGAGAAACTTCGGCGCTTGATTTCGAAGCGCAGATTTCGTCGGCCGATGTGTTCCGCTGGTCGAACAATGGAACCTGGTCGCAATCCACGGAAGGATTGGATTGGCGCACCGGCGTGGCGATTTACCACACGTATGGCAAAGGCAGGGCCTCATTCGTCGAAATGGCGGCATCGGGCGCCAGCGATGCCGCGGTGGATGTTGCCAATTACGGCGTCAGGACAGCCTACCGGCAGACGCTGGGCAGAAACTGGTTGCTTGGCGAAATATTCCTGGGGCGAGACTATCCCAAGTCCCTGTCGGAAGTGCCGCGAGACAAGCAGTTTTTTGTCGGCATGACGATTGAAGTATTGTTTGGAGCGAGGCGGTAGAGTGCTAAAAGGCGTGAAGGCGTGAATGAGTGAATGAGTGTCCCACAAAGGGATACCGGTCTTCGACCATAAATGAGTGAAGGGTGTAGACCCTCGATCCTCAATCCTCAATCCCCGATCCTCAATCCTCAATCCTCAATCCTCAATCCTCAATCCTCAATCCCCAATCCTGCCCTCCCGCCCCTAGACTATTAACGAGGAGAAATAGCAATGCCAGCTTATGTGATTGCCGAAGTGGAAATACAGGACGCAGCGGCCTATGAGGAATACCGGAAACAGGTGCCGGGTACGATTGCCGCGTATGGCGGGAAATATCTCGCGCGCGGCGGGAAGGTCGAGGTGGTGGAAGGAGGCCGCGCACCTGGGCGCATGGTGATTCTGGAATTTCCCACGCTCGCGCAGGCGAAAGCCTGGTACGACTCCCCAGAGTACCGGCCGGTGCGGGCGATCCGACACCGCACGGCGAAAAGCCACGCGCTGATTATCGAAGGACTATAACCAAGCTGGCTACGCCGCGATTTGTGCGGCGAAGCGGGGATAGGTTTCGGCGATTTCGCTGCGGATTTCGCTGCGAATTCTGGCGAGCAGCACGGCATCGGGTGCCGCGGTGGTCGGAACATGATCCGCGCAGTCGAATTCGAATCCCGTGTGATCGCGGATTTCCTCCTCGGTGTGGCCGGGGTGCGCACTTTCAAGCCGGAATTTTCGGCGCGTCTTGTCGAAGGTGAATAATCCCAGTCCGGTCAGCAATGCATGTGGGCCACCGGGCCGGTATACTCCGGCCCCGCTCGTGCCTGGAGCGCTCACGAAATCGACTTTGGGGACCATGACCCGGCGCGTGTGTTCTTCGCGAAACAAGATTACGCGGGGAATCAGGAAATACAAGTACGCCGATCCAAACGAACCCGGCCAACGCACCTTGGTGTCGGGGTAGTCCCCAATGCCAACCAGATTGATGTTCGCTTCACCGTCGATTTGCCCGCCGCCGAGGAAAAAGGCATCGATGCGACCCTGGGCGGCGAGGTCAAAAAGTTCAACACCGCCACTGGTGAAGAAATTGTTCTTCTGCGAACCAAGCACCGAGACACGCATGCCGCCATTCGACTGCGCTCGCGCCAACAGAGCACCCGCGCCCGGTATCGGCGACGAGGCGCCGACCGCAACATGGCGGCATCCTGCGAGCAATCGTGCGATTACGGAAATCAACAACTCGGTGCGGGTGAATGCGTTCATGCCGCCGCGCGCCCGCCGTTGTTCCAGTCGGCAAGGAATTGCGCAAATCCCTCTGGAGTGCGGGCCAGCGACACGTAGCGGCCAATCGTGGCTTCATCCATCGGGTAGGTGTCGAAAGCCAGTGGCCATGCGCCGCGCCGGGCAAGTGCGATGCCGGAAACATAAATCGCCGGCAATACCGAGCCTGAACGTGCATCGTCTTCCAGCAGATTGCCTTCGACAATTTCCTCCACCGTGACCAGCGTGCTGCGCGCGGCATGAGCCATCAACATCACTTCGCGCTCGCGGCCAATAAAAACATTACCGAAGCGATCGGCCATGCGCGCATGGAATAGCGCTACGTCGGGCCGGATGGCCGGTAGAAGGGCAATGGGATCGGATGTGGCAAAAGGATTGTCGATCACTTTCCAGTCGGTGCGATGGCGTAATACGTCGCTGCCGATCAGTCCTCGCAGCGGTATGAAGGGCAGGCCTTTTTCTCCGGCCTGCAATGCGGCGTAAATCGCCGGGCAGGTGGCATCCAGTATTCGTAATGAACGGTCGCGCAATGCCGCCGTAAAACAGGGTGCGGGACCGAATTCGCCGAGTGTGACAGCGGAGGTCTCCACTGTGGCAACCGCACCGGCGCCGATCAGCAAATCCGCCTGTAGGCCACTGGTGGGTACGCAGACCAGATGCAGATTGCGCACGCCGCGACCAATCAAGGCGCGGGTCGCCGCCATGGCGACCCCTGAAGTGTCTTTCGGCACTGCAAGCAGGGCCCCGTCGGGAATTGATGCTACAAGTGCTTCGAGGGAGGTCAGCATGGTATGGCTTACCGGCGGTCTTGTGGAATCGGAACGGGCTGGGTAATTATGGCGCGGAACTGGCGGGGCGTCTAACCCGCTATTTATCCTGCGCAGAACGACAGCGCGACCCGGGATTCGCTGCGCTTCTTCCGGGCTTGTATGCTTCTCCGTGCACTCATTGGGTGCCGGGGTGGAGGGACGTTCCGGGCTATCTGCCGCTTGCGGACAGACTAACGTAGCCATGTCCCCATCCTGTCTTCTATAGCGTCGATTTGGGAAGCAGCGGCAGATG
>CAMDKM010000052.1 GCA_945900965.1 Bordetella parapertussis | reverse complement strand
AAGGCGTGGATTTTTCGGTAATGGCCGGACAGACGGTCGCCATTGTCGGCGCCTCGGGCTCCGGCAAGAGCACTTTGCTGCATGTCCTGGGCGGGCTGGATGCCGCGTCGAGTGGAGAGGTGTCGCTGAATGGCCGCCTGTTGTCCGATATCGGCGAGGCGGAGCAGGGCCTGCTACGCAATGCCTTCCTGGGTTTTGTTTATCAGTTTCATCACCTGCTGCCAGAGTTTACGGCCTTGGAAAACGTGGCGATGCCCTTGCTGATCCGCCGCATGGCGCCGGCCTTGGCGTCCGAGCAAGCCGCGAACATGTTGGCACGAGTGGGATTGGCCGCGCGCCTGAGCCACACGCCGGGGGAACTTTCCGGGGGCGAGCGCCAGCGCGCGGCGCTGGCCCGCGCCCTGGTGACTCACCCGGCCTGTATTCTGGCTGACGAGCCCACCGGCAATCTGGACCGGCATACCGCGGAAGGTGTGTTTGATCTGATGCTCGAATTGAACCGGGAATTCAATACCAGCCTGATTGTGGTCACCCACGATCATGCCATCGCCGCGCGGATGCAAAGTGTGTTGCGTCTGGAGGATGGGAAGCTGCGGCCGGCTTGAGGCTGGAAAAGCAGTGGACCAAAAATCTGCACCACAGAGACACGGAGGCACAGAGAAGAACGATACTCAATAAGGTGTGTCATTCCTGCGCAGGCGAGAATGACAGTTGGGGAGTTATGCGGGGCTGCGGTGGTGCGTATTTGAGATTCTGGATTCCCGCGTGCAAAGGAATGACACACTCTTTGAGCAATATCGTCCTTCTCTGTGCCACTGTGGTGCAATTTTCGAGTTCAAATTTTGGTGCGCGCGCTGCGAGTCAAGCGTCGTTTCCGCCAGGCCAGACTGACATGCAGGCGCCATCCAGCCAGTACCGAAATGTAACCTGCAACGGCGAGAATCGTGGCGAGCAGCACCAGGCCAAAAACAAAAGGTTTGCCCATGCCGGTTAACCACTCCGCCAGCGCGGGAAGCCATTGACCGAGTGGCAGGTCGAACCAGTCAGGGCCGGTGTGGGGTGTCGAACTGGTTTCGCCGCCGATTACGAACTTGCCCAGCCAATAGGCGGCGATATACAGCGGCACGATGGTCAGCGGGTTGGTGTACCAGGTAACAATTACTGCTACTGGAAGATTGACCCGAAACAGTACGGCCAACAGGGCGGCCGACAACATCTGCAATGGCCCGGGGATCAGCCCGCAGAACAGCCCCACCGCAGTCCCTCCGGCGACCGACCTGCGATGCAAGTGCCAAAGATTATGGTGTTGCAGCAGCGACCCGAAAAATCCGATGAAGCGATTCTGGCGTACGCTGTCGCGGGTCGGGAGATACTTTCGAAATAACTTTCTTGGCATGTGTTTGCCACATTCTAACCCAGTAAAGATTTGATCTACCTATTCTCTGCTGCGCTGATGAGCGGCGCCTGGTTGCTGCAAAACCAAGCCTGGCTGCCGGACCTGGCGGGTGCCGCCACTTTGGTGCCGCTGATTGCGGTATGGCGGATCGCAGCCGGCGCCAAGGGGGCGTCGGCACGCGTCCTTTCAGGAGTTGCCGCTGCCTTGACCTTTGTCGTGGCCGGATTTTTCTGGGCGGCGGCACTTGCCCATTGGAAACTCTCCGATCAATTGGGTGAAAACTGGGAAGGTCGGGATGTCGAAGTCTCGGGCGTGGTGGCGGACATGCCGCAGGATCTGCGCCATGGAAAACGCTTTGCGCTGGATATTGCGCAGGTCTTCACCCTGGGCGCCGAATTGCCGGAGCGGGTATCCGTGACTTGGTATGGGACTCCGGACATGGCTCCCGAGGTTCGCGCCGGCCAGGTATGGCGGGTCACGTTGCGATTGCATCGTCCCCATGGCAACAGCAATCCTGGTGGGTTTGATGCCGAGGCCTGGCTGCTGGAACGCGGTATCCGCGCCAGCGGCTATATCAAAAACGAGCCCGCGCCACGCCTGTTGTCCGGGATGGTCTGGCGTGGCGGCTACATGGTCGAGCGACTGAGGGAAATCATTCGCGACGAACTCAGCGCGGCGCTGGGAGAGCGCCGCCAGGCCGGCGTCATCATTGCACTGGCCATTGGCGATCAACGTGCAATCCCGGCCGACCAGTGGCAGATATTCACGCGCACCGGTGTCAGTCATCTGCTCAGCGTGTCCGGGCTGCATATCACCATGCTGGCCGGGCTGGTATTCGTGCTGGCGTCGAAATTGTGGCGCACCAGTGCATGGTTGATGCTGCGCCTGCCGGCCATGCGCGCGGCAACGCTGGCGGGTTTTCTCGCGGCACTGACTTACGCGCTGTTGTCGGGCTTTGCGGTGCCTGCCCAGCGCACGGTCTATATGCTGGCGGTGGTTGCCACGGCCTTGTGGTTCGGGTGGACCACGCGACCCAGCGCAGTGCTGGCGCTGGCGGCCGCTTTGGTGGTGCTTGTGGATCCCATGGCGGTCATTTCGGCCGGGTTCTGGCTGTCGTTCGGGGCGGTGGCCATTATCTTGCTGGCCAGCGGGGGAAGAATGCAGCCGGCCGGCTGGTTGATTGCCTGGGCAAGAACGCAATGGGCCGTTACCTTGGCGCTGATTCCTTTCATGCTCGCCATGTTTCAGCAAATCTCGCTGGTGTCGCCGCTGGCCAATGCTTTCGCCATTCCGCTCGTGAGCCTGGTCGTGGTTCCCTTGTCCATTGCCGGGGCGCTGGTGCCCTGGGATGCAATTGCCCAATTGGCGCACTGGGTAATGTCCCTGTGCATGTGGCCGCTGGAAAAACTGGCCGCGCTGCCCGGCGCGGTGTGGCAGCAGCATGCGCCACCCCTATGGGCCATACCCCTTGCCGTGGCGGGTGCGGTGTGGATGTTGCTGCCCCGAGGTTTTCCGGCCCGCTGGGTGGATGCCGGATTTTTGCTGCCGCTCTTTCTGTCCGTGCCGCAGCGACCGGCGTCGGAAGAAATCTGGTTAAGCGTTTTGGATGTCGGGCAAGGTCTGGCGGCCGTGGTGCGCACCCGCGAACACGCGCTGGTCTTCGACAGCGGACCGGGCATCGCGGAAAGAATCGACGCCGGCTCGCGTATCGTGGTGCCTTATTTGCGTTATGTCGGAGTGCGTCAACTCGATGCCCTGGTGGTGAGTCACGGCGACCTCGATCATGCGGGCGGTGCGTTGTCCATCATTGAAGCCGTGCCGGTGGACCGACTGCATACCTCGTTGCCGAAACACCATCCCATTCGTCTTGCCGTGGCAAAGGCCGATGACTGCGAAGACGGGCAAGGCTGGCAGTGGGACGGGGTGCGGTTCGAATTTCTGCACCCGGCGGTCGATAGCCATGCCGATCCGAAAATCAAGGACAACGATCGCAGTTGTGTGCTGCGCGTGGCGGGCAAATACGGGTCGGTGTTGCTGAGCGCGGACATCGAGCGAGGCTCGGAACAACAACTGGTAAGCAAGCGGGGCGCAAGCCTGAAATCCGATGTATTGATTGCTCCCCATCACGGCAGCCGCACTTCGTCCACGGCGGAATTTTTGCAGTCGGTGGCGCCTGGCCTGATCGTGATTCCGGTCGGACATCGCAATCGCTTCGGACACCCGCATCCGCTGGTCAGTGCCCGTTACAGAGCGCTGGGCAGTCAGGTGTATCGAACCGACCTGGGTGGCGCAATTTCGGTGAAAATCGGCGCATCGGGAATCGACGTACATTCCTGGCGCAACGAAGTCAGACGCTACTGGCACCAATCCTCATCCGGCATGGAAAGCCAATGGTAAAACCGGGCAATGTCTCTTCCAAGGCCAACGCAGTGGCCGCCGGCGATCTGCCGGTACGCGCCCAGCAATGGGCATCCAGTCACTATGCAGGGCGCCTGCATCCGAGTGGCGCGCCCTGGCTGGACCACGTTCGCAGCGTGGCGGAGATTCTGCGCGAGTTGGGCATGGATGACGAAACCCTGGCGGCGGCGATGTTGCTCGGCGCCGAATCGGCCGCCGATCGAGCGGCGCTGCAAGAAACTTTTGGCAAGTCGGTGGGCGCGCTGGTCGAAGGCGTGGGGGAAATGGGTCGAATCCAGTCCCTGCGTGGCCAGGCGGCGGAATTGGCCCGACGCACGGATCGGGACAGGCAACTCGATTCGCTGCGCAAAATGTTTCTGGCCATGGCCCAGGATCTGCGCGTGGTGCTGATCAAGCTCGCCGATCAGGTGCAGTTGCTCAGGGAGCTGGTGACTACCGCCGACGTTCCGCTGCGCGAGAGCCGTGGACGCGAAACCCTGGATTTGTTCGCGCCACTGGCCAATTGGATTGGCCTCTGGCAGCTCAAGTGGGAACTCGAAGACCTGGCGTTCCAATGTCTGCATGCGGACGCTTATCGACGGCTGGCCGCCGAACTCGATGAACAACGGCTGGACCGGGAAGCCTACGTGCAAGCCGTGGTAGACAGGCTGCGGACGGAATTGAACGGCGCGCGCATCGAGTGCGCGATCAGCGGCAGGCCGAAACACATTTACAGCATCTGGCGCAAGTTGCAGAAAAAAAATCTCACGCTCGAACAGTTGTCAGACATTCGCGCCGTGCGGGTGCTGGTGGCCAGCGTCAAGGACTGTTACGCGGTGTTGGGTCTGGTGCACAACCTGTGGAGGCCGATTCCCGAGGAGTTCGACGACTATATTTCGCGCCCGAAGGCCAATGGCTATAGCTCCCTGCATACCGCCGTTGTCGGGCCGCGCGGCAAGGTGGTTGAAGTACAGATTCGCACCCACGAAATGCACGGGCAAGCCGAGCTGGGCTTTGCCTCTCACTGGCGATACAAGCAGGGATCCGGCGCCGACGCTGCCTTCGACCGGCAGATTGCCTGGCTGCGCAGAATGCTGTCCTGGGGCGATGAGCAGGCGGCGGAAGGCGGAACACATGCCGCCTTCCACGCCGAAATGTTTCACGACAGCGTATTTGTGCTGACGCCACAGGGCAGGGTGATCGATTTGCCGCGCGGTTCGACGCCGGTGGATTTTGCCTATCAGGTGCATACCGAACTCGGTCATCACTGCCGGGGCGCAAAAGTCGACGGGCAGATCGTGCCCCTGACCCATGCTCTGGAAAATGGCCAGCGGGTGGAAATCATCGCGGCCAAGGAAGGCGGCCCATCGCGCGACTGGCTAAGGCCGACACTGGGTTTTATCCGCAGCCGGCGCGCCCAGGCCAAGGTGCGCCAGTGGTTCCACAACGCCGAGCTGGATCGGGCCCTCGCGGAAGGCCGGCTGGCCATCGAAAAAGAATTACATCGCTCGGGCAAAAGCGGGCAAAACCTGCTGGATCTTGCGCATCGCCTAGGGTTGGTCAATGTCGATGCGCTGCTGATTGCTTATGGGCGTGGGGAAATCGCCCCGGGAAAATTTCATCATGCGCTCGGCGATGAGATGTTCATGCGCGGTTCCGCGCTGCCGGTGCAGCCGCATCGGGCCGATGCGAAGCCCGGTGGCATCCTGATTGTAGGCGTCGATAAACTTTTGACTGCCCTGGCGCGCTGCTGCAAACCTGCCCCGCCCGATGCCATTGTCGGATTTGTCACTCGCGGGCGAGGCGTTACCGTCCATCGGCAGGCCTGCCACAATATCGCACAACTGCCGGCCGAACGCCTCATCGACACGCAATGGGGCGATACCGGTGCGTCGCGTTTTGTGGTGGACATCGAGATCCTCACGGATGGCACCGCGACCGGAATACGCGAATTATCCGAAACTCTGACCAGGGAGAAAGTGCCGGTGCTCGGCAGTTCGCTTTCTGGCCGCGATCACAGTTCGCGTGTCGTAATGACCGTCGAGGTGGCCGGGTTGGAGCAGCTCAAACGGATTCTCGCGCTGTTAAGGGAATTGCCGGACGTGGAGGCGGCGCGCAGGAAATGAGATTTGAACGGCCGGGCTCTTTCGGCTAACATTCGTCTTCCGACAGGCGCGTAGCTCAGTTGGTTAGAGCACCACCTTGACATGGTGGGGGTCGTTGGTTCGAGTCCAATCGCGCCTACCAGTATTCCGAACGGGGTCAGGCCTATACTTTATAGGTGCCACGGCCCACTTTCCCTTGAAGCCCGTAACCCGTAGGGCGCAATAAGCGCAGCGCATTGCGCCGAATGCGGTGCTAACGGATGGATGTATCCGGCGGATTGGGGCGGCGGACAGGATGGAGTTTTGGCGTACGACGACCGACTTTCGGCGCAATGCGCCACGCTTATTGCACCCTACGCACTGGATTCCCGCCTTCGCGGGAATGCACATAAATTAGAGGTGCGCTTTAGCGGGCGGCCGTGGGACCCATGCTCCGGGCTTTTTCGCGCAGCGCACTGCTTTGCGCGTCCAAGTACGCGATGACGTCGGCTACATCCGACGGCGCCAGGCTCAGGTTCGGCATCCGTACCGTTGTGTATTTGTTGAAGAGGGCGGTGGCGATCGGGTCGCCGGCATCCCGCATTCTGTCCGGAGCCAGGATGTAGCGCGTTAGCCAGTCTCGTTCGCGGCGATCCGTTATGCCCAGCAAATCCGGTCCCTTGCTTTCGCCCCCCTGTCCGAGCGTATGGCAGAGGCCGCATTGGCGTTGGAAGAGGTACTGTCCTTTCTCGAACTCAAGCGGGCGCGCCTCCGCATAACTCGTGCGCGGCTGCGTATCTCGCCACCCCAAAAAAGTGCCCATCCTCGCGGCGAGGAAGCGCGGGTTGTCCACCGCGGAATTTTTTGTCCACTGCCCGGCCGGCACATTGCCGAGCATGAGCCACGGAGCGTGGCCATCGCGGCTCTCCGCGTCGCCGCCCCGCGCCAAGCCGAGCTTTCTGGTGATGAGCTTGATGTCCTCGGGCTTGCCGGTGAGGAAGAGCCACCCCGGTCCGACGCCGAATTTCTCCGCGTAGTTCTTGAGTACCTCGGGCGTATCGCGGAGGGGGTCGATGGAGATGGAGTAGAAAAAGATATCTTTGCCGACCCGCTCGCCCAGGATGCGCTGCAACTGGACCAGATTCGCCGTCTCGAGTGGACAGGCGTCCTCGCAGTCCGTGAAGATGACATTGACCGCCACCGTCTTGCCCTTGAGCAGGTCGTCGTAGAGGCGAACGGTCTTTCCCTCATGTGTGGTGAGTGCGACATTGGGAAAATAGTCCGCCCCCCAGCGTTTGCCGGCAGTCTTCGGGGCGGCGGGCGCGGCCGCGGCTTCGGGATGTCGAGCGCCCGTCGCTGCCTCATGAGCGCGCGCGGATTCCACGGGCACCCACGGAATCGCCAAGGCGCAGACAAATAATGCCGCGGTCCGAACTCTTGTATTCATGCTGTTCATGATTATCCATCACTTCCCTGGAGACTTCGGTGGAACTGCCGAATGCAGCCCTCAGCGCCAGTTGTTGGCACTGCGCACGTTACTCGATGCACTTGTGACCGCGCCGGTATTGCGGTCGAAGCGCAGCGCGAAGAACGCCACCCCCGAGCGTACCGAAGCAAGATTTAGCGTCCCGGTCCTGCGCTCGAAACCGAGAGCCGGGGACTCGAGCCCCGACTGCGGAAAATCGAGATTTATCGCCTCGTTATCGAGGCCGGAGCCGCGCCTGGAGAAGTCACCCCGCGCTTGTTCCGAAGCGGGATTCGTCGAGTCGATACTGGCGAACGCAAAAGTGAACTCGATGAAATGCGAGCCAGCGACGCTGCGCTGCACATTTTCCGGACCGGCGACGGTGTATTTGTTGCGGGTCGAGGACCCGACACCGGTCATGGCGCTGAGATCGATGCTCAGCAACAGAGTGGGCCGATAAAAGTCCGGGTCCGGCGCCAGCTTGCTGTGGACCTTCGCCAGCCCCGAGAACTCCACGTTCTCCGGCTGTCCCGTCACGATGCCGGCGATCGGCACCAGGGTGGTGCTCCAGACGCCCTGGGCTTGGGCAGGCGTGTTTCCCCACCACGCCATCCCCGCCGCCAGCGCGGCAAGGAAGACGGCAGGTTTGAACAACACTCGACGTATCTTCATGTTTCGCACCTTCTCAAATTCGGTTCGACTTCGAAATCCAGTCGCGCTCTAGGTTCCCTTCAGGACTGTCGGGTTTTGGAAAAGCACGCCCTGCGGCGTCGGGATCGGGGTTGGCAGCGGCCTGAGAACCGGGGCCCCGCTGTTGTCGATATCCCAGCGCATCAGCATGGCGTGGTCCTCGTGCACGGTGTTGTGGCAGTGCTGCATGAACATCCCGCCCCAGTCGCGGAATTGCATGGTGATGGTTATTTCGCCGCCGGGGCGCAGGCGATAAACGTCCTTGCGGCCCCGCTCCCACGCCGGCACTTTGGAAGCGCTGCCGTCGCGCGCCAGAATCTGCCCTTCCTCGAAATGGATGTGGATCGGGTGATCCCAGCCGCCGCCGCCATTTTTCAGGATCCAGACCTCGCGCTTGCCGGAACCCGGCTGTGCCGTGACGCGCCCGAAGTCGGCGGCGAGCATGTCCGAATTGGGCGTCCGGATGCCCCATTCGCCCTCGCTTGCCGTGACGGGGTCATTGCTGGTCCGTTTGGCGCCGCGTCCGAATTCGAACTCCCGTATCCGCGATACCGGAATTTTGGACAGATCCGGGTTCGGGATCATGACTGCGGGAACCTGGCTGATATCGGGCTGGGGCGGATCGCGCACGATCCTGAACTCCAGGAACTTG
The DNA here is from genome assembly GCA_945900965.1 of Bordetella parapertussis. Classification (GTDB taxonomy): domain Bacteria; phylum Pseudomonadota; class Gammaproteobacteria; order Burkholderiales; family JACQAP01; genus JACQAP01. The sequence goes on along the minus strand of CAMDKM010000052.1, from coordinate 10,921 downwards.
CCGACGCCGGGATCGTTCGAGTTGCCCGAGAGCGCCTCCGAAAGCGAGAGGATATCCTCAACCTTTCTGCCGTCCAGGTGTTCGGCGAGGTTCACCATCGAGACTTTCTGCCCGATGCCATAACGGGAGAAATCGATGACGATATCGTAGCGCTCGGCGATACCGAGCTCATCGAGCCGACTCAGGGTTACCGGCCTGGGCAGCAGGTTGCCGTCGTTGGCGATCTGGATCATCGGCGAGCCGTCGGAGAGCATGATCTTGTAGAAGCGTGACACCGAGGCGTTCAGGATGCGGAACCGATACTTGCGCCGCTCGACGTTGAAGAACGGCTTGTAGGCAAGGTTCACGGTCACTACATCACCGAGGAAACCGTCGCGGTCGAAGATATCGAATAAGAGCTGTCCGTCGTTGTCCCAGGCCTTGTCGGCCAGCATGAGGTTGACGTCGTAATCGAGGTTGGCCCACGACTTGCCCGAGACGCTGGCCCGGCCGCTCGGCAATCTTAGATTAACGCCGTCGTAGATGTCCTCGGCGCCGCGATCGAGTGAGCTGTAGATGTTGAACATCGCGGCATTGCCCTTGTACACGTTTTCGGCCGTATGCTCGAACATGTGGTCGTGGAACCAGTGCGTGCTCATCGTCTCGTGCCAGTCGCCCGGGACGTTGTCGATGCCGCCGTCGTCGCGGGGACCGCCGGCCCTGCGATCCGTGGCGGCGGTGTTGATGCTGAAGTGGCCTGCGAGCACGATCGGCCAGTGGTAGTCATAGAACTGGCCGGGGAAGAAGTACGCCCCCGTGAAACCGTCGTTCTCCGCGCCGTGGTGCCCGTTGTGCTCGTGGGTGCTGATGGTATTGCGCCCGAAGCCCTGGTTCTCGGCGATGTCGAATGGGAGCTTGTTGTGGTGGCGGAATAGAATCGGCTCGCCGTAGCGCCCGATGGCCAGCTTCGGCGGCATGGAGCCGTTGAAGCACCACATGGAGTTGGGCTCCTGGTGAGGCAGGCTGGTGTGGAAATAGCCCTCTATCGCTTGCGCCTCGTCGATGTCGCAATTGTGCTCCGCTCTAACCTGCGGCTTGTAGGTGGTGTTGGTCTTGGCCCCCTCCTGAGTGACTTCCATGGCGATTTTGGGACGGAACTCGTCCCAGCGTTGATGCGCCCAGAGCGGCCCTGGAGGACGCCCTTCGATGGGACCCTTGTCGCCGGCGAGCACTCCCGGCAATCGGGGATCCAGAAGCTGCAGGGTGGTATTCGCCTCGGCCCTCGGCGCTGGATTCAGGAATCCGGGTTCCGGATGCCGCGGCAAGACATCCATACGTGGCATCGGCTGCGTGAACGGCAGCACGCCGAACAGCGGGCTACGCGGGACGCTGGTCAGGTCAGTCGCATACGCGCTGCGCACGAAGGGATTCAAACCTTGCTTCCAGGCGAGCGCGCCGCCCGCCGTGAAAAGCCCCCATTTGAGCAGATCGCGCCGCGAGATCTGACCGATCGAACGCGCCTTGACGATTTCGAGGCGATTGCTGCGGGCGTTTTGGGCTTCCCGCAGCCAGAGTTTCGACACCTTTTTAGGTAAATACATGATGGGTCCTTCCCTGATAGATGTTGCCTGCCGCGGCGCCGGACTTCAACACGCAGCGCTTGGAAAGCCGTGAAGACCCGTCCCCAGCGATCCAATCCATGACATTCCTCCCCTAAAAGAACTAACGGACTCGACAGAACCACTGTCCGAAGAAATTGCAGGGATTACCTTGCATCGAAATCGGCTAAGTCGAAGTAACCCTCGGAGGGAAATTATCAGAAAAGCCCTAGGGATAACAATACAGTAAATCCCGCCACATCTAATACCCGGTGTTCTGTATAGCCATAGGGTCTTTTATGTAGATTTAAGGGAATCTCACAACATTCAACAATCCGTCATTCCCGCGCAGGGGGGAATCCAACCCGTAAACCCGTAGGGCGCAATAAGCGCAGCGCATTGCGCCGTATGCGGTGGTAAAGGATGGAATTTTATCCGGCGGATTGAGGCGGCAGACAGGAAGGAGTTTTGGCGTACCACGACTGACATTCAGCGCAATGCGCTACGCTTATTGCGCCCTACGCGCTTTACCCCTTCACCGTTCCCCGTTTACCGTTCCCCGTTCACCCTTCACTTGCCAACGCAGTCAAGCGAAAGAGCCGTCGGCCCGCAGAATGCCGTGTTCGCGCAGTAGCGCGAGCACTGCCTGCGTGCAGATCTCGGCGCTGTTGGCGGCGGTGTCCAGCCTTAGTTCGGGATGTTCCGGTGTTTCGTAGGGCGAGTCGATGCCGGTAAAGTTGGCCAACTCACCGCGCCTGGCCTTGCGGTACAGACCCTTGGGGTCGCGCTGTTCGGCCAGCGCGAGTGGGGCATCGACGTGAATTTCGAAAAATCCGACCTTGCTTAATTGCGCGCGCGCGGTTCGCCGTTCGTTGCGAAACGGCGAGATGAAGGCGCTAAGAACGATCAGGCCCGCGTCGGCCATCAGTGCTGCGACTTCGGTCACGCGCCGAATGTTCTCCACGCGGTCGGCGTCGGTGAAGCCCAGATCCTTGTTCAAGCCGTGACGCACGTTGTCGCCATCGAGCAAGTAGGTGTGGTGGCCAAGCGCGAAGAGTTTCTTTTCGACGAGGTTGGCGATCGTCGATTTGCCTGCTCCCGACAGGCCGGTGAACCAGATCACGCAGGGCGTCTGGCGTTTGAGCGCGGCACGGGCCGAGCGGTCGACTTCATGTACTTGCCATCGCAGATTGTGCGGGCGGCGCAGGGCAACGGTCATGAGAACTCCCGATGCATGCGCTCGATTTGCGCGTGCCCGCCCAAGGCCGCGATCAGCGGCCACAGGTGCTTTTCGTATTGGCGCCAGCGTTGCGTGCGCGCCTGATGTACCGGCTCGCGCACTTGTGCGGCACTGGCGGTGCTGACGAAGCCGCCGGCCAGGTGCGGCTGTGCGCAGGCGTCGTGCCACTCCAGTCCGGTGCCGCGCACGATGCGCCGGGCCTGCGGTTCAAAATCGGCCACGATGTCCTCGTACCGGCAATGGTGGATCAAGCCAGGAAACAGCGAAGACCACAAGCGCATGTAATCCATGTAGGTCAGGTAGAAGTGCGCCAGGTGGTTCAGATCGTTGGCATACCAATGGCCGTCGAAACCCTGGGTGAAGCACGACAGGCAGACGTCGAGGGGATGGCGATGTGTATGTAGAGCCACCGCATCTGGAAACATCAACGCGATGAGCGGCATGTGTAAAAAATTACTCAAGTGTTTGTCTATGCGACGCGCTGGACTTGCGATTCGCATTTGGCGCGCCGTGTAGCCAAGGTAGGCCCGCGCCGAGTGCGCGAGCCTGCCGGCATCGATCGCGCGGTAGTGCTCGAAGTCGCCAGAGACCGCGGGTTGCGCCGGGAGGGCGCGCCGCCACGACGCTTCGACATGGTTCAGCGCGTCGGATTCGTGGCAAGTACCGGTTTGCGGATGTGCGGCGAGCATTTGCTCCACCAAGGTCGAACCCGAGCGCGGCATGCCGATCACGAAAACGCAGCCGGCCCCCCGCACGCCCAGGCGGCGGTGGGGTTCGAAAAATTGCGGGGTAAAGAACTCGCGCGCTTGCGCCAGGCGAGTCTCATGCAGGCCGGGCTGGTAGCAACCCTGGGCCAGGGCGTTGCTGCGCTCGAAATGGCCGAACGCGGCGTCGAATTCGCCGCGCGCGTCGTAGACCCGGCCGATTGCATTGTGCAAGGGGCGCAGGCGGCGGGGACCCAGTCCGGCGCCTTGCGCCAGAGACAGCATGCACTTCAATTGCGAGTCGTTCACGCGCCGCGGATCGGACCGCGAAAGCACGACGTAGGCAGGCGCGTGTTGTATATCGGCGGCCAGGGCCTGCTCGGCGAACGACACCGCGGCTTCGAGTTCTCCAAGGTGCAAAACCAGGGAGGCGCTGAGCGTCAGAATCCTCGGATCCGCGGGGCACAGTGTGCGCGCCCGCTGAAGTTGGCTCGCGGCGCCGTCCATCTCACCCGGCCCGCGCCACAGCGCGAGAGCCAACAGGCACATTGCATCGGTGTCTTCTGGACGCTGCGCAAGGGCAGCCTGCAGCAGTCGCCGCGCCGTTTCGTATTCCCCGCGCGCTATCGCGGAGCGTGTGCTGGCGTGAGTGGACAATGGGGTCATGACAATGGGGTCAGGCCTATACTTTATAGCTCCGCAACTACAGAGCCTGCAGGGACCTTAATTTCGCGCTAAATCTGAAAAATAACCCCCGCCTTTTGGGCGGGGGTTGGCAATGCCTCCGATCTTTTCGAAGGCACGCGAAACCAAAATGAGATTGACCCTAAAATTCGCACCACAGAGGCACAGATACCCTCGCGTAGCGTGGAATACCCTTTTAGACACCGAGAAGAACAATATATCAATCAGTAGTTGTGCCAGCAGTGCTCACCTTTTTGGTGAGTGCGCGGATAGACGCAACAATTTGTTTTTTCTCCGTGTTCTCCGTGTCCCCCGTGATTCAATCGCCGTTTCCAGGATTACATCTGACGGCCGGCTTTGCGCACCACGTTGGTGAGCGGGGCCATCAGATATTGCAAAGGTGTCTGGGTCGCGCCCTCGATGTAGACTTCGGCCGGCATCCCCGCCATCAATTTCAGATCGCCGATGGATTGCAGGGAATCCGGGTCCGCGAGAATGGTCACGGTGTAATACGGCATGTTGGTGTTGCGGTCCACCAGACGGTCGGCCGAAACGTAGCTGACCTTGCCGGTCACCATCTTGTTGTTGCGAAACTTGAAGGCGGTGAAATTGATACGTGCGCGCTGATCGCGGTAGACGTTGTTGACATCTTCCGGGCGGACCTGCGCTTCAATCATCAGCCTGGCATTGCTGGGCACGATGTCGGCAATCGGTTCACCGGCACGGACCACGGCGCCAGGAGAGGTGAACTTGAGGTCCATCACTTCGCCGCTGGCGGGCGCCGTCACGGTCTGGCGCACAGCGGCATCCTTGGACTTGCGCAATTCCTGATCGATCTCGGCCAGTTGTGCGGAGGTGACTTTCAGCTCATCGCTGGCCTTGCGGACGTATTCGTTTTCCACGGACTTGATCTTGAGATCCATTTCCCCGAGGCGTTGCTGGGTGCGAGCCAGTTCGGACTTGCGCTCTTCGAGCTTGACCGAGTAGTCCGCCAGCCCCGCTTCCAGTTGCTGCAGGCGGCTGGGTGCGATAAATCCGCTGTCCAGCAATTGGCGATTGGATTCGAGCGCCTTTTCCTGCAAGTCGTGGGAACTTTGCGCATGGCGGATCTGGGCGCGCAATGCAACGAGTTCGTCCTTTATCCGCTCCCGCTGGTCTTTCATCAGGATGATTTCGCTGGTCAGCGAATTGCGTCCGGCCTCGAACAATGCCGTTTCTTTCGCGAGCGCCAGTGCGATGCGCTCATCTGCCCTGGCTGCCTCCAGGAGGTCGCCCGGAAATTTCAGCTTGTCGGCAATATTCTGTTGAGCCTCCAGACGTGCAATGGAGGCGCGCTCGATTTTGACGCGATAAGTGAGGCGATTGCGGTCGGCATCGACGCCCACGTCGCCCAGGATCAGGATCGGATCGCCGGCGCTGACGGCCTGGCCGTCGCGCACCAGCACGGTATGCACGATGCCGCCTTCCAGATGCTGGACCGGCCGCCGGTTTAATTCCACTTTGACGAATGCCGGCGCCACCACCGCCATCGAAAGCGGGGCCAGGGTTATCCAGGTGGCGATCGGCACCAATGCACCGACCACTATCCACCCACCGGCCCAAGCGAGTCGAGTTGCATGCTCGCGACTACCGCGGGATTTTTTGCCAATGGTTTGTTCAGTGCTCATTTTGACGTCTCCGAAGTAGGTTGATTACGCTGCCCTGTCGCCGATGATGGCCTGCGCCTGCTGTTGCATGGCCTTCATGACTTCGGCCGCGGGACCGAATTTCTGAACGCGGCCGGCGTTCAGCATCAAAATCTTGTCCACGTGAGCGATGAGCGATGGCCGGTGCGTAATGACAATGCTGGTGATGCCTTCGGCGCGCAAACCGCGCAACGCCTGGGAGAGGGCAATTTCACCTTCGCCGTCGAGATTGGCATTGGGCTCGTCGAGAATCACCAGACGCGGATTGCCATACAAGGCACGCGCCAGTGCGATGCGTTGACGCTGCCCGGGAGAAAGACGTGAGCCCTGATCGCCGACCTGGGTGTTGTAGCCCTGGTCGAGCGCCAGAATCATCTCGTGGGCATTGGCCCGGGTGGCGGCCTTGATGACGGCTTCGGAATCGACCTCGCCCAAGCGTGCAATATTGTCGGCGACCGTGCCGTCGAACAATTCGACATCCTGGGGTACGTAACCCATCATCGGTCCCAGATGCTCGCGCGGCCAGTTGGCCACGTCGGCTCCGTCAAGGCGGATGGTTCCGGCCGAAGGTGCCCAGACGCCGGTAAGCAGGCGGGCCAGTGTTGATTTGCCCGCTGCGCTGGGGCCGAGGATGGCCAATGCTTCTCCGGCATTCAGTCCAAATGCAACGGAGAGCAGGATCGCTTTTTCGGTACCGGGTGCACGGAACGAGACGCCTTCGACGTTTACAATACCTTCGGGACGCTGAATATTGACCTGGGGGGTCCTGGTTTCGAAGTGCTGTGACAGTTCGCTCAGGCGCCGATAGGCGCCGCTGGCCTCGATCAACATGCGCCAGCTCGACACCAGTTGTTCGACCGGCTGCACCGCGCGGCCGAGCAACACCGTGGTGGCGATCATCACGCCCGCCGAGGCTTTTTGCGTCAGCACAAGATAGGCGCCCAATGCCAGCATGCCGATCTGAATGGCCTGGCGCAGGGTTTTGGTGATGGCGGTGAAGGTGACGCTGCGGCGGCTGGCGCTGGTTTGAATGCCGGCGATTTCGTTTTGCAGCTTGCGCCAGCGGGCCAGCAGATTGTCGGTCATGCCCAGCACCTGCAACACTTCGGCGTTGCGCATGGAGCTTTCGACATAATGGGCGGCGCGGCGACCTTCTTTCTGCAATTCATCCAGAACGCCACGGCTGACCCGGTCGTTCAACCAGGCTATCGCCAGCATCAGGAGCGCTGCCGCGGCGGCGCCGATGCCCAGGATCGGATGGAACAACCAGATCACCGCTACATATATGACGACCCAGGGCGCATCGAACAAGGCAAGCAGGCCGTTGGCCGAGAACAGGGTGCGCAAGGTGGAGATATCGCGGATGCCTTCGCTGCGCGCACTGTGCGGCGAGCGCGCCGCGCGCGTCACGATGGCGTTGACCACCGGGGGGGAAAGATGTTCGTCGATGATGTTGCCCAGCAGGTTTTGCAGCCGGGTGCGTACATATTCGAGCAACAGCAGGATGCCAAGGGCCAGAGCGGTCCCGACCAATAACACCGTCAGCGTTTCCTGGCTGCCGGAGGGAAGCACGCGATCGAACACCTGCAACATGAAGATCGCAGGCGCCAGGAACAGCAAATTGATGACAAAAGAAAAGGCCGCTATTGCACCAAGACGTGGACGCAGATCTTTCCACAAAGATTTCATCGAGTTCTCCTTAGCAAATCTGGTGCAGCCCCGGGGGGGGCAGGTTATGCACTCACCGCGAACTGGCGAATGTGACGAAATGTGTGAAGGGAATCTTAAAGATATCCCCCGCAAAAAGTTGCCGGGATAGCCCCATGATGCTGTGCGGGTTGGCTGATTTCGGCGTAGGGGATGCCCTACGTGAGGCGGAGAAGGGTGAGCGGTGATCGGTGAATGGTGATCAAAGCGTGAAGGGTGAATGAGTGAATGGGTGAATGAGTGAATGAGTGAAGGGTGTAAGGCCCTAGTGCCTAGAGCCTCGCGCCCGGAGCATCCCAAAAAAAACGGCGCGGAGAGTTTTTTCTCTCCGCGCCGTATACAGCTAACAACCGGATTACTGTTTCTTGCCGATCACTTACGCCAGGACATAGTCGCTGACATCGATGTTCCCGATGTCCACGTTCGACAGATTGATGATGCCGCTGGTGTTACCGCCGCCATCGAGCACCGTCAACTGGAGTGTCGTGCCGTTTTGCGCTTCCGTCACCCGGGCTGCCAGGTTGGCTGCCGTGATGCCCAGACCGGACAGGTCGATCAAGTCTTGCCCGCCTGCGGCGTTGGAGTCGAAGTCGGTGATCGTGTCGGTACCGAAGTTGTTGGCAGTGTAGAGGAAGAAGTCCGCGTCCCCATCGGCGGTCAGGGTGTCGTTGCCGCCCAAACCGGTCAAGGTGTCGACACCCGCGCCGCCAATGATGACGTTGTTCGCCCCGTTGCCCGTGCCGACAAAGTTGCCCGTGCCTGCAAAGGTGAGGTTATCGATGTTGGCATTGCTCAACGTGTAGCTATTTGCCGTCGAGATAACCGTATCGGTCCCTCCGCCATTCCCATTGGTGACTTGTTCCGCCACCACATCCGCGCTGTCATCGACACGATAGGTGTCGCTGCCCGCGCCGGCGTTCAGGTTGTCCACGCCCAGTCCGCCATTCAGATCGTCAGTCCCGTTCCCGCCCACAATGGTGTTGCCGAGATCATTGCCGACACCGGTGAAGTTGCCGTTGCCAGTGTAGGTAAGGTTCTCGATAAAGGCGCGGCTTGCCAGGGAGAAGGTGTTCAACGCCGTCTGGATCAGGTCGGTCCCCTGACCATCCAGTTCGGTGGTGATATCACCGGCTACATCGACAACATAGATGTCGTCGCCGGCTCCGCCAGACATCGTGTCGATGTTGGCGCCGCCGTTGAGCGTGTTGTTGCCGGTATTGCCCACCAATACGTTCGCCACTGCGTTGCCGGTAGCGTTGATGTTGGCGGCGCCCAGCAGCGTAACGTTCTCGATGTTGGGAAGGTTGGCAAGGGTGTAGGTCACAGTCGACTCCACCGTATCCGTACCTTCGTTGGCCAGCTCGACCACTTCGCCTTGATTGTTCACGACGTAGGTATCGTTGCCCAGCCCGCCCGACATCACATCGATGTCGCCCAGACCATCGAGCCGGTCATTGCCTTCGCCACCGCTGATGTTGTTGATGGCGGCGTTGCCCGTTCCAATGAAGGGTGCAATGTCGGTGCCACCGTAGGCCAGGTTTTCCACATTGGGCAGGGCTGCGAGGGAGAAAGTGGTCAGCGAGGTCTGAATGGTATCGGTACCGCCGCCCGCCGCTTCCACGATCACATCGCCAGCGCTGTCCACGTCGAAGATGTCGTTACCAAGGCCGCCATCCATGACGTCAAAGCCGGTGCCGCCGACCAGAATGTCGATGCCAGAGCCGCCGGAGAGATTGTCAGCGCCGTCGCCTCCCAACAGGTTGTCATCGTTGGCGCCACCGCTCAACACGTCGTTGCCGTTTCCGCCATCCAACAGGTCGTTGCCGCCGTCGCCGTTTATCGTATCGTCGCTGTCCATGCCGCCCAGAACGTCGTTACCCCCATTGCCGGTGGCCACATCGGAGCCATTGGTCAACGTGCGCACGTTGGCCAGGTTGTTGCCGGCGTAGAAGTCGCCAACGACAACGGTAGGTTGGGAAGTGACGGTTTCCGGATTGCCCAGACCGTCGGTAAAGTTCACTACCACGCGCAACTGCTGACCGACCTGGGTCGCGCCGGGTGTGAACGTTGCAACCGTCGCGCCGGCAATCGGCGTCCAGCTGGTGCTACCGCTGGGCGCCGATTGGCACTGGTAGGTAAAGGAGCCCGCCACGACGCCGTCCGTATCGATGATGGTGGCAACCGATGCCGAAATTGCCGCGCCCCGGGTGGGTGTGGTGTCGCTGATGGTCGGTTGACCGGCTGCCGCATCGTTGGTCGGCGTGACGCCAATCGTAAATGTTGCCGGGGTCGGATCGGCGAGGTTCGACAGATCCCGCACCGCGAACGTGAAGCTGGCAACCGCTGGGCCGGTGACATTGGGTGCTGCGGTGTAAACCAGGCGGCCGGGGAAGAGGTTGTCGATCAGAATGACAGCGCCATTCGCGAGAGGCAGGTTGTTGTACAGCAAGCCCGCGGGGGGATTGTTGATCTGCACCGAACGCATGGCGTCGCCCGCATCGACATCCGTAAAGCCGAAGTCCGCGGCCGTAAAGACATAGGCCGCCTCTTCCTGGATGCTGATGGTATTGGTGGTGCCATTCGGCGCATCGTTTGCCGGCGTGACGTTGACCCGCAAGGTGTTCGGTGTCGCATCGAACGCATTTTGCGCATCGCGCACGCTGAAGGTGAAGCTGGCGTGGTTATCACCGGTTGCATTGGGTACCGGTGAGAAGGACAGGGTGCCGAGGTTGGCCGCGGTGATAATCTGACCCGCCGTTACCGCGTTGCCGCCTGCCGTCAGGCTGCTGCCAGCGGGCAGCGACATGGCGTCGATACGCACCGCATTCAGAGTACCGCCATCCGGATCGGTGAAGCCGAAATCCGCCGCCGAGAAGGTACGGGCGGTATCTTCCGTCGCACTTACCGAGGCATTGGTGCCGGACGGTGCATCGTTGATGTTGGATATGGCAGCCGTCGCGGCGGAAATGCGCTGCTCGACATTGCCGACGCCATCTTCGAAGTCCATCACCGCCCGCAAGATCTGACCCACCTGGGCATTACCCGGAACGAAGGTCGGGGACGTGGACACCGTTGTCCAGGCGCCGTTTGCGGTGGTACCCGGAGCAGCAACCTGCCAGGAGATCTTGACGCTCGCCTGGTTGATTGTCTGTGCGTCGGCCACCAGATTACGCAGGGCTGACAGTGTCTGACCCTGCTGGGGCGTGGTGTCGTTAATATTGAGAGCGCCCGTCGCCGCATTGTTGTTGAACGGCGCAACGGTGACAGTATCCCACAAGGGGGTTCCGTCTCCACCCACGTCCTGAATGCCGTCGGCATTGGTGT
>CAMDKM010000051.1 GCA_945900965.1 Bordetella parapertussis | reverse complement strand
CGGGGGTACACGGCGCCGCCCAGGCAGGCAAACCCAGAGGCGTGAGGAACTTGGCCTCGGGTATCGGAATTCTTCGACTTTTTACTGACCCCTTTGACCCTGAAGCACGAGTGCGAACGACCGCTTATGAGCAAATACGCGAAGGCCCGCTCTTTGCTGAAAATTGCCGTCGCCGGGCATGTGGTTCTGACACTGGCTGTCGGAGAAAATCCAAACTTCTACACCTCAATCGCCGATCCGATTGTTCAGTGGCGAAAATCGAAGACAAAGCGCGCCGCCCGATCGGCGTTGAGGCGGGTCACCGTAGTTTTTCCAGACTGCCGGTTCGCAAACTATCCTAGGAAGGCTAGCCCGCATTTCTCACAGGGTCGCCCTGGAATCAACCATAGTCACTTGAATAAACGAATCCGATGAGCAACCATCATCGCTTCATCACACCGCAGGCTGCACGAGTGCTGGCGGTTTTGGGACGGCCATTTGCGGCATCCCCCCGTCTTGCCGATATGTCCAATATCGGCAAGCCGTTCGAGCCGCAACTGACTCGCCCCAAAATCCGCCGTCATCTCGCGCCCCCGTGAGAAATGCGCGCTAAAATGCCTCATCGAAACGGTTGTCTGACAAAAGGAGCACAACTATGTACGTAAAACGAGCCGAGCAGCGGGAATGGATGTCGGCAGGGTATACGGGCGCAGAGCGGGCGATTCTGCATATCAATAAGGTCGAGGGACGGACGTCCTTGGTGCGGATCAAGGCGGGTGCGCGTGGACCGCGCCATACCCATGGAGCGGACGAGCATGCCTACGTGATTTCCGGAAAAGTGGATATCGGGGGCCAGGTTCTCGGTCCAGGTGACTACCTTTTTACCGCGGCCGGCGAAGAGCACGCCTTGGTGGCCCTGGAAGATTCGGTTCTTTATGCCTCGACTGAGCGGCCGATTGTGGTTACGCAGCCTGAAGAGGCTGCTGCTACGGCGCGGGTTTAAGCGGTGGGTTGAATCGCCACCCCCTCTCCCTAACCCTCTGCTACGCTTCAAGTGTGCCCTTGTCCCGCGAGGGGAGAGGGAACTTGGCATCGCGCGCTATTCAGATACGCGTAAGATTGACCCGCGGCATGCTGTTTATCGCGCACGTGTATGATTCTGGCCATTATGAATGAACCCATTCATCCAGTGCAGCTTGAAGGATTCCGACGCATGACGCCGGCCCAGAAAATTCAGATGGTCGCGGACTTGTATGCGGCAGGTATCCAGCTTCGCATGGCGGGCCTTCGCATGACCCACCCGGACTGGCCAGTCCAGCGGTTGGAGTTCGAGGCGCGCCGGTCTTTGATGTATGCCGGCACCTAGTCCGCTGGCCCCATTTACTCGCCCACTCGAGCAACTCGCTCTCCCCTACTGCATCACGGGCTCAGTCGCCGCCAGCGTCTACGGCGAACCACGACTTACGGCAGATATAGATATTGTTTTGCTGTTACGCGGTTCCGATATCACCGCGCTTCGCTCGGTATTTCCCGAATCGGAATACTACGTGCCCCCAGATGAAACGCTTCGCCTGGAGGCATCACGCAACTCAAGAGGCATGTTCAATCTGATCCATCATGCTACGCAGTTCAAGGCAGATATTTACCTTGCACTTCGGGACCGCCTACACGCGTGGGCACTTGAGCATCGGCGAAGAATCGACTTGGACAGCGAAAGCACCTGGATTGCACCCCCTGAATACGTAATTGTCCGAAAACTCGAGTTCTACCGGGAAGGCGAGCAGGATAAGCACGTACGTGACATACGATACATGTTGGCGGCCACTGCGGTGGATTCGCAATTCATCGAAACGGAAGTGGAGCGACTCGGGCTACAGGTTGAGTGGGCTCGGTGCCAGTCCGTTGGCTGAATGATTTGACGCGACAGCACTACAGTTCAAGTAGCAGATCGTAAACCAGCTTGTCGATGACAATTCCCTCGCGCGATAGTTTTTCGCGCTCGCGGAACGCACGTTCTGAAGGAATGCGGATTTCGTCGACGCCGGGTTGGCGGGGAGTGTTTTTCACGCGATCCACCAGTTCCGTCACTTCGCGCTTGAACTGTTCAAGTTCCATCAGCAAGTCGGGTTTGAAGACGATAAAGAGATAGGCGTTGTCTTTTTCCAGATCCAACCCGGAACCGGCGAGTACGCCGAAGGCCTGCATCATGAGGGCGAGGCCGTAACCTTTGTGACCGCCGAAGGGCAGCAGGGCGCCGAGCTTGACTTGGGCGGGGTCGCGAGAGGGCCGTCCCTGCGCGTCGATGCCGACCCCTTCCGGCAACTCCTGACCGCGCCGTTCGCGCAGGAAGAGTTCGGTTTGCATAAAAGCGGAAGTGCCCATATCGAAGATGATTGGGCCGCGGGTACTGGGCACACCGAACGCGATCGGGTTGGTGCCGAACACTGGAGCGATGCCGCCCAGAGGCGCAACCGCCCGCGAGGAACTCAACATGTGAATGCAGGCGAGATCCTCTTTTGCCGCCATTTCCACGTAATGTGCGCTGCGGCCGCTGACCCAGGTGTTGGTCACGCCGACTACGGCGATGCCGTTGGTTTTGGCAATGCCGATGGCAATTCGAGTCGCTTCGTACAGCACGTACATCCCGTTGTGATTGCCGCCATCGAGTTGCCTCGACACGGGTGTTTCGCGCAAGGTTCTGATAGGGGTGCGCGGCATCTTGAAACGCTTGTGCTCGGGCAGATTGAGAATCTTGGGCAGGCCGGAATATTCGTAGCCGCACAGGGCTGCATCGATGACGTGGTTACAAATGATCCGCGACTGATTTTCGTCGCAACCGATGTTGCGCAGGGCGGCCTCCCCCAGCGCGCGGGCTTCGAGGACCGTCAGGTGAATGCGGTTGGGTGAGATTTCTTTCACGGCGACTTGATGGTTGAGTACATCATAAAAAGCTTAACGCTCTCACCGCAGAGGACGCGGAGGACGCAGAGGAAGTTCAAGGGCGAGGCAGGGGGAAAATTGTCGTTCTCGGAGGATCATATGATCGTCTTTTTTGGCGACTCAGTCCTTATTCCCTTGTTCTTCCTCCGCGGTGAGAGATTTTCGAGGCCTTGTTCGAAAACTAATATCCGATTGCCGCACCATCACTCCTGGGATCGGCGCCGCCGATTCGCATGCCCGACAGGGGGTCGATAGTGATGCCGTGACAATGGCCCGCGAGTTCGTTCCAATTCGGCCATCGATTCACGGTATGGCCGCGCCGAACGAGTTCCTCGATCGTCGCGGAGGAAAATCGACCTTCGATGTTGAGCGTATCGCGCGCTTCGCCCAGCGCGAAGCGGCCCGACAACCACCTCGGTGCCTCGACTGCCTGCTGAATATCCAATCCAAAATCGATCAGTCCGCTGTAGGTCTGCAAGTGAATTTGCGGCTGCCCGTCCGCGCCCATACAGCCGACAATGTGCCGCAAGTGATTGCCCTCGAAGGCGAGGGAGGCAATGAGGGTATGCAGGGGACGTTTTCCGGCTTCCAGACGATTCGGGTGATCCGGATCCAGCAGGAAATACGAACTTCTATTTTGCAGCACCACACCGGTATCGCCTGCCACGACACCCGAGCCGAAGATTCCATAAATGCTATGGATCAGCGAGGCGGCGTTGCCTTCCGCATCCACTACGCCAACGTACACCGTGTCTCCCTTGAGGGTGCCGTATGAGGGCACGCTATCCCAGGCAAGAGCGCGCTGCGAGTCGATCAGCTTGCGGCGCTGATCGGCATAGGGTCGCGATATGAGCCGCGCAATGGGTACGTTCGAATACGCCGGGTCGCCAAGCTGCGAGTCGCGATCGTTGTAGGCAATCTGTTTGGCCTGCACCAAATGATGCACATGATCGGGCCCCAGAAATCCCCAGCGCCTCACATCGTAGGGTTCGAGCAGATTCAGCATTTCGAGGACAGTGAATCCCTGCGTGGGGGCTGGTGTCTCGTAGATGGTGAAGCCTCGATAGGTCGTGGAGATGGGCTCGCCCCAGTTCGAGCGTTGCGCGGCGAAGTCGGCTTCGGTAAAGAAGCCAGCGTTCGCGCGAGCGAAGGCTGCCATCGTCCCGGCCGTCGTGCCGCCATAGAAGCCGTCGCGCCCCTGCGCCGCAATGGTGGCCAGCGTACGCGAGAGATTGCGATTGGTAAGCATTGCGCCCGGACGAGGCGCTGACCCTTGCGGCATAAAAATGTGTGCTGCATCGACGTTGAAGGTATTGTCGGCGCCGGTCAATCCGATCCACCGCGAGAGCCGGGCGCTGACGGGAAAGCCTTCGCTGGCGTAACCGATTGCGGCAGCCAGTGACCGGGTAAGTGGCAGGCGCCCGAATTCCGCGTGCGCCGTACACCAGCCATCCACCGCGCCCGGAACCGTCAGGGTCGCCGGCAGCACGCCTCGAAATGGAATTTCCTTCAGCCCACGCTCCTGAAACCAGCCGATCGATGCGCTACTGGCCGCCCTGCCCGCGGCGTCGAGATAGCGCACGCGTCTGGCCTTGGCGTCGTAGATCAGCCAGAACGCATCGCCACCCACACCGGTCATGTGCGGGTAGACGACGGAGAGCACGCCGCTTGTTGCGATCGCGGCATCGACGGCACTGCCGCCTGCCTTGAGGATTTCCAGTCCCGCCTGGGAGGCCAGCGAATGGGGCGAAACCACCATCCCATGGGGGGCCATCGTCGCGGGTCGTCCGGTTTCGAATTGTGGGGCGCTCGTTGCGTTGCTCATTGGCAGGTGACGACCTTTGCGGACTTGTTATGGTTTATTCCAAAAAAACGCGTTTGAATCACGGAGAACACAGAGAACACTGAGAAAAACCTCAGATTATTGCTTCTTGTTAACCTGCCATTTTCGCGACAGCTCGATCAATGTAAATTCTTGGGTTTACTCCGTGTTCTCCGTGATTCATTTGTTATTCGGTTTCATGAGCCGACGTTGGCGCGGAAGGCGTCGAAGTGACGTTGCATGGCGGGTCTTTGCGCCGACATGTCCGCTTCGATGGCGCGTGTGGTGTCTTCGAGATGGCGAAAGATGGCGCCGAGCATCGGGATGGCGAGCATTTTCCAGTATTGCAATCCTGGGCAGTAGGGCCCGTCCGGGCTGCACGCAATAAACGCAAAAGCCTTGGAATTGCGGCTGGCGAAGGTGACGTCTTCGGTGGGAACGCGTTTCAGCGCCTCCTTTTGCAGAGCATGCAATTGATCCTGGGTCTCCCGCACTTCGTAATCGAAGCGGTCGGTGAAGGTGTAATAGAACAACACCATTTCGCCCAGATACCACTCCATCAAACGGCGTTGTTTTATACCGCCTTCCGTTTCAAAGTGATCGGCGATCACCGAGGCCTGTTCTCCGTCGAACTCATTGGCGGTGTATTCGGTCCAGGTCTTCCTGATCCAGGTTTCTTCAACAAGTCGTTCGGCCAGAATCTTGTCTGCCGTTTTCACCAATTCCGCCTTGGCGGCTTTCCATTCCGGCCGGGTTTCCCACCACTTGGGTCCAAGATTCTCCTCGTGGCCCCATTTCACCAGCAGCTTGTGCGCGGCGCGCACCGCTTGTTGTTTCACCATCAGTTCCGCGCCCTTGAGGATGAGCGCCGTGTCGTGGCTGTTGACGACGCGCGCGACGGCTTCATTATCATTGCGCCGCGCCTCTTCTGCTTCTGTCTGTGCCGAGGCTGGCTTGCCAAGAAGGACGGCTACAAGCAGCCCGAACAGGGCAAGTCTGGTGCAATTTGGCATGAAATTTAAAAACGGCGCCCTGGGACGCCGTCGATTCGAGTTATTCTAAATATCGTACTTGAAGGACAATAATACACGGGTGCGGTAGGCCACTACCTTGCCGCCATCGACCTTCATGTCCATCTTGACCACTTCCGCGATGCGCAGATCGCGCAGGGACTTGCTGGCCGCGGCCACTGCGTTGGATGCGGCATCTTCCCAGGACTTTGTGCTGGTGCCGACAACTTCGATGATTTTGTAGATTCCTTCGCCTGCCGTTTGTTTCTTTGCCATGAAAGTTCTCCTCTGTTTTCGGGTGAAATGGGCCCCCGCTTCCCTATTTTCCGTTCAGGGTCTTTCCATTTTGCAGGTGGTTGCCATGACGGTATCCTTGGTGTCGACTC
This sequence comes from Bordetella parapertussis, assembly GCA_945900965.1. Lineage (GTDB taxonomy): Bacteria > Pseudomonadota > Gammaproteobacteria > Burkholderiales > JACQAP01 > JACQAP01. Next base: position 14,408 of record CAMDKM010000051.1, on the reverse strand, counting down.
GCATGTCGGTCTTCCAGCCGAAGCCGGTATTCTCGGCATCGATCTTGACTTCCTTGCCGTCGACTTTGGTGAAGGTGGCGATGTAGATCGGCTGCATCAGTTGGTGATCGTCGGCGCGCATCCAGACCTCGCCGGTGTCGCCCTGGTGTTTCATGCCTTCCAGAGCTCTGGCAATTTTCAGCGGATCCACGGATTTGGTCTCGATCATGGCCTTGGCCAGCATTTCGAGTTCCGTCCTGGGGGTGTTGTAGTAAAAGTCGCCGGTGTATTTTTTCCGAAAGTCCAGAGCGAATTTCTCGGCCTTGTTATCGGCAACGTTTGCGTGCCAGGTGAATACCTGCTTGATATGGTCGGCGCCCGCGGCGCCAATGGAAGCAGGCGCGCCCGCGTTCTGCGCATTGAGGGTGTAATAGACCACGCCCAGCCCAGACTCCTTGCTGGACTTGATCAGCAGCGTGAAATCGTTACCCCAGTTGCCGGTAATCACGGCTTGCGCGCCGGAGGCTTTGATCTTGGCGATGTAAGGCGAGAAATCCTTGACCTTGCCCAAGGGATGCAGGTCGTCGCCGACAATCGCGATGTCGGGGCGTTTTTTGGTGAGCATCTCGCGCGCCGCCTTGCTGATGGCCTGCCCGAAAGCGTAGTCCTGATTCAAAAAATAGATTTTTCGAATGTCCTTCTGGCGCGCTATGAAATTGGTGATGGCATCGAGTTTCATGTCCACATTGGCCTCGAAGCGGAAATGCCAGAAATTGCATTTGTCGTTGGTGAGCAGCGGATCCTGCGCGGCGAAATTCATGAACAGCACCGAGCTGTCGGGATTGCGGCTGTTGTGTTTGGCCACCGCTTCCGACAGCGCATGGGCGACATTCGAACCGGCGCCCTGGGTAATGAATCGAATGCCTGAATCGGTGATTTGTTTGAGGATCGTTACACTTTCCTGCGGGCTGGACTTATTGTCGAAATGAACGATCTCAAATTGCCGGCCGCCCAGCACGCCGCCCCGGACGTTGATATCGGCCGCCACCGCATCGAAATGCTTGGCGAAGCTATCTCCGACCAGGCCGAAGGGCCCGCTCATCGGGTCGATATGGGCTATTTTGATGGGTTCGGCGCCATGCGCCGCGCAGGCCGCAATAAGGATCGTGGCAGCGCCCAGGCACTTGAAGGTGTATTGGTTCATGGAGAGTAAGTCCCGGTCATTTAGTGGAGTGTCAGGGCTGCGGTACTTCCCCAAGTACCGTGCAGCGGCGAATAACGCGGCGCTGGGTGGCGGGGTCGTACTCCGTCGCCCGATGTTGGAGACAGCGGTTATCCCAGACGATAAATTGCCCGGGCTGCCATTTATGCCGATAAGTCAGATCAGGGTGGATCGCCAGGGCATTGAGTTCCTCGATCAATGCGCGCCCTGCGTCGTAGTCCATGCCGACAATGTATTCCGCATGGTCACCCAGGTACAGGCATTTGCGGCGGGTTTCGGGGTGCGTGCGCACCACGGGGTGATCGACCGGGGGAACTTTTTCCTTTTGCGCCGCCGTCATGGGATTTTCGCCATGTCGCCGGGTGCGGGAGAAATCCAGATTGTGAACCGCGCGCATATTCACAATGCGTTGCTTCCATTCTTCGCTCAGGCGTTCATAAGCGCCGTACATGTCGCAAAAGTGTGTTTCGCCACCTTCGCCAGCCGCCACCTCGGCGTACAACAGCGTTGCCTGCCCGGTGACGCGTTGCCAGGAGCCGTCGGTGTGCCAGACCAGGGTACCCTTATCGGGAAATTTGCCGTTGGGGTTGCCGTTGGCATCCAGGTTGGACAGGTGATATACCTCCGGGTGGCCGTCGATGTGATACTGATTCATGACGTGGATCTGCACTTCGCCGAAGCGGCGGGCGAATTCCACCTGATGCCCGGGCGGCAGATCCTGCGGCGGAAACAGCAGCACTTGATGACGCAGGAACGCCCCGTAAATCTCCTGGAAAGTCTGGTCATCCATGGGGCGTGCCAGACTGAAGTTGGTGATTTCCACTCCAAGGCGCGGGCTCAAAGGCCGAGTTTCCAGGACGCGGCGTTGGCTGGCGAGGTTTTGCATGCGATTGTCTCTCAGTCGTTGATGGCGGCGTAAACCAGGTTCTTGATCAGCCGTCGGTAATATTGTCGCAACGCGCCGGGGGCCTGCGACATATAAACGCCCACCAGGCCCTCCTTGGGATCGACCCAGAAGTACGTGCCCGCGTAGCCGCCCCACATGAATTCTCCGGTGGAGCCGGGCACTCCGGCAACACCGGCCCCCTGGCGCACTGCGAAGCCCAGCCCGAAGGTATAACCCGGCGTTCCGAGCAGAAGTTCGCCTGGGGTGGCCGCCGTGGCGATTCGGCTGCCCAAATGATCGGAAGTCATCAGGGCAACCGACGCGCGGCTCAACACACGGATGCCATCAAGCTGGCCGCCATTAGCCAGCATTTGTGCGAAACGCAGGTAGTCATTCACTGTTGAGACACCGCCCGCACCGCCCGAGTCGGTGGCCGGTGCGAGCGCGACATCAAACAGGCGATTCGGTTTGCCGGTCACCGGATCGGTGGGTACGGGTTCCGCCACCCGTGCGAGTTTGTCTTTTGGCACACGAAAACCGGTGTCGGTCATTTTTAGGGGACCGAACAGGCGCTCGGCGAGAAAATCGCCCAGGCGTTTGCCCGACGCCGCTTCCACCACCCGGCCCAGCAGATCGCTGGCGAGGCTGTATTCCCAGACGGTGCCGGGCTGGTGCGCCAGCGGTACTTTGGCCAGACGGGTCACCTGCTCCGCGGGCGTCAGGTCGCGGGTGTCGAACTCGATGTCGGTCTTGAACAGGCCTGCTTTCAGCAGCCCTTCCTTCACCGGGGCATTCTGGGTGAGCTCTCCGTAGGCGAGGCCCGCGGTGTGCCGCAGCAAATCCTGCACAGTCATTTCGCGCTCGGCGGGTACGCTGGCGTAGGTGATTTTGGCGAATTCCGGGTCGGTGCGAGCCACACTCACTTGCAGCGACTTCATCTCCGGCAGGAACTTCGACACCGGGTCGGTCAACTGCATGCTGCCGTCTTCCACCAGCATCATGGCGGCAACCGACACCAGCGGTTTGCTCATCGAATATATCCGGAAGATTGCGTCCCGCGGCATCGGCTTGCCGGTTGCTTTGTTCAGGAACCCGACGGCATCGGAGTACACCAGAGACCCCCGGCGCGCCAGCATGAATACGGCCCCGGGCAATTTTCCCTGCTCGATGTCCTGTTTAAGTATCTGGCTGATGCGCTCAAGGCGATGCGCCGACAAGCCTGATGATTCCGGGGTGGCCGTGGGAAGCGCTTGGGCGCGGGCCAGGCTGGCGACGGAAAGAGACGTTAAGGCGAATAGCGTCAGGGCGATGTGACGAATCGACATGTGCGTTTCCAGGAAGCGATTAATTGAAACGGTACGTCTCCCACAGGCGCGGTGTCAATTGCGGCGTTTCTTGGGCCGACGGGAGAACGCTTTAGCGCAGAACCAGATGCCTTTGAAAATTCTGGATTCCCGTTTGCACGGGAATGACAGTTGCGGGGCTGATCCGGCGTTTCCCTAGTTGGTTTTCGGCGGCACTTTTTCCGGGCAAGGGTAAGCTTCCTGAACCGCCTCCTCCAAAAGGTTTCCGGCGGGAGATTTGAGTTTGTCGGGCAACCGTTCCAGGTAATTAACGAACATTTTGGCCATCTGGCCACGGGTGGTTTTTGGCGGGATGCACAGGCGGCCGAAGATGGTGTCGATCTTCTCGTCGCGGTGATGAAAGGCGTGATAGTGCTCGGCGACCTGATGTCCGGCGATAAATCCATCCAGAAAACCAACGCAGATTCCGCGATCGAAGTCCTGCTTCTGCTCCATTTCCAGGTTCTTGCAGTAGCCGAGCATTTCCTGTCCCGTAAAAGCTTCGGGCGCATCGGCGGCGACAGCAAGCCCCTCGCCGCCCGACACGGCGAGGCAAAGCAAAATCATGCAATAGGTCGCAGCGGTCCGCCTCATGTTATTTGGAGAAATTTTCGACAAAGACTCGCCTAAATTCTGTTACAGGTTTTTGATTTGGCGCCGGATCGAAGCGACATCCCGATCATGCATAGGGAATACTCTAATCCCAAATTCCGGCAGGCCGCTAATTTTCTTATAGCTGGCTTGCCGAATGATATTTGCGTTGCATCAATTTGTCCGCCCGGCGCGGGTGTTAGAGTGATTCGCGGGCAGTGTAAAGGCTGAGTTTTTTGGCGTTTCGGGGGACATTCATGGGAGAAGGCAGGGTGATGCGAGGTTTTGTTGCCGGAGGATTTTTCTTGCTGCTTGGCGCAAGGATCCTGGTTTCCGGGGCCGATCTCAGCGAGGCCGAACTCAAGCAGGACGCGGTATCCCGACTGGTAAAAGCCCAAGACCCCAGTCTTTCGGTCAATATTGGCCGCGTTTATGTCAAACAGGCGGCTTTGAGCGCCGCGCGAACCCTGTTATTCGAAAAAGGCCGTTCCGCCAGGTTGAAGAAAGAGCGCTGGAACCTCAATCACCCGGAATGGCAGGCTGCGGAAGGCAAACTGGTTGAAGGCACCAACGCATTGATCCGCCGCGAAGTGGACAATCCACAGTGGGTCAGGCGGGCGTGGTCGGAGATGGCCTCGACTCTTCTCAATGGCGAGGAAGCCGACGAAATCGCGGTGCACTTCGAATCCGGCGGCGGGCAGCTGCAGCGCCGCGTGATCGAGTGGTATGTCGGAGAATTGACGCTCCAGACCTATACCTTTACCGACCGGCTGAAATACGGTGTGCCTGGGTCGGAACGGGAAATGGAAGAGCTGCGCAAGACCACCTACGAAATTCGCAGCCACTTCGACCCGATTTACGATCTGACCAAGTATCCGAATGCCATGCGCTTTGCCAGCCGCGATCCGGGTGTGAAGTATTTCAAAATGATGGTGATGCAGGGCGTGCACGCGGTGCATGTCCACCTTGAAAAGGCTGCGAACCAGGTCAGGCAGACGGTGTTATCGCGCGCAGCCTTGGTGGACCCTCATATCGCCCGCGTATTGGCGGAGGTAGCCCGTCAGTAACAATTCCGCAGTTTCCATAATTTAACTACTTCTTTAAAGATAAACGCAACGCAAAGGCGCAAAGAACGCAAAGTTCGCAAAGAAAATCAATGAAAGCAGAATTGACGATACTCCGAGCCGCGCTACGCCGAACGCAGCGGCACAAGGTTCGTGGCGCTCGCCCTTAATCTTTCTTGCATGTCTTTGCGACCTTCGCGACCTTCGCGCTCCTTGCGTCGAGAATTTCCTTAACCGATTTAGGAATTCGAGGCTGGATCAAGCGCCGAAACCGTTGGCAACAGTGATATCCAGCAGCCGCGGTTCGCCGGACGCCACCGAGTTCTTGATGGCCGGGCCGACATCCTGGGGGTCGGTAATGCGCTGGGCTTTGACACCCATCGATTGCGCCAGCCCGACAAAATCGATGGCCGGGTGGTCGATGTCCATGCCGATGAATTTGTCGGTCTTGCGGAAGGACACCAGCCGCTCTTTCAGGATGCGATAGCCGCGGTTGTTGGGAATCACGTAGGTGATTGGCAGCTTCAGGTGCGCCGCGGTCCATAGCGCCTGGATGCTGTACATCGCGCTGCCATCACCAATGATGGCAACCACCGGGCGGCTGGGCAGTGCGATACTGATGCCTACTGCGCCAGCGACGGCGAAGCCGATGCCCCCGGAGGCAAGTCCATAAAAGCTCTGATGGTCACGCAGCGCCAGGTAATGCAGCAACTGGAACGTCGAGCTCAAGCCTTCTTCGACCACCACCACATCGCGCGGCACGGATTCGGCGACGCGCATCATCAGCACTTTCGGATCCATCGGACGCGCGCTTTCGAGTTTCGCGGTGTCTTCGATGGCCTTGGCGCGCTTCACGCTCCAATTGTTTTTGGCGATTTCGGTCAGCCGCGAAGCGGCGGTGGATTTCTGCGCGGCGGACATGCGTTTGCGCAGCACTGCGGTCAACGCGCGCAGGGTTTCGCCCACATGCGCCTTGATAGCGATCTCGGCCGGATAATTTTTCCCCAGCTCCCAGTCGCGCTCGCCGATCTGGATCACCGGCATGCCATCGGGCAGCGCATCGACCGGGCTGTACACCGACATGCGCAACACGTCCGCGCCCAGACACACCATCAAGTCATGAGGCTGCAACCAGGCACGCACTTGCGGCTGGCTGCGTGTCAACTGGCCGACGAAAGCCGGATGCTCCGAGGGGAAATGTGCGGCGTAGGAAACCGTCTGCTGCCACACCGCCGCGCCCAGCACTTCAGCGAATTCGGCGGCTTCTTTCAGGGCATTGCGGGTGGCGAGCTCGTGGCCCGCAATCAACACCGGATTGCGCGCCGCGAGTAGCCGGTCGGCGAGTTGTTCGAGCGCGGCATCCGACGGGCGCACCGTGGCATCCACGCGCGTGGGCATGCCCAAATCGAGTGGCGCCTGTGCATCGAGAATGTCACCCGGCAGGCTGATGAACACCGGGCCGGTGGGCGGCGTCAGCGCAATCTTGGCAGCGCGATGCACGATGCGCGGCAGATCCTGCACGCGCGTGACATCGACCGCCCACTTCACCATCGGCTGCGCAATCGGCACCAGCGGGTCATAGAGCAGAGGTTCCATGAGGCCATGCCCCTGCTCCTGCTGCCCGGCGGTGATCAGAACCGGTGAGCCGTACCACTTGGCGTTATAAAGCGCCCCCATCGCATTGCCCAGCCCGGGCGCCACATGCACATTGCAAGCCGCGAGTTTGTTGGACGCCCGCGCATAACCATCGGCCATGCCCACGACGATGGACTCCTGCAATCCCAGCACATATTGAATCGCCGATTGCTGCGACATTGCTTCCATGATGGCCAACTCGGTGGTTCCGGGGTTGCCGAATAAATGCGTGATGCCCTCCTGCGCGAGCAATTGAGCGAAGGCACTGTGGCCGGAGATGAGTGGGGGAAGTTGGGGGCGGTCCATGATTGAAATTCGTGAATGAGTGAATGGGTGAATGAGTGAAGGGTCAATTCATCTAATGCGCGCACCGCATTTGGGGCATTGCTTCGGGCTCATGAAATCTGCACGCGAAGGTCCAAGTCCGCCACATTTGTAATCGTTGAGTGCCTGATAGGGCTGGGTGCCGCATTTTGGGCAACGATACAGGGCATCGAGCGCCCGGACAATGCGTCTCAGAGTAAAAAATACCATGGCTGCTGCGGCGACGGCCAATACCAGAAGCGGATCTCTCGGGGCGTTATCGAGATTGCCCAACATGGCCAGCAGCAGCATTGAAACGATTGATGCGATGATCCAGCGCCGGTTGGCGAACCAGATCGCACTGCGCCGTGTGTTGAAGCCACTTTCCAGGCTGCGGTCCATCGACTGACCTCACGATTCGGTGCCGCTATCCTACCCCGCTATGAGTCGGCACGGGGATCGGGGTATCTGCCTTCGCGTGGGCCATGGGTAAGGACACGCAGCGCAGACCACTCGTGGCGATGTGATCCAGCAAGGGCGGCGGCACGGTGAGGACCATGGGTTTGCGCGAACCGGCTTTTCTATCATGCATCAGCAACACGTTGCCTGCGCTCAGATTGCGAACGAGTCGGGCGAGCACCTTGTCGGGATTGTGGGCCAGCGTGTCGAAGCCGCGACGAGTCCACGCGATGCAACGCAGGCCAATTTTTGAGATAACCGCGTCGAGCAGCGGATTGCGGATGCCCATGGGCGAGCGGAAATAGGCCGGCCTGTGGCCGAGGATGCCTTCAATCGCCGCTTGTGCGGCGCCGATTTCCCGGCATAAGGCCGACCACCCGAAAAACCCGAAAAAATTCGAATGCCTGTGGCTGTGGTTTTCCACGCTGTGACCGCGGCGGACGATGTCGCGGCGCAGATCGGGATGCGCCAGCGCTTTTTCGCCGATCACAAAGAAACTGGCTTTGGCTTGATGGCGGTCGAGCAGATCGAGCACCTGTGGTGTTACTTCGGGATCGGGGCCGTCGTCGAAGGTCAGCGCAACTTCACCCCGGCGTGCGGCGGCTTCCGGCAGTCGCAGCAGGTTCTCGCCGAGCGATCGGCTTCGGGGCCAGATTCCGATCAGGCCGAGAATCAAGTGATTGGCCAGCAGCAGGCCCGTCCATTGCGGCCACGCGGCAGGGCGCACGACCAGGGCGATGAGCAGTGCGACATGAAATACCGCGGAGACAATAAGAGCGATGCCGGGCCGCCAAGGGCGGGCCCAGCCCGACACAGTCATGCCCCAGGCTTGGCCCACGAGTCGCGCAGCGTCACCGTGCGATTGAACACGGGCACGCCCGGCTTGGAGTTTGCGCGATCGGCGCAGAAATAACCGTGGCGCTCGAACTGGAAGCGTTCCTCTGGCTTCGCCTTTTTTAACTCCGGTTCGCAATAGATCTGAATGCGCTTGAACGAAACGGGATTCAGGTCGAGCAGAAAATCGCGTTCCGCACCCGGATGCGGCACGGCGAACAAGCGGTCGTAGAGTCGCGCCTCGGCCTGATAAGCGTGACGGGCCGACACCCAGTGTATGTTGCCCTTGACTTTGTAGGTGTCCGAGCCCGGCGTGCCGGATTTGGAGTCGGCGAAATACTCGCAATGCACGGCGATGATTTTTCCACTGGCATCCTTGTCCGCGCCGATGCATTTCACCACGAAGCCATAACGCAGCCGCACCTGGTTGCCCGGGAAAAGCCGGAAGTAGCCCTTGGACGGAACGTCCATGTAGTCCTCCCGCTCGATCCATAACTCGCGAGAAAAAGGTACGGCGCGTGTACCCAGTTCGGGCTTCTGAGGGTGATTGGGCGGATGACAGAACTCTTCCTTGTCCTCGGGGTAGTTGTCGATGATTAGTTTCAGCGGGTCAAGCACCGCCATGCGGCGCGGGGCCCGCTCGTTGAGATCCTCGCGTATGCAGTCTTCCAGCACCGACATGTCGATCCAGGAATCGGATTTCGAGATGCCGATACGGTCCGCGAACAGACGGAATCCCTCCGGTGTGAAACCGCGCCGGCGCGCGCCAACCAATGTCGGCATGCGCGGATCGTCCCAGCCGTCCACGTGTTTTTCCTCGACCAACTGGATCAGCTTGCGCTTGGACAAGACCACATAGGAAAGATTGAGCCGTGAGAATTCATACTGGCGCGGCAGCGGCCGGGCGAGCAGGCCGAACCCGGCGAGCTTTTCCAGCACCCAGTCGTACAGCGGGCGGTGGTCTTCGAATTCCAGGGTGCAGAGCGAATGGGTGATGTTTTCCAGCGCATCGGAAATGCAATGCGTGTAGTCGTACATCGGATAGATGCACCATTTATCGCCAGAGCGATGATGATGCGCATGGCGGATGCGGTAGATGGCCGGGTCGCGCAGATTGATATTGGGCGAAGACATGTCGATCTTCAGGCGCAAGACATGTGTGCCGTCGGGAAATTCGCCCGCCTTCATGCGCCGGAAAAAATCCAGATTCTCGGCCACCGGCCGCGCGCGGTAGGGGCTTTCCCTGCCTGTCTCGGTCAGCGTGCCGCGAAATTCCCGCATCTCCTCGGCCGACAGTGAATCGACATAGGCCAGCCCGTGCTCGATGAAAGCTTCCGCAAAGGCATAAAGGGTGTCGAAATAGTCCGAGGCGTAATAAAGATGCTCGCCCCAGTTAAAGCCCAGCCATTTCACCGCATCCATAATCGAATCCACATACTCCGTGTCTTCGGTCACCGGATTGGTGTCGTCGAAACGCATGTGGCAACGGCCGTCGTAGCGCAGCGGCAGGCCGAAATTCAGGCAGATCGACTTGGCATGCCCGTAATGCAGGTAGCCATTGGGCTCCGGCGGGAATCGGGTACGGATTTTTGCCGGATCGGGCGGCGCCCCGGCATGGGCGGCGGCCGGGCCGGGCTTGCCGCCCCAGGTGCGAGAGGCATTGGTGCCTTTCGCGAGATCGGCTTCGACGATATTGCGGATGAAGTGGGTGACTTGGGCGGGCGGATGAGGCGGCGCCTTGGAACCGGGGGCAGGCTTGTTCACGAATAATCAGGCTTGTTCACGAATAATTAAGGGCGAATTCGATGCAGGCGCAATCTTAACGCCCCTGAACCTTGCTGAGGGCAAAATCGATTACCGGGAGCCGCAATCACCGGGGCTCGTTCATAAGTTTCTTGATCGCGTCTTCCAGCGCGGGCTTGTCCTTCTCGCGAAATCCGAGGTGTGTACTGCGCATTTTCCCCGAGCGGTCTATGAGATAGGAGCTGGGCACGCCGGAGACTTTGTATTGGCCTGCCACCGTCCAATCGGGGTCGTAGGCAATGGTAAATTGCGCAGGCAGTTTGGCGAGGAATTTTTTCGCCATTTCGCGTTCCTTGTCCAGATTGATCGCGATAATGACCAAACCCTTGTCGCCGTACTTGGCCTTCATATCGTTCATCCAAGGGAAGGAAGCGCGACAGGGGACGCACCATGAGGCCCAGAAATCCACATAAACCACCTTGCCGCGCAAGTCGGCAAGGCGTACCGATCCTGTGTCCGTGGGCAGGCTGAAGTCGGCGGCGGGAAAAGTATTTTGATCCGCCGCCGCGGCACTTCGTCCCGACAACGGGATTAATGTCAGGATGCAAAGAAGGGCGAGACGGGCAGCGGGTGTGCGCATGGAGAGAATTTCTTTGAAAAATAGGAACCAATTTTAGGTGATTTCCGGCAGCATGATTTTTTTGCAATTTAACCCCGATCAGGAATCATGGCCGTTTATGCCAGTGTGACCCGGACAACCGGAAAGGAAAAACCATGTTCATACATCGTCTGCACGCCCCATTTGCCCTGCTGGCGTTGAGCGTCTCTTGCGCTGCCTCTGCACTCGAAGAGAGCAATCATGCGGTCACCATCTACAGCACTGCGGCCCCGGGGGCCATCTCCCCCGAGCAATACCGCCACGGCCGGGGCGGCGCCGGTGTGCCCGGCTACGCAACCGTGCGCCACGAGCGCGACGTGACCCTGAACGCTGGGCGCAATACCGTGCGCTTCACCGATGTGGCCGGGTTGATCGACCCGACCACGGTAGCCTTTACCTCGCTAACCGATCCGGCGGGGACACGTGTCGTGGAGCAGAATTTCCAGTTCGATCTGGTCAGTCAGGAAAAGCTGCTGTCGCGCTTCATCGATCGGGAAATTGCCGTCGAACGCATGGTCGGCGACAAACTCGAAGTCCTGGAGGGCACGCTGCTTTCCACCCAAGGGGGCCTGGTCATCAAGGAGGCTGACGGATCGGTACGCACGCTTCCCTACCATGCAGGCGTGAAACTGCCCTCATTGCCGGGCGGACTCAATACTCGCCCCACCCTGGTCTGGGAGATCTTCGCCGACAAAGCCGGCAAACATAAAACCCGCGTGGCGTATCAGACGGGGGGCATTACCTGGTGGGCAGACTACAACCTGACTTTCGCCGAGGGCAAGGACGCGAACTCGTGCAAACTCGACGTCGGTGCCTGGGTGAGCATCCTCAATCAGTCCGGTGCCAGTTATCCCGACGCAAAAATCAAGCTCGTGGCGGGCGATGTGCATCGTGCGGAGCAACCTGCCCAACTGGCCGGAATGATGGCAAAACGCGCAATGGCCGATGCAATGGAAGAAAAGTCAGGGTTCGACGAAAAATCCTTCTTCGAATATCACCTTTACACCTTGGGTCGCGAAAGCACCCTGCCCGATAACTCCACCAAACAGATCGAGCTGTTTCCCAAAGTCGCGGCCGTGCCTTGCGAAAAAACGCTGGTCTACTACGGCCAGGCCGGGCAATGGCATGGCGGCGGGCCAATGACCGACCGCAACTACGGCATCACCGGCAACAAGAAGGTCGATACTTACTTGTCGTTCAAGAATCGGTCGGAAAACGGCATGGGCGTGCCGCTTCCCTCCGGGCGCGTACGTGTGGCCAAACTGGACACTGCCGACGGCAGTCTGGAGTTCATCGGCGAGGACAAGATCGATCACACGCCGAAGAACGAAAACGTGTTGCTCAAGCTTGGCAGTGCCTTCGACGTGGTCGGCGAGCGCCGCCAGGTGGATTTCAAAATTGACACCAACCGCAACACCATGACCGAAGAAATCGAAGTCAAAATTCGCAACCGCAAGGAAGAACCGGTGCGCGTGATCGTGAAGGAAAATCTCTACCGCTGGACCAACTGGAAAATCACCCAGACCAGTCAGCCATTCGAAAAACAGGACGCACGCACGGTGCATTTTCCCCTGAGCATCGCGGCTGGTGGTGAAGCGGTGGTGCGCTATACGGTGAGATATACGTGGTGAGTCATTACGGGGCACCGTGTCGAGCAGGCCTTGGTGGTGTGCCTTGGGGGCGTTGGCACGGCATCTCCCAGCGGCGCACGATAAGGCTGAAGTATGAATCCGTGACTCATCGCCGTCCTCCGCAGCCCTGCAAGTGTTCCCTTGCCTCACAATAAACCCGGGAGAGGGCTGGGGTGAGGGAGCGCATCAATGGCGCTTCGGTAGGCCTGCAGTGTTGGCGCCCAGGGGGTAGTGAAGTTAATTCAGAATTAAGGCGCTGTCTTTTTGCCGATTTTAAAATGTGATAACGAAAGACCTGACCCCTACCCGACACCATCCCTTAGTTCTCGATAAATTACTCTGCCTTCACCCCGGATTCCTTCACCACTTTCGTCCACTTGATGTTTTGAGCGCGCAGAAAAGCGGCGAAGGACCCGGGCGTGCCACCCATCGCTTGCACGCCTTGCTCATTGAAGCGAGAAATCACCTCTGGCAGTTTGAGTATGCGGCCGACTTCCGTGTTGAGCGCGGTAACCACCGCTGGCGGTGTTCCGGCAGGGGTGAGAACACCGAACCATACGGTGACTTCAAATCCCGGCACGCCGGACTCTGCGATGGTAGGGATGTCGGCGATGGCCGGGTGGCGGTGTTCACCGGTGAGGCCGAGCGCGCGCAATTTTCCGGCGCGCACATGCGGCAATGCATTGGGGGCGTTGTCGCAGAGCAGATCTACTTCTCCTCCAAGCAGACCGTTGATCGAAGGCGCGCTTCCTTTGTACGGGATATGCACCAAATCGACACCCGCCATGCGTTTGAACAATTCCATGCACAAATGCGTGGAAGAGCCGTTTCCGGCGGAGGCGTAATTCAGCGTTCCGGGCTTTGCCTTGGCGACGGTGATGAGTTCCTTGATCGATTTGAATGGCCGCGCGGGATGGGTCACCAGCATGTTCGAGGCGCTGGCAGCGAGGATGACCGGCGTGAAGGCTTTCTCCGTGTCGTAGGGCAGCGAGACGTAGAGGGCGGGATTGACCGAATAGGCGAACGAGGCCATCAGAAGCGTGTACCCGTCGGCCGGCGATCGCGCCACCATGCCCGTGGCGACAGTGGTGCCTCCGCCCGGCCGATTGTCCACCACTACGGGCTGCTTCCATTTCTCGGACATTTTCTGCGCAAGCGTGCGTGCCAATGTGTCGTTGAATCCGCCGGGCGGGTAGGGGACCACGATGCGGATGGTTTTGCTGGGATAGCTGTCTGCCAAACTTGGGTTCGGGTTGCCACAGAGGACACAGAGAAGAACTAGAGCCTTAACACGAAAGGCACGAAGGTCAACACGAAGGGACACGAAGGAAAATCGATGGGAGATAGGGATCGCCATTGGAGTTCTCGTCAAAGGTATGTGCAGGAGGCGCCGAGCTAACCTGAATATTTCACCATAGAGCGCAAAAGAAATCGGCGTTTCCACTGATCTCTCCTATGATGTTGGTGTCAATGCAACCACACGGAAGAGGAGAAACGCCGATGCCAAATTGTACTCAAGATTCTTCATCAGAGCGGCTCGAATTTGGGCACCTTGGACGGCGGGTCATTGAAGGCTGCTTCGATGGCGGCAACATGACCAGTGATGGTGGCGTGATGTTGCTGGCCAAGCTCGATCAGCGCCTGGGATTGACCGAGGCCGCAGCACGCTCGATTGCCGATCCGCGCGAGGCATCCTCGATCACCCACAGCATCCGCGACATGTTGCGCCAGCGCGTGTACGCACTGGTACAAGGCTGGGAAGACTTGAACAATCACGCCCAACTGCGCCATGACATCGCCTACCAGAGCGCGGTGGGCCGCGAGGATGATCTGGCCAGTGCCCCGACCTTGTGCCGGTTGGAGAAGCTCGGCGATCGCCTCGCCGCGGTCAAGCTCCATGAAGTCCTGGTCGATCAATTCATTGCCAGCTTCAAGAGCGCACCCGAAGAGCTGATACTCGACTTCGACGCCACCGACTGCCCGCTCTACGGCAAGCAGGAGGATCGGTTCTTCCATGGCTACTACGACAGCTACTGCTACCTGCCGCTGTATGTCTTCTG
>CAMDKM010000050.1 GCA_945900965.1 Bordetella parapertussis | reverse complement strand
TCGAGAGATATCGGGCTGCGAGCGCACCTGCTCGCCAATCCGATCCAAGATCTCTTGCGAAAATCTACGCCCGCCAATCGTGAGCATGGCCACACAGTAGCGCAAGAAAAGTTCTGTGTTCAGTCATTTTTGTGGGTAAAGATTCAGGCCCTCCGGGAGAGGGGGCGGGGGTGAGGGAGGTTCGCCGGTAGGGTTGGGATGAGGGAAACACTGTCACGCAGATATTTAACGCTCAATAGTCGCCCGTCTAAGCGCCGAATATTCTCCACAGCCCGCGGAAGAAACCCACCAAGGCGATCCAGTTCGCGATTGCCGCGCTGACTGATATGGCGACCACCAGATATTTCACCGACGATTCGCGTCTCACATAAGCGAGCCAGGCCAAACGCAACCCGGCCGCGGAGAATACCGGCACAATCAGCAGGAAAGGCAGCATCAACACGTAGCCGAGTGCCGCACTCTGATCCGGTGCCATGCGTTGCAACATGCCGGCATACAAGGTGCCGCCCAGTCCAATTACCAGTGCTGCCGCACCGGCGAGCATCGGCGAGCGTTTCCACCAGGGTGCTTGCTCGGCGGTATCGCCCGATTCGTTTGGCACTTCGCTCATGTTTCTTGTCTCAGAAATTGCCGCCGGATGGATTCGATGCGGCGCCGGTTGACGCCAAAATCGCTGGTGCCCAGACGCGAAGCCGAACGCACGTGAATGAGTTTCTCGTTAGCGGGAAAATAGAATTCCACGTCGTCAACGTAGCCCAGCCAACGGCTTTGGTATTCCGCGTACACATAATCGGCCGTGGCAGTCACAACGCGAGTCCTCTGTGAATTCCCGATCACCGACTTCAGAAATGCCAGCGCCGCCTCCCGGGTGCCGGTGTACACGATCGGCGCAATTTGATGATATCCACCCGTTGCCTGACTGCTGACGGCGTTGGGTGTCGAAGGCGGCAGTCGGACTCTGCCGTCGCGAACGCCAAGCTCGCGCGGGCGTTTGCCGCTGAAAAGGCCCATTGCTGAGGGTCCGTGAAGTGGGTGACTCGCATCATAACGCGGGTTGCCCGGCGAGACGGTGCTGTCGGCGAGACGGTGCTTGCGACCACCCGCCACTTCGATTAGCGTGCGGGTATTGTTCACAAAAATTCTCCCGCTTATGTCCAGGATATGCCGTAGCTTCGCAATTCTGATACTGGTTGGCGGTGTAGCCATGGCAGGGGCGCTTGATGATGCGACGCTCAGTGCCGGCAGCTTCACGATCGCGCGCGTCGACCGTTCGGCCTACTCCGAGCCTTCGCCAGTGCTTACCCACAAGCAACGGCAGCTTTTTCTGGCGGGCCGCAGTGTGTTTCATCGCCAATGGGCTTCCATCTCTTCGCTCAACGGCGATTGGGGGCTGGGGCCGACTTTTGTCGCCGACCGCTGCAGCGGATGCCATCTGAACACCGGCCGTGGCCACCCGCCCGCAGCCGCCAACGAACAACTCATGGCCATGCTGGTGCGTCTATCGATACCCGGTGCGGATGAACATGGCGGCCCCAATCCGCATCCAAATTACGGCGATCAGTTCCAGAATCACTCACTCGATGGCAGCAATGTGGACCTCGCGCATGGTGGCCAGCCGATCCCGGCCGAAGCGGCGCTTTATCTCGATTGGGAAGCGCGCGATTTCACGCTTGCCAATGGCGAAATTGTATCGCTGCGCAAGCCGAAACTGCGTATCGAGAATCCCGCCTTCGGTCCCATCGAGTCGGACGTGATGATCTCACTGCGCGTGGCTCAGCCCCTGGTAGGCATCGGCCTGCTCGATGCGGTTTCGGAGAAAACCTTGTTGGCCATCGCGCGCACGCAACGCGCCAACGGCATCAACGGCCGCCCGAACTACGTGTGGGATGCAGTCAACCAACGCATGGCAATGGGCCGCTATGGCTGGAAAGCCAACGTTCCGAATCTGAAGATGCAGATCGCCGCCGCGGCCATTGGCGACATGGGTGTGAATTCGACTTTGTATCCCGAGCAGAACTGTCCCCCGGCGCAGACCCTGTGCGCAAATATGCTTCCCGGCAACTTCCCGGAAATCATCGGTCCGGAAATCGATTCTCTGGCGCTGTGGATGCAAGGCCTCGCGGTGCCGGCGCGGCGTGATGTGGCCGATGCGCGGGTCCAGCGTGGCGCGGCCCTGTTCGAGCAGGCGCGCTGTGCGATGTGCCATGTGCCCGAACTGAAGACCGGCAATACTGCGCCGTTGCCGCAGCTTGCCAATCAAACTTTCCGCGCCTATACCGATCTGCTGCTGCACGACATGGGTGAGGGCCTGGCTGATGGCCGCCCCGATTTCCAGGCCGGCCCGCGCGATTGGCGCACGCCGGCTTTGTGGGGCTTGGGCTTGTCCGAGACTGTCACCGGCCGCGCCACGCTCTTACACGATGGTCGTGCGCGCAATGTCTCGGAGGCGATTCTCTGGCATGGCGGGGAAGCTCAGAAATCGCGCCAGATGTTCAGCGAAATGTCGAAGGCAGATCGCGAGGCGTTGGTGAAGTTCGTCGAGGCTATCTGACCTTATAATCCGCACCACAGAGGCACAGAGACACGGAGAAGAACAATATATCAATCGGTTGTCGTGCCAGCAGTGTCCACCTTTCTGGTGAGTGCGCGGATTGACACAACAATTGTTTTCTCCGTGCTCTTAACGCGCAGCACTTACGGCCGAAGCTGCGGTGCCTAAAATGGTACTCCACGCTACGCGAGGGTATCTGTGATTCAACTCTTTTTCTAGGCTGTCAGGCCGGGAAATTCCGTAGCAGCTTTCCGGGCTTTCCGCAATTCTCCAGCGGTCCTTTCTCATTGACCACAAGGTGGCCATTCACCCATACGCCCTTGATGCCAAGGGGCGCCATATCGACACGGCTCGCGCCTGCGGGTAGATCCGCGACGTGGCGTTTTTCGCCGCGACCAACGCTCTGCGGGTCGAACATCAGGATGTCCGCGTGTGCGCCGGGAACAAGACGACCGCGGTCCGCTATCCGATAGGCATCGGCCAGCCGGCTGGTCAGCATCTGGATCGCTTTTTCCAGGCTCAGGTCTCTGCGCTCGCGGACCCAATGGCCAAGTAGATGCAGGCCGAATCCCGCGTCGCACAGGAATGCCAGGTGCGCGCCGGCATCGCCCAGACCAATCGCCGAGCAGGGGTGAACCAGTAAATCGCGAACCCGATCGTCGTCGATATTGAACAGTTTGCAGTCGAACAGGGTCTGCATGCCGCCATCGAGCGCGTGATCGAACAACCAGTCGAACGGATCCTTGCCAGCCTCGCGTGCGAGTTCCGCGACGGCTCGGCCCGCGAGCGAGTGGAATTTCGGATTCGGCGCGTGCTGCACCTGCATATGTTTGAACGAGTGATAAGAGAAGCGCACCGGCACGCCTTTGGTGAGCGCTTCGACCTTGACCGATTCACGGAACGAGCGGTCGGCCACCAGTTGCAGGTAGCGATCGGTGCCCAGGGATTCCATTGCTGGGCGCCAGGAAATCATGGCATGCAGCGGGTAGGGCAGGGACATGGAAAACTCCATGCCCAGCGGATAACAGCCCACCTGGCCCCACAGTTCCCGCCCGCGAGTGCGCGCAGCCGCGATCTCCGAGAATTCGCGCTCGACACGTTCCGGGTCATTGGGATCGGAAAACATCGCGGCGATCATCACCGGGCGGGTATTACGCGCCGCCAATTCTTCCAGCCAGGGCACCGTGGTGGTCATGCCCTTGGTGAGCATGAATACGCCCTTGCCCGCATCGCCCAGCGCGCCGGTGAGTTCCAGTAGTTCCTGCTGATCGGCAAAGCGTGAAGGCATCGGAATGCCGCCTTCCCCGTTATGCTGCTCCAGCGTGGAGGTGGAAAATCCGATGGCGCCGGCCTGTACGGCGTCGCGCACGATTTGTTTCATCTGGGCGACTTCGGCCTTGGTGGCCGTGCGTTTCATGGCGTCTTCGCCCATGACGTTCACGCGCACCGAGGAGTGCCCGCAGAACGACGCCACATTGGGCACCGAGCCTTTGCGCTCCAGCATATCCAGGTATTGCGGGTAACTCTCGAAGCCCCAATCCATACCGGTGCGCAATGCCTCGATCGGCATGCCTTCCACATGTTCGAGATTGCGCAGAGTCAGGTCGCGATGTTCGGGTTTGCAGGGCGCAATGGTGAAGCCGCAGTTGCCGATCACCACTGTGGTCACACCATTGTTCGGCGAGGGTGTTGCAAAGCTGTCCCAGGTGAGCTGGGCGTCGAAGTGCGTGTGCAGATCGATGATGCCCGGGGCCACCACCTGCCCGTCCGCGTCCACGCGTGCATGGGCAGCGCCGAGATCCTTGCCCACGGCGGCGATTCGCCCGCCTTTGATCGCGATCCCACCTTCCTGCGACGGGCCGCCAAGGCCGTCGATGACTTGAGCATTTTCGATCACAAGATCGTGCATGGCAGTCCTCCTCGTTGCGCGGTATTTGCGCTCCAGTACGTTCTGTTCGATACTAACGGCTCAATGTGAATTATCCTAGAAAAAGCAGTTGAACCACAGAGGCACAGAGATACAGGCACAGAGATACAGAGAAAAACAAATCGTTGCTTCTATCTGCGCACTCACCAAAAAGGTGAACACCGCCGGCACGACAACCGGTTGTTAAATTGTTCTTCTCGGTGTCTCTGTGCCTCTGTGGTGCAGTATTTAGAATTATAGGAGCATCGGCACGCACCGGGGCACCATACAGTCTTTTCGGAGGAAACTGCAACATGGACTACAAAATGATGAGCTTCGATGTACGGGAGAACATCGCCTGGATTACGTTCAATCGTCCGTCTGCGATGAATGCCATCAATAAGAGAGCCGTCGAGGAATTCTACGAAATCGTCAACCGCTGCAGCACCGACAAATCGGTGCGCGCAGTGGTGCTGACCGGCGCCGGTGAACGGGCATTCTGCGCAGGCGGCGACGTGGCCGAGTTCGCCGAGAGCGGCGACAATATCGAGATGCTGGTGCGGGAGATGACCGGCGTGCTGCATACCGGTATCTCGCGGCTGGCGTGGTTAAAGGCGCCGGTGATTGGCGCCATCAACGGCGTGGCCGCCGGTGCCGGGTTGAGTTTTGCCGCCTGCTGCGATCTGGTGATTGCGGCCGATCATGCGCGTTTTACCAGTGCCTACACCCAGATCGGGCTCACGCCGGATGGCAGCTCCACGTTTTTCCTGACCCGGCTGCTGGGCCGCAGGCGTGTACTTGAGCTGTATATGACCAATCGCGTGCTTACCGCGCAGGAGGCGCTGGAGTGGGGCCTGGTCAACCGCGTGGTACCCGCCGCGGACCTGATGACCGAAGTCACAAAACTTGCCCATCAACTCGCCAACGGGCCAACCCGGGCCTATGGCGGCATCAAGAAACTGGTCATGATGTCACCCAACGATACGCTGGAATCCCAGATGGAACGCGAGACCCGTATCATCGCGCAGATGAGCACCACAAAAGACGCGCGCGAAGGCATCCAAGCCTTCCTCGCGAGACGCAAACCCAAATTCACAGGCGAATAGTCGTGCGCCCTCGCGGCGCTGGTGCGGGGCATTTTCGTCACTGCGTTTCGTTATACTGAACACATTCAGCAATCGCGCGGCCCCGACGCTCGTCCCGCGATATAACCCCCTCTCCCTTGACGGGACAAGGGCACATTAAAGAATCGCGAGGGGGTAATTCCCTCTCTCCCTTGACGGGAGAGAGTAGGAGAGAGTAGGAGAGAGGGTGAGACGTTCCCCCCATCCAGTGCTACCACCTGTCCCGATCGTGTCCAGCGAGGGCAATAAACTGAACGCTTCATCCTAGAAACGGCGATTGAATCAGGGAGGACACGATGTACACGGAGGAAATCCAAGAACTCATACTGCCCCGGCCTCTCACCCAGAAGGCGAACGTACAAAGAAAGCTATCTCATTGTTTTGCCCCGTGATCTCCGTGTTCTCCGTGATTCAACTGCTTTTTTTGGGTTCATAGAAATAAGGAAACCACCATGCCGTACGATCTACTCATCAAGAATGGCCTTGTCATTGACGGCACCGGCGCGCCGGGCAAGCACGCAGACGTTGCCGTCTCCAATGGAAAAATCATGGAAATGGGTCGTGTGACCGGCAGCGCGCGGCAGACGATCGACGCTTCGGACTGCGTGGTCTCGCCGGGCTTCATCGATCCGCATACCCATTACGACGCGCAAATTTGTTGGGACGGCGCGGTAACGCCATCGTCCTGGCATGGCGTGACCAGCGTGGTTCTGGGCAACTGCGGTGTGGGTATCGCGCCCTGCCGGCCCGGTACACGCGAAATTGCCATGCGCGATCTGGTTAACGTCGAGGCGATCCCCTTCGACGTTCTCAATAAGGGCATTACCTGGGACTGGGAGTCTTTCCCCGAGTACATGGACGCGGCGGAACACCGCAAGCCCTCGGTGAACCTGGGATTTCTCGCACCGCTCACGCCATTCCGCCATTACGTCATGGGCGAGGCCTCGATGGAAAGGGCGGCCACGCCCGAGGAAACCAAACAGATCAGCGCTTTGCTGAGCGGTGCGATGGACGCCGGCGCCTTCGGATTTTCCAGCACCATTCTTAACCAGCATCTCGGTTTCGGTGGTCGCCCGCTAGCCTGCCGCAACGCCAGCCGGGACGAATTGAAGGCCTACTCCAACGTCCTCAAGAAGAAAAATAAAGGCGCCATCGAAGTCGCCCTCACCCGCCAGATCGCCGTGCTGGAGGAAGATCAATGCGAGATTCTGGATCTGCTTCTGGATGAAAGCGGCCGGCCGGTGACATTTATTGCGCTGTTCGACCGCGACGATATTTCCGAAGCCGTGCGCGACACGCTGCGCCGCGCCGCGCCCATGATCGCCAAAGGCGCGCGCCCGCAGACGTCGCCCATGCCGCTCACCCGGGAAATCGACATGCACAGCCCGTTTTCCTTCGCGGCCTTTCCGTCCTGGAAGCGGATATTTGCCGACAAATCCAAGACAGCGCAGAAGCGGGTCTATGCCGATCCGGTGTTCCGCAATGAATTCCGGGAAGAACTCAAGAACCCGATTGCCTTCGGCAACTGGGAGCGCATCACCCTGCACGAAGTGCGTTCCGGGGAGCTCAAGGGCTACGAGGGTAAGAGCGTGGCGGAAATCGGCCGCGCCCAAGGCAAGGACGGCGTGGACACCTTCCTCGATCTGACGCTGGCCGACGATCTGGAACTCGAGTTCACCATGACCTCGTTCAACACCCGCGTCGATCGCATGACCGAAATCCTGAACAACCCGGCGATCCTCATCGGCTTGGGCGACGGCGGCGCCCATGTGGATATGCTCTGCGATTCCGGCTATCCCACCTACCTACTCGGCACCTGGGTGCGCGAGCGCGGCGTGCTCACGCTGGAAGAGGGCGTACGCCGCCTGACTTCCGACCCGGCGGATTTCTTCGGCATCCGCGACCGCGGCCGCCTGAAACCGGGCCTCGCCGCCGACATCGCGATCTTCGATCCCGCGACCGTCGGCTCCTCGAATCGCGGCGAACGCCGCTACGATCTACCCGGCGGCGGCAAGCGCATGGTCATGCCCTCGCGCGGCATGCGCTACGCGATCGTGAATGGGGTGACGACGTATGCGGATGGGAATCTTGTCGGTGCTTCAGCGGGCCAGGTGTTGCGGTCCTGACTTAAGGAAACACTGAATAAGTTCTCAAATGTCATTCCCGTGAAAACGGGAATCCAGGTTTTTCAAAGACATCTGGTTCCCCGCCTTCGCGGGGAAGACACTTATTCAGTGTTTCCTCAACTAACTACACCCGACACAGATACCCTACGTGCGTAGCACGTCGGAGTACCCTTTTAGGCACAGAGGACACCGGACACACAGAGGAAGAACTTTATCAGAGAGAGTTATGTGCCGAATTTGACTGCGGCCCGACGTGCAAATGTTACACCCGAATATTTCGTCTTTCTCAAGTTTGCGGCTGCCAGGGAGGGTCGGACCACTGCAAGGTTCTGATTCTCTGATTCAAGAGCAAGAAAATGAGCCTGAATTGTCTCTTAGAGACACGTTTTCAGGCCAGATAATCGACCTCTAAAGCCCTGAAGGTTTCGTGCCCTGCATGTTTTCGCCGCTCGATCTCGTTTCCCGAACTCATGAATTGTCCTGCACCGCACTGGAGCGAGTAGGGAAAGGAAATCCACGCCAACTAAATTAGAATAGGGTGGATCAGAATCCATTCATTGATTCACCGTCCAATGAACCCCCGCCCGCAAGCCACCTCAAAACTCCTCACCGAGACCGACCGCGCCATCGTGACGGAATGGCGCTTCGCGCCTGGGGCGGAAACCGGATGGCACAGACATGCTCACGACTACGTCGTGGTGGTGCTGACCGCGGGTAAGCTGATGCAGGAGACCGCGAACGGGGAAATCGTGACCGAGCTGACCGCCGGCCAGTCGTATGCGCGAAACGTCGGAGTCGAGCACAACGTGGTTAATCCCAACCTGCACGAATTCGTGTTTGTCGAGGTCGAGTTAAAGTAACGCGCAATATTTTCTGAACCGGGGAATGCCATCTATGTACGCCCATCGCAAAGACGCCCAGGAAAGAATGACTAGACGGGTAGCGATCGTAGAGAAAGGAAAAATTGTGATGCACGGCGAATATTGCGCCTCCACGCAGGAGAGTGATACGGGGAAAACTATCCTTCCTTTAGTCCTTCTCTGTGCCCTCTGTGTTCTCCGTGCCTCTGTGTTGGGTTGAGTCCGTCTGATGGAAACCCGCATCCTCGGTAGAACCGACCTGAAAGTATCTGTGCTCAGCTTCGGCTGCGGCGCCGTTGGCGGCCTGATGGTCAAGGGTGCACCCGCTGATCAGGAGCGCGCGGTTGCGCGTGCCATGGAATTCGGCATCAACTACTTCGACACCGCACCGTTGTACGGCAACGGTGAGTCGGAAATAAATCTTGGCCGGGTCTTGAAGGCGCTCAAACATCCCAAGGTCTATGTCGGGACGAAGGTCTGGCTTCCGGAAATGGGCGATATAGGCCGGAACATTGCGCAGGCCATGGACGCAAGCCTGCAACGCCTGGGGCTCGACAGCGTCGATCTTTACCAATTGCACAACCCCATATCCGACGCCAAACGCGGGGGCAGCATCGACCCGAAGACGGTGCGCGAGCAGGTGCTGCCTGCCTTTGAGCGTCTGCGCGAACAAGGCAAGGCGCGTTATTTCGGGTTTACGGCTTTGGGCGACACGCCCGCTATCCAGAGCGTAGTGAATAATTTTGATACCGCGCAGGTCGCTTATAACCTGCTCAATCCCGGCTCCGGCATGACGCTCCCGCCCGACTACCCGGCCCAGGATTACGGCAATTTGATTGCGCGCGCCCAAGCGAGCGACGTTGGGACGATTGGCATTCGCGTGCTGGCCGGTGGTGCGCTGAGCGGCACCGAGACCCGGCATCCCCTCAGCATGCAAAAGGTAGACCCAATAGGTTCAGCATCCAGTTACGCGCGTGACGTGGCGCGCGCGATTCGGTTCGATGAGGTGGTGAAGAAAGGCTATGCCCAGAGTCTGGTCGAGGCCTCGATTCGATACGTGCTGTCGAATCCGCAGTTATCCACGACACTCGTTGGTCTCTCGACGCTCGATCAACTCGATCACGCTGCGCAGAGCGCGAAGAAGGGACCGTTGCCGGCGGAGGCGTTGCAGTTGATCGCGACTATTCAGCGGCGGTTTGTCGGTGAGCCGAGATAGCAGCATGGTTGCTACTGGTCGCTCGCCGACTCTAAGGTTTGGCCGGTGAACTCTACCCTGCATCACGACTTTGCCGATCTCGGTGACGTGCCCCTGCATTACGTCACCGCGGGACAAGGCCCAGCCGTGGTCCTCCTCCATGGTTGGCCGCAGACCTGGTTCATGTGGCGCCACACGGTCGCCTCATCCAATGCGTAACCGACTTCGATCCCGTAAGTACCGGACATTAACCATGGCGGCGCGGGTATCTCTTGCGCTGTGGCGGTAAGTGCGAACATTGAAATGGCGAGCTGTCCCAAGACAATTGTTTTCCATCTTTTGTTCATTATGTTTTCTCCTATCAAGAAGTTACGCGTCTCAGCAGACGCGCGTTGCAAATCTAATGAGAGGAGGCATTCGTCCGGATGACGCTGGACTGACGAGTCGCTGACCGAGAAGAATTTCGACTGTAATTCGCCAATTCGGACGTCCCGCGCCTTGTTTCGTAGCGCCACATAATTTTGAAAGGCAACCGGGCGCTTGCCGTCTGGAGAGACGCTACTCTTTGATGTTTCGCGATTTTTTTCTGGATGCCTTGGGGCGGCATGGTCGCCCAGGAAAGGGTGAGGCGCTGTAAATCGATGACTCCACTGCTGATGGCTTGGCACGGCACGTTTCCCGACTGGCCAAGTGGCAGGAGCGCATGTGACTGCTTTATTCAGGCATATGGCTGGCGTAGACTGTTCACCGAGAAGCCCCGATGAGTCAGAAACGGTAAGTTTATGAACACATTAGTCGCCGAGGTTATCGAGCACCCGTTGGATGCCGACACGCTGTCCGCGCGTTGGCGCGAAATTCTGGACGATCCGAGGTTCGCAAATTTCGTTGGGAAAATCGATTTGGATCGCTGGGGGAGAATTGTCGTGTTGTTAGTTAATACCGAGCATGGAGGGCTTGCCGGGGAGTTGTCCCATTTGCTTCGTTCACAGCTGGGCGGTCGCACCCTCGTGGAAGTGGGTGTGCGAACGAAAGAGGGAATATTTGCGCCGGACGTGGCATGGTGCTCGGATAGGTATTGGAGCGAGCGGCGCGACCAATCGCCATTGGAAGTCGCGCCAGAGCTTTGCGTGGAAATTGCGTCGCCGTCGAATACGCTGATTGATTTACGCTCAAAGGCGAAAGCCTATATAGATTCCGGTGCCAGGGAGTCAAGGATTGTATTCCCGCGTTCGAAGCGATTGGAGTATTACGGTACGGGTGGTCTGATGCAGATCACTTCTTTTCAAGTCGATCTGACCGCGCTGTTCAACTGACAAGTTCTTCTCAAGTGACCCCGCTGCGATGTCCAGGGCATTTTTGACCGGGCAGGCAATGCAATCGGTGATCGCCGAAGTTCAATCACACAAAATTTAAAATGAATTCTTCGGATTGGGTCAGCAATCTCTGGCAACAGGTAATCTGGTACGCCGGGCTGGGACGCTATTGCATCGCGGATGCGGGCCGATTCGATGAATGCGAAATGGTCTGGGCCGTCATCGGCGCGGCAATCGGCATCATTGGTGTGGTGACTCTCTTTTATATCGGCAGACATTTTCTCCGCGAGCGGGCGGCATTTCGGCGAGCCTGGGAGAAAAAGCAGGCGGAACTGGCCGTGGCGCCTCCCGAGATCATTGCGCAGGCGAAATGGTCGGGGGACAGTGTGTTGGGCGCCGACATGAGCCAGGAGGAAATGATCCGGCGCATCAAAGAAGCCAAGGCGCAAAAGAAGTTCGCGGACTTGTCTGCGCCGGACAAGAAGAATATTTGAATTGCCCAATATGAAACGAGCGCTTGCGAAGTGGCTGCATGTCTGGTTTGAACGGAAACCGGTTTCGATCATTCTCTTTCTGGGAACTCTTGTTCTGGGGGTTCAATCTCCTCTCATCAACGCTTCCGGAACAAAGGACAAATTGCCGGCCGCCGAGAGCGCGGCAAGAGAAATTGCGATCTATGCGCTGTCGCGCGGGAAAGGCGTGCCGGAACCGACACGCGCCGCCTATGGCAAGGCACGCAAGCTCATCGATGATTCGAAACGGCGGGGCGAGGTGCTCAAGGTAACGGAAACGCGCATTGGTCTGGAAGGAGAAAAGCGCCTCTGCTTCGAGGCCAAGGATGTTGCGGCAGCACGCACACTCTTGCTCGAACTGCGTGTCAGCGCGGAAGGGGTCGAGTTATTCAATGTGGTTGTGGAGCCATGTTTGAAGAAGTAGCTGCTGATCAATTGTTCGTGATGGAAATCCGGCCAAAGTGCATTTCGGGATGAAGAAGATTTTTGCGATGCGACTTGGGGCAAGGGTTCTTGCCTGTTGCGCGCTTGGGTACGCCAGCTTTTCGCCCACCGTATTCGCCGGCGACTTCCTCGGATGCGAAAAGCCGGCGCCAAGCGTGACATCCGAATCGCCTTTGGAAGCGAGCGCGAGACGCTCCGGCGCGCGGATCCGTACGGCCACGGAACGGGTGGAAGCAACCCCCGCGACGATTGCCGAGGCATTGGAGCGACTGGGGGGCGAGGCGCGGGAACAATGCAGCCTGTGGGCGGACAAGGAATTCGAAGAATTCGAACAAAGCACTTACAAGGAACCCTTCGCGGACGGCAAGTACATTGTCAACGGCGATATGGCGATTGCCGATCACCAGCGTCTGCGGGAATTTTTCGAGTCGCGCATCAAGCACGCACCGTCGGCCCCGGCGCTCGGAGCGCTGGTTGTGCACAAAGCGGGGAGCAAAGACGCCGTCTGGGACGCCGCCATGAGAAAACGCCTGACTTATTGCGTGAGCAATACCTTCGGCGAACGGCGGCCACGGGTTGTAGATGACATGGAGGCCGCCACTCGCGCCTGGGAAGAGGCGGCGGATGTGGATTTCATTCACCTGGAGGCCGAGGATGCCGACTGCACGCCTGCGAATGCCAACGTGGTCTTCGATGTCCGGCCGGTCGAGGTGGATGGGCAGTATCTGGCCCGGGCATTTTTTCCAAACGAGGATCGCGTCGAACGAAATCTGCTGATTGACGAATCCGCCTTTGCGATGCCGGCGGACGGGGTGCTGCAATTGGTGGGCATTCTGCGCCATGAGCTTGGACATGCGCTCGGTTGGCGCCACGAACATACCCGGCCGGAATCCGGCACCTGCTTCGAGGATAACAACTGGCGCCCGCTAACCGCCTATGACCGCTTTTCGGTCATGCACTATCCACAGTGCAATGGCGGCGGGGATTGGTCGTTGAATCTCACCGATCTCGACAAAAACGGCGCAGCCTGTGTTTACGGCGCTGCGCCGGGTTTCCAGATCGACCCGCAGGTTTGCCCGCAGGGTGGTTGAGTAAACAGGCGCCGCAGGCGCCTGTTCTGCCTTTAGCCTGGGATCAGTCTTTCATCGCCACCGGCGAATGACAAACGTTTCCAACCACACGGCCGTAACCTGAGTTCAGGTCGGGGCGAAAGAACGCCGGGCCACCCTGCATGCTGTCGGCCCATACTGTTGCGCCAGTGCCCAGCGCTTCGGCATGCATGCTCCATTGCTGATAGGTCATCTGGCCGGCGCTACAGTCCACGGCCACCACCAGGTAGCGGGATTTGTGGTCGTATAAGCCGTGGCCCATGCTGTTGGGGCGGGCAAAGTTTTCCAGGATGCGTACCTGGATGAGGTTGTCTTTCTTCTTGATCAGGCTATGGGTATCGACAAACACTTGCTCGTCGGCGGAAGACGAAACCATTTTCCATTCGGCGGCAAAGGTATTGAACGAAACTGCCGCGAGAATCGCGGCGACCAGTGAATTAAATGTGTTCATTAAGGAACTCCTTATATTTGACGTGCTGACCGAAAGCGCTCGGCCGACGCTCACTCCCACAAATGATGTTAATTGCTGCGGTACGGCATTTTGCTCTCTTTAATGAGGCATGAATCGACGATGATTGTATGGGAGTTATGCAAATAAAGTGCTGAATGCCGAAATAATAGGGAAATGTTGGGCTGTTGCTTACTTCCAGAGGTGTTCCCGGAGTCCTTGATTCCGAATTTTTCAATAGAGAAAGAAAAAACGCGCTTAACACGAAGGCGCACGAAGGTTTTCACGAAGGACACGAAGGAAACCATGTACAAGTGAATCCTGCCCGCGTTCTCCTGATACAGATTTCCTTCGTGAACCTTCGTGAAAACCTTTGTGTCCTTCGTGTTGAAGAGTTTTGCGTTTCATTTGAACCCGGATCTTCCATTAAATTTTGAGCGCTACTGGAATATCCCGGCGGTTAAGAAAAAAGCCCCGCAGTGGCGGGGCTTTGAATTCTTCTTCTTGCTGGGCTGGGGGCTTGTTGCCTCCTTCTATATCTTCCTTGGAAATCTACACTTTCTTCCAATCCCCCGACTGCTCAAACGCGTAACCCGCGCGATAAATGCTGGGTTCGTCGAAGTGTTTGCCGACGATCATGAGCCCGATGGGCAAGCCATCCACCATGCCGCAGGGCACAGTCATGGCCGGATGGTGGGTGATGTCGAAGGGGCAGGTATTGCCGATCATTTCCAATGCGCGCTGGACATAGAGTTCGCGCGAGGCGTCGGCCGGCGGCAGCGGGGTGGGCTTCATCGGCATGGTGGGCAGCACCAAAACGTCGTACTTCTTCAGTTCGGCGTCGTAGGCCGCTGCAATACGGCGGGAGATGTTGACCGCCTTGCCGTAGTACCGGCTGCCGAAGTGTTTCTTGATATGAACGCCGAGAACGGTAAGAATTTTCGTTGTTTCGGACAATTCATTGGCGCGCAGCTCCCAGCCGTGCAGTTTGTCTATCAGGCTGGTGACATAAAGATCCTGCCTGCTCAGGCCATAGCCGTCGCCGAGCATCATGGTCTGCGCAATGCCTTCAGTGCCGATGGGTGTCCACACAGCCGGGGCCACCAGGTGTTCGGGAATGGATACTTCCTCGACGGTGGCACCCAACTTCTTGAACACGTCGATGGCCCTGCGAACTTTTTCGTCGGACGCGGCTTCCGATTCCGGGCGGCCGAAGCCTTCCTTGATAATGCCGATGCGCATGCCTTTAGCCCCGGCATCCAATCCCTGAGTGTAGGCGTGCGTTTTGGGGGAGAACTGGCGCGGATCGTAGCCATCCGCGCCGGCAATGACTTCCAGCATCAGGGCGTTGTCTTTCACGTTCTTGGTCATCGGGCCGGTGTGATCGACGTAAATTTCGATCGGCATGATGCCGGTGTACGGAACCAGGCCATGCGTGGGTTTCATGCCGACGATGCCGCACCAACTGGCGGGCATGCGGATCGACCCGCCTTGATCGCCACCCAGGGCCATGTCCGCTTCGCCCAGCGCCACCACTACACCACTTCCGGAGGACGAACCACCTGCGGAAAATCCCATCTTGTACGGGTTGTGCACCGGCCCCTTGGCGCCGGTGTGGCTACCGCCAGAAATGCAGTAATTCTCGCAATGGGTCTTGCCGATAATTTCGCCGCCAGCGTCCAGAATGCGAGTGATGACTGTCGCGTCGATATCGGGCACGTAACCTTCAAGAATGGAACATCCATTCATCATCGGCACGCCGGCCACCATGATGTTGTCCTTGGCGGCGATTTTTTTGCCCGCGAGTTTGCCCGAGGTCGCACCTTTGACCGAGGACTTCACATACCAGGCATTGCGGGGATTTTCCGCCGCGGTGGGGAATCGCCCCGGCGTGCGGGGATAATTGACTGGCGGCAGATTGTCCGGCATGCCGTCAACGACGTTGTAAGCGTCGATGTAGCCTTTCATCAATCCGATGTATGAGTTCACATCCGCGTCGGTCAGCGAAAGCCCGACGGTATCGGCGGCGTCGAGAACTTGATCGGGGGTAATCGGTGGTACGGCCATGGTCTCCTCCTTTGGGTTAAAAAACTAAGGCGCAAGCAATCGCACCAGATTCGGATCGTTTCGCACGTGCTCGGAAGGCCCTTCCAGGGCGACGCGCCCACGATCCATGACATAACAAAATTGGGTAACGCTCAGCGCAAGCTTCAAATGTTGTTCGACGATCACAACGGCGATCTTCTTGGTCAGCCCGGCCAGACGTTCGGCAATTTCGTCAATGACGCCATGCCATACCCCTTCGGTGGGTTCGTCAAGCATGAGTAAATACGGGCGCGCGAGTAATGCCCGGCCAATGGCGAGCATTTTTCGCTCGCCGCCGGAAAGCGTTCCGGCCTGTTGAGACATGCGCTCCCCCAGTCTCGGGAATAAAGCGAGCACTTCGTCGATGCCGTCCTTCCCCTTGGTCGCCGCCATGGCCCCAACCATTAAATTCTCCTGAACGGTCATTCTGGCGAACACGCCGTGCTCCTGCGGCACATAACCGATTCCCGCGCGCACGCGCTGTTCCGTACTCATGCGCGTAGCCTCGACGTTGTTAAATTGCACCTCGCCACGCGCAGGAAGCAAGTCCCCGGAAAGCGTTTTCAGCAGCGTAGTCTTGCCTGCGCCGTTACGCCCGAGGATGGCTACGCCACCGCGCGAAGGAACCCGCAGTGAAACATCGAACAAGGCCTGGCTGGTGCCGTAGTAGGTGCACAGGCCGTTGCCTTGGAGAAGCGCGTCAGACATGATTAAGGTAAGCGTCCTTGACCCGAACGTTCTCCTGAACTTCCCGCGTAGGGCCGCTGGCGACGATCTGGCCTTGATCCAGCACCGTTAGCGTGTCGCAGATGTCCTTGATGAAATCGAGATCGTGCTCGACGATTAGCAAGGAGCAAGTTTTCTTGATGGGTGCCAACAACTCGCCTGTGACACGGCGTTCCTGCTGACTCATGCCCGCGGTCGGTTCGTCCAGCAAAAGAAGTTTCGGTTCCCCGGCCAGGGCCATGGCGATTTCCAACCACTGCTGTTGGCCGTGGGAAAGAAATCCCGCGATGTCGTCGCTACGATCCGCGAGATTGAAACGCTCCAAGGTTGTCATGATGCGCTCGCGCAGCGATCTGCGGGAGCGCGACAACATGAGGCTCCACACAGACCCCTGCGATTGCATGGCGAGCAATACGTTGTCGTAAACCGATAACTCGGCGAGCACCGCCGTAATCTGAAATTTCAGGCTCAATCCGGCGCGGGCGCGATCCGACGGCGTGGCATCGGTGATATCCGCTCCGCCAAGCGAGACTGTTCCCCGCGTGGGTAACTCCGCACCCGCTATGCACTTGAGCAGCGTGGTTTTCCCCGAGCCGTTGGGTCCAATCAAACCATGAAACTCGTTCGCGCCGACCTGAAGATCCGCCTTGTCCAACGCGGTTAGCGTTCCGTACACTTTACCCACGCCGTGACATTCAAGCAGGTTCATGCGCGATGCCTACTTGCCGGGCCGGCCGAAGGAGCCGATACGCTCGCGATCGTTCACGAAGAATCCGATCAGCCCGGTAGGTCTGAACATCACCACGATAAGCAGCAACAGCCCCAAGATGATGGGCCAGCCGGTATCCCAAACATGAGACAGATGAAAGCTGAACAAATCGATCAACCCGACGCCCACGATCGAGCCAATCAAAGTTCCCGCGCCGCCGAACAGCGTATAGAGCACGACTTGTGTCGAGAGCACAGGGCCGAGCTGGCCGGGTCCGATGTATCCCTCGTGAAAACCGTAGAGCCCACCCGCGAGGCCCGCGATCATGCCGCTCAGGCAAAAAACGATACCTTTGTAATTTTGTGTCCGGTACCCAAAAAAAGCGATGCGGTTTTCCTGTTGCCGAATGCCGGCTAGAACCAACCCGAACTGCGAGCGCGTTAGCAGTCGCAACGCGATATACACTGCGGCGAGGATCACCAACGCCATGAAATAAAAAACCGGTCCTTCGGAAATCTCGAAGCTGCCCGCCGTCAATCGCGGCAGGCTGGGTATACCGTTCTGCCCCCCGACATAGGACCAGCCGCGCGCCAGCCGTTCCACCACGTAACTTCCGGTCAGAGTACCCAATGCGATGAATACCATGCTGGGCTGGCGTTTACCGAGAATCACCAGCACGGACATAAGGAACGAAACGATCAAACCCACCAGGACCGCGGCAGGAGCGATTACGAATACCGACGTGATGTTCAGTTTGGTGGCGATCAGCGCCGTGCTGTAGCCTGCCATACCAAAGAACAGCGCCTGGCCAAAACTCATGATGCCCGCGTAACCCCATACCAGGTCGAAGGACAACGCGATCAAACCCAGGATGAAGACGCGGGTGGTGAAAAGGATCCAAAATTCGTCGAGGACGAGGGGTAGCAGGATGGCGAGCAGCAGCAGCACGCCTTCGATGACAGGAATCGCGAGACGGGCCTGAATGGGCTTGTTACTCATAGGGCGATTCTTACCTTATCCCTTGCCTTTACCAGTGCCCTCCCCTGCGATGACGGCAGGCGGGGGAGGGCTGGGGAGGGGGCCTTCGACATGGCAGCGAGCAAGAAGAGGTTAAGGCCTTAGCACTCGCGCGGATCCACCATTCCGTTGCTCTTCTCGACGATCTCGTACTTGCCGCCCTTGGCCACCGCGATGTACATGTTCATCTTGGTATGCCATTTGCCGGGTACGATTTCGCATCCACCGCCAAGCCCATCGGTGAGTTTCGTCGTTTCCATGGCTGCGGCGACGTCTTCGCGTTTTACGCTGTTGGCCTTCTTGACCGCGGCAGCCCACAAATTGATACCGCGCCACATGCCTGTTGCAGCGCTGCCTGCCGTGAGAGGATTCTTCGTGCCGAAGAGTTTGGTGTAATTTTCCTGCACTTTATTGCCGAAAGGATCGTTCACTTCTTTGAAATAGTCCAGGCAACTGGCCAATCCTTCGATCTCGTGGGCAGGAGTGATGTTGAGCGCGTTCTCGTCGTAGTACACGCAGGAGAGGCGTCCGCCCCGCTTCTGGAAGCCCGCCTCGTAGAGTTGCTTGAAGAAAGCCGCCACGCCTGGCGGTATCGTGGTGTTGAACACGTTGTTGACGCCACTGGACATGATCTTGTTCACCGTGGCACTGTACTCGTTATGGTCCACGGGGAAATACTCCTCCCCGATGACTTCCCCGCCGTGTTTCTCGATCACCTTGCGCGCGTACTTGTTCAAGGTATGCGGCCACACATAGTCCGCGGAGGGCAGGTAAAACTTTTTCCCGCCGTTCTTGATGAGCCAGGGAATGAAGGTGTCGCACTGTTGCGCGGGTGAAGGGCCTGTGCAGTATAGGTATCTCGTGCACTCCAGTCCCTCATAGAGCTGTGGGTAAATGTACAAGGTCTTGCCGCGATTGACGATGGTGTCCTTGATGGCGTTACGCATGGAACTGGTAATGCCGCCGAACACGACCGCGACCTTGTCCTGCGTGACCAGCTTGCGCACCTTGGTGACGGCAAGTTGTTCGTTGGTAGCCGTATCCTCCAAGACCATTTGCAAGGGCCGGCCCAGCAAGCCCCCGGCTGCGTTGATTTCGTCGATCACCATCTTCGCCACCTGCGAGTTGGGAATGCCGCCCCAACTGATGGGGCCAGTCAAATCTGTCGCAATGCCGACTTTGATGGCGTCGGCGGCATGGGCCGGGTTGTATAAAAAACTTCCCGCGCCCAGGGCCGTCATGCCCGCCAACAGTGACCCGCGCTGCATAAACTCCCGGCGGGACTGCAACTTCATCTTTGATTCATCGTTGCGCATGGCTAACTCCTCCTCCTGGTTAAAAGGCCTTCCGGCCGAAACTTCACGATCGCGACAGCAATCAAGAAGACTAGAACATCCGCCACCACTGGTTTGATGACCCAAGGCAGGGCGGCACTGGTGGTCCCTACCAACGCGGCACCCAGGATGGAACCCTCGAAACTGCCCATGCCGCCTAACATGACGGCGAGAAATGATTTGATTAAGAATGGCACGCCCATGTCCGCGTTAAGGGAATAGATAGGGACCATGAGGCCACCAGCCAGTCCGGCCAGCGCCGCGCCGAAAGCAAATGTGCCAGCGTAGACGCGGCTGGTGGATATGCCGGAGGCGCGCGCCAATGCCGGATTCTCAAGCGAAGCTCGCATGCGCAATCCCCAATTGGTCATGGTCAGCAGCAGAAAGCTCCCCACCATAACGAGAGCGGTGATGAGAATCACCGCCGTGCGCCATTTCGAGACGGAAATCTGGCCCATCTCGAAGGAGCCGACGAAAGGCGCCACCACGTTATAGAACTGGCCGCCCAGCAGCATACGCACTCCCTCCCTCAACACCAATCCTATGGCGTAGGTGCCGAGCATCGCAACGATGGGTGTGGCGTAGAAACGCCGGATGGCGATGCGCTCCAGAAAAATACCGACAAGCCCCACGAAAAAAGGGGCGGCAACCATGCCCAACCAGGCAGGCAGGCCGTGCTGGTCGAACCAATAGACTGTGCAGGCCCCCAGAAGGACGAACTCGCCGTGGGCGAAGTTGAATATGCCCATCATGCTGGCGATGACACCGAGGCCAAGCACCACCAGCACAAAAATCGCGCCGTAGGCGAGCACATCGAAAAAGAAAGGAATGCTCATTAAATTTTTATGGTCCCAAGGCCGGCAGACCATGCCCGCGAAGTGCCCTCATTGAGAATTCCATTTTTTTGCACCCCAATCACTTTGATCGCGGACGCCGGGGATGGCCTAGTTGGCAACCGCAAGATAAAACTTCCTCTTGTTGGAAGCAAGGCGATTTTTTATCCCGTACCAAATTGCCGAATTGGGGTGACCAAAACCGAATATGTCCAATATGTTTGCAACGGTGCCAAGTGTAACGACGACCCAGGCGATGATCGAGCTACGGGTAAACCGCAAATTAAGAAAGCGCGATGGCCGCCGGTGATTTCAACGTAACGGGGCTAAATGAGCGGTGCCGTTTGCACGAAGCATGCCCTAAGAAGTATTGTCTGAATTTAATTCCTTAATGTGCGGATTTCTCGATGGAACTAACGCGCGGTTGCGAGGCAATCCCGACTTTCGCAAAGCCAACGTGCGCACCCGAATTCATTGCCAGCTTCAAGAGCGCACCCGAAGAACTCATACTCGACTTCGATGCCACCGATTGCCCCCTCTACGGCCGGCAGGAGGATCGTTTCTTCCACGGCTATTACGACAGTTACTGCTACCTGCCGCTGTATGTCTTCTGTGGTGAGCAGATGCGGGCGGCCTACCTGCGCCCGAGCAAGATCGACGGGGCCAAGCATGCGGGGGCGGTATTGGAGCTGCTGGTGAGCCGGCTGCGCCAGGTGTGGCCAGCGGTCAGGATTATCTTTCGGGCCGACTCGGGCTTCTGCCGGCAGCGGATTCTGAACTGGTGTGATCGCAAGCAGGTGCAATACGTGGTGGGCTTGGCGCGTAACAGGCGCCTGCACGAGCTGGTCGCCCAGTGCGAGCAGGACATGCAAGCGCTCTTCGCCACAACGCGCACCAAGCAGCGCCGTTTCCTGGAGCTGACCTACGGCGCGCGCACCTGGAAGCAGGCCCGTCGCTGCGTAGCCCGGCTGGAGTATGGCGAGCAGGGCACCAACCCGCGCTTTGTGGTGACCAACATCAAGCCCACCGAGCGCGAGGCGGGGCCGCTCTACGATGCACTGTACTGTCAGGGCGGCGAAGCAGAGAACCGCATCAAGGAGGCGCAACTGGGCCTGTTTGCCACCCGCACCAGTTGCCACTACTTCAACGCCAACCAGTTTCGGATCTTGCTCTCGGCGCTGGCCTACACCTTGGTTGAGCGGCTGCGCGCGATAGTGCTCAAGGGCACGGTCTTGGCCAACGCTCAGATATCTACGCTGCGCGATCGACTGCTCAAGCTCGCAGCCGTCATCACCCGCAACACGCGGCGCATCCGCCTGCACTTGGCGAGCCAGTGGCCGAGCGCGCCGATCTTCCAGAGCGCGCTGCACGCTCTGAACAGCGGATAACCCACAGCCCAGCGGTTGGCCGCCGCGATGACACAAAACTGGCCCGCTTCCCATGTCGGGGAGGGGGATGCTTCGCCTCAAACCGCGCGCGGCGGAAAATTACCCAATGACTGCGCCTTACAGCCCGCCAAATACGTCATTTCGGCCATCAGGCGTGCCATCCATCGCGATATTAAAGTGTCGTGGTGAAATATGCGGGCTAAA
>CAMDKM010000049.1 GCA_945900965.1 Bordetella parapertussis | reverse complement strand
CCAAAAGCACTAGAGCGAAGGAAGTATTTAATAGTTGTCTTCCTCGCGAATGCGGGGAAGACAGTGGCTTTTGAAAAACCTGGATTCCCGTTCCCCGATAAAAGCATTCGAGGACAAGTTCCACGGGAATGACATTCGGGGGCTAATTCAGTATTTCCCTGAATAAAGGGAACTACAAAGAAAAGCGCCCCTATCTAAGTCCAGAACAGTGTTTGTCCGCCAGCGATCAGGGATGTGGTCCCCACGGCGCTGCCGTGAGCAATTTCACTTCCTGCGTCATCACCAGTGGCCGGAATTTCGCCGCGAAACCCTCAATGAAATCGGTGTTGGCGGACAGCGCCGCCCAATGCGCGCGACGTGCTGCGTCATCGGCGAATTTCCAGAGGTGGACCAGTTGATTGATGGTTCCGGTGTCGCCCTGAAAATACCCGACCAGATTCTTGTCGAAGCCGCCCTTTTTCAACGCGGGAAACCCGATCTCGGTATAGAGCTTCACCGCCTCCGACATTTTGCCGACGTAGAGCGTGTAGGTGCGCAGTTCGTAAATGGCCATTGTCGTCTCCTCGTGATGGTGGGCGCGACTCGCGCGGACTTGCTTTTATAGACCGCATAACTTCAATCGGCAATGGGGGGGCGAGGTCGGACCCGCGCAACCTATTGATCGACTGCAACTATGCCGCTAGATTCTCGTAGATTTACCGCTTAGAGCCACGTTTTTCGTATCAAAAATCGCACGCTAAGGAGGCTGCGCCTCATGCCACTACCTCTTGAACCCCCGCGCCCCTTGCGGGAGAGGGGTAGGGGAGAGGGGGGGTCAGAAATGGCCGCATCGGCCGAAGTACACCTACTGTGCACAGCACAGCCACCTTTATGTGCTCGATTCTGATATCGAAAACCCCGCTTTAAGGCCCGAAAACATGCTTCCATGGGACGAATCTCATGAATCCACAACGGCTTAGGCGGGTCCGACCCGCCATTCCGACTTGGAATTTGACTGCACGAATCGGAATCGGTTAAAAGGTTCCCACGCACAGAACGGTCTGGTACTCACTGGCCGCCCATAAGAATAAATGATCGAAGTTCACGTGAGCTTGCGCCATGCACAGGCATGCCGCGCGGCCGACAAGTCGGCCGCCGCCAACTGGGAGAGAGGCGCAGAGTAGCGCGCTCGATAAAAACGCGATGGTGTGGGCGCTCTCCGCGCTCGCGCAATTCCATCGCATTCCCTTTGATCCGCAGTTGGTGCTGGGCTCACTGGCGCCGCCCTATACGCTCGATACGCTTCAGACCGCTGCAAGCGCGTTGGGGCTGGAGTGCAAATGGAGCAACCCTCAAGCCGCCTCCCTCAGGAAATTCGCAACGCCTTTTGTTGCGGTGCTGGCCGCGCCGGCTACCGAACCCAAGATCGGTCCGGTTGATGAGGAACAAATCCCGCTCGCGCCAGCCGCCACTTCCTCGCCTTCGCGACTGGCTTTTGTATTAAAAGTCGAAGCCGACCGCGTGGCCTTGTTCGAGCAAGGCCAACCGAGCCACGCCATCGTCTCGTTTGCCGAATTCCAGAATCGCTACTTGGGAGCAGTCCTGCAAGCGGTACCCAAGACGCCGTTCCTCAAAGACCCCGACACCCAAGGCGCGCAACGCGCGTCATTTGGATTCGGCTGGTTCATCGCCGAGCTGCTCAAGCACAAGAAAATCTTCCGCGAAGTGCTCATCGCCTCCAGCGCCATCCAGTTGATGGCGCTCGCCACCCCGCTGTTTACCCAGGTGGTCATCGATAAAGTGACGGTTCACCATACCCTGAACACATTGACCGTCATCGGCATTGGCCTGGCGGTATTCATGGTCTTCACCGCCGCGCTCACCTGGGTGCGCCAGTACCTGATTCTGCACACGGGCAATCGCATCGATGCAGTGCTGGGCATGCAGGTCTTCGAGCATTTGTTTCGCCTGCCTCCGCGCTACTTCGAACATCGGCCCACCGGGGTCATGGTGGCACGAGTCCAGGGCATCGAGTCGATCCGCGAGTTCCTGGCCAGTGCCGCGGTGACCTTGTTACTGGATCTGCCCTTCATGGCCATCTTCCTGGCGGTCATGCTCTGGTATAGCTGGCAACTGAGCTTGATCACCATTGGCATCTTGGCCGTTATCGTTGTGCTCTCGGCCATCGTCGCGCCCTTGTTCCGCATGCGCCTGAACGTGCAATTCCTGCTCGGCGCCCGCAACCAGGCCTTTCTGACCGAATACGTCTCGGGGCTGGAAACGGTGAAGTCCCTGCAGATGGAACCCCAACTCAATACCCGTTATGCCGATTATCTGGCCACCTATCTGCAAGCCAGCTTCCAGACCCGGCAGTTATCCAACACCTACCAGACCGCCGCCAATACTCTGGAACAACTGCTCACGCTCTCCATCCTGTGTGTGGGCGCCTGGATGGTGATGCAGGAGACGGGCTTCACCATTGGCATGCTGGTGGCCTTCCAGATGTTCGCCGGAAGGCTTTCGCAACCGATGTTGAAGCTGGTTGGGTTGTGGCAGCAATTCCAGCAGGCCGCCATTGCCGTGAAGCGACTGGGCGATGTGATGGATGCCCCCACGGAACCTTTCTCCACGATCCCCAGCCGAGAGGGCAAACGCCAGGGCAGGATCCAGATCGAGAACCTGGCCTTCCGCTACGCCGACAACCTGCCTTACCTCTACCGCAACCTCAACATCACCATCGAACCCGGCCAATGCCTGGCCATCACCGGCCCCTCGGGATGCGGCAAAAGCACCTTGGCCAAACTGCTACAAGGCTTCTATCAACCCAGCGAAGGCTCGATCAAGCTCGATGGCCACGACGTCCGGCATCTGGCGGCCAACGAACTGAGGAACTGCTTTGGTGTGGTGCCGCAGGAGACCATGCTCTATTCCGGCAGCCTGCACGAGAACATCGTGCTGGGCAACCCGCACGCGAGCTTCGAAGATGTCATCGCCGCCTGCAAGGCCGCCGGCATTCACGACACCATCGAGGCGTTGCCTCAAGGCTACAAGAGCGAGATCGGCGAACACGGGGCCGGACTCTCCGGCGGACAGAAACAAAGAATCGCCATTGCCCGAGCGCTGCTCAAGCGCCCCGCGATTCTGATCTTTGATGAGGCCACCAGTAATCTGGATGACGATACGGCAATGGCATTCGGGGAAACGATCAACCAACTCAAGGGCAAAGCAACCATTCTGATGATTGCGCACAAGTTGCCGAAGAATCTGCAAGGCATTGAAACAATTGCTTTGACCGCATCGAAAAAGACACCATGAACTTATCTTTCAGCCACATACCCGATAAGCCCTTCACAGGGCCACTCAACAGGTCCATCGACACCATTGTGCAGATCTACCCATCGACGATCCTGTTCGCTGGAGTGCCGCTTACGTCGGCGCCTTGCATGCGATTTCCGAAATGAGGGGTTGGGGTCGGACCCACGCAACCTATTGATAGGATGCAGCTGTGCAGCTAAATTCATGTAGATTTACCGCTTAGAGCTATGTTTTCTGCGCTAAAACTCGCACGCTAAGGAGGCTCCACGCAATGCCTCGCGCCAACCGCTTCTTTCTCCCCGGTCATGTGTGGCACATCACCCACCGGTGCCATCAGCGCGAATTCTTGTTCAAGTTTTCTCGCGACCGGTCGACCTATTTGGACTGGTTGTTCGAGGCAAGAAAGCGTTATGGAATTTGCGTACTGAACTACGTGGTCACCTCCAATCACGTGCACCTTCTCGTTCGCGATAAAGGTGATGGCGGGATCGCGCAAAGCATGCAGTTGATCGCAGGGCGCACCGCGCAGCAATACAACACACGAAAAAAACGGCAGGGAGCCTTTTGGCAGGATCGCTACCATGCCACTGCCATCGAGTCCGGTGAGCATCTCCATCGCTGCCTGGTATATGTGGACCTGAACATGGTGCGGGCGGGAGCCGTATCCCATCCGGCCGAATGGGAGCATGGTGGTTACCGGGAGATTCAAAGCCCTCGTAACCGGAATCGCATCATTGATTTGGCCGAACTGAGTAGGCTCTGCGGATTTTCCGAATTGGCGGCGTTTCAGGAAGAACACCGCAAATGGGTGGACACGGCGCTTCGAGAAGGCCGGATCAGGCAAGACGAAACATGGACTCGGTCCGTTGCGGTCGGAAGCGAGAATTACATTGCAGGGGTAAAGCAGGCGCTGGGACTCAGGGCATCGCACCGAGAAATGGCGACATCGGGTGAAGGACACCTACTGCGCGAAGCATACTCACCTTATGTGCTCGAATTCGATATCGAAAACCCCGCTTTAAGGCCTGAAAACACGCTTCCATGGGACGAATCTCATGAATTCACAACGGCTTAGGCGGGTCCGACCCGAAACGCTAAAGGAGGATTACATGAGTCCATACGTATGGAAGCCTAGTGTGCTGGTGTGTGCCCTGTTGTGCCTACCAGTTGGTGGCTGCGGAGAGCCAACTGTCGGGCAGCAATTCCGCGACATCATGGCGGAGATCGATGCCAAGTGCCGGAAGGAGAGGCTGGGTCCCTATCTCGACCCCAGTGAACCCCCACTATCAAGCAAACGCACCGACAGCTCTTGCGACATCCTGAAGATCAAGCCGGTAGATCCGCTCGCGACCGAAGAAGGGCGATTTGCCTATTCCATCAAACTCCCGCCGCCGCATGACAAACCGAAGGTGGAATACAAAAAGGGTATGAGCACGGAAGTTTACTTCAAGGAACTGTGCGACAAGGAGGCGGGGGAGTGGATTTTCAGGACGGTGGAGGGGGTGGAGGGGGTATTTCAGGGGCGCAATTATCAGCCCTTCAATGCTTCCAATTTAATGTTCCAAATGAAAGAAGCTAACGAAATACTGGAAAGAAATATGGAGGATCGACTAGTACAACCATACCATGGTCGTTTTAATTACATGGAACGCCCAAGCAATCCGGACGAGATGGGCAAACATTATGTCCGTTTCTTCCGAGGGTCAGAGGTCACGGGACATTATAAGATTGGAACGCAAAAAAACAAGAAACCGGTTTATGTGCCATACATCATTAATCAGGAGCAGACTGAGACGCTCAAGAGCCGGTATGGTTTTACATGGAGGCAGATTCCAACTGCCGACATGCTGGAAAACGGTATCACAGGTGGCGAGACGATAATTTATGACCGCACAACAAATGAAGTGCTGGCATTTAGGCGATTCTTTTCTCGGTATTGGCTTAGACCGGATACCAGATATACACGTCTGGTAAATGGCGCTGGCTGTCAACCTGGCTTTTCGGGCGCGCCGTTTCAGTTCATTCAAGAAACTCTAATTTCTATCAATCCGGTGGAATAAGGGGAGAACGACATGAGCACAAATATCCAAGCATGGTATGACTTTTTGTTGCAGCAAATGGCGACAGAATCTTATCTGGATCAATCGGATTTATTCAATGGCACTGAGTCAGCAAAGAACGTGTTGATGTTTGGCAGCAATAATCCGAGTTATCAACGGCAACAGGTTAACGAGCCGACCACCGATCTCCTCCCCGGCACCACTCGTATGACCACCACGCAGGCGGAAGATTTCCTGACCCGCTACGAGATTGTGAGCCACCTACCCAATACCGCGACCGGGTTTTCTGGGACATTGATGCGCGAGATTGAAACCGGCGCCTACACCATTGCCTTCCGCTCCACCGAATTCTTTCCGGCTGCACAAGGCGGCGACCGGGAACGCGACTTCGCCACCAATGCGGACATCGGGCTTAGAGGCTTTGCCTTCGGCCAAATCGCCAGCATGGAGAGCTACTACACGCACCTGCAATTCGGAGAAAGCTTCAATGCCGTAAGCGGCCAATGGGAGCCCGACCCGGCACTGGACGACTTCAAGAATCGATTCGGTTTCGGTGGAACTGGTGGCGAACTCAACGTCAGCGGCTACAGCCTGTCGGGGAGCCTGGCAAGCGTGTTTACCTACCTGCACCGCGATCAAGTCAACGACGCCTTCATCGTCAATGGCACTGGACTGGGCGACATCGGACAAGGCTTTCTGCGCAACATGGTAGTCACTCTGCAGGCACGCCTGCTTGCCGCGGGGATTAATGTTTCCGAACCGAGCAACGGGAGTGTTTATGAAGGGCAATTTATTTCTCTCCCCGGGGAGAGTCCGATCGAAATACCTTCGGCGTATCGAGTTATTGTTGACGCCATCGCACAGGAATTCAACACCAGCTACAGAATATTGGCGAACGCGGACGGCAGTGGGGTGGAGAACAAGATCACCCAACTCTACGGATTTGCCGCGCACAACGATAGCTATTGGGTAGCAAACACGGGTGTGCATGTTCCGGCGACGAAGATTTTCATCGAAGACCAGCCCGACGTTCAGAACTGGATTTGGGGAGGTGATTCAGATAACGACTTCGGCACCACCCACAGCATTACTTTGCTGGTGGACAGCCTCGCCGTGATGAGCGTGTTCGAGAGGCTGGGGCTCGACATGAGTTCGTCTGATGGCCTGGAAGTGGCGTACAACTCGCTGGCGGCGGGTACCGCCGAGCGGGCAACGGGGCTTATCGGAACTGACGGTAAGGCAGAACGCGATTCACTGGAAACCATCGCCACCAAGCTGCATCAACTCTTGGTAGGCAGCGAAATCACTCTGAAATCTGACCCAAGTGTGAGTGGGTTCAGCAACCTTGCAAATCGTGACACATTTTACCTGGCACTGAATGCCATCAATGAAAAGATCGATGAGGCCGAAGAAGGCACACTGAAGTTTGAACCCCTTACCGGAAAAACCGCCAACGACCTGATCCAGGCCGCCAGCAACCCCGACCCGACGAGCACCACTGCAATTGCCTACCGCTATGCGATTAAGGAGCTCAACCCCTTCGCGGTGACCGGGGTCGATTACAAGCCCCTGCACAACGCCAATGGCGAGCTTGATCGTTACGATCCCGATAACCGAAGTGGCAGCCTGACCGACAAGTGGATCGAAGACCGAGCAGCGATG
The DNA here is from genome assembly GCA_945900965.1 of Bordetella parapertussis. GTDB lineage: Bacteria > Pseudomonadota > Gammaproteobacteria > Burkholderiales > JACQAP01 > JACQAP01. The sequence continues at coordinate 15,551 of CAMDKM010000049.1, read as the reverse complement.
CTTGAGAAGCTCATCGACATCAACATGGCCGATCAAGCCGAAATCGTTCCCGGCTCCAACAGATACATGATTGGCGGACCGATTTCGTATGTGGACCTGCAAAGTGGACGTCGACTGGAGAAGGCGGTCCAAGGCCTGGATCGTTCTGCTGTCTTCGGTTCCGACCATGCCGACGCGGTTCAGGGCGACGTCAAGGCCGACCGTCTCTACGGCATGGGCGGAACCGATTTTCTTGAAGGGAAAGGCGACGACGATTACTTGGAAGGCGGATCGGGGCTGGATATCTACCAGTACGGGGCTTCCGAAGCCGGGATCAACAGCAACGACGGCGACGACGAGATTCTCGACACCGATGGGAAGGGCGCAGTGCGCTATACCTACAACGCGGGATCTTTGGTTTCTTCAGACATCTCCGACACCATCATCGCGGATGCCTCGGTGAAGGTTTCCGATTCCGAATGGAAGAGCGCCGACGGGCGCTTTGCCTACACCAAACAAGGCGCGAACTTGCTTGTCACCATAAACGACTCGGCTGGTGGCAGCATTCTGCTCAAGGATTGGCAGGAAGGCGACTTCGCCATCCGCCTGGCCGAGGAAGGGCGCAGCGGCATTCCCGCAGCGCCGGTTCCAACTCGCACCATCACTGGAGACTTCGAACCTGCGGAATTCGAGACCACCGTTGCCGTCGTGGAGCACGCACTCCAACTGCCGCCGGAGAGCGCTGACTGGCGCATCGTGACCAGGGATCTCAATGTCGACGAGGACGGCAACGGTACGGCCAACTTGATGTACAACCGGGTCGATGACCTGGGTAACTATCTGCCAGGCGCGGCGCAGGCCGACCGCGAGGATAGCTTGAACGATAGCGCGGGTAGCGATTTGATCTCTGGCAGGGGAGGCGACGACACGATAAGTGCCACCCGGGGCGGCAGTGACTTTATCGATGGTGGTACTGGCGAAGATACGATTCATGCGGGCGCCGGTGGCGATTGGGTATTCGGCGGCGAGGACAACGACACCGTGCATGCCGGCGTGGGCGATGACCTGATCCGAGGCGACGCCGGACGCGACATCCTATACGGAGACGACGACAACGACCTGATTGAAGGCGGCGAGGACGGCACGACAGATGGGATTCGCGGCGGCGACATCATCGAAGGTGGCGAGGGCGACGACACGATTTATGGAAAAGATCGCGTGGACATCGAAACCGCCATCACCGAAGGCCGGACCGATGCGCCTACGGGAATTCGAGGCGATTGGCTAAACGGCGGATCGGGCGATGACTTCGTGATCGGCTATACCGGCAACGATGTATTGATGGGTGGGCTGGGTTCGGACTTGCTGGTAGGCGGGGCTGGTGACGACAAGCTTGATGGCGATGATGACTACACGGCGGCTAGCCATGACTGGAGCGTTTCCGAAGTCTCCAATCCATTTGACACCTTTTTCTATCCGATCATCAACAACAATGTTGTGCCCCTGAGCGGGTCCAGGGACGTGCTCTACGGAGGGGCGGGCAAGGACCAACTGTTTGGCGGGTTCGGCGGCGATCTGCTGTATGGCGAGCAGGACAACGACACGATGGCGGGTGGGGATGGCAACGATGTGCTGGTCGGTGGCGGCGGCGATGACAGGATGACGGGCGACTACAACGCATCCGTCTTCAACGATACCGGGGCATTCGTGCAAGGCGATGACTATCTGGACGGTGGCGATGGTAATGATTGGATGCAAGGCGAAGGTGGCAACGACACGTTGTTAGGTGGCGAGGGTAGTGATGAGATTATGGGTGACGCGGGTTATCTGGAAACGACCAAACACGGCAACGACTTTCTCTCGGGAGGCGAAGGCAATGACCGGCTGTTTGGATACGGCGGTCGCGACACGCTTTGGGGCGGTGCGGGAGAGGATGTCCTGGTTGGCGGGGCGGGCAAGGATACCTATGTTTTTAACAAGGGCGATGGCGTTGAGTCTTTCTACGATGAAGATGACCAGGTCCGGCTTGGCGACGATGGTGCGCCTCTTCCGCCCAGTTCCGATCGAAGCATCATCCTGGTAAGAGGTATATCCAAGAACGCCCTGACTTACGGAAACGGAAGCCTGTTGCTCAATTTCGGCGATGGCGATGCAATCCATCTTGAAGGCTTCGATTATGCCGGCCCTCACGGCAAACCGGTATTCGACTACATCGCGTTTGACGATGGCAGCCGCGTTACCTACGACGATGTTCTGGCCCAAGGCTTTGATATCGACGGGACGGAAGGCAACGACAACGGCGAGACTGCTCAGCCACCCATGTTGGTGGGTACCGGGGTAACCGACCGCATTCGCGGCTTTGGTGGTAACGATATCCTGGCGGGGCTCGCTGGCAATGACACGCTGGACGGCGGGGCAGGGGCGGATCACCTGCAAGGCGGCGCGGGCGATGACGATTACCTCATGGATCGCGAGGACACGGTCTTGGATATGGAGGGTAACAATACCCTTAACTTCACCGACGCAACCGCGATTGACTATCTCGGCGTGGCCCGCATCAATATCGACGGCATCGGGTACTTCAATCTTTCCATCGACTTTCGAAACTTCATATCCGTCAATGCCGCGCAGCCTGCCGTTGAGTCCATTTCATTCAATGATGGCACGAACGTTTCTTTCGATGGTCTGTTGCGGCGCCGCTTCATGGAACGCCAGTTTCTCAGCGGCGGCGCGGTCGACGATACCTTGCAGGGCTATGGGGCCGACGATGTCCTCGACGGCGGCGCGGGGAACGATTCGCTCATGGGTCACCACGGTGCGGATGTATTGATAGGCGGAAGTGGCGCCGACGTGCTTGACGGCGGGGCGGGAAGCGACGTACTCAGTGGCGGCGAGGGGGCGGACACTTACCTGTTCGGAACCGGAGGCGGCCACGATGTCATTCGCGAAGAAGGCACACTCGCCGATACGGATGTCATTTCTGTCACGGGAAATCTGACGGCCGCCGACCTGGTGCTGACGAGACAGGCGAATGGGGATCTGAAGATTGCGACAGGAAGTGGCGCGGAGAGCATCACCGTCGAAGGCTATTACAACAATACCTACAGTCAGATCGAAGGAATCACTTTCGCGGATGCTACGTCTATTGGCAAGGAAGTTCTGGATGCCAGTCCCCTGCTGCCGATCACCGGCACAGAGGGCGACGACACGCTAACCGGCACGAACTGGAACGACACGCTGATGGGGCTGGGGGGTAATGATTTGATTGATGGCGGTGCCGGCAGTGACCAGCTCGAAGGCGGAGCGGGGTCGGACCGCTACGTATTTGGATTCAGCCAAGGCTTCGACACCCTCGTCGACACCGGAGGCACGATCCGGCTTTCCGAATCGGTGAGCTTCGAAGCGATCGATGCGACCCGCGCAGGCGACGACTTGATGCTGACGCTGCGTGGCACGGGGAACGGCATGCGGGTGGCCGGGTACTTCAACGCGCCGCAGACCTGGGCGATCGAGGATTCGGCGGGGCAACCCGGAAATCTCGGCGCGCTAGTGCAAGCGACTGAAGCGCTGAATGCCGACGCCTTCCGCCGCGCGGCGGCGGACTACGAGGCATTGCATAAATCGATCTTTGTCGAAAGCTACCAGGCACAGGGATTTGCGCTAACGGGTGATGCCACTCTCCAATACCGGGAGCGCGAGATTGCGGCGTCTTACGTCAAGGGCACGCAGGAACTCACCACAGTCATCACCTATTTTAACGATCCCGCCAATCCTTCCACGAATACCCGGTCCTTGTCCTTGGATAACTGGCAGACCGAATCCGTACCGACGGTATCCGACCATAACGCCGCTTTGCACAAACAGGTCATTCTCAGCGATGCAGCGCTCATAACGACTGGAGACAACATTGTCTACCAGGGAAGTGTCCAGTCGGTGTGGGCGAACGTGGCGTGGCAGGATCTGGGATCGCAGAATTTTTCTTCATCTCGTAAATCCATAAATTTCCTCTACGGCGGTGGAATCAATCCCCATACGGGAATGCGGGAAGCGCTGGGAACCGTGGAAACCCGCTCGTTGCTGAACTACTCGAGCGGCAACGCCCTGGGACAGGTCGCGGCGTTTTACTCCGGGCAGAGTCCGGTCGCGCCTCCGTCCTCGCAACTTAATCCGGACAAGGTGCAAGTCAACTTTTGGCAAAACAGCACTACGGAGCTATTCTGGGAGGTCCGCGCGGGCGACTCGGACAACGTTATCACGTTTGGCCAGGTGGTCGATGCGGGCGGCGGCAATGACGAGGTACTTGGTTCCTTCGTCGCCTATGGCGGGGACGGCGACGACGAGTTGAACGGAGTGAATCATTTGTTCGGCGGGGCCGGGAATGACCAATTGATAAATGCCGTGTACCAGAGCGGCGGCGCCGGAAACGACAGGCTATCCGATGGTGCTGTATTGGAAGGCGGCGAGGGTGACGATGTAATGGATGGCGGTCTCGGAGCGGATCGATATCTGATCAACCCCAATGAATCCGGCATTGATTTGATAGCCGATAGCAGCGGCAAAAGCAACGACGAATTTCTGGACTCTTACTACCGTTCGATCGGTATCGCGGACTGGCGGAGTAGGCAAGATGTTGCGGATGCGCGCTACGTCATTACCGATTCGGAATCTTACGAGATCGTCGCCCGAACTGAAGCGGAGGCCCGAGCGATCCTGGCAGAAATTGGATTGACTTCCGAAGAGGCGCTTGGGCATTTCCGATTTGTGGAGCTTCCGCTACCCGCGGCACCAGAACTATACGCCAACGAATTTGGAGACCACAGCCAGTTTGTTCAATCGGGCGTCATCGCTGCCGACCGGATTGAATTTGGCGAAGGCGTCTCGAAGGCAGACATAGCGCTTGGCTGGGGGCAGACGCTCGCGGATTTTAGCGACAGCGGTATTGAAAGAATGCACCTGACTTTGGATGTTTCATGGGGAGCGACAGACAAGGCTCTACGAGTTGTATTGCCCAGAGCCACCGATATTGTTGGTAGTGGCATCGAGCAGGTCTGGTTCGCCGACGGAACGGCGATGAGTCTGGCGCAACTGCTCGCAATGGCTCCGCTACGCCCGGTCTTATCGAGTCAGGGCGCGGACTTGCTGGTGGGAACCGCTGGAAACGACATCATTCAAGGAGTTGGTGGGAACGACGAGATCGATGGCGAGGAAGGAAACGATATTCTCGACGGTGGGATGGGCAACGATATTCTAGATGGGGGCCAGGGCCATGATCGTCTGGAAGGCGGTGCAGGAAACGACGTTCTCGAGGGTGGTGCAGGCAACGATATTTTGAGTGGTGGCGACGGCCAGGACGCGATTCGGGATGCACTAGGCAGCGGCGTGTTTGTGGGTGGCGCAGGAGAAGATTTCCTGGTTCTCGAGGGCAGTGCCGGGTTTATTGCGGGAGGAGTCGATGCGGACAGGATATCGGTATCGCCAAACCGTGCGGCGATAATAGCTTTCAATTCCGGAGATGGGCACGACACGGTAGCTTTCCAAGGACCCTTGACGGTTTCTCTTGGGAGCGGCATTACCGAAGGTCAACTGGCACTGCGATGGGACGGCAACATTCTGACGCTTGTCGTGGGTCCCGCAGATTCCATTGTGTTGGACCATGTGTCCATTGCCAATGCAGCCACTTTGCCAATAATCCGACTCCAATTTGTCGACGGCACGGTCCGGGCTTATGGTCTGAACGGGGCAATCAGCCAGGTGGTCGCGTCACATGCGCAAAGCCCCGGAACCCCGTCGCAACTGAGCCTCGGCTCCGTGTTACCACTCTCTGCATTGCCTGCGGGCACGGATCAGGCATTTGGCGGCGCGCTGGCTTATCAATACGCGACCACGGGGGACATCGACGGCCTGAGCGCCTTGCAGGCACGTTCTGTCGTCGCGGATCTGCGATTCGGATCCACCAACCAGTCAATTACGCCCCCGCCGAACAGTGCGCCATTGGTGCAAACAGCCATATCGCCGGAAATCGCGATCGAAGATGCCGCATACAGTTTTACCGTTTCCTCTGGGACATTCGTTGATCCGGACGCGAGTGATACGCTGACTTACAGTGCTTGGCCGGCGGATGGTTCTGCACTCCCCCAATGGTTAAGTTTCGATCCGGAGACATTGACCTTTAGCGGGACGCCTTTGAACGCGGATGTGGGAGCCTTGGATATCCTCCTTACGGCAACCGACCCCTGGGGAGAGGAAGCTTCGGTCCCTGTGATTATCGATGTCGTGAATACCAACGACGCGCCGCAGCTGATGGGGTCAATTCCGAATCAGTCGGTGATTTTGAACAATCCCTACTTGTATGAAATACCGGTTGACACGTTTCGCGACGTGGACGGGAGCGATACCCTTTCCTACGTCGCAACCCTCGCGGATGGTTCGGCCCTGCCCGCGTGGTTGTCTTTTAACCCCATGTCTCAGAGATTTACCGGTACGCCCGCACCAAGCAATGACGGTGAATTCGACATTCGGGTGAGCGTGACGGATTTATCGGGCGCCACCGCGGAGGAAGGGTTTTTGCTGACCGTAAAGGCCGACAATCTCACGCTTTCAGGGACTTCGGGAAATGACGTTCTTACCGGTTCGTCCGGCGATGATTTCCTTATCGGGCTGGCTGGAAACGATAGTCTTGACGGAGGAAGGGGGTGGGATAATCTGGAAGGAGGCTCCGGCAACGACACTTATATTTTCGGTTTCGGATACGGAGGGGACGCCGCATACGATTCGGCGGGCACGGACAAGCTGGTATTTGCGGCGAATATTGCGCCGGCAAATGTTAGTGTAACGAGAGATCCTTTCGGCAATCTTTATGCGCGACTCAACGGCACCAACGATTGTTTTGGGATCCCTGACTGGTTCAACAATCCTGGCGCGCGTGTGGAAAGCTTCGAATTTTCCGATGGCACGGTCTGGAATGTGGCCAACATAGAAGGGCGTCTGGAAGCATTTTTTTCATCGGAGTATAGGGACTACATTGTTGGATTTCAATCGAGTGATTCGATTGACGGGCTGGGCGGTGACGACGAAATTTATGGGGAGGGCGGGAACGACATCCTTCATGGGAATGCGGGGGATGATTACATAAGGGGAGATGGCGGGAACGACATTATTATCACCGGAGACGGTGCCGATATTGGCGCCGACATTGATGGACACAATTACGTTGATCTTGGCAAAGGAAACGATCAGGGCGAGGTAGGTGGATCTTCAATCGTTATAGGCAGGGAAGGAAATGACCATATATCCTCTGAGGGTGACGGCGCGGTTATTTCTTTCAATGCCGGGGACGGTGCGGACACCGTTGATTCGCACCCTGACGAGATACTTACGATCTCGCTGGGAGGGATCGAAGTAGAAAGTCTTGCGCTATCGCTATCCGACGATGAGTCCTATCTCCAGATTCATCTTGGCACTGGTGATCGCATCAGCATAAACATGTTCAATGTGCCGTTATTGGAAGAATTGCCGGGCTTTATTGTGTGGCCGGTGGCCACGCTGCAAATTATAGGTGCGGACGTCCGTACCTATGATTTTAACGCCATCGTGCAGGCATTTCATTCGGCGCGCGACCTGGATCCCAATCTATCCATCTGGTCGGCTTCCGGCGCGCTCAATGCCAATATTCGAACGATAAGCACCACGACGGCAATAGGTGGAAACCTTGCCTATCGTTACGCCACCACCGGAAGTGTCGATAGTCTTTCTCAAGCGGAAGAACAGGCAATCTTGGACGATGCGGCGTTTGGCCTGGCGCCGCAAACAATATCGGCTGCCTTCTCGAACCGGCCCCCTGCCGTTGTTAATGCGATTTCGGATCAGGCTGCGACGGAAGGTTCCCTATGGAGCTTCACCATTTCGGCCAGTGCGTTTTCGGATCTGGACGCGGGCGACGTGATGAGTTATTCCGCCAATCTGGCGAACGGCGTAGCGTTGCCGTCCTGGCTGCAATTCGATCCCGCAACCCGCACGTTCAGCTTCACACCGGGCAATGGCGAGGTGGGAATCGTATCGGTTAGGGTAACGGCAACGGATTCCAGCGATGCCTCCGCCTCCGACGTATTCGATATTTCAGTGGCGAACGTTAACGATGCGCCGAGCGCAGCGGTTGCCGCACTCGATCAGATCGCGACCGAAGGCGCAGCATTCAGTTTTGTTCTGGTGACCGATGCCTTTCTCGATGCGGATGCGGGCGATACACTGAGTTTCGAGGCGACGCTTTCCAACGGTGCGCCATTGCCGACTTGGCTTGGTTTCGACCCCAGCACAAAGACGTTCAGCGGAACACCATCTGCCAACGACATTGGCACCGTCGCCGTGCGGGTTAGGGCGGCCGACGAGGCTTTTGCCGCTGCGGCAGATGACTTCTGGTTAACCGTGAATCCTGTCCCGAATCAGATTTTGACCGGCGGTGCCGATGCGGACGCGTTGACCGGCAACAAAGGCAGCGACACGTTGACTGGCGGCGCCGGCAACGATGTTCTTGCGGGAGGCGCTGGCAACGACAGCTTGAATGGCGGCGCGGACGCGGATACCTATCTGATCGACGAGGGTTCGGGCGTGGACAACATCAGCGACCTTTCATTGTCCGGGGAACAGAACACATTGGTCTTCGGCGCCGGTATTGCGCCGTCCGACATCGCGCTCGGCCTGGGTTCACTGGTGCTGCGTATCGGCACCACCGGTAATGAAGTCCACCTCAATTCCTTCAATCCGGGCGATCCGTTCGGCGCGCGCGATATCGATTGGTTCGAGTTTGCCGACGGCACGCGGCTTTCCTATGAGCAATTGCTCGCCCGCGGGATCGAGATTTTCGGCACCAGCGGCGCCAACGTGATCCAGGGTACGGCGGCAAACGACCTGATTGCCGGCGGCGAGGGCAATGATGTCTTGATCGGTGGCGGCGGGAACGACTTCCTGTCCGGTGGCAAGGGAGCCGACGAGTATCGCATCGAACTTGGCGGCGGATCGGACATTATTGTCGACGCCGGCATCGCGGGCGAGGCGAATCGAATCGTTTTTGGGACCGGCATCAATGCGACTGAACTGGCCCTGGACGAGGTGGGCGAGGATTTGCTGGTGAATATTGGAACCGGACAAGATCGCATTGTGATTCGACGCTGGGCGACGGGAGGATCCAAAATCGAGACCTTCCAATTTGCCGACGGGACCGTCCTGACTCGCCCGGAAATGACTCAGATGTTGAACCGCTCACCGGAATCAGGGCCTGCGCTCGAGGGGAGAAGTGTCCTGGAAGACGCGACTATTTCGATCACGCTTCCCGATAATGTGCTTGTCGATCCCGACGCTGGTGACGTGTTGACGTACGTCGCAACCCAGGCCGATGGCAGCGCACTGCCTTCCTGGTTGACCTTCGACCCGGTAACCCGTGCCTTTAGCGGCACGCCAGTGAACAGCGACGTTGGCGCGATAGACGTGAAAGTCACTGCTACCGATCCAGACGGCGCATCGGCAAGTACAGAATTTGTGCTGTCCGTATTGAATACCAACGATGCGCCAACGCTAGCGAATGCTATTCCCGACCGAAGGGCCTTGGAAGATTCGGCATTCAGTTTCGTTGTGCCGGCGAATACCTTTGCCGACGAGGATGCCGACGACACGCTTGTCTACAGCGCGAGTCTTGCCAGTGGCGCAGCGCTGCCGGCCTGGCTGACCTTTGATGCCGCCAGTCGCAGCTATAGCGGAACACCACTCAATTCCCATGTGGGCACGATCAGTGTCAAGGTCACAGCGAGCGATACCTCGATGGCATCGACATCGGACCTGTTCGACCTGACTGTCGTCAATACCAACGATGCGCCGGAGCTGGCCGCACCGATTGCCGACCAGAACGCGTCGGTGAATCGATCCTTCAGTTTCCAGGTTCCAGCCGCCTCGTTCACCGACGTGGATGCTGGCGATACGCTGACTTTCGTTGCGACCCTTGCCAACAGCAGTGCGCTTCCTGCCTGGCTCAGCTTCAACCCTGTCACCCGGGCTTTCTCCGGAACGCCAACTGCCAGTGACATCGGGATCTTGAACGTACGAGTGAGCGCAACCGACAACCAAGGCACACTGGCGTCGGACATCTTTGCGCTTAACGTGGCGGCGGGGATTGTTGGCACGGAAAGCAACGATAGTCTGACTGGCACCACCGCCGCAGATACCCTCATCGGCCTGGCGGGCAATGACCTGCTCGATGGCAGGGCGGGTGCCGACACCCTGCTCGGTGGCCAGGGTCTGGACCTGTATGTGGTGGATAACACCGGCGATATCGTCGTTGAATTGCCGGATGAAGGGCTTGATGGGATCCTCAGTTCGGTGGCGTATTCGCTGCCGGAAAACGTCGAGGGGCTCACGCTCACTGGCTCCGCCGAGATCGACGCCAGCGGCAATGCGCTTGACAACGTGCTCACCGGCAACAGTGCCAACAACACATTGAGTGGCGGGGGCGGCAACGACTACTTGTATGGCGGCGGCGGCATCGATGTGCTGATCGGTGGCGCGGGCGACGATACCTACCTCTGGGACGGCACGGCGGATGTGATCACGGAGAGTGCCACGGAAGGTATCGACTCGGTGCTTTCATCCACGACCCATGCCTTGGGCAACAACATCGAGAATTTGACCTTGATCGGCACCAGTGCGGTCAACGGCACAGGCAACGCACTGGACAATGTGCTCACAGGCAACAGTGCCAGGAATATTCTCACGGGTGAGGAGGGCAACGACACTATGATTGGTGGCCGCGGCATCGACACTACCAACGGCGGGTTGGGTGACGATATTCATGTCATCGATATCGCGGCCGACGTGACCAACGAAAACGCCAATGAGGGCAACGACACCATTCAGTCGGGCGTGACCCGCACCCTGGCGGTGAACTTCGAGAATCTCATCCTCACAGGAACCGGCGCCATCAACGCTACCGGCAACGCTTCGGCCAACCTGCTGATCGGCAACTCAGGCGTCAACACCCTCACCGGTGCGGCGGGAAACGACATCCTGCAAGGCATGGGCGGCAATGACATATTGACCGACAGCGGCGGCAACGGACTCTACGACGGGGGTGCGGGCACCGACGCCCTCACCGGCGGCGCCAACAACGAAATGTTCATCGGCGGTACGGGTAACGATACCCACACCACCGGCACCGGCGCCGATGTCATCGCCTTCAATGTAGCCGACGGACTCGATGTGGTGAACGCCAGCACCGCTGCCGATAACACCGTCTCGCTGGGCGGGGCGCTGAGCTACGCGGGCTTGAGTTTCAGCAAAGCCACCAACGATCTGGTGCTCAATGTTGGCGCCACAGACAAGCTCACCTTCAAGGACTGGTATGCGGGCACCGGGAACAAGAGTGTCGCCAAACTGCAAGTTATCACCGAAGACATGGCGGGCTTCGCATTGGGCGGGGCCGATCCTCTGCTGAACAACAAGATCGAGACCTTCGACTTCGCGGCGCTGGCCAATACCTTCAATGCGGCCGGGCAGGTGAACCAGTGGTCGCTGATGAACGCGATGCTCAACCTGCATCTATCGGGCAGCGATACCGAGGCGCTAGGCGGGGATCTGGCGTATCAATATGGCAGGAATGGAACGCTTGCCAATATCGGCCTGACGCCTGCGCAGGAAGTGATCAATGCGACCGGCTTTGGCAGCGATACTCAGTTGCTGCGGCCGATTGCCGATTTGCAGCAGGGTCAGATTCGGTTGGGGTGAGGCGCGTCGCGATGAGGCGTGGAGGAAAAAAATATGACTTATTGGCTCGCCCAATTATGTGTCATTCCCGCGAAAGCGGGAATCTAGAACGTACTGAATTACCGTCCGAATTCAAAATCTGGATTCCCGCTTTCGCGGGAATGACAAACAATTAGAGGCGCCCTTATGCCAATCCCGACTGAAAATCTCCCTCACCCCCACCCCTCTCCCGAAGGGAGAGGGGCTATGTTGTAGTAGAAATGACGTGGTGAACGACGCGAAATTGGATGGCCAATCGCTGGACTTCGCTCCGGCAATTCTTCGCGCCCAGCATCAGGCCGCTGCCCCTCTCCCGCGCGCGGTGCTCTACGTCACGCTCGCCTTGTTCGCGGTCCTACTGGCTTGGGCAATCTTCGGGCGGCTGGATATTATCGCGGTGGCGCAAGGCAAACTCATCCCTGGCAGCTACGTGAAAATCGTGCAGCCCGCTGAATCCGGCGTGGTGCGCGAGATCCTTGTCACCGATGGTCAGGAAGTCAAAGCCGGCCAGCCGCTTATGCGCATGGATACAAAGGTATCGGAGGCCGACCGCAGTAGCGTGGAGACCGATCTTTGGCTTCGCCGCTTGCAACTGCGCCGCATCGAGGCCGAAATGAACGGCGCGGCGTTTACCTCCCATCCCGGCGAGCGCACCGAGTTGTTCCGGCAAGTGGCCGCCCAATACCGCGCCAACCGCGAAGCCTATTTCGATCAGATGGAAAGCGAACGGGCGTTGCTCGCCAAGGCGCAACAGGAGTTGCGTGCCGCCCAGGAAATGGAATCGCGTCTGCGCCAGACGGTGCCCATCTATATTGAGCAGGAAGCCGCGCAGGAGAACCTGGCCAAGGACGGCTTTGTCTCGCGCATGGCCGTGCTGGAAAAAACCCGCGAACGTATTGAGAAGGAACAGGAACTCAAGGCCCAGACCCATCAAGTGGCCAGCCTCCAGGCCAGCATCGAACAATCCCACAAAAAACTGGCGCAGATCACATCGAGCTATCGGCAGCAATTGCAGAACGAACGGGCCGAAGCCAATGCCCAGCGCCTGCGGCTGGAGCAGGAACTGGGCAAACAGACCTACCGCCAAGGCTTGCTGGAACTCAAGGCCCCGCAGGACGGGGTGGTCAAAGACTTAGCCACTCACACTTCGGGCGCCGTGGTATCGCCCGGCACTATCCTCATGACCCTGGTGCCGCACAACGATCCGGTCAAGGCCGAGGTCTGGGTTACCGACGTGGATGCTGGCTTTGTTGAAGTAGGTCAGCCGGTCAAGCTCAAGGTCGGCGCCTTTCCGTTCAACAAATACGGTATGGCCAAGGGCATCGTGGAATACGTCAGTCCAGATGCCGCCGAGCTGCCCGATACCCGCGAGCGGGACCGGCGGGACATGCGCGAGCATGTCATGCCGCCCTCGGGATTTCGCACTCTGGTGATCCTGGACCATCCTTACCTGGAGCGCGATGGCAAGCAGTTCCGGCTGACCGCGGGCATGCAGGTTTCCGCGGAGGTGAACCTGGGCAGCCGCACGGTGATGGAATATCTGCTCTCGCCGGTGCAGAAAACGGCGCACGAGGCGGGGCGGGAAAGGTAGCGATAGTGCCCTCCTGCCGGCGCCGGCACTATCGGCGTTTGGGCAAATCGCCTTGCAATTCAGAAGAGAACGGGGGAAGCGCGCGCTAAGAACCAGGGCCAGCAGGCTTCACAGTAACGCGTTCGATCATGCGGCTAATTTCAGAATTAGCATTCAGCGGGACTATTTGAACCGTCGGGTGTTGATTTACAAATACTCTGAAAATTTCATCGGCGAAAGCCTGGCCGATGGTTGGAACATCCCTGAAATCCAAGATAACGATCTTGAACAGCTCGACTCTAGACAAGAGCCTTTTTGCCTGTGAGCGGGAAATTAGATTATCGTCACCGTATTTGGCCAGTTTGACCGGAACAACAGTCTTGTTGAATTTGAATTCTTCGTCATCGCTCGTGAATTGGTCAAAGATTTTTGTTGTCGTTCTTGATGTATGGTTGTGAAGACGCATAAATACAATTGTGCCACTGCTGGTTTGATCAACCTCGGAAATCCAGTCTTCAGGCTCGCCTTTATCGTGCGAGAAGAAAACGCCGCCTGACAAGATGTTGTAACTATCAAACATGCGAGAGGTAAAGAAGATTCCCTCTCCGGAGTGATTCTTCGGGTCGGTAGTGAACTTGCCCTTCGCCAACTCCAGCACTGCGTGGCGCTCGTCCAGCAATTTCATGGCCGCCTGGATCTTTCTGAAGATTCCGATGCCATTGTCAATAATGAGCATTTCCGTTTCGGCGGCCGTCTTTTTAATTTGGACCGATATGATTTTTCCGTCGGAATGATCTTTGGCGTTATTGAACATTTCGGTAAAACCGTGATGCCAGATGTTCATGACGTTATCTGGCATCTGTCCAAGTTGCGGCTTGATTTCGTCTGTCCACACCACGTCCTCTGCCAGATCAGGAGTGATTGGCACGTGGTATCGCCACTCTAAAATCGGGCAAAGCCTGTAGGTTCGGTTGCGAGTATTGCCGGACTCGGCGAGGATTTTTTCTTCCGTTAGGCGTTGCAAGTGCTTATTGACCGCTTGCCTCGTAATTTTGAAACGCTCAGCTGCAACTTTGCTGATCGAAGCCGGATGCTTTGCAACGTGTTCAATTATGTAGCGACGAACATCCTCGCCCCGTGTTCTAACCCCAGTCATTTGCAATCCTTTGGCCTTTCTTTGTCAACTCTCTGGTTTTACATTGGAAACATTAGTGGTTTATATTGTCAACTTTACAGAATATATTGTCAACCTTTCGCCCAGAACGCCTTTTGCCCTAGACCCTTCGCGACGGACCGATATAAATCGTTTAAGCCCATAAGGTCGCGCACAACTCCTGTTCGTTCTGGTCGAAGACAACAGTCTGGAAAAGACTTTACCTTGCAGATCAGCAAAGAAGGGGCGTAGAATCGCGCGCTTCGCTTGGCTGGGGTGCCTCATGGTTGTCATTCGTCTTGCGCGCGGGGGCGCGAAAAAACGCCCGTTTTTCAATATGGTAGTCGCGGATTCGCGCCGCTGTCGGGATGGTCGTTTCATCGAACGTCTGGGGTTTTACAACCCCAAGGCCCCGGCGGGTCAGGAATCGCTGCGGATCGCGATGGACCGGGTGACTTACTGGAAGAGCAAAGGTGCCCAGGCATCAGACACCGTGGAGCGGCTGGTCAGACAGTTCAGCGGGCTTGCCAAAGCCTGAGCTCATGGTCGTCATGGGGCGCGTGAGCGCCCCGCACGGAGTCAAGGGCTGGATCAAGGTTCAGCCATTTACCCAGGATGTGGACGGACTGCTCGACTACCCGCAATGGTGGCTGGGGACGGGCGGCGAGTGGCGTGTCTATCGCGTCACCGAGGCAACGGTGAACGGCACGACAGTGATTGCCAGTCTCGAAGGGTTTGCCGACCGCGAGGCCGCTGCCGCGATTAAGGGTGCGGAGGTCGCGGTGCCGAGGGATTCGTTGCCGGGGAATCGGGCGGGCGAATATTACTGGAGCGACTTGCTGGGCATGACGGTGGTAAATGCCCGCAACGAGCCGCTGGGTCAGGTGGCAAAGCTGATGGACACCGGCCCGCATACGGTGCTGGTGCTGCAGGGCGAGAAAGAGTTGCTGGTTCCGTTTGTCGAGCAGGTGATTCGCAACGTGGACCTGGATGGCCGCCAGATCGTGGCGGATTGGGAATTGGATTACTGAGCATGCTCCGCCTCGACGTGATTACGTTGTTCCC
>CAMDKM010000048.1 GCA_945900965.1 Bordetella parapertussis | reverse complement strand
CATCTGCCGCTGCTTCCCAAATCGACGCTATAGAAGACAGGATGGGGACATGGCTACGTTAGTCTGTCCGCAAGCGGCAGATAGCCCGGAACGTCCCTCCACCCCGGCACCCAATGAGTGCACGGAGAAGCATACAAGCCCGGAAGAAGGCCATGGTTTTTATGGCCGTATTCCGGGGAAGTCAGTGCGCATGAATCGGCACGCTTTCGATACGCAGTGCTTTCCCCCGGAATACGTCCTTCGGACTCCTTCCGGGCTACGGGAGATTTAGGTGGATGAATCAGGCCCCGGCGGCTCAGCGTGAAAATAGCGCCGGATTTTCCATTAGCACCCAATTTCTAATGAAAAATCCGGGCTGATATCAGAAAGTGCGAAGCCGGGCCAGCAGGGCCGACAACGCCTTGCCGCGGTGGCTGACTCGGTTCTTCACTTCGGGGTCCAGCTCGGCGGCGGATTTTCCCAATGCCGGATCGAAAAACAGCGGGTCGTAACCAAAGCCACCACTGCCTTTTGCTGCACGCCGGATTTCGCCATGCCACTCGCCCTCGGCGATCAGCGGCTGCGGGTCCTCGGCATGCCGCATCAGCACCATCACGCAATAATAATGCGCCCGGCGTTGATCATGTGAGGCCAGCAACTCCAGCAGTCGTTCGTTGTTGCGGGCATCCGAGCGGGGTTCTCCCGCCAGCCGCGCCGAGCGCACACCCGGCGCGCCATCGAGGGCTGCGACACAAATTCCCGAATCGTCCGCCAAGGCCGGCAACCCTGACTGCATGGCGGCATGCCGTGCCTTGGCCAGCGCGTTTTCCACAAAGGTAGCGTAAGGCTCGTCGGCTTCCGTGATCGACAACGCGGACTGCGGCAACACCTCAATGCCCAGCGGCGCGAGCAGTTGACCGATCTCGCGCAGCTTGCCCGCGTTGTTGCTGGCGATGACGAGTTTCTTGAACATTCAGTTCTTTAACGTGAAAGAAGCTTCTTAGGTCATCAAATTCAAGAGCGTTGACACAGAGCTCACAGAGTAAATGCAAGCGAGGGCACAGAGGTATACGAGATGGTGAGTGACGTCATTTACCATTTCTGCTCCAAGATTTTCTCTGTGAACTCTCTTGCCTTCTCCGTGCCCTCTCAACGCCTTTGACCTGCTCTTTCATTTACCGGGGTGGCGCCAAGCGCCATGATCGTTAGGCAGGTTCTTACCTGTATTTCCCTGCGTTTAGTTGTTGGCGGCCAGCGCGGCGCGTTGCGCGGCAACCAGCCCAGCGATGCCTTGCTCGGCGAGCACCAGCATGGCATCCAGTTCCGCCCGGCTGAAAGGCGCGCCCTCGGCGGTGCCCTGCACTTCGACCAGCGCACCGCTGCCCGTCATCACCACATTCATGTCGGTGTCGCAAGCGGAATCTTCCGCATAATCCAGATCCAGTACGGGCGCGCCACCGATCATGCCCACGGACACCGCCGCGACAAAATCCCGGATCGGCCAGGACTTGAGCAGTTGCCGCCCTTTCAGAACGGTCAAGGCGTCATGCAAGGCGACAAATGCGCCGGTAATCGCGGCGGTGCGAGTACCGCCGTCGGCCTGGATGACGTCGCAGTCGATTTGTATGCTGCGCTCGCCCAGCGCATCCAGCCGGGTAACCGCGCGCAAACTGCGGCCGATGAGGCGCTGAATTTCCTGGGTGCGGCCGGACTGTTTGCCGCGCGAGGCCTCGCGATCGCTGCGAGTATGGGTCGAGCGCGGCAACATGCCGTATTCCGCGGTCAGCCAGCCCTGCCCTTTGCCTTTGAGAAACGCAGGCACCTTTTCTTCCACGCTGGCGGTGCAGATGACCCGGGTGTCGCCACATTCGATCAACACCGAGCCTTCCGCGTGGCGGGTGAAATGCCGGGTAATGGCAAGGGTTCTGGGCTGGGTTGGCGCACGACCGCTGGGACGCATGAAACTTCTCCTGGTTGAATAACAAATTCTGCCCGGCGCGTGGCCGGCATTATGAACCGGAGTATGGGCCGAAGCTTCTATGGGAAACACTGAATAAGTTCCAAAATGTCATTCCCGTGAAGACGGGAATCCACGATTTTCAAGGAACACTGGTTCCCCGCCTTCGCGGGGAAGACACTTATTCAGTATTTCCTATGGTATCTTTTGGCCCGGCCCGTTCTGACAATCCTTCTTTCACGGATTCCCGCTCCCAATGATATACAGCATGACCGGATACGCAGTGGCCGCCGCGGAATTTCCCGCCGGCGCCATCAATCTGGAATTACGCTCGGTCAATCACCGCTACCTGGACATTCAGTTTCGCATGCCCGATGAGTGGCGGACACTCGAATCGGTCATTCGCGAAAAACTCGGCGCCCGTCTGGGCCGGGGAAAGGTGGAAGTGCGGCTGGGAATTTCCAAACTGGCCGCCTCGCCGACGCAATTACAGCTCGACGAATCGCTGCTGGCGCGACTGGTCGAATTGAATGCCAAGGTGCAAGCCGCATTGCCGGAAAGTACCAGCCTGTCGGTCAACGACGTGCTGCGCTGGCCGGGCATGCTTGGCAACGAAGTCCTGGCGCTCGAGCCGATGCAGGAGACCTTGCTACGACTGCTGGAGCGCGGGATCGAAGAATTTCAGGCCACGCGCGCCCGCGAAGGCGACAAACTCAAGACCATGTTGCTCGACCGGATCACGGCCGCCGAGGCGCTGGTGAAAAAAATCACCCCGCGCATCCCCCAGTTGGTGGAAGCCTATCGGGAAAAGCTCAACACCCGCCTCAAGGAAGCCATGGTCAACATGGAGGATGACCGCCTGAAACAGGAACTGGTCATGTTTGCCTCGAAGATCGACATCGACGAGGAGTTATCGCGCCTGGGTGCGCATTTCAGCGAAATCCGCCGGATTCTGGACAAGGGCGGTGCGGTCGGCAAACGTCTTGACTTTTTGATGCAGGAGCTCAACCGCGAGGCCAATACGTTGGGCTCCAAATCAGTCGATGCGGAAGTGTCCCAGACCTCGATGGATCTCAAGGTCTATATCGAACAAATGCGGGAACAGATTCAGAACATCGAATGAAAGGCCTGGTTTTCATGGTTTGCGCGCCCTCGGGCGCGGGCAAGACCTCGCTGGTGCGGGAGCTGCTCAGGCGCGATTCGCGGATACGATTGTCGGTATCCCACACCACCCGGGCGCCGCGCCCGGGCGAGCGGGACGGGGTGGACTACCATTTTGTGTCCCCGGCCACCTTCGAGGCCATGGTGGAACGCGGCGAATTCCTGGAAAGCGCGCACGTCCACGGCAATTATTACGCGACCTCGCAGACCTGGATCGAGCAACAAAGGCAGGCCGGGCACGACGTGCTGTTGGAAATCGATTGGCAGGGCGCACAGCAGGTGCGCAAGCTGATGGACGATACCATAGGCATATTCATCCTCCCGCCCTCAATGGGGTCGCTTAAAGACCGCCTGACCGGCCGTGGCCAGGATAGCCGGGAAACCATCACGCGCAGGCTGGCGGCCGCCCGCGGAGAAATCGCGCATGTGGCTGAATTCGATTATGTTATTATCAATCTCGACTTTGCCGAGGCAGCCGACGAGTTGTCGAGCGTTGTGCGGGCTTCACGGTTGCGAGCGTCCGCTCAACTGGCCCGGCATACCGACCTGATCAACAGCTTGAATCAAACATGACATGGCGCGCATAACCGTTGAAGATTGCCTGAAGCACATTCCGAATCGATTTGAACTCACACTTGCCGCCACCTATCGGGCGCGGCAACTCGCCACCGGGGCTTCTCCGTTGGTGGAAGTCAGTAAAGACAAACCCACCGTGATTGCGCTACGGGAAATTGCCGCGCAAAAAATCGGGGCGGATATTCTCAAGAACAAGTCCTGACCGCGCCCGTCTTTCCCATCCACGGAGGAGGTTCAGCCCAATCCAGGTCTTTTCCGGTGACATGTATTCCCCCCACCGGCAATCGGCTGAAGCCCCTGCGCTGACGATGTCCGAAGCCGAGCTTTTGTTCAAGGATGCCGCCGCTTATCTCAAGCCGGAGGACATCGCGCACTTGCAAGGCGCCTATCGGTTCAGCGAATTCGCCCATCACGGACAGTTCCGCCAGTCGGGCGACCCTTACATTTCCCACCCCGTCGCGGTGGCTCAGATTCTGGCCCACTGGCATCTCGATGGTCAGGCGCTGACCGCGGCGCTGCTGCACGACGTGATGGAAGACAGCGGGATCACCAAGCGCGAAATCAGCGATCGCTTCGGCAAACATGTCGCCGACCTGGTCGACGGCGTATCCAAACTCGATCGACTCGAATTCCAGACGCAAGAACAGGCCCAGGCGGAAAATTTCCGCAAGATGCTGCTGGCCATGGCGCGCGATGTCCGCGTCATCCTCATCAAGCTCGCCGACCGGCTGCATAACATGCGCACCCTGCAGGTCATGCAGTCGGAAAAGCGCCAGCGCATCGCCCGCGAAACGCTGGACATCTTCGCGCCGATCGCCAACCGTCTGGGGTTGAACCAGTTGTTTCAGGAACTGCAGGAACTTTCATTCCGGCATCTGTACCCCACGCGCTACCAGGTATTGTCGAAGGCATTGTTGCGCGCGCGGGGCAATCGCCGAGAGGTGCTCGACAAAATTCTCGAAGCCATCAAGCACAAGTTGGCCGACAATCACATCGAAAACTCGGTAACGGGTCGGGAAAAGAACCTCTACAGCATTTACAAAAAAATGCGGGAGAAACAGCTTTCCTTCGCGGAAGTGTTCGATATTTATGGATTTCGGGTGGTGGTGAAAGACCCGCCCGCCTGTTACCTGGCGCTGGGCGCCCTGCACCAGTTGTACAAACCGATACCGGGCAAGTTCAAGGACTATATAGCGATCCAGAAGGCCAACGGATACCAATC
This sequence comes from Bordetella parapertussis, assembly GCA_945900965.1. Lineage (GTDB taxonomy): Bacteria > Pseudomonadota > Gammaproteobacteria > Burkholderiales > JACQAP01 > JACQAP01. The sequence goes on along the minus strand of CAMDKM010000048.1, from coordinate 18,083 downwards.
GCTGCATACCACGCTCTTCGGTCCGTTCGGCACACCGATCGAAGTGCAGATTCGCACCCAGGAAATGCACAAAATTGCCGAAGCCGGCGTGGCCTCCCACTGGTTGTACAAGGAAAACGATTCGCTGAACGAGCTGCATGCCAAGACCCACCAGTGGCTGCAGAGCTTGCTGGAAATGCAGTCGGAGTCGGGAGATTCTGTCGAGTTTCTGGAGCATCTGAAGGTCGATCTTTTCCCCGACTCGGTATACGTGTTCACGCCCAAGGGCAAGATCATGGCCTTGCCACATGGCGCAACCTGCATTGACTTTGCCTATGCCGTGCATACCGACATCGGCAACCGTTGCGTGGCGGCAAAGATCAATAACGAACTGGTGCCGCTACGCCACGAGCTGCGCAACGGCGACCGCGTTGAAGTCGTCACCTCGGCCGAAGCCAATCCGAACCCGGGCTGGCTCACCTATGTCGTCACCGGCAAGGCGCGCTCGCACATCCGGCATTTCCTCAAGACCGTGCATTACGAAGAATCGGCGCAATTGGGTGAACGCCTGTTACATCAGGCCCTGGTCGCATTGGGTACCAGTCCAGGGGAGATCACGGCGCCCCAGTGGGACAAAATGGTCAAGGAAAGCGGCGCCAAGACGCGCGTGCAAGTGATGGCCGACATCGGGCTGGGCAAACTACTTCCCATCGTGGTGGCGCGGCAACTGCTATCCATCGCGGACCCCAAGCTCGGCCATCCGGAAAAACTGCCCGGCAGCCTGGTGATCCGCGGCTCGGAGGGCATGGCCTTGCAATTTGCCAAGTGCTGCCGCCCCATTCCCGGCGACCCGATTGTCGGCTACCTCGGCAAAGGCCACGGGCTGATCGTTCATACCCACGACTGCGCGGCGGCACGCAAGAACCGCAACGACCCGGAGAAATGGCTGGATGTCGACTGGGCGCCCGACACCAAAAAACTGTTCGCCGTGAACATCAAATTGGTGGTCGCCAACGAACGCGGGGTGCTCGCCAAGGTGGCGGCCAATATCGCCGAATCCGAATCCAACATCGACAATGTCAGCCTCGAGCCGGGGGATTCCAACGCCTACACCGAAATTAATTTCACCTTGCAAGTGCGCGACCGCATGCACCTGGCACAAATCCTCCGCGGCCTGCGCCGCAGGCCCGAAGTGATTCGAATATGGCGGCTGAAAGGTTGATGGCGACGCCAGCGCGGGACCTAGGCGTCCCCGCACACAACCCTCCACAAAGCGACTATGATTTCGGTTCGTGACGGTAATTCAAAGGCACGGGGGTCGTGATGCGCGTTAGATTAATTGCTTCGGTCTGGATAATATTATTTGGCGTGGTCTCACTGGCCACCGGCGCGGACTTCATCGACACCGCGCAACCGAAAATGTCCCGCATCGAAACCTTGGAGTTGCCTGGCCTGACGGCCGGCTGCCATGTCTGCGAATGGCGTCCCAAGGTGAATCACATGCCGGCCGCGGAACAATGCGGCCAGAATTCCACAGGCACTGCCAAAACCGGCTTGTTCGAGTGCGGATTCACGCCGGAGTGCGAGCGCCAATGCAATTTCCTGGAGTGCCTTCCTTAGGAGCCCGTCGGCCTTAGCAAGATATTCCTCGTCGTCCGACGGCGACGATTTTCCCCATCAATCGCAGCATTCCATCCGGAATCGGCAGCGATCTATCGCTAAGACGCTGCAATCAAGCGGCATTTTTCGAGTGGCATAACGTTTGCGTCTCCTTCCCATACAAAACTTCTATTGGAGGGAATGTTCACCATGTCATTTGACGCGTCCGACCTGACTACACGACCGGTTCGCTCTATGCAGCAGGCGCTGCACGAGGGCATGCAGACGGTTTTGCTGCTCCTGGTGTTCGCCTTGTTGTGGCTGGGGTTTGTCGGATTGGCCTACCAGACCCTGCGCGATGGAGGGTGGGTCGATAGCTTTCTGGGCAAGCTCTGGGCACAGCACCCGACAACCATCATGATCGTCGTGTTCGCTACCTGCGCCGCCGCAGCAAGGCTAAAACTCAAGTCCACCCCCACGCAGATGTTCGGCAAACGCGGCGATTACCTGCTGTACGCTGGTATCGCGGCGGGTTTGTATTTCGCAGGCAAGCTGGCGTGGACCGGATCTCTCTAGCAGTTCGTTGAATTTCGCATATCTCGACCCTGAATCGTCATTCCCGCCCAGGCGGGAATCCAGCGCGTTTTTGATTCAACACAAAGTAGGCTTCCTGGGCTCCCGCCTTCGCGGGAGCGACAGGCGTTTTTAAACAAACTGCTAAGGATGGTCCACGCTTAGTCTTTTAGTCTTATCGCTCCCCAAAGCGTCAGAAATGCCACTCGCAGTCTCCAGTTGGCGACGAAAAGTCCCACGGTAAATCAAGGCTCTGGTCCGCAAATGCGGACACCTGTGACCCGTTTGGTCACGCAGAGTGCCGTACCCTGCAACACAGTTCAAGCGCTGGGACCTGCTCGCGATTAAGCAACAAACTTTTCCACGGGATTGGTCAGTTGACCGAAACCTTCAATCCGGCATTCCGCCCTGTCGCCGTCACGAATAACCACGGCGCCGGGTGTGCCGGTGCTGATGATGTCGCCCGGATAAAGCGTGGCGACATGCGAGTGGAAGGCGACCAGATAATCGGGAGAAAACGCCATGTTGGCAACCGTGTTTTCCCGATGCAATTGAGCATTGTTCCAGGTGCCCACCTTGATGCGCGACACATCGGGAATTTCATCCGGCGTGATCAGCTCCGGGCCAAACGAAAAAAAGGTATCGAAATTCTTGGCCCGTGTGAGGAAGCGCGGATTCTTCTGCAGAATATCCTCCGCGGTCATATCGAGAATCAGGCAATAACCGGCCACAAAATTGCGCGCCTGAGACTCGGCAATCCGTCTGCACGTCTTGCCGATAATCACACCGATCTCCGCTTCGGCGGTAACGCGATCCGACTGCGGGGGCAATTCGATCGGATCGCCAGGCCCGATGATGGTGTTATCGCATTTCATGAATGAGGCCGGTTCGGTGGGATAAACTGCGTTCAGATCCGCCGCATGGTCCCGGTAGTTCAACCCGATTCCCAGAATCTTGCGCGGGTGGCGGTAAAGGGGCGCGTAACGAACTTCCCGCTCATTGAGCCGCAGCGGTGTCCGGACAGCGTCGGCCAGAATGGCCATGTCGATTCCGCGCCCGATCATGTCGAACAGGTTCTCGGGCCAGGCCTTGCCCAGATGCCGATTGATGGCGGAAACCGGGACTATTCCCGTCGGAGTCACGACGCAGGCCTGCTCGCCGCCATCCAGATGTAAAGAACACAACCGCATTGTGGTACCTCCTCAGTACGGCAACACATTACAAGAAACAAGTTCCGACAAATCCACCCCCTCCCTTGCGCGCCGTTTGCGCCGGGCAAGGCGTGCTCCCCACCCAAGCGGGGAGGTGCCCGGCTCGGAAAAGTATCTTGCCGCTGCCGGCCCCCATCCCAAGCCCTCGTGGCATTTCAACAAGGGCACTTCGCGCTCGCCAAGGGTCAACTCTCGCCTATAATGCCGTCCGTTTTCGCAGGCGGCGGAAAATTCCCGGCGGGCAGTGTCCTCGCAAATTCCCGCCATGCGTTGATCCATCAAATTCTTGTGCACCGTTCGGGGGTAGTTCCATGCAAATGAAGTGTACGGCCCTGACGGCGATTGCCGTGGCCTTGTTCCACATAACAATGCCCGGCAGTGCGTTGGCCGCCAAGTCGGACTCCTGCGCCCACTGTCATGGCGTGGACGGCAACTCGTCGGGCTCCGCTTACCCCAGCCTGGCGGGCCAGACCAAAGAATACCTGTACCGCCAGATCAAGGCCTTCAAAGAAGGCACACGCAAAGATTCGATGATGTCACCCGCCGCAGTTGTTCTGGGCGATCAGGACATGCAGGAATTGGCCGAATATTATTCCTCGCAAACGCTGACGCGAAGCAGCTTTCAGGTGGACCCGGCCATCGTATCCGAGGGCAGGAAAATCGCCGAACAGTTGCAATGTGCTGTCTGTCACCAGCCCGGATTCAAGGGCTTGAACGAGTTTCCGCGCCTTTCCCGTCAGAAATATACTTATCTGGTCAAGCAGCTTAAGGATTATCGCAGTGGTCAACGCAACAACGACAATGGCGTCATGGCCGCCACCGCTAAAAATCTTAACGACGATCAGATTCGGGCGCTGGCCCAATATCTGACCGGTTTGTAGAAACTTCTCCACGGTCGGGCTGCCAAATTTCGACACTCCCAAAAAAACAAGGGACGGCTTGCGCCGCCCCTTGTCCCGTTTTCTGGTGGGCCGTGAAGGACTTGAACCTTCGACCGTTGGATTAAGAGTCCACTGCTCTACCAGCTGAGCTAACAGCCCTAATTTTCGAGCGGCGCATTCTAGCAAATAAGTCGGGCAACTGGCTTGGATTCTGGCACCGTCAACGTTTTTTCTTGTCTTGTTTACCCGACGCACTCTATCCGTCCGCGGATTTGGCAGGAAAGCCCTTGGTTCATTTAGCTCTTCGCACAAGCGCCTGGCCAGCCAAGCCTGCAAGTCGCAGGACGGGAACGATTCCTGCATGGTAGTTTCGGAAATTCCGGCTAGACTGACGAAACCCGCGCCAGGCGTCCCTCCGGAGTCTTTATGTTGTGGCAATGATGGCAACCCGGCGATTCACTTGAAAGGAAATAAGGCTTGGAGACCGATTTCAAAGCTGCCTCAATACTTGCGCGTCTGGGGAAGACCCTCTCCGATGCGGATATTGACTACCATTCCGGCAAAGGAATTCACGAGTTCATTGTGCGTTTGGGCGGAATGCGTCATATCGTGGATTTCACCGACGATCTGATGGAAAACAAGAACGAAAAAGACCTGTCGGTGGTTATTCTGGGCATTCTCGAGAGAGCGTCCACCCAGTCGCTACCGATTCACTTCATGGTACGAAACGAAAACTTCGACAAGGTCATCCACGAATTGCGACGCTAAGCAACGGCGGCAACGGATTTTTGAAGAAAAAGGCCGGCGATTGCCGGCCTTTTTACATATTGGTAGGCGGTGCGAGACTTGAACTCGCGACCAACGGATTAAAAGTCCGCTGCTCTACCGACTGAGCTAACCGCCCAAAAAAGGACGCGCATTTTACTGGCGCGACGAGAAGGGCGTCAAACTACTTTAGCTTGGCCAGCCGAGATTTCGCTTTTTCCGCCGATTCGCTGCCCGGATATTTGGCAACCAGCTCTTCCAGGGTTTTTCTTGCAGCGGCATTGTCTCCCAGATTGGTTTCGGCAGAACCGATGATCAACAACGCGTCGGCAGACTTGCTGCTCTCCGGATAACTGCCCAACAGGCGTCGATGCGCATCGATCGCGCCCCGATAGTCGCGCAACTGAAAATGACATTCGCCGATCCAGTATTGCGCATTCGGGGCCAGGGCATGTTTGGGATGACCTTTGAGAAAGACGTCGAAGGCCTTGATCGCCCCCTGGTAGTCGCCGTTACGAAAACTGCTCAGCGCGCCGTCGTAGCTGCGCTGGATGGCGGCTTGATCCGCCCCGCTCGTTCCCGCCGTCGATGGCGAAGTCGATACGGCGGGCGGCACAGGCACCGGGGCAGATGGCTCCGTGGCGGCAGGCGCCGCGGCAACGGCTGGTACGGCCCTGGCCGAAGCCAAGCCCTGCTCGAGCTGGCGAATTCGCTCTTCCAGCGCCGCAATCGCTTCCTGATCTTTCTTTGCGGCACTCACCTGGCCTTCCATTCGGCGCAGCCGCGTATCGAGATCCACGTACATGTCACGCTGCCGCTTCTGGGCGTTTTCGATCCCATTGTTCAACACTTCGATCTGGCCACGCAGTCGATTCAAATCGAGATTCAGCGCATCCACCTGGTTCATCAACTGTATAACGCCGCTTCGATCCGCCGACTGTTTTTCGGCACGCACCACCGCCGCATCGGTTTTTTGCTGGACTTGCGCCAGAATTGTCACGTCGGAAATCACTTGTGCAATCTGCCCTGCAACCTCTTCGTGACGCGCCTGCAGCCTGGACCAGTTTGCCTTGAGATCCGTCTGATCGGTGCGCATGGCCACCAGAGAATTGCGAATTTCGGACTGCAGTTGACTGACCCCGGAATACCGGGTTTCCAACATTGCAGTGGCATCCAGCATAGCGGCGCGCCAGGTCTCGAGCGCGCGAATGCGGCCGTGCAGTTCGCTGGCCAACGTATCGCGGGATGTCTGCGGTGCTGTTGCCGGGGTGTCGGCCGCCCATGCCCCGCCAAGCATTGAGCCCGCCAGCAATAACATCCACGATGCCTTGCCAATATTTGATATTTGCATGTTCATTGACCTGCTCCTGCGAAATTCAACACTGGAAAATTTAAAGTCATCGTTTTGCTTACTGCGGCTCTTCCAGGTAGACGATGTCGCTACGGCGGTTCTTCGCCAAACTTTCCTCGTCCTGCCCTAACGCCAGCGGCTTTTCCGAGCCCAAGCTCGCGGTACTCATCTGCGAAGCCGGCACGCCGATTACCAGCATTGCCCGTCGTACGCTTTCCGCGCGCCTGGCTCCCAGCGAAAGATTGTATTCCCGACTGCCCCTGTCATCGCAGTTGCCCTCGATCACAATTGACATTTTTGAATTGGCCATCAGGAATCTGGCGTGCGCTTCGACAATGGGAACCTGCTTTTCGTCTACTACATACTGGTCATACCCGAAATAAATACTTCGCTGGGACAGCAGACCGGTCGAATTCTTCAACTCCCCCCACGGATCACCCTGCGATTTGCCGACAATTTTCGCCTCCGGGCTCAGGGCGCTCACCATGGGGTTACCCTCTTCGAGCTTGCGCTTGCCGGCTTCCTGCGCCTGCTCGCGGCTCTTTTGGGCCTCCAGCTCGCGCTTGAAATCCTCCAGCTCTTTGGCCAGACGTTTCTTCTCCTCGCTCAAGCGTCGCTCTCGTTCCTGGCGTCGCGGTTCTTCCAGATCGCGCTCAGCGGCTACTTCGGCTTGGCGCCGATTGGCGTCTGCCAGGCGCATCTGTTCCTCGCTCAGGCGTTGCTCTTCCGCCCGACGTCGAATCTGTTCCAGTTCACGCTCGGCGGCTTCGGCACGGCGGCGGTTTTCTTCCGCCACGCGCTTATGCTCCTCGATCAGGCGCTGCTCTTCCGCCCGGCGTCGCAACTCTTCCAATTCGCGCTCGGCGGCTTCCTGGGCACGGCGCCGATTTTCCTCCTGAAGTCTCGCCTCTTCCGCCAAACGGCGCGCCTCCGCTTCCTGTGCCCTTTTTTCTTCTTCCTGCCGGATGCGTTCGTCCTCCAGTCGTTGCGCCTCTATTCTTTTTTCTTCTTCGACGCGCTTGACCATCGCCTGCCGTTCGGCTTCTTCCCTGGCAAGTTGTGCTGTGGCGGCCTCTTCCTTTTGCCGCCGTTCCGCAGCCTGAACATCCCGCATCTTTTGTAGCGCTGCGGCATCGAGAACTTGCCTGTCTTCGATATTCGCAGTCTGTCTGCTTGTGCTCGTGCAGGCGGCCGCCATTGTCCCCGCCAATACGAGAATCAGGATTCTTTTCATTCCGTCCCCCACATCAAATTAGCCCTATCCCGACCAAAATACCGGCGCGATGATCGGCACCACTCCACCCGCCGGGGCCAAAACACAACTAAAAACAAAAGGGCAGCGGAGGCTGCCCTTTCCTGCTGCATTTTCGGACTCGATTGACGGCAGCGCGTTAACCGAACCCAGCCGAAACCAGGCTACTTCGGCTCGCCGGGATAAACGATGTCGCTGCGCCGGTTCTTTGCCCAACTTTCTTCATCCTGACCAAAGGCAAGCGGCTTTTCGGCGCCAAAACTCACCGCCTCAATTTGCTTGTCTACGACACCCAGCAGCACCATGGCCCGCTTCACCCCGTCGGCACGCCTCTGACCAAGCGCCAGATTGTATTCCCGGCTGCCACGATCGTCGCAATTGCCCTGTACCGTGACTCTTATGCTGGGGTTTTCCTCGAGGAACTTGGCGTGCGCCTCAACGATCGGTACGGACTCTTCCTTGATATCGTAGCGGTCGTACTCGTAATAAATGCTGCGTTGGGCGAGCGGGGTTCCCGGCTGCTTGAGTTGCGCCCAACTGTCGCCTTTAAGTTGCGTTTCTCCCACGCCGACCCCCGGCAAGGGCTTGACAATGGGTTGTTCCGCCTGGCGTCGACGCTGCTGCTCGTCCAGTTGGCGGCTCAGTTCTTCTTTTTCGCGCGCGATTTTTGCCTGGCGCTCGGCTTCGAGCTTCTTCTGCGCTTCATCGTTCAGCTTGCGCTCCGCCGCCTGCTGCTCGGTCATATTGCGGTCTTCGATGGATGCGGTTTTCAGGTCCTGGCTCGCGCACCCCGCAAAGAATAAGAGCAGAACCAGCAGGGAAAGTTGATTTCTCTTCACTAGCGACTCCTTAATCAGCGATTGTTGGACAGCGGACCCCAGGCCGGTTCTCGAATATCCCCGGACTGTACAGTGATGCGTTGCTTGATCCGCCCATCGCTCGAAACGGCAGCTAATATACCACGGCCCTTTACCTCTGAGGCATACAGGATCATCTTGCCGTTGGGCGCATAGGTGGGGGATTGATCGAGGCTTCCCGAAGTCAAAATCTGCACTTGCCGGGTGCTGAGATCCTGCATTGCGACGTTGAATCTGCCTTCAGTTCGGTGAATGAATATGAAAGATTTTCCGTCCGGGCTGTAACGTGGCGTGACGTTGTAGCTGCCTTCGTAGGTCATGCGTTCCGGCTCGCCGGTGCCGTCCACACGCATGCGGTAGATCTGCGGACTACCGGCCCGGTCGGACGTGAAGAGGATGGTGCTTCCATCGGGCGAAAAATTCGGCTCGGTATCGATGGCCTGTGTGGTGGTAAGCCGGGCGAGCCCCGAACCGTCGGGATTGACCAGGTAGATGTTCGAGGTGCCGTCTTTGGTCAGCACCACCGCCAGTTTCTTGCCGTCGGGAGCCCAGGCGGGCGCGGAATTCGACCCTTCGAAATTGGCAACGATATTGCGGGTGCCGGTAAGCAAGTTGTGAACAAAGACGATAGGCTTGCGGCGCTCGAAAGACACATAGGCAATGCGGGAACCGTCCGGCGACCATTGCGGAGAGATGATCGGCTCCTTGTGCGCAAGGATGAAATCGGCGGCATGACCATCGGCATCGGCGACCTGCAGCTCGAAACGCTCCTTGGTCTTGGTGACAAAACATATCTTGGTGGCAAAGACGCCGGGTTCTCCGATGAGTTTTTCGTAGATGACATCGGCGATCTTGTGTCCGGTGGCACGCAATTGCGAAACTGTAATGGTGTAGGAAAATGCCAGAATCTGAGATTGCCTGGCCACATCCATGAGCCGGAAGCGCACATCGAGACGCCCGTCGCCGCGCTCCTGGACATTGCCGATCAGCAGCGATTCGGCATTTTCGTTTTTCCAGTAACGGTAGTTGATTTCGTGAGGTTCTCCGGGAAAAGGCCGTACGCTGCCCACCGAGCCAATCTTGAACTGCCCGCTGCGTTGCAGATCCGCGGACACGATCTGACTGACGCGCTGAATGTAGCGATCCTCTCCAATCAGCGGCAGCACGGTAACAGGTACCTGGTTCGCGCCGCCACCGACCAGATCGATGGTGAGTTCCGCGCGCACCGGTTGCGGTGAGCAAAGCAGGAACAGCAGCATCAGAACGGGCGGCAAGAAGCGCATCGGTCGCGGCATTAATCGCATCATTCGGCAGTTATCCTTTATCAATCTGGCTTGAACGAAAATTTGAATTTTCGGAATTCTTGCTGGAACAATTCGGATTCCCCCGGTACGGGCAGGGGACTCGATCCGACGATCGCCCGTTCGACCGCGGCATCGTAGGCCGGTACGCCGCTTGAGCGAACCAGGCGGGCCTCGAGCACCTCTCCACCCGGCAACACTGTGACCTCGAACACGCCTTCGGGGCTTCCCTTCATGTCATCGGGCACCTTGATCCTGGGCAAAACCCTGCCACGAATCTTGGCCATGTACGACTCGATCAATTTGTTGTGAGCGGCAAGCTGCGCTGCGTCGGCGCGCTTCCTGGCTTCTTCCGCATCCCGCTGTTTGCGAAGCGCTTCCTGCTGCAACCTTTCCTTCTCCATGATCGCCACGCGTTCCTTGCGTTCCTGCTCGCGTTTGAGTTCCTCGGCGCGCTTCTGCTCTTGCAATTTCTTTTGCTCCGCCTGCCGGGCAAGGTAGGCCGCCTCCCGCTCGCGCTCCTGCTGGAGGTGTTTCAGTTCCGCCTCTGCGCGTCCCTTTGCATCTTCCGCATTGCGCTTCTCCTCCTCCTCGAGATGCTTCTCTTCGTCCAACCGGCGCTTCTCTTCGTCCAGCCGGCGCTTCTCTTCGTCCAACCGGCGTTTCTCCTCGTCCAGCCTGAGCTTTTCAGCCTCGGCTTGCCGACGCTCCTCCAATTGGCGGGTTTGTTCTTCTTCCTTCTGAAGGCGCTGTTTTTCCTTCAATTCGATATCCGCGGCAGAAGGCTTGGGCGGCGCAACCTGTTTGACGGGCGCGGGCGGCGGTGCCTTTTTGAGTTCCGGAAGTGGCGCCTTTTTTACTTCCGGAACCGGTTTGACCGGCGGCGGCGGCAGAACAACCACTGCCGGCTCGGGTTCGGGCAAGTCCTCCCACAAATCGACCATCACCGGGACGGTGATCTTCTTTTGCCAACTGACGCCAAACACCAACAGAGTAAAAAACACCACGTGCACAGTCAGCGCGAGAACACCCGACGCAACCCGGCCGGAATCCTGGGCCGTATGCATGCTCACCCCGAACCGCCACGCGCCTTGGCCAGCAAGCCGACACGTTTGACGTGATTCTGCTGCAACATATCCATGACATCGATGACCGCTTCATATCTGACATTTTTGTCTGCCGAGATGACCACCGGTTGATCGGGCTTCCTGGCCTGCTTGCTCTTGATGAGTTTGATCAGTTCGTCGCGGCTCACCGGCCTTTCCGCTCCGGAAATGTCGCGATCGATGAGCGAGAGTTTACCTCCCTCTTGAATGGAAATTTCGATCGGCTGGGCCGGCGGCGCGGAGGTTTTGCCAATGCTCGGCAGATCGATCGCGCCCGGGTTCATCATCGGCGCGGTCACCATGAAAATAACCAGCAGCACCAGCATGACGTCGATATAGGGCACGACGTTGATCTGGTTCATCAGGCGGGGGTGGCGACGGGGCACGACTCAGGCCTCCGCCGCGGCCAGGCTGATCGGTTGTGTCGCCGCGTTCTGCGTGGTCGAGTTGGCCTGACGCTGCAGAATATTCGAAAATTCTTCCATGAAACTTTCGAAACGTGTCGACAATCGTTCGACATGCCGCACAAAATGATTATAGGCGATGACTGCCGGGATGGCGGCGAACAGGCCCATCGCGGTTGCCACCAGCGCCTCCGCAATGCCCGGCGCCACGTGGGCCAGCGTGGCCTGGCCGACATTGGCCAGCCCGCGAAACGCGTTCATGATCCCCCACACGGTGCCGAACAATCCAACATAAGGACTGACCGACCCCACAGTCGCCAGGAAGGACAAATGCGCCTCCAGATGATCCAGCTCACGTTGATAAGTCGCCCGCATGGCGCGGCGGGTACCGTCCATCAATATGCCTAGATTGGTACCGGTCTGCTTGCGTACTTTGACGAACTCGCGGAAGCCTGACTCGAAAATACGCTCCATACTGCCGGCGTTGTGACGACCGGCCGCGGCCGCCTGAAATAAGGTTCCCAGGTCGGCCCCGCTCCAGAAGCTGCGTTCGAACTGGTCGGTGCGCCGGTTGGCATCACGAACCACGAACATCTTGCGGAAAATGAACCACCAGGAAATCATCGAAACCACCAGCAACAATCCCATCACCAGTTGCACCAGGACACTGGCGCTGCTGATCAGGGTAACAAAGGAAAGATCCTGGGAAACATTCATATTTGTCTGATCTTGTCTCTTAAACGTAATCGTGGCGCAAACGGGGTTGCCGCGCCTTCACGATTTTCATAGGCAATATTGCCAGCTTCCGATGCCAACCCGCCCCTGATTTCGGCGGGTATGGGTATCGGCTGCAATCCCTTCGCTGCCACGCAGGCGATATTGACCGTCGCCCGCGCCAGAGTTTCATCTCCCCGCTGAATACTTTGCGCAAAGGTCATCTGCGCTCGTCCCAGTTCCGCGACACTGGCGCTCACCCGAATCAGGTCGTCCAGCAGCGCCGGGGCCACGTAAGCGACTTCCAGCCGGCGCACGATAAACAGCAGACCAAAGCGGTGGGCAAGATCACCGGACTCGAACCCTTTCGCCCGCAACCATTCGGTCCGGGCGCGCTCCATGAAATCAAGGTAGGTGGAATGGAATACCACTCCGCCTGCATCGGTATCCTGGAAATAGATGCGAACCGGAATCTCGAACATCTCAGGCGTCCGCCCATAATTGCGCGTTGGCCGAGTCACGGGGAACCGTCAGGCCAAAATGCCGGTAAGTGGAAATTGTCGCCATGCGTCCGCGCGGGGTTCGCTGCAGATAACCCTGTTGAATGAGAAAGGGCTCCAATACATCCTCGATAGTATCGCGCTCCTCCCCGATGGCCGCCGCCAGGTTATCGACGCCAACCGGGCCGCCGCCAAATTTTTCCACCACTGCCAGCAATAGTTTGCGATCCATCACATCGAGCCCGATCTTGTCCACGTCCAACATTTTCAGCGCCAGGTCGGCGACTTCCCGAGTGATGCGGCCATTTGCCTTGACTTGCGCGTAATCCCGCACCCTGCGCAACAGGCGGTTGGCGACCCGGGGCGTGCCGCGCGATCGGGTGGCGATTTCCAGCGCGCCCTCGGCGGCAATATCGACCTTCATCAATCCGGAAGAACGTTCGACAATCCGCGTCAATTCCTGGGGCGAGTAAAACTCCAGCCTCGACACGATGCCAAAGCGGTCACGCAGGGGATTGGTGAGCATGCCGGCACGAGTCGTTGCGCCGATCAGCGTGAACTGCGGAAGCTCCAATTTCACCGAGCGTGCCGCGGGACCTTCACCGATCATGATGTCCAGCTGATAATCTTCCAGCGCCGGGTAGAGGATTTCTTCGACGACCGGCGACAATCTATGTATCTCGTCAATGAAGAGCACATCGTTGGGTTCAAGGTTGGTCAGCAGCGCCGCCAGGTCCCCTGGCCGCTCCAGTACCGGCCCGGATGTTTGCCTGAGGTTGACGCCCATTTCTCTGGCAATAATGTGCGCCAGCGTGGTCTTGCCGAGCCCAGGCGGACCGAACAACAAGACATGATCCAGCGCTTCGCTGCGATTCCTCGCCGCCTCGATAAAAATCTGCAGCTGGCCGCGAATTTTTTCCTGCCCGACATATTCCTCGAGAAGCTTGGGGCGCAGTGCCCGCTCGGCCGCCTCCTCCTGCGGAGAAAGCGGCGCGGGCGCGATCAGGCGGTCGGCTTCAATCATTTTCAGCCATTATGAAACCGTCAGTTTGCGACCCGGTCGCAAGCCGGTGAGCGGCCGTAGACTGAGCAAGTGGTGAGGTGTCGGCGATTCTGTGAACAACGAGTTGCAAGCTTTGATCCGAAATAGCCGGTGTCGGCGCGATCATGGAATGATCGAGTGCGCCGCCTCGGTATCAATCAGACACTCCCATAGAGGAAAACAGTGAGGTTGATTATAGCCCAGCGCCCGATAAATTCGCGCGACACATTGCGGTCGCAATGTCGCCCGAAGACGACACGCGATTCGCTTCTATTGTCGAACTTTAATCTCTCCTGATCGCATGTATCGAGTGCGGGTGCCAGCTGCACGTGCCCAATGAAGAATCAGGTTTTCGCCAACAACTTGAGCGCCTGCCGAATCGCATCCTGCACCGACGCTTCGGAGGCAATCGATTCCAGCGCCTTCGCCGCCTCCTTGTCGCTGTAACCCAGCGCAAGCAGCGCATTGAGAGCGTCGCTCTTGGCGGCGGTTTTGGAACTCGCGGCAGGCGGGAGTGCCCCCGAGGACAACTTGTCGCGCAATTCCAACAGCAGCCGCTCTGCGGTTTTTTTGCCGATACCGGGAATTTTGGTCAAACCGGCGCCATCCTGGCTTGCCACTGCCTGATAAAGCTCGGCTACCGACAAACCGGACAACACCGACAATGCGGTGCGCGCACCGATGCCCGAAATTTTCAGGAGTTGGCGGAATACCTGTCGCTCCTCGTCCGTGCCGAACCCGAACAAAAGGTGGGCATCTTCGCGGACGATTAAATGGGTAAGTAGACTGACGACATTGCCGGTTGCGGGAAGCAGGTAAAACGTGCTCATCGGCACATTCACTTCATAGCCCACTCCGCCAGCGTCGACAATAATCGTAGGCGGTCGCTTGTCGACGAGTTCTCCGCGCAGACGCCCGATCACACCAGCCTCCCGCGCTTCATGCGCCTGCCCTGCGTCGAGAGCCCGCCAAACCCAAGTCCACCGTGCGCATGACAGATTGCGCAGGCCAGGGCGTCCGCCGCATCCGCACTCGGATCGCCCGGCAGATCGAGCAGGCGACGAACCATTTTTTGAACCTGGATTTTGTCGGCATGGCCATTGCCGACCACGGCCTGTTTGACCTGCAGCGCGGTGTATTCCCAAACCGGCAGTGACGCAATCACTGCCGCACAAATTGCCGCGCCGCGCGCCTGGCCAAGCAACAAGGTGGACTGCGGATTGACGTTGACGAATACCTTCTCTACCGCTACCTGAGCCGGCCCATTCTCGGCAATGACTTGCGACAAGCCCCTGAGAAGCACGCCAATACGCTCGGGCAATTCCTTTGCTTCGGTGGTGCGAATACGCCCGCTGGCAACGTATATCAGCTTCTGGCCGGATTTTTCCACCACCCCAAACCCGGTCACCCGCAGACCGGGGTCGATGCCAAGAATTCGAGTCACGGCAGCAGGAAAAGCCCGAGGGACGAGACCCGACACGGCGGCTGTCATGCTGCGGTTATGCCCTCATTATTAATAGAGATCCGCCAAGCCGTCGCGCCAATGAGGCAAGAATGAATCTCCTTCTTCACACTCTGCCCTTTGCCATTCAATCTTCGATCGCCGCCGTGGTATAGACCTCTTGCACATCGTCGAGCGCCTCGAGCGCATCCAGCAATTTTTGCATTTTTATCCCGTCGTCTCCGCGCAATACGTTTTCCACCGTGGGTTTCATCGTAACTTCGCCAAACGCCGCCTTGAATCCGGCCCTCTCCAGCCGCTCCTTGACCGCCACGAATTCGCCCGCCGCGGTGATGACTTCCATGCTGCCGTCGTCGTTGGCGACCACATCTTCCGCCCCGCCCTCGATCGCCGCCTCCATGAGTTTTTCCTCGTTGGTACCCGGGGCGAACAACAACTGGCCGCAATGTTTGAACAAGAAGGCCACCGAGCCATCGGTGCCCAGATTGCCTCCCTGCTTGGCAAACGCATGTCGCACATCGGCCACGGTCCTGGTGCGGTTGTCCGTCATACAATCCACAATCACCGCCGCGCCACCAATACCATAACCTTCGTAGCGAATTTCTTCGTAGCTCACCCCTTCCAGTTCGCCGCTGCCGCGCTTGATCGCGCGCTCGACGTTCTCTTTTGGCATGTTGTTCGCGTAGGCCTTGTCCATCGCCAGGCGCAGGCGGGGATTGGAGCCCGCATCCGAACCGCCGAGCCGGGCGGCGACGGTAATTTCCTTGATCAATCGGGTAAAAATCTTGCCGCGCTTGGCGTCTTGCCGCCCCTTGCGATGCTGAATGTTTGCCCACTTGCTATGGCCTGCCATGCTGTCCTCTGGTTTGGCGGATTGGAATAGTTGCGAAACGCACCATGTAACTTCGAGCAGTGCACTACAGTCGATCAAGTTGAGACGACTGATATACTTTGCGCCTCATTATACGACTTGGCTCGTGCCGCAGAATCCCGCCATGCAATCCGTCCTGCCAATCGCAAAGTCCACCGTCGATCTCGGTCTTCTCCCTGGTTTCGCCAATCGCCACGGACTGATCACGGGCGCCACCGGTACCGGCAAAACGGTCACGTTGCAAACGCTGGCGGAATCCCTGAGTTCGATCGGTGTTCCGGTCTTCCTGGCGGACGTCAAAGGCGACCTTTCGGGGCTCTCCCAGGCTGGCACCGCCAATCCGAAACTGGCCGAGCGTCTGCAAAGAATGGGGCTGGGCAACTGGCCGTTTTCCGCCAATCCGGTCGCGTTCTGGGATGTCTTCGGCACCCAGGGACACCCGGTGCGAACCACCGTTTCCGAAATTGGCCCGCTGTTGCTCGCCCGCCTGCTCAATCTCAACGAAACCCAATCCGGCGTACTGACCCTGGTCTTCAAAATCGCCGACGACAGCGGCCTGCTGCTGCTCGATCTCAAGGATTTGCGCTCGATGGTGCAATTCGTTGGCGACAACGCCAAACAATTCACCACCGCTTATGGAAACATTTCGGCCGCAAGTATCGGCGCCATCCAGCGTGGACTGCTTGCCATTGACGAACAGGGCGGCGATCATTTCTTCGGCGAACCCGCGCTGAATATCGCCGACCTGATGCAGACCGACGAAACCGGCCGCGGTGTAATCAACATCCTCGCGGCCGACCAGTTGTTGGCCTCACCCAAGGCCTACGCAACGTTATTGCTATGGTTGCTGGCCGAGTTGTTCGAGGAGTTGCCCGAAGTCGGCGACCCCGAGAAACCCAAGCTGGTATTTTTCTTTGATGAAGCGCATCTGCTGTTCAACGATGCACCGCCGGCATTGCTGGAGAAAATCGAACAGGTGGTGCGCCTGATTCGCTCCAAAGGGGTCGGTGTTTACTTCGTGACCCAGAACCCCCTAGACATTCCGGATGCCGTGTTGGGACAACTCGGCAACCGTATCCAGCACGCGCTGCGGGCCTTTACGCCTCGTGACCAGAAAGCAGTTAAAGCCGCCGCCACGACCATGCGGTCCAATCCCGGATTGGACGTCGAAAAAGCCATCACGGAATTGGCGGTGGGCGAGGCACTGGTGTCTTTTCTCGATGAAAAAGGCCGGCCATCGATCGTGGAGCGGGCCTGGGTGCGTCCACCACACAGTCGCATCGGACCGGCACTGGCGCCAGAGCGCGCCTCGATTATCCAGGCATCTTTGCTCGGCGGAGTCTATGACAAGACAATTGACCGCGAGTCGGCTTACGAAAAACTGAGCGCGGCGCTGAACAAAGGCACGGCTCAGGACGAACCCGCCCGGAGCGACAGGTCACTCGCCGACTCCGCTAAAGATATCCTGTTCGGATCCACCGGGCCGCGTGGTGGCAGGCGGGAGGGCGTCATCGAAGCCGCCACCAAAAGCGCCGCCCGCTCCATCGGATCGGGGCTGGCGCGACAAGTCATTCAAGGCGTATTGGGCGCAAGCACCGGCCGACGCAGTTCGAGCATCGGCAAAAATGTTGCCGGGGCGGTCGGCGGTCAGATTGCCGGCCAGTTGGTCAGAGGCGTGCTGGGTTCTTTGTTCGGTGGCAGCCGGCGCCGATGACACCTCGACCCAATTTTTCCGGCGCCGGGTTTAAATCAGACGTTAAACAGCAATTCCGCCGGTAACCCCGCGCTGCTGCTCGCAATGTCATCGTGGTGGCGCCTTTTGTGCCCGCTTCCGCGGTTTCGTCCGCGCCAACCAGCGCCACTTCCTTCTACGTGCATTGCCGGGCAATGGCACTGTGGCTAGACGCTATCGCCCAGGACCAACCGTGTGTTGACAACTGCTATACACCACCGTAATATCCGTATATCTGTTGTGTGTACGAACTAGGGGAAACCCATGCGCGATGCCGCCATCAACCTGCGGGCACGTCCCGAGCAGCGGGAGCTGATCGACCAGGCTGCGCAGCTGCTCGGCAAGAACCGCTCCGACTTCATGCTCGAAGCCGCCTGCGACAAGGCTCAGTCGGTACTGCTCGATCAGGTATTTTTCAAATTGGATACCGAGAAGTTCCGGCAGTTCACCAAGCTGCTCGACGCGCCGCCCGCGCGCAATCCC
>CAMDKM010000047.1 GCA_945900965.1 Bordetella parapertussis | reverse complement strand
CGCGGCTGCCGAAAATCCGGCGAGGACCAGCAAGTCCGTGGTGGCGGAGGCGTCGGCGGTCATGCCTGACGCCGGTGCATGAAGCAGGGCGTGTTTGAGGAGATCGACGCCGTAGGTGTAGGGGTTGATTAGGGCGACCATCTTCAGCGCTGTCGGCAACTGGGATACCGGGTAGAGCGATCCGGACAGGAAGAACACCGGGAAGATCACGAAGTTCATGATGGCGGCGAAGTTGTCGAGCGTGCGGGTGAAGGCGGCGACGAGCATGCCGATGCCGGCGCAGGCGATCGAAGTGGCGAGCAGGCCGAGCAAGAGCATTCCGAACCGGGTGTCCGCTCCGATGTAACCCAGTACCGCCAGCAGGGCCAGCAGCAGCAGGGACTGTAACAAGGCCGCAAGGGCCGCCGAGAGCATTTTGGCGATTACGATCCAGTGATGGCCGAAGGGCGCGATGATGAGCATGCGCATCACGCCGGATTCTTTGTCGTACACCATGGTTAGTGAAGCCAGCATGGCGCCGAACAATAAGGTCATGCCGAGCACTCCTGGCACCAGGTACTGCTGGTAGCTCATGCCGTGCGCCTGCCCCAGTACGGCGCCGAAACCGGCGCCGATGACAAACATCCAGATCAGCGGCCGCACCATGGCGGAGAGCAGTCGGGTGCGCTGACGGAACATGCGCACCACTTCGCGCTCGAGCACCGCATAGACAGGGCGCCAATGCATGATCAAGCCTTGCCCTCCGCAATCCAGAGAAACACGTCGTTCAGATTGGGCCGGCGCCAGCGCAGGGCTTTGACCAGATCGCCGAGTTCGGACTGCAATCTGGCCAGCGGCGTCACGTCCTCGGCCGGATAACGAAAATACAGCAAGTCGCCTTCTCTGAGGCTCTCGCCGAATTGGGGTGCCAGGCGCTGCGCGAGCGTGTCGGGATCCGGGGACTCGATTTCCACGACGTATTTGCCGAGCGCGGCGATTTGTTCGCCCGGAGAACCGCTGGCGACCAGTTTTCCGCTTTTGATGAAAGCTATGCGATCGCAGCTATCGGCTTCTTCGAGATAGTGGGTGGTAAGCAGCACCGTCATGCCAGTCTTGGCGCGCAGTTGCTGGATGAAGCGCCAGATCTTTCTTCGGTTGGGCAAGTCCAGGCCGATGGTGGGTTCATCCAGAAACAGAATTTTCGGGTGATGAATGACGCCGCGCACGATATCCAGCGCCCGCCGCATGCCGCCGGAGAGCGACCCGACGGGCCGGTCGCGTTTGTCGGCCAGCCCGAATATTTCCAGCAGTTCATCGGCGCGTTGCGCGATGACCGTGGGCGTGAGGTTGTAGAGTAGCCCACAGAAACGCAGATTCTCGGCGACTGACAAAGTTCGGTCGAGGGCGGAGTCCTGAAATACCAGACCGATGGCGCCACGTACTTTGACTGCCTGCGCAACCACGTCGTATCCGGCCACGCTGGCTTTGCCTGCGCTGGGGCGGATGAGTGTTGCCAGCATGTGAATGGTGGAGGTCTTCCCGGATCCGTTGGGGCCGAGCAGGCCGAAGAATTGGCCGGCGGGAATATTCAGATCAAGCCCATTCACAGCGATGACATCGCCGTAGCGTTTAACAAGGCCGCTGGTCTGCACAGCCAGCTCAGCGGCAGAGTGGCCTGATGCCAATGCCATTGCGATCCTGCGGTTAATCTCCCTCTACCGCGGGGCGGGAGAGGGTAGGAGGTGGGAGCGGGGAGATGTGCCAGGCGTGATCACCCCTCACCCTACCTTCTCCCCGCAAGCGTGGAGAGGGGGTGCTCGGCGGATGTAGTGTTGTCTGAGTTGGACGGGGTTGAATGAAGGCCATGCGCGAGAGTGTGAACTAGACGGGCGCCTTGCTCAAGGCGCGCGAGTTCTTGTCGTCGCGGAAGAGGATGGGTTTGACTTCGACTTTTGGTTTGGGTGTCTGAGCTTTTTCCACTACCTCCGTCACCAGCCGGTGGTGCGGCGACAGGCTGCATACCGGGTCGGCATTGGTGGCGTCGCCGGTGAGCATGTAGGCCTGACAGCGGCAGCCGCCGAAATCCTTGGTCTTGTCAGGGCAGGTGCGACAGGGTTCCTTCATCCAGCTATCGCCCCGGTAGGCATTGAATCCCGGCGAATCGCGCCAGATCCAGCCCAGGTCGTGATCGCGGACATTGGGGAAATTCAGTCCCGGCAACTGGCGAGCCTCGTGGCAGGGCAGTGCCAGGCCGTCGGCGGTAATGGTGAGAAATACCGCGCCCCAGCCGTTCATGCAGGCCTTGGGGCGTTCTTCGTAGTAGTCGGGCACCACGAAAAAAATTCGCATCTTTTTGCCGACCCGCTCGCGAAACTTGTTGGTGACTTCTTCGGCGCGCTTGAGCTGCTCGCGCGTGGGCAGCAGTTGATCGCGATTGACGTAGGCCCAGCCGTAATATTGCGTGTTGGCGAGTTCGACATATTCCGCTTCCATCGACTCGGCCATTTCCAGAATCTGCTGCACGTGATCGATGTTATGCCGGTGCAACACGCAGTTGAGCACCATCGGATAATCGTGCTTCTTGATGAGCTTGGCGACTTTTTGCTTGAGTTCGAAGGTGCGGGTGCTGGACAAAAAGTCGTTCATCTCCCGAGTGGAGTCCTGGAACGACAGTTGAATATGATCGAGCCCGCCTTCCTTGAAGGCCGCGATGCGTTTTTCGTTCAGCCCGACGCCCGAGGTGATCAGGTTCGAGTAATAACCGAGCTTGCGCGCCTCGCTTACCATGACTTCCAGGTCATCGCGCATCAGCGGCTCGCCGCCGGAAAACCCCAGTTGCGTGGCGCCCAGCTCGCGGCCCTGGCGCAAGACACGCAGCCAGTCATCGGTGCCGAGCTCCTCGCCGTAACGGGTGTAGTCCACCGGGTTGTAACAGAACACGCAGTGCAAAGGGCATTTGTACGTAACTTCCGCCAGCAGCCAGAGTGGACGGGAGGTGTTATCGGGTGCGGATCCAGCCTTTTCCATATACATGCTCCAAGAAACCGACCACATCGGCGCGCAGATCGGCGCCCGGAAAACTGCTCTGCAAATCGTCGATAATTCCCAGCACCGTGGCCTTGCCGTCGATGCGCTTCATGATTTCGCCGGAACTGCCCGGCAACTTGACCATGCCTTCGGGGTAAAGCAGCACATGGGACTGTTGCGCCGGCTCCCATTGGAAACGGAAGTGGCGTTGAAGTTCAAATACCGTATCGTCACTGAACGAGGCCGCCTCAGACATAACGCGTGGCTCCCAGGCCATAGTTGATCTGCATCGTATCCAGCATGCTCCACAACACATCCAGCTTGAACTGCAGAATCTCCAGTGCGCGCTCCTGCTCGGGGCGTGTCTTGAAATAATCAAGGGTGATGTTGAGTCCATGCTGCACGTCGCGGCGGGCTTCCGACAGGCGCTTGCGAAAGTAGGAGTAGCCCTCGGCTTCTATCCAGGGATAGTGCTGAGGCCAGTTGTCCAGTCGCTTCTGGTGAATTTCGGGCGCGAACAATTCGGTGAGCGAGGAGCAGGCCGCCTCCTGCCAGGGCGCTTTACGGGCGAAATTGACATAGGCATCGACGGCAAAACGCACGCCCGGCACAACGTGTTTCAGCGACGTCACTTCTGCGCGCCGAAGTCCACAGGCTTCCGCCAGCCGAAGCCAGGCCTCGATGCCGCCTTCTTCGCCCTCCACTCCGTCGTGATCGATGATGCGCTGGATCCATTGCCGGCGCTGATCGCGGTCCGGCATGTTCGACAACACCGCCGCGTCCTTGATCGGAATGCTGATCTGGTAATAAAAGCGGTTGTATACCCAGCCTTGAATCTGTTCGCGGGTGCACTGCCCGCTGTTCATTGCGATATGGAAAGGATGATAAATATGGTAGCGCTTGCCCTTGGCGCGCAGTTGGGCCTCGAACTCCTGTTTGCCCCAGGGAAGATTTTCAGCGGCGCCCATCGAGACTCTCCTTAGACGCTAAAGTCCAGTCCGTCATACGCGACTTCGATGCTCGCGGCGCTCAGTTGCCTGCGCTCGTCGGAATCTTCATCGAGTATGGGATTGGTGTTGTTGATGTGGATCAAAATCTTGCGCGAAGCCTTGAGCGGCTTGAGCACTTCTATCATGCCGCCTTCGCCGGATTGGGGCAGATGGCCAATGTCGCGAGCGCGTTTCTTCGATACACCGAGCTGTATCATTTCGTCATCGGTCCAGAAGGTGCCATCCACCATCACGCAATCCGCCTCCTGGAGGAATGGCTTGAGATGCGGTTCGATTTCGCCCAGGCCCGGCGCGTAAAACAGAATACCGCCGCTCTGGCGGTCCTCGATGCGCATGCCGATATTGTCTCCTTCATGAGGGTTGTCGCGGTGAGGAGAGTAGGGCGGGGCTTTGCTCTTGAGCGCCACGGCCGTAAACGACAGATTTTCCGCGCCGATGACGGTAAATCGCTGGCCAGCGTCGGTGGGCACGCGGTGCCAATTTACCCCGCAATAATGGCCGAGAATGTTGAACAAGGGATTGCCGGTGGTCAGGTCCTCGCGGGCCATGTCGGTGCAGTAGATTTCCAGCGGTTTTCCCTCGCGCAACATCAGCAGCCCGGTGGTGTGATCGATCTGGGCATCCATCAGCACAATCGAGCGGATTGCAGTGTCCCGCAGTGTGCGACCAGGCTGCAACGCCGGGAAACGCTGGTACTGCGTGAGCAAGTCCGGAGAGGCGTTGAACAACACCCAATTGACGCCATCCCCGCTTACGGCGATGGAGGATTGGGTACGCGCCCGGGTGCGCAGTGTGCCCTTGCGTACTGCGTCGCAATTGCGGCAATTGCAATTCCACTGCGGGAATCCGCCGCCAGCCGCCGAACCGAGGACCCTGACTCTCATTTTCGTATTGTGTTCTAAATTTTCTGCCGCCAGAAATACGAAAGCCCCGTGGAAGGGGCTTTCGTTTCCGCCCGCTGAAAATATCAGCGGTTGGCGATGTACA
Organism: Bordetella parapertussis; assembly: GCA_945900965.1. Lineage (GTDB taxonomy): Bacteria > Pseudomonadota > Gammaproteobacteria > Burkholderiales > JACQAP01 > JACQAP01. The sequence continues at coordinate 19,296 of CAMDKM010000047.1, read as the reverse complement.
TCGTGACTTCGAATCCGAAACGCATTTCGGTGTACTCAGGCTTGCTCCACATCGTTTAGTCTCCTAATACTAGTTGAAAAGCGAGGCTTTGGCCCCATTTGAAATCAAGGCTGACAAAGTAACCCGCCAAATCTTCCTGTCGGTATACAAAGATCAGCCCGAGGACATTTTGCGCAAGAGCGACGTCATGCCCCACACATAAATCAGCAATTACGACTCATGAATATCATTAGATTGCTCACTGCAACTTTACTTGTCGCAAGGGCTTGCACTACTCTTCATCAATGTCTGAGCTAGCTCTGAATCATGGGGATGTTGTCGCCGCACCGACGGGTGATTGGCACAAGGAACGTTCGTTCCATGTGGCTTTTGCGCTGTCGGTGCTGGTGCATGGACTTTTGATTGCTGTCATTCCGGGATTTCGCTCCATCACCAAAGAGTTGCCCACCGTGCTTAATGTGGAACTTGCGCAGCCGGAGCCGCCGCCAACCTTGGCGAAACCCCTGCCCAAGCCCTCTGAGGCACGTCCGGTGACGCCGGCCGTTCCGGAGTTTGCGCCACCGATCATCGAACGCGCTCCTTTGGAGCCTAAAGTGGTGGAGCCTGTTCGTCCCGAACCTCGTATCGAGCCCTTGCCTGAACCGGTTTTGCGAGCGCCTGAGCATGTCGTGGTTCCTGTTCCGCGCGCCGAAATCCAACCGTTACCCCGGCCCGAGCCGCGTCCAGAACCCGTGGCGATGCAGCCGGTACCGCGCGTCGCGCCACCTACCGAAATCAAGCCGGAACCCAGGATCGAGCCGCGCAGGGAGCCGCCGCCCGTGGCGCGGGTTCTTCCGCGTCCTGAACCTCGCGTAACGCCCACGGTGGAGCCTCACCCCGAACCCAAGGCCGAGATCCGCCCTGAGACTGTCACGCCGCCGCCGGCAATCAGACCGGCGGTCGAACAGCGCGAGTTGACACACCCGGTTGCAAGAGCGCAACCACGCGATGAACCCCGGCCAGTGCGGACAGTGGAACCTGTCCCGGTGCCCCGGGCCGAAATCCGACCTGAGGCGATTACTCCGCCAGCAATCCGACCGCAGGTCGAGCCGCGGCAGGTGGCGCAACCGGTTGCACGAGTGCAGCCGCGCGAGGAGCTCCGGCCAGTGCGGACAGTGGAACCTGTCCCGGTACCGCGGGCCGAAATTCGACCTGAGGCGCTTACTCCGCCAGCAATCCGACCGCAGGTCGAGCCGCGGCAGGTGGCGCAACCAGTTGCACGAGTGCAGCCGCGCGAGGAGCCCCGGTTGGCGCAGACTTTTGAAGCCCATCCGGAGCCGCGCACCGAGAGTCGGCCCGAGCCCTTGTCCCTGCCACCCGCGATTCAGCCGCAGACCGAAGTACGCCAGGCGCCGCGGCCGGTATCTTCCGTCGAGGCTCGTCAAGATCCCCGCCCGATGCCCCGCGCCGAGCTTCGTTCACCGCCGGCAATCGCGCCGGAAATTGTCGCCGCGGCACCTACTGCGCCGCCTCGGGCTGCGGTCACAGCTCCTGTGGACCGCTCCGCGCCTCTCCCCACTGTCGTAGTTCGTGCGACCCCAGTGGCCCCGCCTGTCGTTGCCGCCCCAACACCACCCTTGCCAAAGGTGGAGTCGAGAAAAAATGCCCTCCTGGAGGAAGAACTCAAAACCAAATATGGTCAATCGATTTCCCAGGAGATCAAGCGCTCTCTGAGCTATCCGTTGGTCGCCCAGCGCAAGGGATGGCAGGGGACCACCGAAGTTTTGTTGAAAATGACAACGGATGGCAAGGTGGCCGACATAACGGTGGGCAAAAGCAGCGGCTTCAAGGTGCTCGATGATGAGGCGCTCAGGATGGTGCGAAAAGCCACATTGCCGCCGACTCCCGAGGATCTGCGAGGACGCGATTTGACGGTACGAGTGCCGATCATTTTCAAGCTGGAATCCTGAACACCCTTGCGCAGCAACTCGCGGTGGCAAGCATCCCGGCTGCGAGCGGGGATGGCCTGTTCCCGGCAATCGAATGTCATCGGCGCGACTGGCTTCCTGTCGATGGCGCACATCGAATCTACGTAGAAGAAAGCGGCAATCCCGACGGATTGCCGGTACTTTTTATCCACGGCGGGCCCGGCAGCCGTTCGCGTCCGATTCATCGCAGATTTTTCGACCCGAGTCTGTTCCGCATTGTGCTGTTTGATCAGCGCGGGTGTGGATTGAGTACTCCAGCCGGGCCCAGCAACGACAACACCGCTGCGCACCTGATCAACGATATCGAACGAATCCGCCTGGCACTCGGTGTCGATAGGTGGGTGTTGTTTGGAGGTTCCTGGGGAAGTACCTTGAGCCTGGCTTACGCGATGGCCCATCCGCAAGCAGTAAAGGGGATGATATTGCGCGGCGTCTTCCTCGGGTCCCGCGCGGAGGTGGACTGGTTTTTGTACGGAGCCCGGCACTTTGTGCCCGAGGCTTGGGCCGCATTTTCCGCCGGCGTAAACGGGGACTTACAGGACTACTATCATCGGCAGGTACAATCGGCGGATCCAGCCATTGCCCTGGCCGCGGCCCGTCGCTGGTCCGATTACGAGTCCCGCGTCATGTCGCCGGGCGAGCCGCTTCGCAGCGGCAATCCCGACCCGGCCGATGCACTGGTGGCAAGAGCAGGTGTCCAACTGCAATACATGGCCAATGACTTTTACCTGCGTCCCGGGGAATTGCTCGATAATCTGTGGCGAATTTCTCATCTACCGACGATCATCGTGCACGGCAGACTCGATATGGTGTGCCCGCCCGTCACGGCGGCAAGGGTGGCCGAAAAATTATCGAAGGCGCAGTTATGCTGGGTGCCTCAGGGCGGTCATGACGCCTTGCAACCTGCGATGAGCGCCGCGCTGGTGGCGGCCACGGCGCAAATGCATGGATTGCTTGCCAAAGGTGCAGGGTGAAGAAACCTGGACTGCGATTCCGGATCAATATCGTGATCACTGTTGTGATCCTGATTTTCACGCTGGCAACGGGCGATTTGATGCTGGAGGAAACCCGCCGTTCGATCCGGGAAGAAACCGAGGCAGGCAGCAAGGTCACCGTGCAGTTACTGGAGACGGTGATTGCCGGCATGCGCGCCAGCGGCAGCGACGAGCAGAAGGAGCCGGTGCTGCACGCTTTTCTTCGCCAGGTCGGGCGAGTGCGCGCCAATGAAATTCACCTGTACGATCAGCAGGACCAGTTGATCTACACTTCACCCCCGCCGGTCTACAAACAAGGCCGCTGGGCCCCGCAGTGGTTCGCCAGGCTGGTCGGGCCCGACATGGCGCCGTTCAGGTTGAATTTCCTCAATGGTTCGGTGGTTGTGACGCCCGATCCTTCGCGGGCAATTCTGGATGCCTGGGACGATCTCAAGGCTTTTGTGTGGCTGGTGCTGGGTTTTTTTCTGCTGATCAACGCGGCGGTGTTCTGGCTGCTCGGTCGTTCGCTGAAACCGATCGGACGCATTCTGCATGGGTTGTCGCAGATGGAAGCCGGTCGATTCGACACCCGGCTTCCCGATTTCAAGCTTCCGGAATTCGATGCCATCAGCCATACCTTCAACCGCATGGCGCAGACGCTGCAGGACAGTCTGGCCGAAAGCCAGCGTCTGGCCCTGGTTGCGCGGCAATCGAGTGACGCCATCATCATTCACGATCTGGAAGGGCGCATCTCATTCTGGAACCCGGCCGCGGAAAGAATGTTCGGTTATCGCACCGACGAGATCACCGGGCGCTCGGCAACCCTGTTGGCGCCTGCGGACCGCAGTCACGAAATTCAGGCCAATCTCGATGTTGTCAAGAACCGGCAACTGGTAGAAATGATCGAGACACTGAGGCTCACCAAGGATGGGCGCGTGGTGGAAGTGGCTTTGTCGGCGGCGCCGCTGGTTGACCCTGCCAAAGATGAAGTGATCGGCGAGATTTGCAGCATGCGGGATATTACGGAGCACAAGCGCGTGCGACAGGCGGAGCTGGAGCTGGCGCAGAACAAGCAGCTCACCCAGTTTGCCCAATCGAAACTGGAAGACGAGCGGCGCGCCATCGCGCGCGAACTGCACGATGAATTGGGCCAGTGCCTGACGGCGATCAAAACCATTGGCACCGCCATTGCCAATCGCAGCCGGGAATCCGCGCCCGAAACGGCTTCCAATGCGCAGACGGTGGTGTCGGTTGCCTCACATATTTATGACGTGGTCCACGGCATTATTCGCCAGTTGCGGCCTACCGCACTTGATCATCTGGGCTTGAGCGAAGCGCTGAAAGATACGGTATCGACCTGGCGCGCGCGTCACCCGGAAATTGCCTGCGAACTGCACACTGATCCTGATATCGATGGGCTGGGGGAGGCGGTTAACATTACCGCCTACAGGCTTCTACAGGAATGCCTGACCAACGTCGTGCGCCATGCGGCGGCCTCGCAGGTGAATATCCAGGTAACGCGACATTCCGACCCGGCGCTGGGCTCGACGCTGAGAATATCGGTACGCGATAACGGCAAAGGCATGGCACAGCAGGATGAAACCGAGGCGGAGCGTTTTGGTCTGATGGGCATGCGGGAACGGGTGCAGGCATTGGGCGGCAGATTTGAAGTCGAGGGACGGGTAGGCCATGGGGTAACGGTCAGTGCGCTGATTCCGGTAGGCTCAGTGCAAGCCGGGCGGCAAGCCCAGGTGGCGTGAAGGGTCACAGAATGGAAAATCACAAGCCCTCCTCCGCTCAAATCAAGGTCATGCTGGTGGACGACCACGCCGTGGTTCGCATGGGATTTCGCCTCCTGCTGGAAGGTTCCCCGGATATCAGAGTGACGGCGGAAGCCGTCAGTGGCGAAGATGCCTGTCGCAAATATCCGGAAATCAAACCCGATGTGGTGGTGATGGATATTTCCATGCCGGGCATAGGTGGACTGGAGGCGATCGATCGCATTCTGGCTCGCGAGCCGGCGGCGAAAATCCTGGTGCTGTCCGCGCATGAAGACGCCATGCATGCCCGCCGCGTGCTCAAGGCGGGTGCGGTCGGCTACCTGACCAAACGCAGTGCCGCCGAGGAATTGATGCACGCCATTCGCCAGGTCCACCAGGGTAAAACCTTCCTGGAACCGGAAATTGCCCAGCAGATGGCGGTGCAGCAACTCAGCGGCGACCGCAATCCGCTGGATATGTTGAGCGAAAAGGAATTCAAAGTTTTTCTTGCCCTGGCCAAGGGTCAGTCGGTGGTGGACATCGCGGAAGTCATGTCGCTGAGCCCCCGTACCATAGGCACCCATCTTTACAACATCAAACAGAAACTCGGCGCCTCGAATTCGGCGGAACTGGCCATCATCGGAATCCGTGCGGGACTGATAGAGCCTTGATTGTTAAAGATTTAAGGAGCACGGATGACCGACCGGGAATTCTCATGAAAATCATGAGTGGGATTTCAGGGTTTTCCTGTGGGCGTTCGACCTCACGGCGACCAGAATGCATTCCAAGGTCACTACCGAATTGACCCCGAAACTGTCCGGACGATGTTCGTAATCTCTCTCTTAAAGGAGCTCTAACCATGTGGATGAAACCCGAATACACCGAAATGCGCTTTGGTTTTGAAGTCACGATGTACGTGTTCAATCGCTAATCAGGCGAACAAACACAAGTAAGAGAGGGCTGCCTTCGGGCAGCCCTCTTTTTTTGTTTTGTCTTTCCAAAGTGCCAGCCAAAGCGCAATTAGAAAATTTGGCCAAGTACCAATTCAAAATTAGGCAACACTGAATAAGTCCCCGAATGTCATTCCCGTGAAGACGGGAACCCAGATTTTTTAGGTAAACTGGTTCCCCGCTCCCCGATAAGAATATTCGGGGACAAGCTTCTCGGGGAAGACACTTAATGCAGTGTTGCCATCATCTGGGAGGCGTTGCCGTGATCCGCAGTTTTGCGTTATTTCATCGTATTGCAAGTCCGATAGCTTTTTTGTTGCTCGCGCCTGTCGCGGGTTCCGCCTACGCCCAGGAAGATACTGTCCGGGTCGCGCCGATTGTGGTGACACCGACGCGGGTGGAGCAATCCGCATTCGATTTGCCGGTTTCGATCGATGCGATCGAAAAGGATGTCATCCAGACGGCACAACCTCAGGTCAATACGTCCGAGGTGCTGGTGCGAGCGCCGGGTGTGGTGGCCAATGATCGGTCGAACCTTGCGTCGGATCTGCAAATTTCGATTCGCGGTTTTGGCGCTCGCGCGCCGTTCGGCATGCGCGGAATTCGCATCATCGCTGACGGTATTCCGCTGACCATGCCGGATGGTCAGAGCCAGTCTGGAAATATCGATTTGGTCACCGCGAAGCAAATTGAAGTACTGCGCGGACCGTTTTCGGCGCTGTACGGCAACTCTTCGGGCGGCGTGATCAACGTCCTTACCGAAGATGGTCCGGAACGGCACACCGTGACTGGGTCGACATGGTTGGGCAATTTTGGCAGCTCCAAGATCGGTCTCAAGGCTGGCGGCCAGCAAGGTCGCGTGAATTACGTTGCCAGTGTCGCTCGCTATGACACCGACGGGTATCGCGATCACGGTGCGGCGACCCGCGATAACTTCAATTCGAAGCTGCGTCTGGACATCAGCGACGACACCAGCGTCTCGCTGGTCGCGAATGCCCTGAAACAGGAGGCGCAGAATCCTGGCAGTCTGACCAGGGCGCAGTTCGACGCCGATCCCACACAGTCTGGAACGAATCCCACGTTCAATACGCGCGAGATTCTCGACAACTCGCAAATGGGCGCTGTGCTCAGCCATAAATTAAACGCGGCGGACACGATCCGTCTCGCGGGCTACGCCGGTACGCGGGACGTGGAGGCCTACCAGAACTTCAACGTAGCCGTGGGGGCTGCACCACGTGGCGTCATAGGGCTGGACCGGGAATTCCGCGGACTGGACCTGCGCTGGACGCGGCAGACGGATTTGTCCGGCAAGCCGTTCACATTGACCATGGGTGTCAATTACGACTACATGACCGAGCGGCGCAACAGTTGGGCCAATGTCAATGGCGAAAAGGGTGCGTTGGGTCGCGACGAAGACAATAGCGTATTCAATTTTGACCAGTTCGCACAGGCGGAATTGGCCGTGACCGATCGATGGAACGTCAGCGGTGGGGTGCGCCACACGTCGGTTAAATTCAAGAGCGAGGACCATTTTATTACCACCGTTCCACTGAACCCGGACGACAGCGGCAGCCTGAAGTTCAGCAAGACCACACCGGTGATTGGCACGCTGGTCAAAATGACGCCGACGCTCAATGTCTATGCCAATGCCGGAAAGGGGTTTGAGACACCCACCAATGTCGAGTTGGCCTATGCGTCATCCAACTCCTCTGTCACCGGTATGAACTTCAATCTGAAACCTTCCTCCAGCAACAACTACGAAGTCGGCGTCAAGGCCTTCGTCGGTACGAATACCCGTGTCAACGCCGCCGTGTTCAAAATTGACACCAAGGATGAGGTGGCCCTGTTTACCTTCACCGGCGGACGTTCCGTCTACCACAACGTCGACAGCACCAGCCGTGAAGGTTTCGAGCTGACGGTCGACAGCGCGTTCGGCGGCGGCTTCAAGGGGTTGCTGGCCTACTCCTATATCGACGCCACTTACGACAATTCTTTCGCCGCGTGTGTCGGTAACTGTGCCGCGGGCCCCAATACCACTGTTCCGGCAGGCAACAAGATTCCGGGTATTCCGGAAAACATGGTCTTCGGCGAACTCGCGTGGGCAAACGACCGTGACCTCTCCACTGCGATGGAAGTGCGCTGGATGGACAAGGTGTTCGTCAATGACGTCAATACCGACCGGGCGGACGCCTTCACCGTCGTAAACTGGCGTCTGGCACTTGAGCAGAAAAGCGGCGGTTGGCGCTTCAACGAGTTCGCGCGGGTTAACAATCTGTTCGATGAGAAATACGTGGGCTCGGTCGTTCTGAATGACTCAGGCGGAGCATTCTACGAGCCGGCACCGGGTAGAAACTACATTCTTGGTGTCTCGGCGAGTTACCAGTTCTGAGACCCCGGCCCTGTAAAAAGGGGAGCCCTGGCTCCCCTTTTTCATCTCGATTGCAGACTGGTCAGTCCTCCGGCCCCCCGAATTCGTATTTCACCCCGACCCAAAATCCACGCTCCGATCCAACGGAACGGAACTGCTCGCTGGCCACGTTTGCCGCATTAAATGTCCCGTTAACGAAGAAATTCTCTCCCAGAACGCCCAGGGTTTCGTAATCCTCGTCAAACAAGTTGTTGACCTTGGCAAACACCTGCAACTGCTTTGACGCCTGATAGCGCGCGTCCAGATGTACCAAGGTGTACCCCGGAATCTGGCCGTTGGCGTCCTGGTTGTTTTCGTCGCCCCGGGCGTACTGCGAACCGAAGCGGTTCAGCGTGGCGCCAAGATGGATACTTTCGGTGAGGGAATACCCTGCCCGGAGCTTGAGCGCCTGCGCGGGAATCCCTGGAATACGGTTGCCGGGACTGACTTGGATATCGTCGGCGGTGGTGTCGTTGTCCAAGTCCTGGGCGGTGCTATTGTTTGCGTTGCTCACCAGGAAAGAGGATTCAAAAGTGGCGCGGACATAGCTGTAGTTTGCTGCAAGGTCGAAGGGACCGGCGTTCCAGTTCATTCCAGCTTCAAGTCCACGGCGACGGGTTTTTCCGACGTTCTTGAAAAATCCCGCGTTTGTTGCGCCACCGCCTGAGCTGATGAACTGAATATCGTCGTTCAAATCGGTGTTGAAGACGGCGAAATTCCAGTTCAGGTCCTCGCCAATTTTTCCGCGCAGGCCACCTTCGATGGTTTTGGACACGACTTCATTTAGCGGAGGGTCGGCAAGAAAGTTATTCGGCAGCCGGCAGGGTGCATTAGGGTCGGCGCAGGTAAGTTCTACCGGCGTGGGCGCTCGCATGCCTTCGCTATAGGATGCGTAGGTATTCAGAATCGTGCTGGGATTGAAATTCAGACCGACGGCCGGATTGAAACGCTTGAAGGTGTGTTCCCCGTTCAGAGCGGGGTCGAACCCGCTTTGATCGCGAATTGAAACCTTGGCCCAGTTATATCGCCCGGACAGCGTAAGGTGCGTCAGGTCGTTCAGAGATAAGGTGTCTGTGAAAAACAGCCCGTAGTAGCGGTTCCGCGCTTCGACATCTGTTTGTTTGTCGAACGCGTCTACGCCTACAGCGCTGCGATCGGGCGTAAAGATGGAGTTCTGGTCTTCCTGCAAAAACTCGGTATCGCCGAAGTCCAGGCTGAAGCCGGCGCTCAATGCGTTTTTTCGTGATCCGAGAGGCGCAAGAAAGGATGCCTGCACCGTGCCGCCGTACCCAAGGGTTTGTGTTTCGCTTCTGTCGTTGATGCCTGGGCAGGAATGTTCCGGATCCGTGCCGTCACAAGTGGTGTTGGTTACACCGTTGTAATCGTCATTGACGTTGCTGCTGAAATTCTTGTTTGTATATTTTCGAACGTAAAGGTTGGCGGCCAACAGTGTGGTTTCGTTGACGAAGTGACTTGCCCGACCATTTACAAAGACCAGTTGGTTTTCGTTGCGATCGGGCCAGGTGTAGGCCTGTTTCCGGTTGCCCAAATACGATTTTGGCAATGCCTGGGTGCCTTCCAAGGCGTTGTCTGTCAGCACAATACTGAGGTCGAAGTCTGTTTCCGCTTCCTCGCGACCGAATTTGGCGAATACCTGGCGCACTTGGCTCGGCGAATAATCGCGCCAGCCGTCTTCATCGAAGAAGGTTCCGGCGATATATACGTCATTTTTTTCTCCGTGCCCCCCGTGTTCGAATTCGAACGACTTGCGCCCCCAGGAACCAGCCAGTGCGTTGATGACGCTGCCAGGGTACTGAAAGCCGGACTTGGTGTTGATCGACAGGGCGCCGCCCAGCGTATTGAGTCCGAACACCGGATTGGATCCCGGGATGAGATTGATGGTGGAAACGGCATTTTGCGGAACAAAATCCCAGTTCACCGTGTCGCCGAAAGGTTCGTTGATGCGAACGCCATCCATGAAAACCGACAGCCCTTGGGGCGTTCCCAGGAGCGGGGAGGCGGTCAGACCGCGAAAGTTCACGTCCGGCTGATAGGGATTGTTCTGCCCATGATTGACGTTCACCCCGCTTAGATTTGCGTCCAGAAAATCCCCGACGCTTAAGCCACCCTGGACGGCCATCTCCTCACCGGTGTGGGCCTGGACATTTGCCGGCACTTGGTTGATAGGTGTTCCCAGTCCCGGGAGGGGGGTTGTGCCTACGACTTCAATCGTCGGCGCTTCGAGTTCGGCCGCCGGATTGTCGGCAAAGGCCGGGGCAATGGCAAAGAAGAATGCGACGGTCGCGCCGCGGGCTGCTTGTTGATACATGTTCTCGCTCCGTAATTTCTTATTTTTGGGGTGGAATGGTGGTTGCCTTCAACCGGTGTGGTTCAATTCAACCAGCGGTTTCGTCCGCGCCTGTGCGTACTCTCCAGCAATTTTCCGAGACATCGCCTGGGGATATGACGCTCATCGATGAAAAAACCATAGCCAGCCAATCCGGCCAACGACAAGTACTGCAAAAGAAGGGCCAGCTTTCCGATCACCTACTGCAGGCCGTGTTTTTCCATGCGATAGCGCAGGGTCATCCGGCTTACGCCGAGGCGACGTGCGGCTTTGGACACATTGCCGCCACAAGTTTGAAGAGCGGCGGCAATCAGATTTTTTTCCGACTCGTCCAGCGTCATGTTGGGCACCGATGTGGCTGCGGGAAGGGTTTTCCCGTCGGAGGGCAATGCCAGGGTTTCTGCGCCGATTTCCTGCCCATGGGCCAGGAGCACGGCCCGCTCGACCAGGTGCTTCAGTTCACGAACGTTTCCGGGCCACCGATAGTCGCGCATTGCGTCTTGGGCACTCTGCCGGAGGATCGGGCGTGGCAGGCCATAGCGCCGGCAAGTGTTTTCAAGGAAGTGCTCGGCCAGCAGCACGATGTCTTCCGCCCGTTCGCGCAGTGTGGGCATCACAATGGTCACCACATTGATCCGATAGTACAAGTCCGGGCGGAATCGTCCTTCGGCGACCATCGCTTCGATATTGCGATTGGTGGCCGCGATAAATCTTGCTTCGACCAGGGTCTCGCGCAGGGACCCCAGACGCCGTGTCCGCCGGCGCTCAATCACTGCGAGCAGCTTGGCCTGCAACTCCAGAGGCAATTCGCCGATTTCGTCGAGAAAAACACTGCCGTCCTCGGCTGCTTCGATCAGGCCGGCGCGCGATTGCTGGGCGCCCGTGAAGGCGCCGCGTTCATGGCCGAAGAGTTCAGATTCCATCAGTTCGCGTGGCAGGGCGGTGCAGTCCACATGCACAAAGGGGCTCTTCCGATTTGAACCGGACAGGTGCAGCAGGCGGGCGGCAATGTCTTTTCCGGTGCCGGTTTCTCCAGTGATCAGGACCGTCGGCAGGGGTTCGCCATCCGCACCGGCAATGCCGGCCAGCCGCGCCAGTTGACGTCGGGTCTGCTCGATCGCGGCACTTTGTCCCAGAAGCAGGGTGCCTTCCACGGCGTGCGAATCCCGTTGGCGCGAGTAATCCAGCCGGTGGCGAAGGGCATCCTGGTGGAGAACTTTCTCGATGGCGATCAGCAATTCATCGAGGTCGATCGGCTTCTTCAAGTAGTCCGCGGCACCCAGTTTCATGGCCTGGACGGCATCGCCAATTTCCGCGAAGGCCGTCAGCACAATTACGGGAGGCTGGCGGGCTCCCGCCACTGCGTTAAGGCGTTCGAGAAGCTCCAGGCCGTTGCCGTCCGGCAAACGCAAATCGAGCAATACCAGGTCGGCGGCCGCCGTCAGTTCCCGGGATGCATCCGCGAGGCTCGCGCTCAGCGTGCATCGGTAACCGGCCTGTTCCAGCCGACGTTTGACCGCGCTGGCAAACAAAGTCTCGTCTTCGACCAACAAGACCATGGGCGTGGCTTTGGCAGCCGTCGCGGTGGTTGTTTCGTTATTCCGGATGTATTTCGGCAACATTTTGGGAAATGCGCAGGATTACGCGGGTACCGCGCGGTACATGTTGTTCAAACGAGAGCGTTCCCTCATGAACTTCACACACTTTCATCGCAAATGGTATTCCCAGTCCCGTGCCGCTCAGTTTGGTGGAAGGGCCGGGTGTCAATCCTTGACCGGCTGGCGGGGCGGGCATGCCTGGTCCCTCGTCATCGATGGTGACGACCAGATGTCCTTTCGGGTGGGCGATCGCAATCCCGATCGTAGCGCAACGAGGCGAGGCGTCGATCGCATTCGCCAGCAGCCCATGGAGCGCTTGTTCCAGCAACTGAGGATCGAGTGAGACGCTCTGTTCCGTCTCCCACCCTTGCCGGTGGACGTGCAGAGAACGCGCCGTCAGTTTAACGTCGAGCAAACGCAGAACCTCGTCGATGAGGACGCGGGCATCGCAGGGGATGCGCCGGGGTTGCAGAGGATGCAGATACGACAGGAGCGATGTGGTCCAGGCTTCCAGGCGATCGGTAGTGCGGATGATGCCGTCCAGCCCTTCTCGAATTTCCGCGCTTAATGCGGGATCCGCAAGTACCTGGGCGGTGGCCCGAATGCTGGCCAGCGGGTTGCGAATATTGTGCGCGACAACCGGAACCAGGGCCGCGAGGGTGGCTTGTTTTTCGGCTTTGAGCAGAGATTGTCTGCTCTCGGATAGATCATTTGCCATGCGATTGATGGATTGCGCCAGCTCAACCAGTTCCCGCGCACCCGATTCGGGAACCTGATGCGACAGCTTGCCGCGGCTGATCAGGGTGGTGGCCTGTTGGACGGCCAAGATCGGCTCAACCAGCGCCCGGCGCAGCATGTAGCGCGACCAATAAAGCAGTCCAAGGGCGACCAGCAATGGCAGCGTGAGGACCAGAAGCGAAAATCTTGACACCGTGGCAAGGCGGGCTTGCAGGCGCGTTTGCTGCGCGGAGAGCAGCGTTTCAATTTCACCGAAGGCCTCTTCATAACGGCGCAGGCTGCCTTTTTCAAGCTCCGTATCCAGCACGTTGAGCCGTTCACGAGCTGAAAACCGCTTCCAGTCGCGCAGGATGTCATCGATACGGTGCCGAATGGCGTTGTAGGACTCGTCGAGGCGGATTATTGCCTGGCGTTCGTTTTCGCCGGCGGCCGCGTTGCGCAGGGCATCCAGTCGACGCTGTACCTGAAGTCCGTATTCAATATATTGGGCTGCGGCATCGGCATCGCCAAGCAGGACGGCGTCGAAGACTTCTTTGGTTTGCCGATACAACGCGCCACGCATGGCCTGGGCCTCCTCCACCAGCACATTCAGGCGCAGGACTTCATCGGAAGCCTGCTTCCAGTAATAGAAGCCGGCGCTTCCGATGAGGGCGGTGAGGGTAATCAGGGCGATATAGCCAATGGCATGGGCAAGAAGCAAGTCCCTGAGAGTGGGTGCCGGGCGTTCCTGATGTCCCACAAGGCCAGTGTGTAAAGTCATGGTGGTGATAGCATATTGCCGTGTCGAAACCAGCGTGACGAATTATAGGTGTAACCTGCCCCTGGCAACTGGCGGAACTTTGCGGTATGAGCAGATGCCCAAGGGGGGCGTCAAGACAGTGTTCGGCAATTTCGAAAAAGACTCAACCTTATGGATGATCGAAACATTATGAAAATGCATCGTGGATTTATCTTTGCTGGTCTGTTATTGCTGGTGTCGGGTACGGCGCAAGCGGCGCCCTTCGCCTATGTTGCAAACGAGGAAAGCGGAACAATTTCCGTCATCGACACGGCGACGGACAAGGTGGTCAAGGAAATCAAGGCGGGGGACAAACCGCGCGGAATGGCAATCGGCCGGGATGGCAAGAAACTCTATGTCAGCGATCAGCCGAAAAATTCCCTGGTGGTGATCGATCTGCAAAAACTCGAAGTCGTGGACAGCATATTTCTCGGCGAATCGCCGGAAGGCGTGGGAATTTCTCCGGATGGAAAATGGGTGGTCGCGGCCGTCGAGGTAAGCAACGCCATTGCCTTTATCAATACCGAGACGAATAAGAAAGAGTTCCTGGTCAAGGTGGAGGGCGAAAATCCCGAGCATGCGGTATTCAGCCCGGACGGCAAGTGGGTATATTCCAGTGCCGAGGAAGCCGAGCAAATCGATGTGATCGATGTCGAGCGCAGGGTGCAGGTAAAGGAAATTCCGGTGGGTAAGCGCCCTCGGGGCATCGGATTTACGCCCGATGGCAAGATCGCTTATACAGCGGCGGAGTACGCCAGCACCGTTTACGCGATCGACGTGGTCAATCAGAAAGTGCTGGCGGTGATTCCCGGCGGCCAATTTTCAAACGGTGTGGCCGTCCATCCGGACGGCAAACGCGTGTACATTTCCAACGGCAAGGATGCATCCGTATCGGTGATTGATATTGCCAGCAACAAGATTGTGGCGACGATACCCGTGGGCAAGCGTCCCTGGAACATGGCCATGACGCCAGACGGAAAGAAGCTTTATGTTGCCAATGGCCGCTCCGATTCGGTATCGGTCATCGACACGGCGGCCAATGCCGTGATCGGCGAAGTGACCGTGGGCAAGCGCCCATGGGGCGTGGTAATAAGGTAGCGCCGAGGGACAAGGCGTTCGATTTTCGTTGGAGTGCGTTGCGGCCACTACATGAATCTCAAAACTGGCTGAAGGGGAAACAAGAAATGAATGACAAGACGGCGACGCGTTACACCGGTCCGGCGATTGCGTTGCACTGGATTGTGTCCATCGCGGTATTAACGATGATCGGGCTCGGGCTTTACATGGTCGAAATTCCTCGCGGAACGCCGGAGCGCGGCGTCTTTTACAATTTGCACAAATCCATAGGCGTCACCCTGGCAGTGGTGATTCTGGTCCGTTTATGGTGGCGCGCAAAAAATCCACCGCCGCCCTTGCCGTCGAGTATGCCCGCCTGGCAGGTGACCGCCTCGAAAATCAGCCACGCCTTGCTGTATATGTGTCTGGTTGTCATGCCGATTGCCGGATTCTCCGCTTCGCAGTTCACCAAGTACGGAGTTACCTATTTCGGATTGTTCAAGATTCCCCCAATGGGCATGGAGAACAAGGAAATCTACGAATTGCTGCAAGGAGTTCATCAAATGACGGCGAAGGTGCTGATTGTGTTGCTGGTGATTCATGTCGCCGCGGCGCTCAAACATCTCGTCATCGACAAGGATGGAGTGTTTCAGCGCATGCTTCCCGGAAAGTAGTCCGGTTGTCGCTCCGCTGCCGTACCGGGGTGGATGCTTAGCTAATTGAAGAGAGTTCAATTGAACGAAAAAGTGCCACGAGTGATGAAGCGTCTTGCCGCCATTTTGGTGCTTGTGCTTTCCGGTTGTGCCGTTGCGCCGGTAAGCGCTCCGGTCCCGGTGGCTGCCTCGCAACCTGTGGCTGAACCGGTCGCCGTTCCTGAGCCACCTCCGCCTCCACCCCCGCCACCGAAAATTGCCCTCGTGCTGGGTGGCGGCGCGGCAAAAGGATTTGCCCACATCGGCGTAATCAAATCGCTGGAGTCCCACGGCATTCAGCCCGATATCATCGTGGGAACCAGTGCCGGCAGCGTGGTAGGTTCGCTTTACGCGGCGGGGTACGGCGGCTTCGAACTCCAGCGCATAGCACTTGCCATGGAAGAAAAAGCCTTCAGCGACTGGACGCTGCCCAATCGCGGCTTTATCAAAGGCGAGGCGCTGCAGAATTTCATCAACGAGGCGGTCAAGAATCGCTCCATCGATCAATTGAACAGGAAACTGGCAGTGGTTGCCACCGATTTGCAGTCTGGCGAATTGATTGTGTTTGAACGCGGCAACACCGGCATGGCGGTGCGCGCGTCGAGCAGCGTGCCGGGCGTATTCCAGCCGGTCAAATTCAATGGCCGGGAATATGTGGACGGCGGATTGGTCAGCCCGGTGCCGGTTAAAACGGCGCGCGATCTGGGCGCCGATATCGTCATCGCCGTGGACATCTCGGATCGGCCCAAATTGTCCAAGCTGAAGGACACCATCGACGTGATGATGCAAACCTTCACCATCATGGGCGGTATCATCGCCGGCAAGGAACTCGCCTTTGCGGACGTAGTGGTGGAGCCGGATATCTCGGCGCTGAATTCGGCGAACTTCGAATCGCGCAATCAGGCGATCATCGAAGGCGAGAAGGCGGGGCTTCAGGCGTTGGTGAAGTTGAAAGAAAAAATCGCTGCCTATTACGAAGCGAAAAACGCCCAGGCCTTGCAGAAGTAGGCGAGGGGGATGAGAGAGAAAAAATGCCACCCTGGGGGTGGCATTTTTTTTGGTGATGCGTTGCTCGGGCTGGAAGCTAGCCCTTATCCTTGGCCTTCAATGTTCCTTGATTGGCCGCGATAAATGTCCTGATCTCGTCGGACATTTCGAGAAGCTTCAGCCATTGTTCCTTGTATAGCGTGATAGGAAAGCGCCCCATGCCATAGACAGAAAGCCCGCCTTTTTCGCTGACTTTCATGCTGATACCGGTGGCTGCGCCTTTTTTCAGCGCGGCGTTTTCCTGGCGAAGGCGTTCCAGTTCATTTTTCAAATCGTCGTCGGACATGGGTTCCTCTTATGTATGGTTGAACATGCGATTAACGGGCCAGTGTATCTGTACTTGGCGAAGGTTCAAGCACTTTCCGTGCACAGAATGCATGCGTACAGTTATTTACGGGCTCGCCGCATGCGGCTCAGAACCGCCTATGCGCTTGAGGCGTATCGGCGTCCAACCGGACGTTCCCCGGACATCCAGTTGTCGAACCAGCAGGTTCTTATTCGCACCCGTTCGATCTAACAAAAAGGCTACCGCGAGGGTAGCCTTTTTTATTGGTGGGGCGGCGTCACTCGCATTCCGCCCGTAAAGCCGCGTGGATGCTGGGTTTCTGCCGATTCGGTTTTTCAGGTTGCCCCCAAAGTTGCCCCATGGGTGACCGCACAGGCGCTTGCTACTCCGGATTGAAGACCGCGTCGATATCGCGTGCCCCATGCAGCACGCGGACGACATCGATCCCGTTAGCAAGCGGCACGTAGAAGACAACGTAGCGCCCGAACGGAAAACTGCGCACGCCCGGCGCCAGTTCCTCGCGGGCACGGCCCATCATCGGCTGCGTCGCCAGCACCCGGAACTGTTCGTCGAGGTGATCCACCCAGCGATCTGCGGCGGTAAGACTGTCGTCGGCGATGTAGTCCCAGATTTCGAGGATGTCGGTCTCTGCAAGAGGCCGGCGCGTTACCTGCGGCATCTAAGCAGCCGTTGGCTTGGAAGCTCGTCGGTCGCGCGCTTTGCTCTTGACCGCTTTGGCATCCCAAGTTTCGCTCGGCCCGCTGGCCAATCCTTGGCGGACATCGCTGCGCAGCTGCTCGAGCTTTGCCTCCCTGAGTCGATCCTGCTCGTCCATCAGGCGCAGCGCCTCGCGCACGACTTCGCTGGCCGACGTGTACAGGCCGGAGGCCACCTTGGAGCGGACCAGTTCTTCCAGTTGCGGCGTCAGGTTGACGTTCATTCCCATGGGGTACTCGCCTTCGAGTCAAGACAGGCTGAATGATATCAAGAAATGTCAAAGATGGATATTTTTTGCCGCCGGTCCGCGATTGAGCACTCCTGCCTGAAATGTGGTTTTCGACCCGACGCCCCCTGCTACCCTTGCTACTTCTGCTACCGATCAGTGTTCGCGCCGGGCAACGGTAGCAAGAGTAGCAACAGTAGCAATACCCTCCGGTGTCAAAATGAGATTGTCGAAGGTCACTCCCGCTCATCCAGCAGCGCCGGATTGATCACCACGCTCCGCCGGCGCCCACCTTCCTCCATCCTTGCCCGCCCCCGCTCGGTGAGGATGGCGAGCGCGGCGCGCAGGTCGCGGCTGTCCCGGACGCAGTTCGGACCGTACTGGTAGATCCGCTTCGTCGGCACGCGATCGGTGTCGTTGGCCTGCGCTTCGTTGCGGCATCGCCTCGGGTGCCGGGCGGTAGGCGCGCGTGCCCTGCGTGCTCCCGGGCCAGGCGATCAGGAAGCGCGCGATGAAGCCAGTGCCGCGCGGCAGCGTGCCGGCACGCTCCAGAAAGCCGCGCAATGCCTCGGGCTGGACCATCAGCCCGAAGGTGAGCCGCCGGCCGCGCAGCAAGAAGGAGGGCTTGGAGGGGCGGCAGCGGCGCGTGGCCCACCAGTTGGCGGTCGGCGGGACAACCGACCTTTTGTAACATACAGCGTTACATGTTACAGTGCGCCCATGATCAAGAGCTTCCGGCACAAGGGCCTGCGTCGGTATTTTGAGAAAGGCTCCAAGGCCGGCATTCAGGCCGGGCATGAGCCGCGGTTGCGCCTCATGCTCTCTCGCCTGGACGATGCAAGCGACCCGGGTGACATGGATGCGCCGGGCTGGCGGTTGCATGGGCTGAAGGGAAATCTGAAAGGCCACTGGGCGGTATGGGTCGATGGGAATACGCGGCTCACGTTTTTATTCGAAGGCAAGGACGCCATCCTGGTCGATTACCGGGACTATCACTAGGAGCACGTTATGGCACGCATGCACAACCCGCCCCATCCTGGCGAAATACTCCGGGAGTTTTTCCCCGAAGGCATGACGGTGGATACCTTCGCCGGACGCCTGGGCGTTTCGCGCGTGCAGTTGTCTCGCGTCTTGAATGGGCGTTCCGGTATTTCCGCGGACATGGCCATCCGGATCGGACTCCTGACCCACACGACTCCGGAGTCCTGGCTCGCCGGGCAAACGAAGTGGGACCTTTGGCAAGCATCACAGAAACCCGCGCCCGCGATTCAGCCCTTGCGGCGCGCCGCGTAGCCGCCCGAGACCGTTCAATGACATCGGCGGTGGCGGGGCCCGGCGCCATGCGCGGCCGCCCGGCCAGTGCGTGCGTCGGCAGCCACGCATGCGCGTCGTCACGCCGCCTGCCGGCCGCCGTCCCGGGCGAACTTCACCCGAGCGGCGATCCAATCGCTCACGTCCGATTCGAGCCACCCCACCGCGCGCGGCCCAAGCGGCACCGGCTTCGGGAAGACACCGTCCTTGATGCCCCCCAACAGGTCAATAGACTGAGGACAAAAGAAAAACGCCGTCACTTGGACGGCGTTGAACCCCGTTGGGGGTATTGATGGTGGAGGCGGCGGGAATCGAACCCGCGTCCGCAAGTCCTCTACAGATAGCCCTACATGCTTAGTCTGGTCATTTGATTTAACCGCTTCCACGTCGACTGACAGACTGGGAAGCGGCGAGTCACCTTCGTTTTAATACCGCAGCAAGT